>CANQBV010000007.1 GCA_947589595.1 uncultured Clostridia bacterium
GATTTCTCTACCACGGCAAATGTATATGCCCATTTGGATTACAATTCCAAGTTGTCATCTGCTGACGCTATGGTGAACGGTCTGAAAGGAGCGTTAGGCGTGATCTCATAAAGAAATGGCGTATCTCAGTCAAGGGGTACGCCGAGTACATAGGCAATCCTTGTGGGTAAAAAGTAAGCCCACAAACGACTACCATCGCTTGTGGGCATTGTTTTTGGCGGAGAGAGAGGGATTCGAACCCTCGGAACCTTTCGGTTCACAGCTTTTCGAGAGCTGCACCTTAAACCGCTCGGACATCTCTCCAGTTATATCTTCAACATCGGCTCTCAAAAGTGCTTTGGAAAAGCGAGAGAACTGATGGAGAGAACTACAACATATTTACTTTTCAAGGATAGCCGAAAACCCTTGTAAAATCAAGACTTTTCGGAGGGAGTTGTCCAAAGTGGTGCTTCGTTTTCGAGTGCTGCACCTTCGACCACTCGGACAACTCTCCGTGTATGTGATTCCGCATTTCGTCCAAAAACTTTTGGAAAGAACTGACGGAAAGAACAACAAAATATTCAATTTTCGAACCGGAGAAAACCCCTGAATTTACGGGCTTTTTAAGCGGAGCAAACAGCCAACTCTACAAAAAATTTCGAGTCAGCCCCGTTATGACCACTTCGATACCTCTCCGTGTATTGTTAAGCCTGAAATTCTGCGAAAAACCGAAAGGCAGAACAGCAGGACAGAACAGCAAAATATTCGATTTTTGAACTGAGCAAAAGCTCCGTAAAATGGGGATTTTCGGGTGGACAAAGCTGACACAAAAGTCAACCATTTCGAGTCAGCCCCGTTATGACCACTTCGATACCTCTCCGTGTATTGTTAAGCCTGAAATTCTGCAAAAAACCCAAGGACAGAACAGCAGGACAGAACAGCAAAATATTCAATTTTCGAACTGAGCAAAAGCTCCGTAAAATGGGGATTTTCGGGTGGACAAAGCTGACACAAAAGTCAACCATTTCGAGTGCGGCTCGTTATGACCGCTTCGATACCTCTGCATATTGAATTGAAGATTCACCCTCGCCACCGGCGGGTAGCTGCAAACGTTCCCGTTCAAATTTTAGCATTTGTATTTGAGGAAATAGGAAAGTTGTTTTTTATACGGCTGTCAGGGATCTGACAGCCGTATCAGTTTATCACAAAGTTTGGATTCTGTCAAATGCTTTTTGCAAAGAAATGAAGAAAAACGAATTTGAGTTTTTTCAGAGAGAGGCCATTTGATTTTGCACGGCTTCTTCACAGGAACGCATGGCAAGGATGGTTTCCCAGAGAATAGTGTCCAGGTCGGCATCCATGAGAGCGACGCCCTGCTCGATCACATCGCGCGAACAGCCGGCAGCGAATTTTTTATCCTTATATTTCTTTTTCAGGCTTTTGAGTTCCATATCCTGCACGCTCTTGGAAGGACGCATGAGGGCGCAGGCGCCGATCAGCCCTGTCAATTCATCCACCGTGAAAAGCGTTTTTTCCATAATATGCTCCGGCTTGGCGTTGGTGCCCGTTAGGCCGTACCCATGGCTGCAAACAGCGTGGATCAGCTCATCGCCGGCATGGATCTCCTTTAAAAGTGCAGGCGCTTTGGTACAGTGCTCTTCGGGGTATTTTTCAAAATCAATATCGTGCAAAAGACCCACCAAGCCCCAAAAATCGGGATCGCAGCCTTCCTTTTCGGCAAAATAGCGCATTACTCCCTCCACGGTGAACGCGTGCTGCAAATGGAATGTTTCCTGATTATATTTTTTCAAAAGTTCGATTGCGGTTTCTCGATTCAGATTTTCCATGATATTCTCCTTATAAAGGAAAAGCCGGCAATTCCGGCTTTTCTTGTTTATCTTTCTTCGCGGAAATAGGAAAGTCCCAAATGTGCCGGCGGCTGATTTTCACGGCGACGACGCATGCTGATGATGATCAGTACCAAAATAGTGACGACATAGGGGGACATTTTAAACAATTCCTGGGTGGCAAAGGTAAGACCGGGAATGTAGTTGTGCACAATGTAAAGACCGCCGAAAAGGATCGATCCCAGCACGGCAAAACCCGGTTTCCACACAGCGAAAATGACCAGCGCAATGGCGAGCCAGCCGCGGTCGCCAAAGGCGTTGTTGGACCAAACGCCATTGGCATAGTCAATGACGTAATACAGACCGCCCAGCCCAGCGATCATACTGCCAAGACAGGTGGAAACATATTTGTAGCGGTTGACGTTGATACCCGCGGCGTCTGCCGTGGCGGGGTTTTCCCCGACGGCACGCAAATGCAGACCAACGCGCGTTTTCTTTAAAACAATGGCCGCAACAATGGCAATGGCAATGGCAAGATATGCCAAAAATCCGTACGAAAGAAATACCTCGCCGAACCAGCCCAATTTAGAAGCAAAGGGCAGGGGAGTACGAAAAATGTTGCTGGTATTGGTCAGGGTGATGGAAGGAACGTCGCTGTTGGTTATCTTGATCAGCGAGCCGCCGAAGAAGTTACCGAACCCGATTCCGAAGGTTGTCAGAGCAAGGCCGGAAACATTCTGATTCGCACGGAGCGTAACGGTCAGAAAACAGTAGATCAGCCCCATCAAAAGGGAACCGAGCAGGGAGCTGAGCAGGGTAATGAGGATCGCCAGGGCAGGAACAATGACTTCAGCTGTTCCGGCGGCGCGCTCATAGAGAAAAGCGCCGATCACACCGCTGATACCGCCAACATACATGATACCGGGGATCCCGAGGTTCAAATGACCGGATTTTTCGGTCAAAATTTCACCCGTCGAGCCATATAAAAGCGGAATGCCTTGTGCCACAGCGCGCGGGAGAAAAGCAATGAGCGTGGAAAACATTATGCATTCGCCTCCTTTTTAAAGCTGCGGAATTTCAAAGTATATTGAATAAAGAATTCACTGCCGATGATAAAGAAGATAATGATACCGGTAATAATATCGGAAAAAGAATCGTTCAGCCCGAATTTGGTGGAGATCTGAGTCGCTCCTTTTTGCAAAAAGACGATCAAAAATGATGTCACAACCATGAAAAGCGGATTGAATTTTGCCAGCCACGATACCAGAATAGCCGTAAAGCCTCTGCCGCCGGCGGTGTCCCGCGTGATGGTGTGGTCGGTTCCGGCCACCAGCAAAAGGCCGGCAACACCGCAAACCGCGCCGGAAAGAAAAAGTGTGCGCAGAATGACCTTTTTTACATTGATCCCAATGTAGCGGGCCGTGTTTTCACTTTCGCCGACAACGGAAATTTCGTAGCCGTGTTTGCTGTATTTCAGGTAAATATACATCAGAATCGTTAAGATCGCCACGATGATGATGTTCAGTAAATACGATTGCCCGCCGATCTTCGGCAGCCAACCGGCCTGCGTGGAGCGATTGATCACGCCGATCTGCCCGGAGCCTTTCGGCACGGACCAGATATAGGCGAAAAACGAAACGAGCTGCATAATGATGTAGTTCATCATCAGCGTAAACAGGGTTTCATTGGTGTTCCAATGCGCTTTGAAGAAAGCGGGAATCAACGCCCAAATCGCACCGGCTAAAATACTGGTTACAACCATAACGAGCAGGAGAACAGAAGAGGGAAGTTTGTCTCCCAGAAGGATCATGCATGCGGTGGTGGCAAGGCCGCCCGCCAGCACCTGACCTTCAGCGCCGATATTCCAGAAGCGCATTTTAAACGCCGGTGTTACGGCGAGCGAAATGCACAGGAGCATGGCAAGGTTTTGCCCCAGACTCCATCTTCTCCGCGCCGTTCCGAGCGCGCCGTCAAACATGGTCGCATAGATCTGTAAAGGATTTTCTTTTGTTAGAAAAAACGTTACCACACCGGCAAAAATCAGAGCGGCAAGAAGTGCCAGCAAGCGGATCAGCCAGGCTTTCCACCAGACGACGGCGTCGCGCTTGGCAATGTGAAAAAGCGGTTCGTGCGCGGTTGCTTTATTGTTTTTCATCCGTTTCTCCCTTCTCACTGCCTTTTGTTTCGTGGGAAACAGCTTTTGTCATTAAAAGTCCGATTTCTTCTTTTGTCGTCGTGCGGGCGTCTACAATACCGGTGATATACCCGGAGCCAATGACGAGAATACGATCGCACAGCTCCAGAAGCACGTCCAGATCCTCGCCCACAAAAATCACAGCGACGCCCCGTTCTTTTTGTTGATTCAACAGATTGTAAATGATGTAGGAGGAATTGATATCCAGCCCTCTGACGGGGTAAGCAGCCATCAGCACGGTAGGAGAAGAGGAAATCTCGCGCCCAACCAATACTTTCTGGACGTTGCCGCCTGAAAGCTGACGCACCGGGGTGGAGGCATTGGGCGTGACGACCTCCAATTGCCGAATAATGCTCTCGGCAAGATCCTTGGGCTGCTTGCGGCTGAGAAACGCGGTTTTGCCCTTGCGGTAGCTGCGCAGCATCATGTTATCGACAATATCCATATTGCCGACCAACCCCATTCCGAGCCGATCCTCTGGTACGAAGGAAAGACGGACGCCGAGCTCGCGGATCTGCAGGGGCGTTTTGTTACGTAAATTGTCAATAGCGCCTGTTTTGGGGTTGTGATACAGAATCTCGCCGCTCGCCGGGTGCTGAAGCCCGGCAATCGCTTCTAAAAGCTCGCGCTGGCCGCTGCCGGCAATCCCGGCGATCCCGAGGATCTCACCGCTTCTTGCCGAGAAAGAAACGTCATGCAGGATCTGTACGCCTGCGCGATTGAAACAATTTAAGCCTTTGATCACCAAACGATCCTGCGGATCTTTCGGTTCGCTGCGGCCGATATTGAGCGTAACCTTTTTGCCGACCATCATTTCCGTCAACTGGTTTTCGTTGGTTTCGCTGGTTTTGACAGTACCTACGTACTTTCCTTTACACAAAACCGAAACACGGTCGGAAAGAGAAAGCACTTCATGCAGCTTGTGCGTAATAATGATGATCGCTTTGCCGTCGTCCCGCATCCGGCGCAGCACGGCAAAAAGCTTCTGCGTTTCCTGCGGCGTCAGAACGGCGGTCGGTTCATCCAGAATCAGAATATCCGCACCGCGATAAAGCACCTTAATGATCTCAACGGTCTGCTTTTCCGAAACGCTCATTTCGTAAATCTTTTTGCCGAGATCAATTTCAAAACCGTACTGCTCGCTGATCGCCTGCGCTCTCTGCGCGCATTTTTTGAGGTTGAACTTTTCACCGTCCTCCAAACCAAGGGCGATATTTTCAGCGGCAGAAAAAACGTCCACCAATTTAAAATGCTGGTGTACCATACCGATGCGATAGCGATAGGCGTCCTTCGGAGAACGGATCACCACTTCTTGGCCGTCTATGAAAATGCTGCCGTGATCGGGAAAATAAATCCCGGAGATCATGTTCATCAGCGTGGTTTTTCCGCTGCCGTTTTCGCCGAGAATCGATAAAATTTCTCCGCGGTTCACTTCAAGATTCACATTGTCATTGGCAACAACGTGCCCAAAGGTTTTGGTAATTCCGCGCAATTCAATGGCGGGCTGTGCAGTCACTATGGTTTTCCTCCCGTTTTTCATCTTCAAATCGATGCTGCACCCGGCAGCATCGATTTCAAAAGGAAAAAGAAAAGTAGTTTAAGGCGGGGCAAATGCTCCGCCTTAAACAGAATCAAGCAGGGTTAATATTTTTCGTTCAAGAGCTCAATACCGTCGATTTTGATGTCAAAGTACGGCGCCGAACGCATTTCGGATTCGTGGAAATAGCCGTCGATGATCACTTCGGTATCGGGGGTGTAATCAGCGTCGGTGTCGACGTCGGCCTTGTAGCTGTCCAGCTTCTTGCCGTCCTTGGTGAAGTTTTTGGCGTCAAATACGTGAATTTTGCCGGCTTTGAGTTCGGCGATTGCTTCGTCAATGGCAGCTTGGGTGCCTTTGGCAGCGGCTTTTTCATTGACGGAGGTCAGAACCACAGAACCGGTCTCAAGCGTACCGACCCAGTCATAATCAATGGCTTCGCCGTTTACCACGCACTCAATGGCGTACTGGTAGTAGGGAGCCCAGTTGATTCTGGAGGAAACAATGAAGGTGTTGGGGCAGGCGGCTTCGGTGCTGCCGTTGTAGGAAACGTTCGGGATGCCGGCGCTTTCGCAGGCAGTGGGAGCGCCCATGGAGTCGGCGTGCTGGCTGATGAGCTTGCAGCCGTTGGAAATCAGGGTCTGGGCAGCTTCTTTTTCCAGAGCTTCGTCATACCAGGAACCGGTAAAACGAACCTGCATTTTCGCGGTCGGAACCACGGAACGGGCGCCGAGGAAGAAAGAGGTGTAACCGGAAATCACTTCGGCATAGGTGTAAGCGCCGACGTAGCCGATCAGGGCTTCGTCTGCAGAGAATTCACCGGCGTCGATCATTTCCTTGAGCTTCATACCGGCAGCGATACCAGCGAGGTATCTGCCTTCGTAGATCGAAGCAAAAGCGTTGTGGAAGTTGGACACTTTTTCGGTGTGCGCCATGGTACCGGTCGCGTGGCAGAACTGCACGTTCGGATATTCGGCAGCCGCTTCCAAAATAAAGGGCTCGTGACCGAAAGAATCGGCGAAGATGATGTTGCAGCCGCTGTCGGCCAGGTCAAGAGCCGCGTCGGTGCAGTCGCTGCTTTCCGGAATGTTCTTTTTGATCAGGATCTGATCCTTGGAAAGACCGAGCGCCACTCTGGCCTCTTCCATTGCGTTGATGAAGTTGAGGTCATAGGTGGAGTTTTCGTCGTGCAGACAGATCAAACCGACTTTAATTTCGGAAAGGGGAATGCCGGCCGCAGGGTCGTTCTTCTCTTCGGTTTTGCCGGCGGTTCCGCCACAAGCCACCAAAGAAAAAAGCATCACGACAGCCAAGAGAAGTGCGAGGATTTTTTTCATGGGGTGCCTCCTAAAAAGATTTTTATGTAAAAATTACATCCGTAATTCAACGGCGAAAAGTAAGAGAATTCTCTCCCATTTCTTCAACAATAGCGAGCGATTCTACGCGGATTCCTTTTTTTCTCAGGGCGTCGCCGCCGCGTTGAAAGCCCTTTTCAATGGCAACGGCGGCGCCTGCGCAGACAGCGCCCGCCTTTTTCACGATCTCGACAAGCCCCTCCAGAGCAGCGCCGTTAGCAAGAAAATCGTCTACCAAAAGCACACGGTCATTTTCCGATAAAAATTCTTTTCCGATCACGGCGGTGTAGTCGGTCCCATGGGTATAGGAATGAATCTTGGTTTGCAGAACCTCGCCCGAAACATTGGCGGATTTATTTTTTTTGGCAAAAACAAACGGGATATGCATCGCGACTGCTGCAGCAAAGGCGATGGCAATCCCGGAGGATTCGATCGTCAGAATTTTGGTGACGTGGGCGTCGGCAAAAAGCCGTGCAATTTCCTTGCCCATTTCCAGCAGAAATTCAACGTCGACCTGTTGATTGAGAAAGGAGCCGACTTTGAGCACCTGGCCGGGGAGAACTGCGCCTTCGCGCAGGATTTTTTCTTCCAGTGCTTTCATGTGTCGCTTCTCCTTTCCGTATTTTCAGGGAAATGAAAAAAATCGCCAATATAGCTTAGTTCTCTATTTATATTTATTATATTCGACAGAAAAACAAAAAATCAAGTTGCATTTTGTCAAAATTTTACGACAGGTTTCATACGAAATGTACAATTTGTACAAGATTTTCTTTTGAAAGTTCTGTTTTTGAGAAAAATCCTTTATATTATAAATGAAGACGTGCTAAAATAAAGGAAGATTTTTTCTTTCTTGGTGCACAAAAGCGTTGATTATTTTTGCAGCCCGTGCTATACTGGCGTAAATTACAAGAGGAGAAACCCATGGATACGGAAGCTCTTTTATCGTTGTCGCTCGATATTGGGGAAGAAATGCTGCTTTCCGGCGCGGAGATCCATCGCGTGGAGGATTGCATCCGCCGCATTTGCCATGCCTATGAGGCTAAGCGGATCGACGTTTTTTCCATTACCTCCGTCATGATCGCCACCATTGAATCGCCGGAAGGAAAATCCTATACGCAGACCCGCCGGATCGCGCAAAGCGGTACCGATCTGACCAAGCTGCACCGTCTGAATTGTCTGTCCCGCACGCTGTGTTCCAGCACGCCGTCTTTGGATTTTGCCCGCCGGGAATTTCAGAGCATCCTCAGCTCCTGCCGGCCTTTGGCAGCACCGATCTTCTATCTTTCCTATTTTCTCATCGCGGGATCCTTTACCCTGTTTTTCGGCGGCACGCTTTTGGAAAGCGCGTTTTCCGCACTGATCGCCATGGTTCTGTGTCTGGCGGTGCGGCTGACGGGACGGGTGAATTTCAATCCCATTCTTTCCAAAATCATGCTCACCTTTTTGTTCAGCCTTTTGGCAATTCTTTGTGCGCGGGTGCTGCCGGGCGTCGCTGAGGATAAAATCATTATCGGTAATATCATGATCGTCATCCCCGGGATCGGGTTGACCAATTCCCTGCGGGATCTGTTCAGCGGAGATCTTATTTCCGGACTCTTGCGGCTTTGTGAATCCTGTATTTTGGCATTGGCGATCGCCGCCGGGTACAGCTTGGCGGTCCTGCTGACAGGAGGGATCGCATGAGAGAAGCGTTTTTCCAAATCTATCTGGCCTTTCTTGGCTCGCTTGGCTTTTCGATTTTATTTCATATCACCTCGACGCGGCTTTTTTTCGCCTCTTTCGGCGGGGCGATTTCCTGGGGCGTGTATCTGGCGCTGAACCCGCTTTTTTCCAGCGAAGCGCTGCGCTACTTTCTTGCCACCGCGGTGATCGCGCTGTATGCTGAGATCATGGCGAAAATTCAAAAAACGCCGACCACCACGTATCTGGTGCCCTCCATTATTCCGCTGATTCCCGGAAGCGCCTTGTATTCCACGATGAATTATGCGCTGCGCGGAGAATGGGAAGCTTTTTCCGCGGAAGGGCTGTTTACGCTTCAGATTGCGCTTTCTCTGGCGGGGGGAATTTTGGTTGTTTCTTCTGCAACCTCGGTATATAAATCCCTGCTGCATCATTTTATGAAAAAGGCCGTTCAAAAGAAAAAAGGCAAAAAAACCGGGCGCTACTCGCTCTGAATGCGGCTTTTTTGCTTGGCAGAACCGCCTCTCATTTTGTGAAATTAAATCAAAAAAAGCAGTCTAATTCTTTGAATTTTAGGCATAATTCGGTGCTTTTTTCACAAAAACTGTGTAAATAAGAAAAAAGTATTGCCTTTTTTTGAATAATTTATTATAATATTGGTAGCGATTTCCAAGTCGCGCAATTATAACACCATTTTGGAGGATGTTCTATGAACAAAACTGAACTTGTGGCAGCTGTTGCCGCGGAAACCAAGGTTACCAAAAAAGAGGCCGCCGCTGTGCTGGATGCAGCGATTGCTTCCATCACCAAGGCATTGAAAAAAGGAGAAAAGGTGCAACTGATCGGTTTCGGCAGCTTTGAAGTCCGTAAGCGCGCTGCTCGTGTTGGCAAAAATCCTCAGACCGGCGCCGCCGTTAAGATCCCCGCTTCCAAGGCTCCCGCTTTCAAAGCCGGCGCTGCTCTGAAACAGGCGATCAACAAGAAATAAATAGCAAAATGTGAAAGCGAGCAGGGAACCTGCTCGCTTTCATATATGAAAGCAAGCCTGCCGCGCCCGGCAGGCTTGCAGCTTTTTTACGTCTTTTCAGGAAGAGAAATCTTCGGGGAAAGAGGGCAGCTTTTGTACGGTTACTTCCATTTTTAAAGGATCGAAACGAAATTTCCGGCAGCAGAAATCGGGGGAAACAACGCCCTTTTTTGTACAAATGCAGTATTCGCCGCCTTCAATTTTACGGCTGGATTCGCAGAGCACGCAGGCGCGCTCCCAGTTATCTTTCGACATCATGGATCCCTCCCATTCCATTTTACATGGTTTGAGAGAAAATTACAAGTATTTTTTAAGAATTCCCGCCGTCAGCAGCATCAAAACGGCAAGCAGCGCTTTTCCCAAAAGATATCCCCTGCAGGGAAGCTGCGCTTTTTTTAAAAGGCCGATTGTCTGCATATGCACCGAAACGCCTGCCCAGCCGATCCCTGCCGCCGCCAACGGAAAGGCGGTGGAAAAAGGAAACTCCTTCAGCTTTGCGATCCCGCCGGTCAATTCCAAAAATAAAAGCGAAACCGCGCCCCCAATGCCGCTTTCCGCGCCGGGAATCAGCGCGAAAAGAAGGGAAGAGCAAAACGAGAAAAACAAAATAAAGGAAGAAAGATATAAAAAGGAGGTCAATCCATCGCCGATCGATTCGGAAAGAAGCGCAAAAAACGTCCTTTTTTCGTCGTTCTTTCTCGCCTGGAAAGGTACTTTTTCCCGTTCTTTTTTTTCTTTTCGCAGCAGAGGAAAAAGAAGGTAGAGAATAAGGGCGAAAAAGACCTGGAAAAAATAGAGAATGACGCCGTATTTGGCGTTTCCCAAAGCGCCGATCCCGCATACGCCGATCAGAAAAGCGGGACCGGTGTTATTGCAGCAGAATAAAAGCCGCTCGGCTCGTTCCCGAGAGATCGCGCCTTTTTCATAGAGCTCGGCGCAGCTTTTGGCGCCGATCGGAAACCCGCACAAAAACCCCAGAAAAAGCGGCAGAAAGCGCGCGGCGCGACGGTCGTTTTCCGAAAGAGAACCGGTGATCAGCCGGGAAAGCACCAAAAAAGGAAACAGTGCCGGCAGAGCGGTATGCAAAACCAGCTTCAGCCCTCTCGCCACGCCCTCCATACAGGCCTTCTGAAAGCAAAGGCACAGCACGAAAAGCGCGGTCGGAAAGAGCAGAGAGCGGCGTGTCTTGGTCATATTTTTTCGCCCCTTCCCGTATGTATGTAATAAAAAATATGCAAACTGCGAGGAAATTATGGCAAAGCAAAAGCTAAAATGGAAAGAATGGAAAAATGTCCTTTCCGGCGACAAGACGATTACGGTTCATAAACGCCGTCGCTTGATTATGGAGGGCTGCCGCAAAATTGTCTTTTGCGATCCGGAAAAAATGATTCTCGAGGGCGATACGCACCTGGAGATCTGCGGAAAAAAACTGGTACTGAAGGAATTGGGAGGGGACGTGATCGCCGTCGAGGGAAAGCTCGATTCGATCGCTTTCGGGGAGAGGGAAGCATGAACTTTTTGCTGCGCTATTTTTTGGGCTATATCCGCTTCACCTTCTTTTCGGAGCATCCGGAGCGGGTTTTGCAGTATTGCTTGCAAAACAATCTGCCCGTGTGGAAAATCGACCGCCAGGGAGAAAGTGAGATCTCTCTGTGCATTTTATTGCCGAGAGGGAAAAATTTACAGTTCTTTTTCGATCAAAAGCTGAAAAGCGGCGAATCCTACCGCCGGGAAGTACTGGGCTTTCCGCACCTTCTTTCCCGCTATCGGCATCGCTACGGCTTTTTTCTGGGGGCGGCGCTGGCGGTGCTGCTTTTGTATTTTTCCACCTGCTATCTCTGGGCGGTGGAGATCCGGGGAAACGTTTTAATCCCCGATTCTGAAATCCGCAATCAATTGGCTCAGAGCGGCGTGGCTCCGGGAGTGCTCAAAAGTGGTATCGACCAGAGTAAAAAAGAATTGGAATTTGCGGTGATTCACCCGGAATACGCCTATGTATCGATCAATCTGATCGGCACGAAGGCGGTCGTGGAAGTGCGGGAGCAGGAACCCCTGCAGGAAAAAGTATCGTATGAGGGCGCTTCCAATTTGGTGGCGGGGATCAGCGGCGAAATCGTTCGTTTTGAGGTGCTCAGCGGGCAGATCGCCGTAAAAAAGGGGGATCCGGTTCCTGCCGGCAAGCTCTTGATTTCCGGAATCGTGGAAAACAAAAACGGCAGCTTTCATACCGTACGTGCCGCCGGCAGAGTTTTTGCCAAAACCGAACGGGAATTTGAAGTTCTGATTCCCTTTGAGCAAGAAGAAACCGTTTTCACGGGGAAAGAAAAAGAGATCTGCACCTATTCTGTTTTAGGACTGGATTTTTGCTTTTCGGGGAAAAATATCCCCTACGATCAGTCGGAAAGCACGCTCTCTGAGGAAAGAATGACGGTTTTCGGAGTCGAGCTGCCGATCCTTATAAAAAAGCAGACTGTGCGGGAAACCGTGAAGCTCAGAAACGCGATAAATATTGACAGAGCGACAAATTTATCTTATGATAGTTATAATCAGTATAAAAGGGAAATTTTGCCGCCGGATACCGAAATTTTAGAGGAAAATATCTCTGTAACCGAGGAGGAAACAGGCGTCCGGCTGCACGCCCGGCTTTCGCTTTGCGAAAACATCGTGCGGGAACAGCCCTTTGAAATTATCCCCTGAAAATAAAGGAAATCAGAGAAAAAGATGGCGGAAAAAATTATCAGCATTGCAAATCTGGACCGGATCGCCGATATTTTCGGCGCGTTCGATTCCAATGCTCAAAAAATTGAAAAAGAATTCGGCGTGGCGATTTTTGCCCGGGACGGCGAGATCAAAATTTCCGGCGAGCCGGAAAATATCGCCCTGGCCGCGCGCGTGATCGCTTATCTGGAACGGATCTCCGCGCTCTCCGGCTCCGTGACCGAGCAAAACGTGGAATACGCCATTACCCTTGTGCGCGACGGCGACGAGGAAGAAGCCGAAAAATGGATGGCCAATACGGTGTGCATCACCGCCAAAGGCCGACCGATCAAGCCGAAAACGATCGGCCAGAAGGAATACCTGGAATGCATTTCCGGCCATACGATCACCTTCGGCGTCGGTCCCGCCGGCACGGGAAAGACCTTTCTTGCCGTTGCCATGGCCACGGTAGCGCTGCGGGCAAAGGAAGTCTCGCGTATTGTGCTGACCCGTCCCGCCGTGGAGGCCGGGGAAAGACTCGGCTTTTTGCCCGGCGATCTGCAAAGCAAGATCGATCCGTACCTGCGTCCGCTTTACGACGCGTTGTTCGAAATGCTCGGCGCCGAAAATTACCAGCGCCTTTTGGAAAAAGGCGCGATCGAAGTGGCGCCGTTGGCGTATATGCGCGGCCGCACGCTCGACGATTCCTTTATTATTCTTGACGAAGCGCAAAACACCACCCCCGAGCAAATGAAAATGTTCCTCACCCGTTTGGGCTTCCGTTCCAAGGCGGTCGTCAACGGGGACGTCACGCAGATCGACCTGCCCGGCAATACCCGTTCGGGTCTGGCGGAAGCACTGGAGGTCTGCAAGGAGGTTGAAGGCGTGGGGATCTATCGCCTCGGCGCCAAAGACGTGGTACGGAACACCATTGTCTCCCGCATTGTGGAAGCTTACGGCCGTCTGGAACGAAAGGATAAAAAATGAAGCATCGCATCTGGATCGAAAACCGGCAGCAGAATGTGCGGCTGTTCCGCGGTTATGTGTCGTTTCTGCGCGGCGTGATCGGCGAAACGCTGGCTTTTGAAGCATTCCCCTATAAAGCGGAAATCAGCGTGTCCATGGTTTCTCCGGAGGAAATACGGGAATTAAATGCTTCGTACCGGCAGAAAAACGCGTCGACAGACGTGCTTTCCTTTCCCATGACGGAGGATTTTGAGCTGCTTTCCGAAGGAGATCTCAGCGGCGATGCGGTACTGCTGGGCGACGTCATCGTTTGCCCCCAGGTGATCGAAAATCAGGCAAAGGATTTCGGCACTACTTTCCGCGAGGAGCTTTCCCTCATGGTCATTCACTCCGTTCTGCACCTTTTGGGCTATGATCATATGGAAGAAAACGAGAAAAAAGAAATGTTCGCAAAGCAGGAAGCCGTACTTTCGCTTTGCCGGGAAAAGTGGAATCAACAGGAGAAAAAACAATGAATCGAACCCCGAAAAACGGATTTTTAGCATTGGTAGGCCGCCCGAACGTGGGAAAAAGCACCATTTTGAATCAGCTTTTGGGCGAAAAAATTGCCGCTGTGTCCCGCAAGCCGCAAACTACGCGCACCTCCATTACCGGGATTCTGACCCGAGAAAACACGCAGTATGTGTTTCTCGATACGCCCGGCGTACATAAGCCGCGCACCAAGCTCGGGGATTTTATGATGAAGTCCGTGGGAACTGCGGTGGCGGACGTTTCGCTGATTCTCATGGTTGTGGAGCCGCTTATGGAGATTCACCCCATTGAACAGGAAATGCTGGAACGCTTTTCCAAATCCGGCGTGCCGATGATCCTTCTGATCAATAAAGTAGATCTCCACAAGCCGGAAGAAATTATCAAAACCATCGACGTGTTCTCCCGCGCGTTTTCCTTTGCCGCCGTGATCCCCGTTTCGGGAAAAACGGGGGAGGGACTGGAGATCATTTTTCAGGAAGCGGATCCGTTTATGACCGAGGGCGATTGGTTTTTCCCTTCGGATATGATCACCGATCAGCCCGAAAGAACCATCGCGGCGGAAATCATCCGCGAAAAGCTGCTGCGACTTTTGGATCAGGAGGTACCCCACGGCACCTGCGTCATAATCGAGGGCTTCCGCGAAACCCCGCGCATGATCGATATCCGCGCTGAGATTTACTGCGAAAAAGCCAGTCACAAAAAAATCATCATCGGCAAAGACGGCCAAATGCTAAAAAAAATCGGCAGCTTTGCCCGCGAAGATCTGGAAGCCTTTTTCGGCACGCACGTCAACGTCAATCTTTGGGTGAAGGTCAAGGAAAACTGGCGCGATAACGAACAGCTTCTGCAGTCCTTTGGGCTTTCCGGGAAAGATCTATGATCGTCACCGTCAAGGGAATCGTTTTAAAAAGCATTCAGTACGGAGATTTCGATAAGCTCTGTACCATTCTGACCGAAGAAGGAAAATTCTTCTTCAAGGCGCGCGGGATCCGCTCGCTGACCAATAAAAACGCCGCCGGCTGTCAGAGCTTTGTGTACTCGGAATTCATTTTGGAACAGAGAGCGGAAAAGTACTATCTGCGCAAAGCCCAGCCGCTCTACACAACGCTCAAAGCGGGAAGCGATATTCAGACCATCGCCTTGGCGTCTTACTTTGCCGAACTGTGTGAGGACACGGCGCTCGATGCCGAAACCGGCAAAATCACCCTGAAGCTTTTGATGAACGCCCTCTATTTGCTTGCCAAGGCAGACCGGCCGCTTGATCTGATCAAAGGCGTTTTTGAACTGCGCCTTTTGGCGGCGGGCGGGCTTAGCCCGCTTTTGGAAGAATGCGCGCTTTGCGGCAAGCCGTACGACGCCGAACCGCACCTGTACGTCCGCCTTTTGGATGGGGATTTTGTGTGCCGCAACTGCCTTTCTTCGCGCGATCAGAATATCATGAAGCTATCCCGCCGGGCAGCGGAAATCGTGCGCCGCAGCGTTTCCGTTTCCGAAAAGGACGCCTATGCCATCCGGGTAGCGCCGGAAATTTTACAGGAATTTTCCCGCTTCTGCGAGCGCTTCCTTTTAGCGCAGTTGGATCGGGGCTATCAAACACTCGATTTTTATAAGGAAGTGAAAAAGCTTCCGGAAAACTGACCGGAGAAAAATATGAATCCATTTGAAAAAGCCGTCCGCACCTTGGAATTTGATAAGGTGCTTTCTCTTTTGGCAGCCTGCTGCTCGGTGGAGGCGGGGAAGGAGAAGATTCTCACCCTGCGCCCGGAAAGGGATCGGGAGCGGGTTTTGTATTTGCAAAAACAAACCAGCGCCGCCAAAACGCTTTTGGCGCAAAAGGGCGCGCCGCATCTTTCCGCACACCCCACCCTCCCCGATCTTTTGGATCGTGCGGAAAAGGGCGCGGCGCTGAACCCCGGGGAGCTGCTGCGTTTTCAGTCGCTTCTGCACTCGGTGGAGCAGGCGATCTCCTACGGCGCCGCTTTGGAAAAGGGCGCGGGAACCCTGGGAGAAATTTTTAATCGTTTGCTGCCGAACCGCTCGTTGGAAAAAGAACTCTCTCGCTGTCTTCTTTCGGAAGAAACCATCGCCGATGACGCCACGCCGGCGCTCTTTGCCATTCGCCGCAAAAAAATCGCCCTCTCGGAACGCATCCGCGAATCACTTCAGCACTATATTTCCGGCGCCTTTGGGCATTATTTGCAGGAAAATATCATCACCTTTCGCAATTCGCGCTATGTGATTCCGGTAAAAAGCGAATATAAAAACGAAATCAAAGGTCTGATCCACGATACCAGCGCCAGCGGCGCCACGGTATTTATCGAGCCGATGCCGATCGTGGAATGGAACAATGAAATCAAAGTGCTGGAAGGGCAGGAAAGGGATGAGATCGAAAAGATTCTGTTCTCTCTGTCCGGTCAGGTCGCCGCGTTTTCCGATGCATTTCGGTTGGATTTCTATAACGTTGTAGAGCTTTCCATTGTTTTTGCCCGTGCGGAGCTTTCCTACAAAATGGACGCTGCCGAGCCGCAGATCATGCCGCGCTGCGAGCTTTGCCTGGAAAAGGCGCGTCATCCGCTGCTGGATCGCAAAACGGCGGTGCCGATCAGCGTATCTTTGGGTCGGGATTTCGACACGCTTGTAATCACCGGTCCTAATACCGGCGGGAAAACGGTTTCTCTGAAAACCATCGGCCTTTTGTCCATGATGGCGCAAACCGGGCTGCACCTGCCTGCGGAAACCGCACAAATGCCTGTTTTTCACGATATTTTAGCCGATATCGGGGATGAACAAAGCATCGAACAGTCACTTTCTACCTTTTCCTCGCATATGGTAAATATTGTAGAGATGCTTGCCTCGGCGCAGAAGGATGTGCTGATGCTTTTTGATGAGCTCGGCAGCGGTACCGATCCCATAGAAGGGGCGGCGCTGGCGGAAGCCATTTTGGAAAGCGTGCGCGAAAAAGGCGTTAAAAGCGTCGCCACCACGCACTACGCCGAGCTGAAAAGCTATGCGCTGGAAAGCGAGCGTGTGGAAAACGCTTCCTGTGAATTCGATATCGCCACCCTGCGGCCGACCTACCGCCTGATCACCGGCACGCCCGGCCGCTCCAACGCCTTTCTCATTTCCGAGCGCATCGGTCTTTCTCCCGAGATCCTGCAGAAAGCCAAAATCAAGGTTTCGGCGGAGGATCGTCGCTTTGAAAGCGTCGTGGAAAAACTGGAAAACGAGCGCGTTTCCATGGAAAAAATGCGCCGGGAAGCCGAAAAGCTGCAGGCGGAAGCGCAAAAAATGCAGGCGGAAGCCCTGCAGGAGCGCGAGGGACTGCTGGCAAACGCGGAAAAAGAACTGGAACGAGCCAAAAAAGAAGCCCTGCGATTGGTCAAATCCGCTCGCGCCCTTTCAGAAGACACCTTTGAAAAGTTAGAAGATCTGCAGCGCCGCGCCGAAAAGCAGCGCGACCGGCAGGTACTGGAGGAAGAGCGTCGCAAAATGCGTCTTGCCCTGGGCGCTATGGAAAAGGATATTTCTTCCCGAATCGTGGAGACGGAAGAAAACAACGATTCCTATCATCTCCCCCGTCCTTTGCGGGTCGGAGATCGAGTGTTTGTACCTTCGGTGAATCAGGAGGGAATCCTCGAAAAGCTCAGTGGACGGGAAGCGGTGGTGCTTTTGGGAAATCTGCGCATGAAGATCGACCCCGCCTCCCTGCGTTTGATCACGGAGCTGAAAAAGAAAACCGGCGGCAAAAAATCCGGCTCGGTTTCCTCTACGCCGCGCGCACAAATTCAGAGCAGCCTGGATGTGCGCGGCTTCAATACCGAGGACGCCTGGTTTCAGATTGATAAATACCTGGACGACGTCATTTTGTCCGGTCTCGGATCGGTCACCATCATCCACGGTAAGGGCACCGGCGCTTTAAAAACCGGGCTGTGGCGGATCTTCAAAAAAGACCCTCGCATCAAATCCTTCCGCCTCGGCCTTTGGGGAGAGGGAGACGGCGGCGTGACCGTGCTGGAAATGAAATAAGGAGGCGTTAATTTTTTAAAAAATTTTTTAAGAAAAAAACTTGCATATTTCCTTTGAAAAATGGCGGAATTCAGCACTTTTTCTGCATGGGTATTTACTTTGTATAAAAACGGAAAATTTGAGAAAAATGTTGACAAGTTCAAAAAAATGGATATAATAAGCAATCGTTCCCTCCATTTTGCAGAACTTTGACCCAATTTTCAAGAGTAGGAGTTTTTATGGCAAAGAAAAAATACAGGGCAGCTTCAGCGGTGCTGAGCCGGTTATTTGCGTTTGTATTCGCCGCTTTTACTGTGCTGCCCGGCCTTGCTTCTTTTGTCCCGCAAACGACTCTGGAGCCTTTTTTTGCAGATGATAAAACAGTAGTTTTCGATACTGCGGAACAAGCGGAGACCCCTTTACAGACAGAAGTCATTTTCAAAAGTCAAGTGCTGGCTGCCGTAGATACCATGACGGCGCCGGTTCCGGAAAGCAAAATCATTCCGGTATCGCTCCTTGCAAAAAGCCTTGACTCCGAAGAACTTTTTGCCAAACAAATGGCTCTGAGACAATACCGGGCGGAAAAGAAAGAACAGGAAAGAATCAGACTGGAACAGAAAAGGCTGGAACAAGAACGGCTGCAGCAGGAATTTCTTGCCCCTTACGAACAGATCGGGATCACCCTGCCGTTCGATTCGCTTTACTCGGTTTCCTATCAACCCACCGAGGAGGAATATCGTATGCTTTGCTATGTTGTGCAGGGCGAGGCGGGCCCCTCTTTCTTCCAGGAAGCGGTCATGGTGTGCGAGGTGATTTTCAACCGCGTCGCCTCCGAGCGCTTTTCAGATGACTTGAAGGTCGTTCTGACCTCTCCCAATCAGTTCAACGCCTATTCCGGCTATGAGGAAGCGGAGGATTTTGCTCCCTCGGACGACGTGACGCGCGCGGTTCAGTATGTGCTTTCCGGGAAAGCGCCGGATCTGGTAAAGGGGAGCGTCTATTTTTGCGACCCCGCTACCGCCTATCACATGGACTGGTTTAATACGCTGGATTTGGTGCTTGAAATCGAAAACTATCGCTTTTACAAATAGGTTTCGGTTCAAAAAAAATTACCGTGATGACGTGCATTCTCCCCTTCTTTTGTGGTAGAATGACCGTGGCTTACTTGACGCGCCGGTCAAACCGCAAAGGAGGGGCAATTTTTATGCTGAAATATTATACCGCCCCAAACGATTATACCGGATCCTGTGACAGCGAACTGATCCAGAAAGCAGTAGACGAGGCTTCACGCCTGGGCTGCAACCGTGTGGCGATTCCGAGCTATAACCGCCGCACCGATCGTTATTTGTGGGAAATTACCGAAACGATACTTCTCCCTTCGCACATGACGGTAGAGATCAACAACGCTCACCTTCGCATGGGTGACGGCGTTTTTTGCCAAATGTTCCGCAATTCCAACGGTTTTGAAGAAACCGGCTCCACCCCGGATGACGAGGAGACTGTGCGAACGTCGACTTGCGTTAAACTCGGCGAAAACAATTACGTGGATCCCGAAAATGCCCATTTGCGCTGCAAGCACGGCAAAATGCACGCGTTGCCATCTCGAACGTCTTTTCTTCCGCAAAAGCGGCCGTTGTCGCGAACTGCTCGACAAAGAACGTGGATATCCAAAACCTCCACGTCGGGAAAAAAGGCGGGCAGGCCGTGGCCGTGGCCAAAGTGATCGTCGGTAAGTACTATGGCTTGGAGGACCCCGGCAATATCACGACGTTGGAAAACGTTTTCGTTTCCAACGTGCACTTTGCCTCACAGGGCGAGGGGGAACCTGTTTTCTATTTCGATGCGCTGCAGGCCAAAAACGTGTGCGTTTCCAACGTTTGCAGTCTCGGCGGGCACGCCTTGGAAAAACAAAATCGCCCGCAGCCGGTCTCGGAACCGATCCGGGATGAAAATATCCGGACCGAATAATTTCAAATTCACAAAAAAGGCTTCATAACGAGGCCTTTTTTTGCGATATTTCACAATGAGAACTTGACAACTCCCCCAAAAAAAGGTATACTGAGATACCGATGTATTTTGTTTTACTGGAGGACTATATGAAAAAGCAACTGGTGGCATTTTTGCTTGCGTTTGCCTTTTTGTTACCCCTTTGCAGTTTTTCGGGCGCCGGGGCGGCTGTCAAGCTGGGCGATGTGGACGGAGACGGAGCGATCACGCTACGCGACAGCGCCATCATCGCGCGCTATTCTAGTGGCTGGTCCGGCTACAAGCTCAGCGACGGTCGCATTACCTATCCCGGTTCTTCCCTGAAGGAAGACACCGTATTTTTCACCGGCTTCGGCCAGGCGGATATCACGCCGCCCGCCAATGTTCCCATGGCAGGCTTCGGCAATACCTTTGCCCGCCTTTCCAGCGGAATGAACGACCCGCTGTATGCAACGGCGGTTGCCATGCAGGATGCACACGGCAACGTCGCGCTTTTGATTTCGATTGACCAGATCGGCATGGAGGCCACTCTTTCCGATCCGATCCGCCTTGCGATTGCCAAACGGCTCGGAATCGCGGAATCGGCGATTTTTCTGAGCTGCACCCATACCCATTCCGGCCCGGACGTGGTTTCCAACCACGACGCCACGGTTATGGATACGAACCGCTATCAGGTGAATACGTTTTTTGCCGGTATCATGCAGGCGGCGGAGGACGCGGTTGCCAGCTTGAATCCGACCAAAATTTATACGGCCTCTACCTACACCAATCATTTAAACTTTGTGCGCCGCTATGAGGTTACCTATAAAGACGGCACCACCGGCTGGCAGAGCGTGAATACCAACCGCTCGGATATTGCAACGCGTGTAGCGCACGAATCGGAAGCGGACGAAGAGGTTCAGCTCATCTATTTTGAACGGGAAGGCTTTGAAAGCATTCTCCTTTACAACTGGCAGTGCCATCCGGCTATGACCACTCTTACCGATACGCTGATTTCCTCCGACTTCATCGGAGCGGCACGCGCCAAGCTGGAAAGCGATCTGAAGAGTGATTCCGTGCGCGCCGTGTATTTCCAGGGGGCGGCAGGAAACCTCAACCAGTCAGACGACACCGGCACTTATAAAACGGCCGGCGACTACGCCTATGCTCAAACCGTCGGCAATTCGCTCGCTTCGGTCGTGACGACTGCTTTCAAAGCAAAAACGGAAATAACCGGCGATATGACCATCCGTACCACGTCCGCAACCTATGCTGCGCCCTATAACTGGTGCGAAGAGGAAATCAATACCACGATCGCCTGGAACAAAACCAACAACCTCAAAAAGACACTGACCGAGGTGGAAGCGCTGAATCTGATTTGCGAGCACGCATCGGCGCTTCAGGCCGCCTATACGAACAACGGCTCCAATAAAAACAGCGTCGCTTTTCAGAATGCCCTGAAAGCGGCAAAAGCCGCCACGAATATCGATTTCAATTTCTATTACGCCAATTCCGTTATCAACCGCCGCAATCGTACCTGTACCGTGGTAGACGGCGTGGCGACGGCGATCCGTAAAAACGCGACCGGCGACTTCCCGATCTACGCGGTCACCGTCGGCACGTTCCTCGGTTTCCTCGGTACTCCCTGCGAGCTTTTTGACACCATCGGAACCGGTATCAAGCACGGCGATTATCTCGATGAATTCGGGAATTTTTATGCTGCCGAAAAATCCTACTTCGACATGACTTTCATCTGTGGCTATACCAACGGTAAGGAAGGTTATTTTCCCACCAAATACGCCTTTTCCCACGGCGGCTACGAAACCTTTGTTTCGCATTACGTTCCCGGCACGGCAGAGGCGATCGGTCAGCTTGCCGTCGATACGCTCAACGATCTCTATTTCCAAAACGAAGGCGCCGCCCGCAAGATTGTGGTGAAGGAAATGAGAGACATCATGAGCCTCCAGTGGCAGAGTGATGCAGCGCTTCATTACAATACGGAAACCTCCGGCTCAAATCCCCTGAACTTTGACGCCAATACCACCTACCCCTACATGCCGTATTCCCACGGCTCGGCCTCCCGCTATTCCTTTATCAGCTATGCGACAAAGAAGGTGCAGGGTGTTTATTATATGACTCAGCTCGTGCGGGAGCACTTCGATGGCCAAATTGGCAAAACTATGCTCAGCAATGACTGCGCCGACGCCGTTTACTGGGCTTGGGCGACCGTTGCCAATTCCATGTACTTCCGATACACGCAGATCATGACGCCGGAATACGGTCTGATTCCGGTCGGTCCGTACACCTTGGATATCGGAAATGATAATGCCTATACTCCTTCGGACGGAAAATATCATAATACCGATCAGATCTGCCAGTACAACGGTCAGCAGAAAATGTTCCAGTCCTACGCCCTGCTTAAGCACGGCGACGCCGCCGTTCAGTTTACCACCAAGGCCGACGGCTCTACCGGCAAGCATCACGCGGTGATGTTTGCGACCGACCCGGTCGTGGTCACCGGCTCCGACGGTACCATTAACGGAACTCAAAGCTATATCACACTTCATCAGCAAACCTCCGTGGGTACCCGCGTCGACTATAAGATGACCTTCATGCAGCTTTATAATGCCTACTATCTCCCAATCACCATTCAGGAGCTGCTTGAAAGCGACGAGGGCGTTTGGATCCGCCCCGAGGTTAAGGTGCACTTGGCCAACGCCAACCGCACGACCTATGCGAGCTGGATCAATCAGAATCTCTATTCCAACTATCGCATTTCTTCTGCGAAAATCATCTTTACCGATCAAAACGGCAAGACGCAGCAAATGGAAGCTTATGGCTACGAGGCCGGCGTTAATACGAAAGAGAAGAGAAACGGCGACGATTTCTACTACTTCTACCTCGGCCGATTCGACAATTTGAGCAGCGCTCAGCCCACCGACATTTATAAACGCGATCCCAATGGGAATTTCCGGTCCTGCAATCTCAACGAATTTCTGGTGAAGGGAGCTACCTATCACTTCAAGCTGGAGGTGCAGCTTGCTACCGGTAAGATCGTTACCTTGGACGAAAAAGATATTAACGTCGGCGATTAAGCAAGGGAGGGAAAAAGATCATGAAAAAAAGAATTTTTGCTTTTCTTCTCAGCGCGCTTTTGCTTTTGACCGCGCTTTGCGTTCCTGCTTTTGCCAAAACCAGAGCCGACCATGCCGCCGACGTGGATGAAGACGGCTCCATTACTGCCCACGACGCCGCAATCATCGTGCGCTACCTTGCCCGTTGGAAGGGTTACGTAGACGGCGACGGCTCGCTGACCTATCCGGGCAAGGCGCTCAAAGCGCTGCCGAAAGATGACCCCGGTATCACTTCGCTGGATGAAATTGCCGATTTTAGGGGCAGGGAATTTAAAATTCTCGCCGCTACTTCCTACAATGGCGGCGGTTTGGAATATCGTCATCTCACCACCCGGCCGGAAATTGACGGCAGCGGCGATGCGATTTACTCGCTTCTCAATCAGGCGACAATCCGGCGCAACCAATATCTGGAAGAAACCTACAGCTGCCAAATCACAGCGGAATTTACCGTCACCATGGATTCTGATATCAAAACCTCCATGCTTTCCGGTGAAAGCGCATACGATTTGATCTATCTGCCGCTTTCCAGCTATGCAAGATATGCAGCTTCCGGTTTTCTCCTCGATCTCAACGCGATTCCTTCGATAGATACTTCTTCTTTCGATACCGCAGCAGCAAATGCCTTCACGGTAGACGGTAAGCTTTTTGCAGCGCTTGGTGCGGCAACGCCTTCCGTGGAACGGGCGGCGTATGCTATTTTAGCCAACCGGGCCTTGGTGACCGAAAAGACCGGAGAAGACGTTCTTTCCCTGGTAAAATCCGGGAACTGGACGGTGGATAAAATGGTGGAGCTTGCCGCTCAGTGCGATACCGAATATCAGATCGCCGCGCTCAACGCCAGCAACTACTATCTCTTTGCCGGCGCCGGCGGAAGCTTGAGCGAAAAAGACAGTGCTACCGGAACGTATTCTTATCCCTCTGTTTTCAGCAGCGCTTCTGTTGAGGCGATCAACCTGTTGAAAAAGACCGAGGCGAAACGCAGCAACGCGGAAGGAAAATCCGCCCTGACCGCTTCCGATGCCGCCCCCTTTACGGTGATTCATCTGGGCGCGATTTCACAATATACAGACGATACCGCCGATTGGGCTGTTCTGCCGATGCCGAAGGCCGAGGTGAGCGCTTCTTACCGTAACGTCCCCAATTTGGCGCGCACCTTTGGGTTTGTCATTCCGTCTACGGTAAAATATATTAACGACGCTGGCTCCTACGGCTTTGCAAGCCCTGCTAATCTGGAAGGGTATTTTTTGACAGCGTTCTTTGCCGCTTCGCAGGAAAACGGCGTGCGCACCGCTTACCGCGAGGAGCTGGTCAACCTGACCTTTATGAAGAGCAGCGCTGCTGCCGATAAAGCGGCTTGCCTGGATCTGCTCATCAATTCCACGGACTATGATTATAACTATTATCTGAATGCCAATTCCATGAACAGCATTTTCGCAACCGCCGGCGTGCAGGAAGTCAACAGGATCGCCTCGGCCTACTCTGCAAAACGCGCCGACGCGCAAAAGACTCTCTCCCGTGCGATGGCCCTGATTCAGGATTAATAAAGAGGAACAAAAAAAGAATGGGAAGGCGGCTGCTTTCCCATTCTTTTTTATCGGCCTGAAAATTCCTCCCGCAAGAGGGAATAGGTCTGTATTTTCTGCATTTTTCCGTTTTTTAAAATTTCTTCATCGCGCGTGGCATCCTCCCAAAAGCCAAAACGCAAAAGTACTTTCCGGCTGGCGGCGTTATCGGCCATGATACGGCCGGAAGCCTTTTTCAGCCCTAAAGTTTCAAATCCATATTGCAAAACGCACCGCAGCGCTTCCGGTGCAAGACCGCGCCGGTGAAAGCGCGGAGAGAGAACGTAGCCGACCTCACAGCTCAGGCTATCTTCGTAAATTTCCGTAAATCCGCAGGTGCCGATCATTTTTTTGCTTTGTTTTTCAATCAGCGCCCAATCAAAGAACTGGCCTTTGGCATATTTTCTTTGCAGATGCCGGATAAAAAAGCGGGTGTAGAACAGGCTTGGGTGCGGATCCCACAAAAGATAGCGCGAGGTTTCGGGGTTTTTGGAATACTCATACATATCCCGCGCATCACTCACAAGAATTTTGCGCAAAATCAAGCGGTCGGTTTCCAGCTGCGGGATATGGCGAAAGCTTTTGCGGATCGAGTTAGCGTCGGAAATCATTTGTTTTTACCCAAGGACTAAGTCCCCAAAGAATTCCGGACGGTGAAAATCGGGCTTTTCAGCGACGACAGGATTCCAGCAAACGAAATGTCTGCCGTTTTCCTTTTCCAGACATTTATAGAAATTCCCCCGAAAAGCATAACCGGGTTTCCAATCAATTTTACCGTAAACCGCTTCGATCAATTCCTTTGGGATCAGAAGCAGCGTTTCCCACATATCGTCGCGCACGGTGACCTGCGGCAGGGGATAGGGGTGAAAATCCGTGATCGGACGGCGATTTTCGCGTCCCTCGCCCACACCGATCAAAATGCCGCCGCCGGCGCCCATTTCAAAATTCAGGTACAGGTTGGATTTTTTCGGAGCGAAATTGGCAAAGAATTCCAAACAACTGTCTTTCCACACCGGATCGCCGGGGCTTTTGAACTCTTTTTTCGGATTTTTTTCAAAGGTAGATAACTGAATCAGCAGTCCGAAATTTTCCACAAACGAGGCTTGAAAAATCGTTTCCGGCGCGGAGGGGTAGCCCCAGGGATTTTCGGCGATCCGACCGACCTCGGCATTCCGAAACGAAAACGGTTTGTGATACGGAATTGTATATTGCATGCGATTTCCTCCACAAAATTGCTCGTTTTTTATTATATAGCCTTTTCAGCGGTTTTTCAAGAAAAAATTCATTTCTTTTCATTTCTTTTAAACCTTTTTTTAAAAAATGAGGAAATTCCCGCAATTTTTTCTCAAAACTATGGAAATATCCCGCTGACTTCGTTATAATAAGAAAGGAGGAAACGGAAAATGCTCGGTTATGTGAAAGTGGATTCTTCGGAATTAAAAGGGAAGCACCAGGCACTGTACCGCGCAGTTTATTGCGGCCTGTGTCATACGGCAACTCGCAGGATCACGCCGCTTTTGGCGCCGTTTCACAGCTACGATTTTGCTTTCTTGGCAACGGTTCGCCTGGCGTTTGAGCCCGAAAAAATTCAGATCGCAAAAAAACGCTGCTTTTTGCATCCGTTCCGCAAAAGAGCGGTTGTGCTTTCAAACCCGGAACTGGAATATTGTGCTGCCGCGGAGCTTGTTTTGATTACCGAAAAACTGCAGGATGAAGTGCTGGACCGCGACGTTTCTTTTTTTCGTCGGCTGGCAGCCGGACTTTGCTTGCCGCTTTTTCGAAAAAAAATCAAAAAATTGAGTCGGAACGACCCGGCGCTCTCGGCGCTTTCCGAGTCTGTGGCTTCTTTGCTCTCCGAGGGCAGGCGGCTTGAAAAAGAAAACGCCGATCTCGACAGTATGTGTGAAAACTTTTCCAAGGTACTCTCGCTTGTTTTTACCTGCAAAACCGAGGGCGAAAAGAAAACGATCCTCGCCCGCATCGGGGATATGCTGGGGAGATTTCTATATACCATCGACGCCGTTGCCGACCGGGAAAAAGACCGCAAAAAGGGAAGCTTTAACCCGCTTTTGCACGATGACCCGAGCGAAGAAGATTTGCAGGATGTTATGCATTTTTATTTACAGGAAATCATGCTTGCTCAAGATCTGATCCACGGCGATCGGGACCTTGTTGCCATTTGCGAAAATATCGCAGAATTCGGGCTGGTAAAACAGTTGGACGCCGTATTAAAAACCAAAACGGAGAAACAGAATGAAAGACCCTTTTGAAGTCCTGGGCGTTTCGCCTTCCGCCAGTGAGGACGAGATCAAAAAAGCCTATCGGGAATTGGCGAAAAAATATCATCCGGATAATTATTTGAATAATCCTCTTGCCGATCTTGCCAACGAAAAAATGAAGGAGATCAACGAAGCGTACGATGAAATTCTGAAACGACGCTACGAGGGCTCGTCCTCTTCGTCCGGAGATTTTTCCGATTCCGCGCAGGGCGCGGATCTTGCCCGGATTCGCAATTTGATCCTTTCCGGCCGGTACGCCGAAGCGGAGGTGCTTTTAAACGGGCTCAGCCAACGGAGCGCCCAGTGGCATTATCTTGCCGGTGAGTGTTATATGTACACCAATCGCTATAACAAAGCCGCGGAGGAATACCGCATCGCTTATCAGATGGAGCCGAATAATCCGCAATATGCCGCGGCATACCGGCGTTTTCAGAGTGCCGGATCTCCCTTTGGCCGGATAAATGACACAAGCCCCGGCGTTTGCGATCTGTGCTCCGGGCTTTTGTGCGCCGATTGCTGCTGTGAATGCTGCGGCGGCGACCTGATTTCCTGCTGCTGAACCATGAACAAAACCAAAATGCTCGCTCTTGCCTCTCTGGCAGCGGCGCTTTGTGTGATTGTAATGGCGCTGGGGAGCCTTGTAGAGATTCTCGATCTTTCGCTTGCGATCCTTGCCGGGCTGATCGTAGCGATCATGGCGCAGGAATATGGCGATCGTTGGGGCTGGGCGGTTTTTGCCGTAGCGGGGCTGCTTTCCCTGTTGCTTCCGGAAAAAAGCGCCGGAATTGCTTTTCTTTTGTTCTGTGGCTGGTACCCGATCGTACAGAAAAAACTGCACCTGCTAAAGCCGTTTCTTTGCCGCCTGGTCAAGGAAGTACTGTTCAACGCCGTGCTGGCACTCGATCTGTTCCTTTCGGTTAAAATTCTCGGCGCCGAAAGCCGTTGGATTTTGGCGGCCACGGTCGTGTTGGGGAACGTTTGCTTTGTGTTCTACGATCTGTTGCTGGATCGTTTCCTTCTGTGGTATATCATCAAACTGCGCGACCGTCTTGGATTTCACAAGAGGAGAAAATAAATGAAAAAATTATCTGCCTTTGCCGCCGGAGAGCACAACCCCAAGTGGAAACAAATGATCGCGCGGGAACGCGCTCTGTATTTACGGGAAAACGACGTCCGCAGTCCTTTTCTGCGGGATTATACCCGTGCGATCCACTGTACCGCTTTTCGCCGGCTCAAGCACAAAACGCAGGTCTTTTTTTCTCCGCAGAGCGATCATATCTGCACGCGTATTGAACACGTGCTGCACGTGGAATCGATCAGCTGCACCATAGCGGATTCGCTGGGGCTGAATACGGAATTGACCCGCAGCATTGCCGTTGCGCATGATTTGGGGCATTCCCCCTTCGGGCATAAAGGGGAAAAAGTGCTGGATGCGATTTCCCGTGAGGTCATCGGCGATCCGTTTTGGCACGAAAAAAACAGTCTTTTTATTGTAGATTATATTGAGCTTTTGGAGGATTCCGAGCGCCATAAGCGCAATCTCGATCTTACCTATGCCGTGCGCGACGGGCTGATCTGTCACTGCGGGGAAGCCATGCAAAATCACCTTTTCCCGCGCGAGGAAGCGGGGGATTTGTACGCTCTTTCCACCCCCGGCAAAGCGCTGCCGTTTACCTACGAAGGGTGCGTGGTGCGCATGGCGGATCGTATTTCCTATATCGGGCGCGATATAGAAGACGCGGTGGCACTGGGAATTCTCGATGCGGAAAAGCTTGCTGAACTGACTTCACTTTGCCGTGAATTTACCGGGAAAGAGATCAATAATACCATTTTGATCAATCATCTGATTTCCGATCTCTGCCTGCATTCCGATCCCGAAAACGGCATTTGCTTTTCCGATTCTACCAATGAGCTTTTGAATCTTTTGAATCGCTTCAATTCCAAATATATCTATCAGTCGCCGCGCGTTGTCCGCGCCGATCAGTATTTTCAGCTTGTGATCCGGCAGATTTTCGATCTGCTCTTTTCCTGTTTTGACGAAAAGCATACGCTGGAAAATTTGCAGGAATTGAAAAAACTGCATCCGATGTTTGCAGAATCCTTCTTAAATTGGCTTGCTACCTACTGGACGGAGGAACGCGACCCGATTCTCGAAAATCCCGCCATTTTTGATCTGCACGACCGCACCTCGTTTGCCAAAGCCGTGCTTTCCTATATTGCGGGCATGAGCGATAAATACGCCATGGATTGCTATCACGATATCATCAGCTTTTGAGGCCCGCATGAAAGTTTTGAATTTTATGATCGGTGAATTGCTCACCAACTGTTATTTTTGTTTCAACGAAGCGGGGGACTGCGTCGTAATCGATCCCGGTCTGGAAGGGGAAAAGATCTACGGAAAATTGACCGAGCGTGGTCTGAATCCCTCTTATATCCTTTTGACCCACGGTCATTTTGATCATATCCGTGGAGTGGATTTTTTGGCAAAGCAAACCGGAGCCAAGGTCTGCGTGCACAAGGACGATCTTGAGCTGCTTTCCGACCGCGAACACAACGTCGCGGCCTATTTTTACGGCGAAGCTGCCGCCGATTTTCCCCTGATCCATGCCGATATTTTGCTTTCCGACGGCGATGAGATCCGCTGCGGCGCACTTTCGTTCCGGGTGATTCATTCACCCGGGCACACCAAAGGATCCATCCTTTTACAAAGTGAGGATCTTCTTTTCACCGGCGATACGCTTTTTTCCTACGGTTACGGGAGATTCGATTTTTATGGCGGCGATCCCGCTCGGCTTGCGGAGTCTCTTCAAAAAATAAACGAAATGCCGGAAAACTATAAGCTCTATCCCGGCCACGGCAATTCCTCCTATTTGGAAAAGCAGCGCGAATCGATCCGGCGCTACTGCTTTGAGCTTTCCCATATAAAGTAAGGAGTCCGGCGTTGAAAAAAATCATACGCTTTCTGGCGCTTTTTGTCGCCATGACCTTGGTTTCCGCGGTTTTTCCGGCTTGCGAGAAGGAAAAACCGTCTTTATCCTCCACAGAGGCAAACCAGACCTTTGAAACAGAAGATCCCCGATCTTCTGTAACCATGGAGATACCTGCAACCGAACCCGTTGATGTTCCCAATACCACCGATGTGCCGGAGCCGACAAACGCTCCGGAGGAGGAGCATACGCATGCGTTTGCGCTCTCCGTACATATCAAACCCACCTGCGCAAAGCAAGGAGAAGACGTCTATGTCTGTCCCTGCGGCCAGAGCTACAGCAAGCCTTTGGCAAAGACTGCACATACCTGGAAAGCGGCGACCTGCACCCAGGCACAAACCTGCACGGTTTGCGGCGCAACCGGTCAGGAAGCGCTGAAGCACAACATTGTTGACGGCACCTGCACGCGCTGCCATGAAATCTTTCACGGAGCGCTCTATGCAATGGAGCACAGCTTTGATTTTGATGAACCGATGCCCTCTGTTCTTTCCAAAGCCGGAACCCCCACCGAAACCTTGACCGAAGGAAATAAAATCAGCCTGGTTTATGCTGCAGATTACCAACGTTTTACCGTGTTTCAGATTGATGAACAGGGGTTATGGGGGATTTTCACCTTTGATCCTGCCGCTTTTTGTCATGCAGAGGGACAGTATATTACCTTGTCGGATTTTACCGCGCCGCTCGACCCTTATGATTTCCGGGAAAAGCAGTTTGCAGACTCCTACACGATCACCGCTTTCTGTGATAGCTTTTGCGCCTATCAGAACTACGCCATTTGGTTTCGCATTTCCGACGTCGGGTATGACTACGCCTACGACGCTGAAATTACCGAAAATTACGCCGCCCAGGAAAAACTTTGCTTTTATTTTACCAATGCTCTGCGTGTAAAAAACGGTCTTGCCGCCCTGAGCTATTCGCCGCAGGCGGCGGTTGTCGCGCGCGACTACGCCCAATATATGGCTGAGCACGACTTTTTCGGCCACGATGACAGCTACAAAACCCGCCTGCACGAGCAGGGAATTTCCTGGTACTGGATCGGGGAAAATATTTCCGAAGGGTATGACCATGTTTTTTCTGTGATGAACGCCTATTACAATTCCGATGCCCATCGGCAAAACATTCTCAATTCGAATTTCACGCATCTCGGAACCGGGTTTGCCCTTTCCGGCAAAAGTGCGAATATTGTATACGGTGCGCAGGAATTTTACAGTCTGAAATAAAAACCGAACCGATGTTTTTTATGAAAAACATCGGCACTGAAAAAAGATCGCGCAAGCAGTTTTGCTTGCGCGATCTTTTTAGCTGTTTCTTTCAATGATTTTAATATTCTTCGGCAAAATATCGGCTTCCAGATAAACAATTTCTTTGATCTGGGCGATCTCGGCGGCGGTCAGCCCCTCGCTTTTTACTACAATATTGGCGTCTTCACCGTTAATGACTGCCACGCATTCGGTAAAGCCTTTGGCTTTTACAAGGTTTTCAATATCGATCTCGCTGGAGGTTTCCTGCGCGATGCGCTCCATAGCGGTAAAGGCGTCCGCCTTGGCGGCCTCATCGGCAGTTTCATCCTCGGTGATCGATACCAAAACCTCCAGCGCTTCATCGCGCACGCGTTCTCGGTCGATGATCGCAGTGGCAAAAAAGTTCTCGTCATTGACTGCCGCTTCTTCCAGATTGGAAGGCGGATCGACCGCTTCGGAATCTTTTTCCATTAAGCCGTAGCGGATGTTCAGAAAGCCCGCTACCGCGATCAGTACCAGGCACCCGGCGATCAGTGCGTTTTTGGCATTCAGCCCTTTCCAGGGGAAGGGCTTCAGCTTGATTTTTTCCATCCATTCCGGCATTTTCGGAAACGTGTGTTTTTTCTTTTCCGTTTCTTCCGTTTCAACGGGGATCTCCTGCAACCCGGTTTCTTCCGTCTCAGGGGCGGGGCCTGCTTCTAAAAGTTGAATCGCATTCAGTTTTCTCATCTTTCTCTCCTTATTCAGTCACGTAAATTCGATTGGTAGATAAATGCAAAGTCCCGGCGATCAGATTGATGATCTCTTTTCGCATTTCACTGTCTTTTCCTCCTTTACAAACAACGCTCACCCCCTTGATCTTCGGTGCGGAAATTTCGGTGAGGATCGGGGTTTTGGCTCCGTTTTTGTCTTGCTGCAAAAGCAGCGATTTTTCCCGGGCGTATTCGCTTTCGGTCTGTTCCTGAGCGTAGCAATAAACTGCCGATCCTTCCAGTGTGATCATCACTTTCACCTCGTCTGAACCGCAAACGGTGCGGATCATTTCAGAAAGCCTTGCTTCCAGGTTTTCGGTGTAAGCGTTTTCGTCAAAAACTACACTGGCAGCCGTTTCTCTTTTGGTAGAAATATATTCCGATCCCACCAAAAAAATGATACCGAGAACAAAAAATATCGCCAATATGAGCGCCGTTTTTTTGGAACCGATCCAATCTGTTTTCATTTTGTTTTCTCCTTTTGTATCCGGCAGGGAATGCCGTAAGCGTTTTCCAAAAATTCTTTGATTTCTTTCGTCTCTTTGTCCGCTTGAATTACAATTTCTGTGATCACGCCGCTTTCCGTTTCGCCGGAGAGCCGGATGCCGATACCGGGAAAGGCGGCGGCAGCGGCGGCTTCCATTTTGCGAAGCGCTTTTTCGTTCATTTCCTGCAGAATGCTCTCTTCATCCAAGTAGGATTCGTACTTTTGCGTATTCAAAAAGGAAGTCGAGCCAAAACTCCACTTTCCGGAAAGAAATTGCAGTACCGGGGAAAAGCAGGCGGCAATTAAAATCAGAGAAACGGACAGCCGGAAAATGCGGTACAGTCCCTCTCGCTTTTTATCTGCCAGGAAAAGCGCGGCAAGAGATAGAAGCCCGGCGGCGAGAATACAGGTGTAGGCAAAGCTTTTCATTTCTTCTTCCTCTATATAACAGCAAAGCTGCGGATCATCAGCACGATCGCATAAAGAAAATAAATCCCGCCGGAAAGCGTCAGTGCCAAGAGCAAATCCAGAATGGCGGCCGTTTCTTTTAAAAATTGAGTAATTTTATTTTCCTGTAAAATTTCGCTCATCAGCTTTGCCAGACTCAGAATGATTTTTTTGCCGATGATCTGTAAAAGCGGCGGCAGCACAATGAGCAGCAGCAAAACTACGCAAAGTATGCCGCATTGCGTGCGGATCAGATCAATGCCTGCCGCCAGCGTTTTCGTGGCTTCTCCCACTAAATTTCCGATTACGGGAATAAAGCTGCCCGCGGCAAAACGCACCCCCCGCATGGTCAGACTGTCCGCCGCCTGCGCCAATGTATGCTGCAGGGTCAGGATCCCCGAAAGGAGGGTGAAAAGGAACACGCAAACCGTTTTGATTGTTTTTTGCAAAAAAGCGGAAATACTGCCGGTGTTCAGGTCAGACATCATCCCGATCAGGCCGAACGAAAACAAAATGCGGATCAGCGGCAGCAAAAGCTGCGTTACAATGGTGTCGATGATATCGATCACAAACAAAAGATTGGCATTCTGGATCACCGCGGTCTGGATTTTACCGCCGAGTGCCCCAAAGGCGGTAAAAATCGGCAGGGTAGCGATCAAAAAAGAGTTCATCCCCCGCATAGCGCTTTCGCACACCGAGGTCAGCGCCGTGATTTTCTGATAACAAAAAACCGCCAGACTAATCTGGATGATCGCATCGAAAACCTTGGTATAGCGCGCTTCGGAAAAAGCTTCGCGCAGTCGGCTCCAAACGCCGGCGACCAAAATGAAAAACAATAGCGAAGCGAAAAATTTTAAATTTTCCTGCGCGTGCAGGGTAAAGAGGCCGCGTACTTTTTCTAAAAAGAAGGAAAAGATCTCCCGCACTTCAAAGCGTTCTGCAAGCTCCTGAATTTCTTCCTTGTCTTCCTCCTCCGGGATCTGCTCCTCCAGGGAGGGAAGATCGGTAACGTCCCGGATGGCGTCCTCCAGCGAGCTCTCCTCCGCCCGTACCGGCAGAGCCAAAAACAGGCACAGAAAGAGCGCGAAAAGACCTTGAAACGTCCTTTTTTTCAAGTCAGAAGTTCTCCTATAATTTCAAATATCTGCCGGAAAATCGGCAGTGCTAAATAAAACAGCACTGCTTTTCCGCAAAAATCCACCTTGTCGGCCAGGGAATTTTCCCCCAGGTCTCGGCATAGCTCCGAAACAATACTGATCAGCACGGCGATCCCCAAGGCCTTTAATAAAATTTCAAAAAGCGAGGCCTGGCCGGTATTGGCGATCAGACTTTGAAAATAGCGGATCACCGGCGAAATATACTGCCAGGCAAGGGTGAAAAACAGGATCGACGCCGTCGCCCCTAAAAACAGGGCAAATTTCGGGTTCTGTTCCCGAACAAGGATGCCGATCACGGCACTGAAGATTGCGAGAAAGCAAATCAGTCCGATGATTTTCATATCCCAAAGGTATTCCGTACGGAATCGATCAGATTGGAAATTTCTCCGATCAAAATCAGCAGCACCAAAATGATACCGCCGATTGTTACAAAACCTGCCTGCTCGTCCTTGCCGCTCTTGGAAAGCACCTGGCAGAGCACACTTGTGAGGAACCCGATTCCGGCAATTTTTAAAATCAATCCCACATCCATTGTTTTTCTCCTATAGGAATAAAATTACGGTTCCGATCCCGATCGCCAGCCCGATGACGCGGGATAGCTTGATCTCGTTTTCTTCTTTGTCCAGCATGACTTTTTCTTTTTTCTGCATCAGGGCGATCAGCTTATCGCCCTCCTCCAGCTGCAGCTTTTTCGGCAGCGAGCCAAAGGTTTGGCAGAAGGAAAGGAAGGCTTCCGAAAGCTGCTTTTCCGTCAGTAATTCTTTTTCAAACTGCTCCGCGCAGCGCTTGAGGGCAAACTCCGGTTTTCTGACACACTCCGCTCGCAGCAGCGGCAAGAACCCGATTTTTTCCAACAGCGGATCGCGGTAATCGAAAAAAATATCCTTCTGCGCCCGCAAAAAATAGGAAATTTCCGTTTGCAGATTTTCCAGAAATACGATCAGCGCCGAAAGAATTTTGCGCTTTTGTCGGATCCTTTCTCCGCGCCAAAACCCACCCAAAGTCGGCGCTAAAAAAAGCAGCGCGATCCCAAAAAGCTTCATGGCACCCGGCAAAAGGTAAGATGACTGCGATAGACCTTGGCCGGCTCTTTTTCCAAAATGGCCAGCACGCTGAAAACGCCCGCGTCAAAAAGCCGTTTTAAATGCGGCTTTGCCATCGCCCCCTCCAATGACGCGGCGTGCGCCGAAGCCAAAAGGACGCCGCCGCCTGCCTGTGCCGATAAAATAGCGCCTGTATCTTCATTGCCGCCGATTTCATCGCACAGAATTACCTCCGGCGCCAGTACCCGCGTGGCGATCTCAATGCCGCGCGCTTTCGGGTAGCCTGAAAACAGATCGCACAGTCCCATGCCTTTTGGGCAGCCGGCAGGGAATAGCTCTTTCCTTTCATCGATCACGGCAATTCGTTTTGCTTCAAACAGATCTCCGCGGGAGAGAGAAATGGCCAAATCCCGCATCAGCGTGGTTTTACCGGCGCCGGGCAGGGAAATCAGCAGCGTAGACTGCAGACTGTTTTGCCGGAAAAAGCGCAGCAGTTCTTTTGCCGCGCCCGGCACTGTGCGCGGGATGCGAAAATTCAGACTGCCGATCTCGCTGCCCGCAGTGGAAAAAGAGCCGCTCGACTGCTCATAACAGATCCCCATGCGAACGCCGCTTTGGTTGACTAAAAACCCTTCCTCCAGGGATTCAATATATCGATACACACTTCCTTCGCAAAAGGCAGAAACGATTTCGGTCAATTCTTCCTTTGTCACGCCGATTCCTCTGGAAGGGCCGACGCTTTCCCCCTTTTCATTCAGCATCACATTTCCCGCAAACGTGGTCAGCGAAAGGGGCAGAGAAGTCCGTAGCCGGATCTCGCATACCGCGTCCTTTCCCGAAAATCTATCCAGCGCCCGGGCAATTCGCTCCGGAAAAATCGTCAGCAGCTTTTGGTATTCGTTCATTTTAGCGTCCTCTGTGTTTTCTTTTTTCTAAGGGTATGCGTGCCAATTGGTAAAAAGAACAGCGGCAAACGCAAAAAAAACAGCAAGACTACAAAGTCTTGCTGCCGAAATTCCATTTTAATCGATCTTCTGCGGAATGAAATTGCAGAAGTCCGAAGATATTAAAATCAGTTTTATATTCTGATAGGAGTCATAGAGCGGTTTGTTTTGCCAGTTGTGCAGGTGACCGAAGTAAACGCGTTTTACGCCGTATGCCTTCAAGATCTCCAGCACCGGGTTTTGCCGCAGCGCGCTTGAGAGCAGGGGATAGTGCGAAAAACAAAGAATTTCGGGTTCTTTTCCTGTTTCTTTCCCTATTTTTTCTCGAATTTGAGCGCCTTTCTTTAAAGAAAGTGTAAAGCGCAGCGTTTCGCGGTTTAAAATTTTTTCGTCCTGTGCGGTCATTTTATCTTCACAGAGCCACCCGCGTGAGCCGCAGATAATTTTATTTTCCGTCAAAACAGCGTCGTTCTGTAAAAAAGAAACGCTTTTGATGCCGCTGCTTTCCAAAAAAGCATTCATTTTGGTCAGGGAATTCCACCAATAATCGTGGTTTCCCTTTAAAAGAATTTTTTTGCCGGGAAGAGCCTCCAAAAATTCAAAATCCGCCTTTGCTTCCTCCAAATTCATTCCCCAGGAAACATCCCCCGGGATCACCACGGTGTCCTGCGGGCGGATACGGCTTCGCCAGGCGTTTTCCAGCTGTTGCACGTATCCGTTCCAACGGCCTCCGAAAACGTCCATCGGCTTTGAGGCAGAAAAGGAAAGATGCAGATCGGCAAGAGTAAATAATGCCATAATGGATTCCTTTACTTGAAAATTGAATAAATCGCCCCGTTTTTTCAAAAAATAGTAAAAACGAAGAAAGGAACAAAAAAATGAATCGATTGTCTCTTGATGCAGATCAGGTTCCCGAGCATATCGGCGGGATTTCCTGCAACGCCAAAAATTGTGTTTATAATGACGGGCAGGAATACTGTACGGCGCCGAGAATCAATATCGGGCCAAGCTACGCCGTTTCCAGCATGGAAACCGTGTGCGCCACCTTTAAACCGAAATCCATGTAACAGGAGGGGAGCAATCCCCTCTTATTTTTTAAAAGGCAAAGGGAGTGTGGAGCACGCGTACCTTTTGCGGCTCTTCCGGATCCAGATAAACCTCCACCGCGTCAAAGCGCGGCGTCAGCCCGCTGCAAAGACGGGGCTCTGCGCACAGAAAGCGCTCGGCGGCAAGCCGGATTCTCCGCTGCTTTTTTGAATCGATTTTTTCCGCGCCGCGTCCGAAGGCCAGTGCGCTGGCAAATGTTCTGGTTTTCACTTCGATAAAGCACAATTCATCGCCGTCCTGCATGATCAGATCGATCTCACCTTCGCGTATTCGATAATTGGCGCGCAGAAAAACATAGCCCTTCTTTTCCAAAAACAGCCGAGCCAGATATTCTCCTTGTGCGCCGATATTCTTTGTCATAGCTTCCCGGCCTTTTCGTCAAGATTTTTTAAAAAGGTTTTGCGGTGAATAGGAAGAATGCCGTGCTGTAAAATGGCTTCGTAATGCTCTTTGGTGGGATACCCTTTGTGTTTGGCAAAACGGTAAGCGGGATAGGCGCGATCCATTTCCAAACAGTGCCGGTCGCGCAGAACCTTGGCAATGATCGAAGCTGCTGCGATGCTGGGGCATTTTCCGTCCCCTTTCACCACGGGCACAGCGGGCTGCGCAAAGCCGACCGCGCGGTTACCGTCTACCAGCAAAAATTCCGGTGCGACCGTTAATCCTTCCACGGCGCGCTTCATGGCGAGCATGCTGGCGTTTAAAATATTGATCGCATCGATTTCCTCGGGGGAGGCCGTGCCAAAGCTCCAGCAAACTGCATTTTGCGTAATTTCTTCAAACAGCTTTTCGCGCTTTTTTTCGCTCAGCTTTTTGGAATCATTCAACCCGTCCGGGCAATAGCCTTCCGGCAAAATCACCGCGCCGGCATATACCGGCCCCGCCAAAGGACCGCGCCCGGCTTCATCTAGGCCGCAAACAAGCCGCACGCCCGAGGGGATCAGTTCTTTTTCAAAGCGATCGTCCATCTTTTCTTCCTCAATCCGTATCCAGCGTGATCCGTCCGATCGCGCCGCTGCGGAATTCATCCAGCAGCATGGCGGCGCAGCGCGGTTCATTGACTTCGCCGCGACTTTGCAAAAGTCCGCGCTTTTTTCCGATTTTCAGGAAAAGCTCGTAAGGCTCTTTTTCCAGATCTTCCGGGGCGAGATGATAACGCGCTGTTAAAAATTCCGGGTAAAGAGCGGCGATTCTGCCGCACAGGAGCACGGCAATTTCCTCGCTCTGCAAAATACTGTCCTTGATCGCGCCTGTCATCGCAAGGTTTTCCGCTGTCTTTTGGTCGTCAAATTTCGGCCAGAGCACGCCCGGCATATCCAAAAGCTCCAGATCTTTGCCGGCTTTTACCCATTGCTTGGTTTTGGTAACTCCGGGACGGTTTTCCGTCTGCGCCTTTTTTGACCCGGCTAATTGATTGATCAGCGTGGATTTTCCTACGTTCGGTATCCCTACCACCATGGCGCGGATCGGTTTTGAGATCCCTTTTTCACGGTAGCGATCCCATTTTTCCTTCAGGGTATTTGACGCGGCTGCCCGGATCTCCTCCAGGCCTTTGCCTTTTTTGCAGTCCACTAAAATCGCCTTGGTTTTGTCGGTTGAAAGCGCACGAACAAAGGCGGCGTTTTGCTGCGGATCGGCAAGGTCCGCTTTATTCAGCAGAATCAAAGACGGCTTTCCGTTCAAAAGGTTTTGTATTTCAGGGTTCCGGGAGCTGGACGGGATTCTGGCGTCTAAAAGCTCAAAAACAATATCGACTTCCGGCAAATGCTCTTTGATCAAACGGCGCGTTAGCGCCATGTGCCCCGGAAACCATTGAATGAGATTGCCCGGCATCAGTTTACCTTTCCGAATTCAGAGAAAGGAAGCAGACGGATCAAAACCTTCCCCATGATATGGCGCTCGTCGATTTGTCCGATCGTGTTGCTGCGGCTGTCGAGCGAATCGTTGCGGTTGTCGCCCATCACAAAGACAAAGCCTTCCTCTACCGTGACCTCGGCAATGCCGTTGCTATCGGGGGTCATATCTTCCGAAAGCATGGAATACTCTTCGCTTCTTTTGATATAATCCTCCTGCAATTCCTCGCCGTCCACCCAAACGCGCCAATTTACAAAATCGATGCGTACGGTTTGCCCACCGGTGGCGATCACCCGTTTGATGATCGATTCCTTCCCGTTTTTATAGGTGCTGCTTTGCGCAACCACAATATCGCCGGTTTTGGGCTTGAAAAACAGGTCGGAGATAATCAGATAGTCGTTGTTTTGCAGGGTATCGTTCATGGAAGGGCCGCTCACCGTTACGCCGCGGAAAAGCAAAGTGAAAACAAAAATAACGGCAATCAGTGAAAACAAAAAGGTCTTCGCCCAGTCAAACGCCGTAATATAGGTCGGAGTACGCTGCGTTTCCGGAATCGGATCGTCTTCCTGCGATTCTTCAGCAAAGGGCCCGTCGATTCCCGGCTTTTCGGGGCGACTTTCTTCTGCTTCTTCATCGTGAAAAATGATTTCGCTTTCGGGTAAAACGCGGACTTCTTTTTCTGACAATAGTACGGGAGCCGCGTTCTTTTCGGTCTTTGTACTCTCCGCTTTGGAGGAAAGATCCCGCTTAAAGGGAATTGACCGCTTCGGCAAAACGCCGTTTGTGACGATCGGCATTTTTTCCTGAACGGAAGCTTTCTCTTCCGGAAATTTCTTTTCTTCTTCCATGCTACTCCTTTTCAAAAAAGAAAGGGACTTTCGAAAAAGTCCCTTTCAGCTAACTTTTTGCTCCGAATAAGCTGTCCTGTGACTTTTATTCGGGATTTTTAAATGCGTTCTTTTACTTTCGCAGCCTTACCGACTCTGTCACGCAGATAATAGAGCTTTGCTCTGCGTACTTTACCGGCACGGACTACTTCCACCTTGTCTACTCTGGGAGAGTGGAGCGGAAAGGTCTTTTCCACACCGACGCCGTAGGAAACTCTTCTTACCGTGAAGGTTTCGGAAATGCCGCCGTTTTTCTTGGCGATCACGGTGCCTTCGAAAAGCTGAATTCTTTCGCGGTTGCCTTCCACAATTTTGTTGTGAACGCGTACGGTATCGCCAACGTTGAACTGGGGAACTTCTTTTTTCAATTGCTCATTTGTAAAAGCCTGAATCATATCCATGACAAGGGCCTCCTTAAATAAAATAAATTATTTAAGTATAAATGCAAGCGTTCATGCTGAAGCCGGCAGAGGACCGCTTACCTGCAGTGCAGAAAACATTCATACCATAACAGGATGATTCTACCACATCAAAATAAAAAAAGCAAGAGTTTTTTAAAATTTTATTTCTTTTTTTGCAAATGATAGATCAGACACCCTTCACGGACGCCGTTTTTGCTGATGAGAACCTTTTCCCGACCGTAAAAACGGGTGATTTCGGAAAACACACAAAGCGCCGGCGGGATCAGGCGGAAACGGTCGCGCAGGATATGTGCAAGCGTTTCCTTTTCTTCCTGCGGTCCGTTTTGAAAGTGCTCCAGGATCTCGTCCATTTGGTAGAGATCTACGGTCGTACCTTTTTTGCCGGTCAGGGTATTTTTATATTTCAGCATGGCTTTGGCACTGCCGCCGGAAAGCAGAATGGTTTTTCCCGCCGGCGGCGGCGCGAATTTTTGCAACGTCTGACGAATGTGTTCGCGGCAAGCCTCGTACTGCGCGCCGCCCTCTGCAAAATAGGCGTGGTAGAGCGTCAGGCAGCCAAACGGCATGGATACGGAATGCAGCACCCGGTTTTTGCGAAAGGTTAAAATTTCGGTCGAGCCGCCGCCGAGATCGACCGCACATCCGCTGAAAACGGCATGTCGCCCTTTGGCGCCTAAAAAGGAAAAATAGGCTTCGGTTTCGCCGGAGATCAGCTCGACTTTAAGAGCTGTTTTATGAAAGATGGTTTCTATAATTTCATTTTGGTTTGCCAGTCCCCGCAGGGAAGCGGTTGCAAAAGCAATCGGCGGCTGGCTTGTCAGCTCGGACGCGGTTTTTTTGTATTCCGCAAGCAAACTGCAAAGCTCATCCACCGCCTCTTCCGGCAAACGGTTTTCCGAAACCTTTGCGCGCAGGTTTAGCGGAACCGCTTTGAAATAGGAAGGCGCGGCGGTAAAAATGTGTTCGCTGTCCAGAACGGAAATTTTCACCGTATTCGAACCGATATCGATGATCGGATATAGCATGGTACACCTACAGCTTCAACTATGATTCATATGAACATTATTTTACCGCAAATGTCTGCAAAAAGCAATATTTCTCGCCGGGAAATAAAGGAAAAAATGAAAAAACCAAAACTTTACTGATAAATATAGGAAAATTACTTGCAAAATTGAAAGAAAAATAGTAAAATAAGAAATCAGCACCAATAAAGAATGCAGAAGGATTATGATTGAGGAAATATATGCTCTTTAAACGAATTCGTCTTGTCGCAGAACTTTTTTTTGCCATGGTTTCCATGGCGTACTTGTCTGCAATTTTTGTGGACATCAGCTATCTGGTAGACTTCTGGACCTTGTTGCTGCCGATTGTTTTGACAAACTTTGTTATTGCCGGCGTGCTTGTCTTTGCTTTTCGTCTGGACGGCGCGGTGCCAAAGCTTTTCGGTTTTCGAGAGATCGTCTATGTTTTTGTGATCGATTTTATCGTTTTCCTTTTCAATCTCATGCTGCGCCTGATTCTGCAGAACTCCCGGCTTTTGCGTTTTCGTTGGATCGGGCTTAACGCCATTCTTTTCGGCATGGCGTTTGCCGGCATCCTTTTGCTGCCCCGGTTTTGGTATAGCTTCCGTCAGTATTGGAATAATCGCGGGAAAAATGAAAATCAGGTCAATACCATTGTGATCGGCGCCGGCGAAGCGGGCGGTATGCTGATCCGCAATATTATGGAGTCCTCTTCGGTGTCGATCCGTCCGGTTTGTATTTTGGATGACGACCCTGATAAAAAAGGTCTTTTGATCTACGGCGTCAAGGTGCGCGGCAAGATTTCGGAAGTAAAAAGATATGCCAAGGAATACCGCGCCAAGGAAATTATTTTGGCGCTGCCTTCTGTTTCCAAAAAGCGCCTGCACGAAATTGTGCAGATCTGTACCGAAACCGGCCTGAAAGTTTTGACCGTTCCCGGTATTTCGCAGATTGTAAACGACGAGATCAATTTGAATTTCCTGCGCGAGATCAATATTTCCGACTTGCTTGGCCGGGATCAGATCAAGGTCAATATGGAGGAAATTCAAGACTGCATCGAAAATAAGGTGATTCTCGTTACCGGCGGCGGCGGTTCTATCGGCAGTGAATTGTGCCGCCAGATCGCCCGGTGTTCGCCCCGGAAGCTGATTGTTTTTGATATCTACGAAAACAACGCCTATGACATTGAACAGGAATTGAAAACAGAGTACCCGGATTTGGATCTGTTGGTGCTGATCGGCAGTATCCGCGACGAGGGAAAAGTACAGGATGTATTTTCTAAATATCGTCCGCAGATCGTTTTTAACGCCGCTGCACACAAGCATGTTCCTTTAATGGAGACCAGTCCGAACGAAGCGATCAAGAACAACGTATTCGGAACCCTGAACGTTGCCCGCGCGGCCGATACTTTCGGCGCCGAGCGTTTTGTGCAGATCTCTACCGATAAGGCGGTCAACCCCACCAATATCATGGGCGCGTCCAAGCGCATTTGCGAAATGATCATCCAGTCGATCGGCCGCCATTCCGCCAACACCGATTTTGTGGCGGTGCGTTTCGGGAATGTATTGGGCTCCAACGGCTCGGTGATACCGCTGTTTCAAAAGCAGATTCGCGCCGGCGGCCCTGTGACGGTGACTCATAAGGATATTATTCGCTACTTTATGACAATCCCCGAAGCGGTTTCCCTGGTTTTGCAGGCTTGCTGCTATGCCACCAGCGGTGATATTTTTGTATTCGACATGGGCGAACCCGTCCGCATTTACGACTTGGCGGAAAACCTGATCCGCTTAAGCGGTCTGCGCCCGCATGAGGATATCAAAATCGTCTGCACCGGTCTGCGCCCCGGAGAAAAGCTGTATGAGGAAAGGCTGATGAAGGAGGAAGGCATGCAAAAAACCGCCAACGACCTGATCAGCATCGGCAAACCGATCGAATTCAATGAAAATTCCTTCTGGAAAACGCTTGCCAATTTAAAAGTCAAGTGCGAGGAAGAAACCGGAGAAATGAAAAAGCTCGTCGCGGAGCTCGTACCGACCTACCATATTCCGCATTACGAATGATCACAACAGAAAATCCGCCTTTTCAGGCGGATTTTTTTTGCCCGTTTGCATATACTGAAATATCCTGAAAAATAAGGGGGACCTATGTTTCTGGAATTTTTGCACATGGGACTGTTCCATTTTGTAGCGCTGTATTTGAAGGTTTTAAACGGCTCCGCGTTTCCGGCGCCGCTTTCGCGCGAGGAGGAAACCGCGCTGTTTCTGGAAATGCAAAAAGGAAATACGGCCGCGCGTGAAAAGCTGATCGAGCACAATCTGCGGCTGGTCGCCCATATTATCAAAAAATACTATACCGCTGTCAAGGATCAGGAAGACCTGATTAGTATCGGTACGATCGGGTTGATCAAATCGATCGATTCCTTTCACATAGAAAACGGTACCCGTTTTGCTACCTATGCCGGAAGATGTGTACAGAACGAGATTCTCATGTATTTCCGCGCACAGAAAAAAAGCGCCATGGAAACCAGCATTCACGAAACCATTGAAATGGATAAAGACGGCAATCCTTTAACCATTATGGACGTGATTTCCGTGGAGGACACCATTGTTGAGGAAATCGACCTGAAAAGCAAAACCAAATTGGCACTGCGGGCCATCCGCACCGAGCTGAGCGAGAGAGAAAAGGAAATTGTAGTTCTGCGGTTCGGGCTGAACGGAAAAAAACCCATCACCCAGCGCGAAGTGGCACAGAAGCTGAATATTTCTCGATCCTATGTTTCCCGCATTGAAAAAAGCGCCATGGAAAAGCTGTATCGCTACATGAATCTCCCGCGCAATTATATTTGAGATCCGTGTATAATCCTTCCTCTTTTGCGGCATCCTAAAGGAAAAAGGAGGGATAAGAATGGATCCTACAGAAAAACTTTTGCAGACCTCGCTTCAAACCGCAAAAATGGGTTCTTCCAGCATCAATACCATTTTACCGAAGGTTTCGGACGCATCCATGCGTAATCTTTTGGTCAAGGATCTGGAAAGCTACGACGAGGTTGCCGGCCGCGCCGAAACGGAACTGCAAAACCGTTCCGTTGATACTAAAAATCACCATATGGTCGGCGAAATGATGGCGAATCTTGCCATTCAAATGAAAACGACCATGGATAACTCGCCCTCGCACCTGGCAGAAATGATGATCCAGGGCGCCAACATGGGCGTGATCGAAATCGTCCGCAGTCAGAACGGCGCCAAGGACGCGGCGCCCATGTCACACCAGATCGCGACCGATGTGATCAACATTTCCACACGCGTTGTCAACGAAATGAAACCCTATCTTTAATGGAATACTTTGCCGTATTGCCTCATAAACTGGTACTGCAAATCAGTACCACGGTGGCGGTACGGCAAAATTTTTTTGCCACCGAGATAGGAGAAAAAAGTGGCACAAGAAAACCTGAATCGCTCCCGACAAAATATGATCCGAGAAATTTATCACGGAAACGCCAAAACGCGCGTGGATTCCGAAATCGTGCTGCCGGATTATAAGGAGGACGTCCACCGTATTATTTCGACAGATTCCAAGCCCCGCATCACCAAAAAAGAAACCTACCGCGAAGGACAGTTTGTCTATTGCGTCGTGGAGGGCATCGTCGCCTTCAATATCATTTATCAGAGTGAGCGTCGGGAAGAAAAAGGCGTGGTTTCATCCGTCACCGTGCACGCCAATTTTGATCATACTTTTAAAGTGTCTTCTCCCGGAGAAGAGGCTGATGACGAGCTGCTTGCCGCCAATTTGGAGCTGAGCCCGGAAAACTGTGTATGCAAGCTGCTCGGTCCTCGCAAAATTTCCGTGCGAGCGGATATCAATGTAAGCCTTTCTCTGCACTGCAATCTGATTCAGGAATATTATTCTCCCGAATTGCCGGCTCAAATGTACGCGAAAACCGCCTCCTCCCGTGTGGTGCGTCTGGCGGCGCATGCCGAGGAGGACTTCAGCTTTTCGGAGAGCATTCATCTGCCGAAAGAATACATGGCGATCGGGGAGGTCGTGGACGCCGACGTCGCGTTTTTTGCCGATGAGATCCGTCCTTCCGCAGGCAAGCTTTTCTTTTCCGGACTTTGCTCCATTCATTGCAGCTATGTTTCCGACGATGAGGAAAGCTTTATCAGCTTTTATCAGCCGATTGAATTTTCCAACACCCTGGAGATCGACGAGTGCGAGGAGGATACGTTCTGCGAGGTTATGATCGCGCCGAATCTTTTAAAAATCAACGTTGAGCCGGATGAAGACGGCGATAACAAATGGATCCGCCTGGAGGTCGGCTATACCGCTGAGACGAACGTGTATCAGAACGAGGAAATCGTGTATTGCCAGGATGTGTTTTCTACGGAATCGGCCTTAAAAACGGAATCCGTGGTTGCTTCCTTTGAGCAGCTTGCTTCCATGATTCACACGACAAGCGAGGAAAAAGCTTCCTTTTCCCTGAAAAACGAGGATCTGATCCGCGCCGAGAGCATTAAGGCGGCGATTGATTTTCAAAATTCCTATGTAGAAAACGGGCAGATCGCCGTGGAAAGCAAGCTGAATCTGCACTTTTTGGGGGTGCGGGAGGACGAAACTCTTGTCGGCTGCGACGAGGTACTGGATCTGAGATTTGCGGTTAAGCCGGATCGGGAAGTCGATCTGGATAACGGGGAGCTGAATCTTCGCGTAGAAATTTCCGGCGGGGTCAAGCATTGCGATGTGGATATCAACGGGAGAAACGCGACCGTCCGCTGCGATGTGTTTCAGCATATCAAAATCTTTTCCGCGGAAAAAGCCGGCATTCTTTCCGAAATCACCCTGCAGGAGCCGTTACCCGGAAAAGAAAAGGGCATGATCTTCTATTACCCCGCGGAAAATGAAACGCTTTGGGAAATCGCTAAAAAATATCGCGTTCCCGTGGAAAGCCTTGCGGAAGAAAACCAAATCGAAGTCGGTAAAATGCCGGAAGTGCTCCGGATCATCATCTGAAAAAAAATAAAGGATCGCAGCGAATATTCGCTGCGATCCTTTATTTATGTTTCTATTTTACAGAAAAGGAATAAGTCGTGGTGCTTTCAAAAACCTCGCCGGCTCTTAAAACGCAGCTCGGCCATTCGGGGTGATGAATGCAATCCGGGTAGTGCTGCGTTTCCAGACAAAAGGCGCTTCGGAAACCGTACCGGGCGCCGTTTTTGCCCTTCCGGTCGCTTAAGAGATTGGCGGTATACAGCTGCATACCGGGCTGATCTGTGGTCATGGTCATGACAATGCCGCTTTTTGCGGATTCGGCGATCACAGCAGGGGAGCCACTGAAAACAAAGTTCACGTCATATCCTTTGCTGTACCGGATGCACGGTTCATCACTGTCGGCTCCGTCGCCGATCGCGCGTGGCTTGCGAAAGTCCATGGCGGTTCCCGCTACCGGCAGGATCTCACCGGTCGGCAGACAGCCGGAGTCGTTGTTTGTAAAGGAATCGGCGGCGATTTGCAGCGTTTGTTCCCGGACTGTGCCTTCGCCGTCCAAATTGAAATAGCTGTGGTTGGTCAGGTTCAGAATCGTGTCCTGATCAGTCGTCGCTTTGTAATGAAGCTCCAGTCCGTTTCCTTTCCACGACATGGTCACACTTGTCTGCAGATTGCCGGGATAGCCTTCTTCGCCGTCCGGAGAAAGAATGGAGAAAGTAATACCGGTTTCGGTAAGCTCTGTTGCCCAGACCTTTTTGTCAAAGCCGATTTTTCCGCCGTGTAAATGATTTTTACCATTGTTGAGCGCCAGCACGTATTCTTTGCCGTTGAGTTCGAAACGTCCCTTTCCGATGCGGTTGGCAAAACGCCCGATCGTAGCGCCCAGGTAGTCTTCGTTTTTGCAGTATTCTTCCAGCGTGTCGTATCCCAGTACCACGTCCACCGGTTTTCCGTTTCTGTCCGGCACGGTCAGGGCGCGGATCGTAGCGCCGTAATCCAGAATTTCCGCAGAAAAGCCATTGTCCGCGGTCATGGTGTAACAAGTAACGTCCGTTCCGTCGGGTAAGGTGCCGAAGGGTCTTTTTGTAAGGGTCATATCGTTTTCCTCTCCCTCTTGAATTTCGATATGATTATATAAAATTTACCAAAGGAAAGTCAAGCTTTTTTTCTTTTTTTTCGGAGCGCTCTTTGTACGCTCTTGATCACTTCCACGATCGGGATCATAGAAAACGCCAGCCCGAGCGCGACGCCGTATTCTTTCAGTCCGATCACCGTAAAGGAAAAGAGAGACGCCAGTGCGGGGATGAAGATCACGCCCGTTGTGAGGATCAGTGCCAACAAGGCGCTCAGCCACAGCACAATATTTTGCTTTCGGATCCGGAACAGGCTTTCCCGGCGCGAACGCAGGTTAAAGGCGTGGAAGATTTCCGCCAGCGACATGGTCAGAAACGCCATGGTCATTCCATCTCCCTCGCCGTAATGATGCCCGATCGCATAGGAAGTCAGCGTGAGAAACGCTACCAAAATTCCCTGATAAACCGTATCTCGCGCAATGCCGCCGGCAAAAATGCCCTGCGCGGGGTCGCGCGGCTTGTGCTTCATGACGTCCCGCTCCGCGTGCTCCATTCCCAGCGCTAGTGCGGGCAGGGAATCGGTGATGAGATTGATCCACAAAAGGTGCACGGGCTTTAAGATTACAAAGCCGCAGAGTGTGGCGATCAGGATGCTGAGGATCTCGCTCAGGTTGGAGGACAGCAGAAACTGAATGGATTTTTGAATGTTGGCATAAATTTTTCGCCCTTCTTCCACGGCAGAAACAATGGTGGCGAAATTATCGTCCGCCAAAATCATATCCGCCGCCGCTTTGGTAACGTCGGTTCCGGTAATGCCCATGCCAATGCCGATCGAGGCCGCCTTGATACTGGGCGCATCGTTTACGCCGTCGCCGGTCATGGCGCAGATTTTGCCGCTTTGCTTCCAGGCGTTCACGATACGCACCTTGTGTTCCGGCTGCACTCTGGCGTAGACCGAAATTTTCTCGATCACCTGCAAAAGCTCTTCGTCGGTCAAATCGTCGAGATCGGCGCCGCGCATCGCTTCTTCGGCACTTTGAATGATGCCCAGTTCTCGGGCAATGGCAGCGGCGGTGTCAATATGGTCGCCGGTGATCATCACTACGCGGATCCCGGCGTTTTTACAGCGCGCCACTGCATCTTTCACTTCCGGACGGACGGGATCGATCATTCCACAAAGTCCAAGGAAAACCAACCCTTCTTCGGACGGGGAGGGTTGTGCTTCGCTGAGCGGCGTTTCCCGCTTGGCAGCTGCCAGCACACGCAGCGCTTTTGCCGCCATGGCCTGGTTTTGCGCGGAAAATTCCGCTCGTTTTTCGGCGGTCAGGGGAAGAACGCTGCCGTTTTCCGCATAGTATTCGCACCTTGCCAGCACTTCGTCGGGAGCGCCTTTGGTATATTGAACAAAAGCGTTTTCGGCTTTGTGCAGGGTTGTCATCAGTTTGCGCATGGAGTCAAAGGGAAGCTCGTCCACACGGGGAAAAGCCGCTTTCAGTTCCGGCTTTTTGAGTCCGTTTTTGGCGGCGTATGCGACCAGGGCGCACTCGGTTGGTTCGCCGACCGCGCCGTCCGCTTCCTCCCACTCTGCGTCGGAGGAGAGCGCCATGGCTCGCGCCAGCTCCTGCAGGGCGGCGGGAGATTGCGAAGGCAGGAAGGCTTCTACCACCGTCATTTTATTTTGCGTGAGGGTGCCGGTTTTATCTGAGCAGATCACTTGTGCGCAGCCGAGCGTTTCCACAGCGGTGAGCTTGCGGATCACGGCGTTGCGTTTTGACATTCTCGTCACGCCGATCGAAAGCACGATCGTGACGACCGCCGCCAGCCCTTCGGGAATGGCGGCTACGGCAAGGCTGACCGCAACCATAAAGGAATCCAGCACCATGGGGAAGGAAAGCGCGCTTTTCAATACCACGGCCTGCAAAATCTGTACGGCAAAAACCAGTGCGCAAATCCCCAAAACCGCTTTTGTCAATAGGCGGGAAAGGGAAGCGAGCTTTTTCTGCAAAGGCGTTTTTTCGTCTTTGGCGTCGGCAAGGCTGGTGGCGATCTTGCCCATTTCCGTGTTCATGCCGGTGGCGTATACCAAAAGATTCCCGCGCCCGTAAACGGCAGTCGAACCCAGAAAGCACAGATTTTTCCGGTCTCCGAGCGGAACTTCTTTTCCATCTGTGGATTCAATGCGCTCGCTGGTTTTATCGATCGCCACGCTTTCGCCCGTGAGCGCTGCTTCCTCCACCTTCAGCCCGGCGCACTCCAAAACACGGCAGTCCGCCGGAATGCTGTCGCCCGCTTCGATAAGGATCCGGTCGCCCGGTACCAGCTCCTCATTTTTCAAAACGCAGATCTTGCCGTCACGCCACACTTTACAGGTAGAAGCGGTCATGCTTTTCAAAGCGTCGATCGCCTGCTCGGCGCGGCTTTCCTGCACCACACCGAGAATGGAATTCAAAATGACGACGAATAAAATGATCAGCCCATCGGCAAAGGATTCGCTCGTTCCGTTTACGGAATTGGAAATTGCCGTGGAAACGGTGGAAACCACAGCCGCCGCCAGCAGTACCAAAACCATAGGGTCGCAAATCTGCCGCCAGAATTTATGCAGCAGCGTTTCCTTTTTGGCTTCCTGCAATTTGTTCTTTCCGTATTGTTCTTGTCTTTTTTCAACCTCTGCTGCAGAAAGGCCGTCTTGCGGGGAAGAGAATTCCCGGAGCACTTCCTCCGTATTTTGTGAATAGATTTTCATTTTTCCTCCTCCAATAAAAAACTCATGCATAAAAACAGATTTCCTGCTTCTATACATGAGTCTCGTTTTTTAAGATACGCCAGGCGCGAGGGCCATGCATGTTGACATATCACGCGGGTTGCGAAAACTACTCCCTCAAATTGTAGCTAAAATTCGTTTAGAACCAAGCCCAGAAAGACCAACCGTCGTCTTCTTCGGAAATGCCGTCTACCGGTTCCTTGGTGGTGGTAGGCGCGGCAGAAGTCGCTTCCGGTTCTTCGGTCGTCACGGCAGTGGTAGTCGGTTCGGGCTGACGTTTACAGGCAGCAAACGCGAAAAGCATGATAATAAGAGCCAAAAGAATTGCAACAAATTTTTTCATAAGCAACCTCTTATCCTTGTTTCTTGCGTTTAGTATAACCGATAAGAGTTTTTTTGTCAAGGGATAAAGAGGATAAGATCGAACATTTTTTTCTTTTATTGATATTTTTTCGGGTCAATCGGGCAGGGTTCGGTTTGCTTTTGCAGGATTTGCGCCGAAATCGAAGAAAAGGAATTGATCGCCGGGTAAAATTCGTTCACCGGAAAACTCATGGAGCGAAAAAGAGCGCAGGGATCGCTGCAGGAAAATTCATCCTCACAGCACTTTTCCGGCAGGCAGAAATCGCAGGCGGGGATCACAAGCTGTGCCGGACGTTCCAGACGGATCATGGAGAAAAGCCCCAGTGTCAGGCGGCACACCTTGTTTTGCTCGCACGGCCTGCAAAACGCTCCGCCGAAGATCGTCTGCACCGCTTCCGGAATCGGTTCCGCATGACGGAAGCCGTCCTTTTCATCGGGTCCCTGGCAGATCTCCAGCGCCAGGGCGATCGGCTCCGCCGTTTCCACAACGGCCCGCGGACGATTGACAGCCGTGCAGAGCTTACCGAAATCCGGTGCACAGGGGTCGTTTTGCAGATCGGATACAAAAATAGAGGTATTTCCCTCGCCGCCGTACAGAAGTACTTTCTTTTCCCAGGTACAGAGCCCGGCGATTTCCTGACCGACGCCCAGGCAGTTGCAGCAATCGAGAATGCAATAGAAATAATAGCGGATATGGATCTGAAAATATCCTTTATGAAAAGGCATTTCCTCGGTTCGGATCTTCGTCCACAAAACTTTAACGCTCTTTACCTGAATCGAGTCGGCATGATCCAGCGCTTTTTGGCCTTCCTCCGTTACAAAAATGCGGGCGTCCTGAATACATTCCTGGTTCCGGCAGGAATCATAAATCCTGTTTGTTTCGATACAAAAGGCGTCTGAGATCTGTTCGCATTCCTGAGAACACGCATTTTCGTTTTCGTGTGGTTTTCTTTCGAGCATAAGATATCCCCCTTGTTATTGACTTATCTTATCCTATGCAAAAAAAGCGAAAAATGTTCACAAAAGGAGCGCAGATTTTTCTGCGCTCCGCGTTTTTATTGAAAATACGTTGTGGGGTCAACGGGAACGTCGTTCACGGTAACCGAAAAATGCAGGTGCGGTTCCTCCGCGCATTCGATCAGGGTTGTTTCTCCGACGCCGCCGATCACATCGCCTTCTTTTACTACCTTACCTACGACAATTCCGCTGGGGTATTCGGGAGAAAGGTTCTGGTAAATGGATTTCAGACCGTTTCCGTGGTCGACCACGATCGTTTCTCCCATCAGGGGATCTTCATAGATCTCTGCGATTTTGCCGTCGGCAAAGCATTTTACCGCTTCTCCCACCATGGCATGGATATCGAGGCCCAGGTGCGCGCGGTAATCATTCATCGTTGTCGAATATATCGGCATATCTTCGGAAAAATTTTTCATGGTCTCTCCGGGCAAAGGACGGGAAAAGCTTTTTACTTCCGGAATCGCGTTTGCCTGTTCGGAATCGTCCGGGTCGCTTGTTGCCGGCAGTTCCGGTTCGTCGATCGGGTCGCTGTCCACCAGGTCTCCCTGATCATAGATCGGAGGATCGTTATCGGGCAGCTCTGCTCCGAGCGGGCCAGGAGCACGGGTGCTGGTCGGGGGCGTCACGTTTTCCGATTCAAAAAGGGTGCCGTTGAAAATGTTGATGATCGCACTGTAAACGCCAATGCAAATGACCGATAAAATACAGATAGCCAGGGCTATGTATAAGCCCCCGTTGACTGTATTTTGTTTCTTTGAGTCTTTCATAGAACAAAATTTCCTTTCGTGCATTTTTTTGCTGCACCATTATTTTGAACGAAGAAACAAAACTTATTCAAAATCCGGCAAAGGAAATCTTTCACAAAAAACCGGTCATATGAATAAAAAAATCCGGCAAAACCGAATTTTTCGGTTTTGCCGGAATCTCTGTATTTTTTGTTAATTGGGCAAATCGCTTGCAAAAACCTGATCGCCCGCTTCGCGCAGATTCAGCTTTTCTTTGGCGATCCGTTTGATCACTTCTTCCGTGACTTCCTGATTCAGTTGTGCATCCAGCTTTTCCACCTGCAGGGTGTACTGCGTTTTTTGGGCTTCCAGCCGTTCCTTTTCTTTTTTCAGTTCATTGATCTCGATATTTTTATCGACAATCGAAATCACAAGGAAAAAAAGAATGGCGGCAAAAGCAAGCTTTGCAAAAAATCCCAATCGGTTGCGCATGGGGTTCTCCTACTTGTTTTTTAAAAATCCTTTTTCGGCAAAAGATAAAAGCTTCTTTTCCACCCGGGCGGATTTTCGTTTCTCCCACTTTCTTTTCCATAGTATAGCAAACTTTTTTGCTTCCGTAAAGAGGATTTTGAAAGTTTTTTCAAAAAATTTCCAAACCGGCAGAAAGAAGGTGCGGAAAATCCATTTCAGCGCTTTTCGGATCGCCTGTAAAATGGTTGCGCTTACCCGGATCAAAAAAGCGCCCAGTGTTTTTAAATAGAGTAGAAATCCGCAAAGGATCCCCGCTATGGCAAACCAGCGGATCACCCCGTCGAAAAAGGCATAACAAAACAAAATCGTCACAAGCGCACATGGGATCCAGAAAAGAAGATCCTCCGCAAAAACAAGACTTTTCGGGTGAGGAAATGCCAATCGCAGGAAACGGAAAATTTCATAGTAGACGCCAAAAATAAATCCCAGGAACAGCGCAAGAAAAAACAGGGCGCTGTAGACCAGTATTTCGTTTTTCATTTAGCCCCAAAGCCGAGAAAAAAGCCCTTTTTTCCGGTTCTCTTCCGATGCGGGATAATAAATGGAATCAATCCTGCCGGTAATCAAAATATCGCCGCTTTCCAGGCTTACCTTTTCCACGTGCAGGCCGCTCCCTGTAATCTGAACGCGCCCAAGCGCGGTGTCCAGTTCCATGGCTTCTTCCTGAAAACTGATAATTTCCGTGACCGCCGTAATTGAAAGCGTCGCGCGGTTTTGCAAATGCAGGTTTTGTCTTGCTTCTTCCATAGGATTCACCTCTTTTCAGTGCATCCTATGAAAAAAATGAAAACTTTATTCCAATACTTCGTAAAGGCTGCCGGCTTCCGCTTTGCCGATATGTTCCGGCATTTCCCTGACTCGGCAGCGGAAGACCCGCTCGCCGAAAGTAATTTCAATTTCATCGCCGATCTTTAAATCGTAGGCGGGCTTTTCGGTTTTGCCGTTGACCGAAACGTGCATGTCCCGGCAGGCGTCGTTTGCCACCGTCCTTCTTTTAATAATTCGCGATACTTTTAAAAATTTATCCAGTCGCATGGCTTTTCCTCATTCGTGTTTTGTACTTTCATTTAGAATCCGCTTGCAATAAGCGTTCAGAGCCTCCTCCGCGTTCAGATGCTTGTCTTTTCCCTCCAGGCAGAGTGCATAGAGCTTTTCGCCCAGCGCCTCCTTTTTGCTCAAACCGGAAAGTTCCGGCATCGGCGCCATGCCCGCGTGGCGGCATTTTTCAATATATTTCTGCGCGCGCATCAAAGCCGGAAGCGCCCCTGAGACGGAGGCGAGTGTGTCGTGCAGCGTGCGGTTGCCTTTTTCTTTCTTTTTTATTTCGTCCCAACTGAGCTGCAGATCCTTTTCTTCAATCTTTTCCTTGCTGAAAATATGCGGGTGGCGGCGGATCATTTTGCGGCAAACTTCGCCGATCATATCTTCCGTGCGAAATTCGCCCTCTTTTTCGGCAATGCTGCAGTGAAACAATACTACAAACAGCAAATCGCCAAGCTCCTCGCGCAGCATGACCGGGTCTTTTTTGTCGATCCCCTCGCAGGCTTCAAACGCTTCCTCCAAAAGATTGTTGCGGATAGACTCGTGCGTCTGCTCGCGGTCCCAGGGGCAGCCGTTTTCCCCGCGCAGAATGGCAAGCAGCTCCAACAGATCCTGCAGGGTAAAGCTTTCTTTTTCAGCAAATTCAGCGGGTTTCATTTTGCAGTTCCTTTAAGGTGGATAACAGGTCATACACACTACGCAGCGGCACCAGTGTGACGCCCTTGGGTTTTTTCTTCAGTCTGTCGACAATTTTTTTCGGAAGAAGAATGGTTTCAAAACCGAGTCTTGCGGCTTCATTGATGCGCAAATCGGCGTCGCCGATGGTACGGCATTCGCCCGAAAGTCCGACCTCGCCGATCGCCAGAAGATTTCCGGGAATCCGCAAATCCAGCACGCTGGAAAGAACGGCGGTGCAAATGCCAAGATCAGCCGCCGTTTCGTCCAGGCGCAGGCCGCCGACTACGTTTAAATACACGTCCTTGTCGTAAAACTTCACGCCGAGCCGCTTTTCCGCCACGGCAAGGATCATCGCCATACGGTTGAAATCCACGCCGCTGGAGAGCCGTTTGGGCGTGGGAAAGGGCGTTTTGGCGATCAGCGCCTGTACCTCGGTCGTGATTGGGCGCGTTCCTTCCATCAGGCACACCGGGCAGGAGCCGGGCACATTTTTGGGGCTGTCCTCAAGCAGCCTCCGGCTGGGATCGGGAACTTCTTCGAGCCCGGAATCCGTCATTTCAAAGAGTCCGATTTCATTGGTCGAACCGTAGCGATTTTTCACCGCGCGCAGAATGCGGCAGCTCTGCGTGCGTTCGCCCTCAAAATACAGGACTACGTCCACCATGTGCTCCAAAAGCTTAGGGCCGGCGATCATGCCGTCTTTGTTGACGTGTCCGACCAGAATGGTGGAAAAGCCGCTTTTTTTGGTCAAATTCAGAAAGCGAAGGGAACAACCCTTGACCTGCGCCACACTGCCGGGCGCACTGGCAATGGTTCGGTCCTGCATGGTTTGCACGGAATCAATGATCAAAAGGTCGGGGCGGATGCGTTCGATTTCGCTGCAAATCCCTTCCGGGTCGGTTTCGCATTGCAAATAAATATTCTTGCTGTCAACGCCCAGGCGCTTAGCGCGCATTTTGATCTGCATGGCGGATTCTTCGCCCGAAACATAGAGCACCTTGAGATCCGACATGGACTTACAGATTTGCAAAAGCAGCGTGGATTTGCCGATTCCCGGTTCGCCGGAGATCAGCGCGACCGAGCCCTTTACAATCCCGCCGCCCAGCGCGCGGTCCAGCTCGCCGATTCCGGTTAGGTGGCGTTCGCCGTAGAGCGCGCTCTCCTCCATTTCCGAAAGGCGGATCGCTTCGGTAAATTCCTCGGCTGAAACCGTGGGCGCGCAGAGTCCTTTTTTGGCCGGCGCCACCACCGTTTTTTCCTCCAGCGTATTCCATTCCCCGCATTCAGGGCATTTCCCGCTCCATTTGGTTTGGCCGGCGCCGCAGGAAATGCAAACGTACATTGTCTTTGTTTTTTCCGCCATGGTTTCTCCTTATGTTTTACGATGTCTGAAAATATTGTATCAAAAAGCACGGAAAGTGTCAATTTTTTCTTGTAATTCAGCGCCTTTTATGATATGATGGCGACAATGAATATGCGGAGGTTTTCATGGGAAAAAATATTCTCTGTTTTTCCGAAACCGGCGACGGCTGGAAAAACCTGGCGCTGGACGAATGGTTTCTGGATCACGTTTCAGAGGGCGACCTTGTTCTGTATTTTTATGTCAATTCCAATGCCGTTATCATTGGTAAAAACCAAAATCCATGGAAAGAATGCAACTTTGCCGCCATGGAAAAAGACGGGGTACAGCTTGTTCGCCGCGTTTCCGGCGGCGGCGCGGTGTACCACGACGAGGGAAATTTGAATTTTTCCTTCATTGCCGGTAAAGGCCGGTACGACCTGGAAAAGCAAATGACGTTGATTTTAGAGGCCGTGCGCGGCGCGGGCATCCCCTGCGAATTTTCCGGGCGGAACGATTTACTGGCGGACGGCAGAAAATTTTCCGGCAATGCGTTTTGCGTACGGAAAGAGAATCGGCTGCATCACGGAACCCTGCTGATCTCTTCCGATCTTTCGCGCCTTGCAGGCTATCTGCAGGTCGATCCGCGTAAAATTCGCTCCAAGGGGATTTCTTCCGTGCGTTCCCGCGTTTGTAATTTAAGCGAATTTCAATCCGGGCTTACGGTGGAGAAAATGAAAAAGATCCTGCCTGCGGCGTTTCGTAAGGTCTATGGAGACTATGAAATCTTTTCCCCGACGGAGGAAGAAAAGCGGGAAATTGCCCGCTACGAAGAAAAACAGGCGTCCTGGGAATGGCGGGTCGGCGCGACCCCGAAATTCGATTTTGAAATCGACGAACGCTTTTCCTTCGGCGGCGTGCAGGTCTGTTTTTCCCTGGAGAAAGGGAAAATCGCCGGCGTTAAGGTCTATTCCGACGCGAACGACGAGGGGATCGCCTCCGAGATCGAAGCGCGCCTTGCCGGGCTCCCGTTTTCCGCCGAAAGCTGCGGCAGTGCTTTGGCCGCTTCCGAAAATGAAAATTTGCGGGAATTGGCCGCCTTTATTTTGACACAAAATTTTTGACGGGAAAAGCTTGAGCCGGTAGATTTTTCTACCGGCTCAAGCTTTAGGCGTCGATTTTTTTCAAAATTGGTTCCAGGACGTCTGTCCGGATGGTTTCGATCGCACCGCCGTCCACGGCGCGGGCGATTTCGGGATCGATCGGCAAGCGGGCAAAAGCCTGAATGCCGTTTTCCGCGGCAATGCTTTCCAGGTGGCTTTCGCCGAAAATAAAGTGATCCTTCCCGCAGTCGGGGCAGCGGAAATAGGACATGTTTTCCACGATCCCCAAGATGGGGATATTCATCATCTGCGCCATTTTTACGGCTTTTTCCACGATCATGGAAACCAGCTCCTGCGGAGAGGTTACCACCACAATGCCGTCCACCGGCAGCGATTGAAACACCGTCAGCGGAACGTCGCCTGTTCCTGGCGGCATATCCACATACATATAGTCCACGTCGCCCCAATTTACGTCCGTCCAGAATTGCTTCACGGTACCGGCGATCACAGGGCCACGCCACACGACAGGATCGGTTTCGTTTTCCAAAAGCAGGTTCAGCGACATAATTTTTACGCCCTTGGCGCTCTCCAAAGGGATCAGGCCGGTTTCGTCCGCTTCGGCTTTCTTTGCGATCCCAAAAGCTTTCGGGATCGAGGGACCGGTCAGATCCGCGTCCAAAATTGCGGCCTGCTTGCCGGAGCGTGCCGTGGCGGAGGCTAAAAGGGAAGTTACCAGCGATTTCCCGACGCCGCCCTTTCCGCTCACCACGCCGATGACTTTACGGATTTTACTTTTGCTGTTGGGCTTTTCCAAAAGACTCTCCGCCCGGCGTTCGCCGCAGGAAGCGGAGCAGCTTTCACAGTTATGCGTGCATTCTTGGTTCATTGTAAAACCTCACTTTCTTTTGTCTCAAATTATAGTGCCATTTTTTGATTTGTCAAGGCGTATCCCTTGCAAACCGCCGGAAAGTATTGTATAATTCAAATAAGATTTATTTAGGAGGGGAGCCTGTGCAAAAGCAAGCTTTAGCGCCGTTTGGCAAAAAACAAGTGCGTTTGCTGCTGTTTGTGAGCGCGCTGCTTTCGGTTTTTCCGCTCACCTTTCCTTCTTTCTTTTTTCTTTCCTGGTTCTCCTGGATCCCCTTTTTCCTGGTTTTTCTTTCGCCCGAAAAGCCGCGCTTTCGCACCACTTTGTTCCGCGGCTTTTTCTTTGGCTTTTTTTATCACGCTTTTGTGTATTTTTGGTTTTTATGGCTCTATCCCTTCGATTCGGCGGGGTTTTCGAAGCCGGTCGCAGCTTTCGTGGTGCTTGTTGCCTGGCTGGGGATCAGCGCCGGGCACGGTCTTTTATTTATGATTCCCGCCGCGCTGGAACATATTGTAAAGAAATTTTTTCCTTCGCGCCTGTTCCGGGGTTTGTGCCTTGTCGGCGCGATTCTGGCGATTGAAAAATTGACGGAATTCAGTACGGTTGCCTTTCCCTGGGTTCGTGTATCCTTAGGTCAGTACCGCGCGCCGGTGCTGATCCAGTTTGCCTCGGTGCTCGGGATCCTGGGCGTGGATCTTCTGATTTTGCTCTGCAATCTTTTGCTTGCGCTTGCACTGACGTCGCGGCAAAAAAAGAGAATCGCGGCGTTTTCCATGGCTGCCTTACTTTTTGCCGGAAATTTTGTTTTCGGTCTTGTGCGGCTGCACCAGGCGCCGCAGGAAAGTGCGATCCGGGTGTCCCTTGTACAGGGATGCATCCTTTCCGGCGAAAAATGGGAGGCGGACGGCTTGCGCACCGCCGTTCAGACTCACCTTTCGCTGACCGAAGAAGCCGCGGCGTTTGAACCGGATCTGGTGGTTTGGTCGGAAAGCGCCATTCCGATCACGATCTCAAGGCCGTCAAACGCGCATTATTTGGAAGAATTTCAAGAGGAAAGCGCAGCCATCGGTACGCCGATCCTCCTGGGCACCTTTACCTTGCAGGAAGGTGAGACCTGCAACAGCGTGATTTTGGTGACCGAAGACGCCGTCTCCGCACCGTATTCCAAGCGGCATTTGGTGCCATTCGGGGAATATTTGCCGTACCGCGTCGTTCTCTCGCGCGTGTTTCCGGGACTGGAAAATATCAATCAGCTTTCGTCCGATCTCAAAGCCGGGGATGATGCGGCACTGTTTACGCTCGGAGAGAAAAAGCTCGGTGCCATGATCTGCTTTGAATCTATTTTTCAAAATCTTGCCCGTGAAAGCACCGCCGCCGGCGCGCAGCTTTTGGTGATCGCCACCAACGATTCCTGGTATGAAGATTCTCCCGCGGCGTCGCAACACCTGGCGCATGCGGTTTTCCGCAGTGTGGAAAACGGGCGCGATACCATTCGCTGCGCCAATTCCGGGATTTCCGCTTTCATCACTGCGCGCGGTGAGATCACCGCGGAATTGGGGGTTTTGCAGCAGGGCGTTTTGAACGGAACGGCGGCTTATTCTTCCGAAAAAACCGTCTATACTGCGGTGGGCGATCTGTTTTTGCCGGTGTTCTGGGGGCTGCTTGTATTGACTGGCGGCGCGATCCAACTCTATGAAAGGAAGCGACATGGAAGATAGAAAAATTGATCTGGTTTCCGTTGAGGGCGTGGTAGAGGATATTATCTATCAAAGCCGCGAAACCGGCTATACCGTTTGCGTGATCGACCTGGACAACGAACCGGTCACCCTGGTCGGCACCATGCCCGCGCTCTCTTTGGGCGAAGCCGTGCGCGCCATGGGACAATGGACAACTCATCCCACCTACGGCAAGCAGTTTAAAGTCGCTTATTTTGAAAAAGCCATGCCGTTGGACGAAAGCGCCATGCTGCGCTATCTTGCCTCCCGCGCCATCCGCGGCGTCGGGCCGAAATTGGCGGCAAGGATCGTTTCTCTTTTTCATGAGGAAAGCTTTGATATCATAGAAAACCACCCGGAAATGCTTTCCGAAGTGCGCGGTATCACCTTGAAAAAAGCCATGGAAATTTCCGAAAGCTTCAAGGAGCAGTTCGGCGTCCGTAATATCATGATGTTTTTCAGCGGCTTTTTCGGGGAGGCCACCTCGGTGCGGATCTATAAACGCTGGGGCAACGCCGCGGTGGATATCGTCAGGCAAAACCCGTATCTCCTTTGCGATGAAATTTACGGGATCGGCTTCGAACGGGCCGACGCCATGGCGCAGACTCTGGGCTTGGAGAACGATTCGTTCCCCCGCATCCGTGCCGGACTGCGTTACGTTTTAAAATACAACGCCGCTGCCAACGGCCACACCTTTTTGCCGCTGGAAAAATTGGTGGAGGCCGGGGCGAACCTTCTGGAGCTGCCGGCAGAGCAAGTGCGGGAAACGGCGCTTTCACTCTGCCGCGAATGCGACCTCATGTGCCACGAGGAAGCGGAACGGGCGGTCTATTTACCGGAATATTTCCACGCCGAAGCCGATTCCGCCTCGAAGCTGACTCTTTTATCAAATATCAACCTATTCGGCTCGATCGAGGGTACCGAGGAACTGATCCGCGAAACCGAAAGAGAACAGGGCATTACCTATGCGCCCGCTCAGCTTGCCGCCATTCGCTGCGTGATTACAAAATCCGTCACCGTGCTGACAGGCGGTCCCGGCACCGGGAAAACCACCATCATCAAAGCGATCGTGAATATTTTCCGCCGCGTGGGCATGGAGATTGCCCTTGCCGCGCCGACCGGGCGCGCCGCCAAGCGTATGAGTCAGTCTACCGGTGAAGAGGCCAAAACCGTGCACCGGCTTTTGGAAATGGAGTATTCCCCAGAGGAAACCGTGCGTTTTGTGAAAAACGAAAAGAATCTTCTTCCGTACGACGTGATTTTGATCGATGAGCTTTCCATGGTGGATATTCTGCTGTTTTCCGCACTGTTAAAAGCCGTAAAGCCCGGTGCGCGCCTGGTGCTGATCGGTGACAGCGACCAGCTTCCCAGCGTGGGCGCGGGGCAGGTGCTTGCCGACACCATTGAGAGCGGCTGCTTCCCGGTGTGCCGGCTGGATCAGATCTTCCGTCAGAGCGGAGGGAGCGCCATCATTCAGAACGCGCACCGCATCAACCGCGGGGAATACCCGGTTTCCTCCGGCAAGGACGGCGATTTTTTCCTCATGCAGCGCTTCACGCCTGCGAGTGTAGCGCAGACCATTGTGGAACTTTGTACTTCTCGTCTGCCGCGTACCTACGGCGCGCAGGTGGCGCAGGAGATTCAGGTCATCAGCTGCACCCGCCGTGGGGAGATCGGCACCGTCAATTTAAACCTTTTGCTGCAAAGCGCGCTGAATCCGCCCGCGCCCGGAAAAAATGAAAAAGCTTTCCGCGAGATCATTTTCCGCGAAGAGGATAAGGTCATGCAGATCCGCAATAACTACGATTTGGAATGGACGCTGCGGGAAGACGAAAACCAGTGCGGCTTCGGCGTTTTCAACGGCGACATCGGCAAAATACTTGCCGTGGACTCAGAAAACGAAAGAATTACGGTGGATTACGACGGCAAACTCGTGCGCTATTCCTTTGACGAGCTCGATGAGATCGAGCACGCCTTTGCGGTGACCGTGCACAAGAGTCAAGGCAGCGAATACCCGATCGTTATTTTTCCGGTTCTGAATCCGCCGTCGATGCTCGCCACGCGCAATCTTTTGTATACCGGTGTGACCCGCGCGCAGAAAATGGCCATTCTCGTGGGAGATCAGGCCACCGTCTGCCGCATGGTGGATCATAAGGAAACCTCGCGCCGCTATACCGGTCTTCTGGACATGTACCGTGTCTTTCAACAAAAATCCAACCCGTAAGGAAAAAGCATGATTTGTACCTCTCTTTATTCCGGCTCCTCCGCAAACTGCGTTTACGTAAAGGAAAGGAATACCGAAATTTTGGTGGACGCAGGCGGCAGCTGCAAACAGATTCGCGCCGCCCTGCAGGAAATCGGCACCGATCTTAAAAATATCCGTGCGATCCTTGTCACGCATGAGCATTCCGACCATATTAAGGGCGTCGGCACAATCGCCAAAAATTTCGGCGTTCCCATTTACTGCCAGCAGAAGGTGGCAAAGGAAATGTATCTTTTCTATTTGCAAAAAGGATGCGACAACGAAGCCGCCGCTTTGGTCAAGTGGATCCGAACTGTGCAGCCCGGTTCTCTTTATGAAGCGGAGGAAATTACGTTTTCACCGTTTTCCACCCCGCACGACAGTATGGATAGCTGCGGCTATGTTTTGGGCGAAAAGGAGCTCGGAATTGCCACGGACTTAGGGCACGTTTCCGAGGAAGTAAGAAATGCGCTTTTGGGCTGCCGAAATGTGATTTTAGAATCCAACCACGATTTAAAAATGCTTCGCTGCGGGCCGTATCCGCCGTATTTAAAAGAACGGATCGCTTCCGACCGCGGGCATTTGAATAACGCCGACTGCGCCGCCTTTGCCGGGGAGCTTTTGCATTGCGGCTGTCGAAATTTGCTGCTTTTTCATCTTTCAGCGGAAAACAACCGACCGGAAATCGCCTTCCGGGAAACCGCGGAAGCGCTGCAAAAGGAAGGCGCTGCGGTAGGGAAGGATATTCGGCTTTCCGTGGCGGCGCGACGAGAGGGGACGAAGTTTTTATGAATTTTATCCTTGCACACGTCGGAACGCTCAAGGAGGCCTATTTCCGCGAGGCCTTTGCCGAATACCAAAAACGCATTTCAGCTTTCGGCACCCTGGAGGAAGTGGTTTTAAAGCCCGCCAAAACCGGTACGGGAGAGCTTTCCGAGGAAGAAAAAAGCGTTTGCCTGGAAAAGGAAAGTGAAGAATTCCAAAAGCTTTTGTCCTCCCCCAAATGTGCCCGCGCCTATAAAATTGCCCTATGTATAGAGGGGAGGGAAAAAAGCTCGGAAGAATTGGCAGGCGTTCTTGAGGAGTGCAAAAATACCGGCAAAAGCACCGTTGTTTTGCTGGTGGGCGGCTCCTGGGGCATGAGCGAAAAAGTCAAAGCCCTCTGCGACCTCCGACTCTCCTTTTCCCGCATGACCTTTGCGCACTCTCTTTTTTCCGTCATGCTCGCCGAACAACTCTACCGCGCCCTCTCCATCCTTGCCGGCACGAAATATCATAAATAAAAAAGGATGCGGAACCGTCCGCATCCTTTTTTATTTATTTCCCGGGAGAAAGGTAGACCTCCGGCACCTCTCCGAGATAAATGCTTTCGCACAGGGGCAGGGTCAAGTCTAAATTCACCTGTCCGTCCTTGCCCGGCAGCGCCGCAATAATTTCGATTTGCAGCTGCAGCCCGATCTTGTGGCAGGTCTGGTTGATTCCGCGGCTGAGAAGTTCGCTTTGTACTTCGCCCGTGACTGCGCCTTCCGGGACAATGCGCACCGGGATCGGTATCCCCGTTCCGGCGAAGAGATACCCGCCGGTGATCGTTCCCAACGGCAGTTTTATTGTAAGCCGGTTTTCGCTTTCCAGCCGCTGTTCCAGCCGGGATAAAATCAGGGCGCCGATGCGGTTGATCTCCGCGGTGTTACAGTTTACCGAAACGAGTCTGCCGCTGCGGTCGAACCCCATTTGGGTGAGCTTTTCATAGGAAATTTCTCCTTGCTCTCCTAGCTCCAGTACCGTTTCGGTGCAGATACGCGTGATCAGGCCTTTCGCTTCCGATTCCGCCAGCGCCACCATTTTCGGCTGCAGCCGCTTTTCCAGAAAAACGATCAGCATCAAAAGTGCAAGAAAAATCAAAAGAACGGGCACAATAGAAAAGCGTCGGCGGCGTTTGGGCTTTTTGCCGGTATAGGTTACAATCGGGGAGGACGGTATGATCTGGGTTTGGCTTGGTGTGGCTGCCATTTCTTTGGCGGGCGCGGCGGCGTTTAAAAGCGCGCCCTGCAAACTGGCGTTTTCATTGTCCCTGTTTGAAATCGGCATTACTGTTTTCTCCTTTCCAAAGATTTCGGTGAAAGGGCAGATTTTACTTTTTGATATGCTGTTCCTTTGTGGAATGGTCATTATAGGGATGCGTAAAAGGATCCGCCGGAAGCGGCGAATCCAATAAATTTTGCCGAATCTCTTGCAAGATTTTCCCATTTTGTTTATAATAGAACCAAATTATGCCTCAGTATTGAAAGTATATTTCCCGAAAGGAAGATCCATGAATTTATTTGAAAAAATTTTCGGAACCCATTCCGACCATGCAATCAAAAAAATCAATCCGATTATTAACGAGATCGAAGCTCTCGCTCCCACATACAAAGAAATGACCGACGCCGAGCTTCGCGGCATGACCGATATTTTCAAAGAGCGTCTGCAGAACGGCGAAACGCTGGATGATATTCTGCCGGACGCTTTCGCCGTTGTGCGCGAAGCGGGCGAACGGGTACTGGGAACCCGCCACTACCGCGTGCAGCTGATCGGCGGCGTGGTTTTGCACCAGGGGCGTATTGCCGAAATGAAAACCGGTGAAGGCAAAACGCTGATGGCGACCCTGCCTGCCTATCTGAACGCACTTTCCGGAAACGGCGTGCATATTGTCACCGTGAACGATTATCTGGCCAAGCGCGACTCCGAATGGATGGGGAAGCTTTATAATTTTCTCGGCCTTTCCGTGGGACTTGTGCTTCAGGACAGCACAATGGAAGAAAAGAAAGCCGCGTATCAGGCCGATATTACATACGGCACCAACAATGGATTCGGCTTTGACTACCTGCGCGACAACTTGGTCGTTTACCGCGAAAACACGGTACAGCGCGGCCACGCTTTTGCCATTGTGGACGAGGTCGACAGCATTTTGATCGATGAAGCCCGTACCCCGCTGATCATTTCCGGCGAGGGAGATACTTCTTCCGATTTGTATGTGCGCGCCAATGAATTTGCCCGCAAAATCCGTCCTTATAAAATTAAAGAAACCGATACCAAAGAGCTTTATGAGGATATCGACGCCGATTATATTGTGGATGAAAAGGCAAAAAGCGCCACGCTTACCAAAAAAGGCGTTGCCAAAGCGGAGCAGTTCTTTGGGATCGAAAACCTTTCCGATCCCGAAAACGCCACGCTTTACCACCACATCAATCAGGCGATCAAAGCTCACGGCACCATGCACCTGGATCAGGACTATGTGATCAAGGACGGGCAGATCGTTATTGTAGACGCCTTTACCGGCCGTATGATGTACGGCAGACGGTATTCCGACGGGCTTCACCAGGCGATTGAAGCCAAAGAAGGCGTGGATATTCAGAAAGAATCCAAAACCCTGGCGACCATTACTTTCCAGAATTATTTCCGTTTGTACACAAAGCTTTCCGGTATGACCGGTACCGCTTTAACGGAAGAGATGGAATTTCGCGAGATTTATAACCTGGACGTAGTGGAAATTCCCACCAACCGCCCCATGATCAGGGTCGATTATCCCGATAGGGTCTACAAAACCGTAAACGCCAAATACCGCGCCATTGTGGAAGAGATTCGCGCCTGCCACGAAAAAGGGCAGCCGGTTCTGGTCGGTACGGTATCGATCGATAAATCCGAATATCTTTCCCGACTTCTGCAAAAAGAAAAGATCCCGCACAACGTTCTCAATGCCAAGCAGCACATGCGCGAAGCGGAAATCGTGGCGCAGGCCGGTCAATACGGCGCCGTTACCATTTCCACCAACATGGCAGGGCGCGGTACGGATATCAAGCTCGGCGGCAACCCCGATTTTATGGCGGCGGCGCAAATGCGCAAAGAGGGCTATGACGAGGAAACAATCCGTCTTGCGGACAGCTTTTTTGAAACGGATAACGAGGAAATCAACGCCGCGCGCGCCCGCTATGCCGCGCTTCGTTCGGAGTACGGAAAGGAAATCGAAGCGGAAGCGGAAAAAGTGCGCGAAGCGGGCGGCCTTTGCATTATCGGTACCGAGCGGCATGAATCCCGCCGGATCGACAATCAGCTCCGCGGCCGCAGCGGCCGTCAGGGCGACCCCGGTTCTTCGGTCTTCTTTCTTTCGTTTGAAGACGATCTAATGCGCCTTTTCGGCAGCGATCGGATTTTGGCGGTAGTCGACCGTTTGAATATGGACGAAGACATGATGATCGACGCCCGTGTTATTTCCAATTCCATCGAAACCGCACAGAAACGCCTGGAGGGGGATAACTTTGACCGTCGTAAAAACGTTTTGATGTATGACGACGTCATCAATCAGCAGCGAAACCTGATCTATCAGCAGCGCCGCGAGGTGCTGGACGGCGCCGATCTGCGCGAGAAAATGCATTCTATGATCGAGGGCGCCGTTTCCTCTGCCGTGCTGCAGTTTGCTTCCACCGAGGAGGGTGGTGAATACGCCTATGAGGAACTGAAAAAGAAATTCATTGGTATTCTGACTACCCCGCAGGATTTCCTGTTTGCCGAAGACGAGAAAAAACCGGGCGTCGAGGAACTGACCGCGCTGCTGCTGGAGCGCGCGGAAGCGCTTTACGCGGAGAAAGAAAAGCTGTTTGGCGCCGACTTCTGCGAGTTGGAACGCGTAATCCTGCTGCGTAATGTAGACCGCTTGTGGATGGATCATATCGACGCCATGACCGAACTGAAGGGCAGCATCGGATTGAACGCCTATGCCCAGCGCAAGCCGATCGTGGAATACAAAATTCAGGGCTCTGTAATGTTCGATGAAATGGTAGACGCCATCCGCAACGATACCGCCCTGGCGCTGCTTTCTGCTTTTCCACGCAGCGAGATCAAGCGTGAACAGGTCGCTAAGATCACCGGCACCTCTGCCGGCGGCGACGGTACGGTGAAAAAACAGCCGGTCGTCAAAAAGGGCAAGGTCTCGCCGAACGATCCCTGCCCCTGCGGCAGCGGGAAGAAATATAAAAAATGCTGCGGCTTGAAGGAGGAAAATTGATGGGACTCGGATTCCTCTTCTTGGGATTTATGTTTCTCTTCGATTTTGAAACCGCCCTCTCCCACGCGGATTCCGCAGAGGTCTATATGCTGATCGATATTTTCCCGGACGTCATCGGCTGGGTTTTGATCCTGATCGGACTTTTTCTCTATGCCAGAAAGCACGCGGAATTTGCTTCCCTAAAAGTTTTCGCCTTTCCCATGTTGGCCGTTTCCGTTTTTACTCTACTTGCGGGAACGCTTTGGTATCCTGTGTTTTATACGGGCGGAATGAGGATTGCTTTCCTTTCTTACTTAGCGCATGCCGTGCATTTTGCAGAGCTTGTTTTCAGCTTTCTTCTGTTTTTAAAATTGCAGCCGATCTGCGAAAAGGAAAAGGAGCCAAAGCTTGCTTCTTCATGCCGACTGATGCGTACTTTCGTTGTTACTGAAGGAATTTTGTATTTGTTGTCGTTTGTTTTGCGCTTGGCGCTGACCTCTGCTAAGGTTGCGATTCTGGCGCAGCGGCTTGACTATCTTTTCTGGGTGCTGGTGATCTGGTTCGGCGCGATTTTGCTGCTGCGGTCGGATCTGAAACTTTCCGATTAAAGGGGGAATGCTCGTGCAAACCGGCTTTTTAGTAGCGGGCTTTTTGTTTTTGATCAATCCCTCGATTATGACTTTTGATATTCTGCCCGATTTTATCGGCTTTTTGCTCATTTCTCGCGGCCTTTTCCGTCTCTCTTTTCTGGAAGAGCATATGGAGGTTTCCCGGAAAATTTCGCATTATCTCGTGCTCTTGTCGGTTCTGAAATTCTTCTTTTCGTTTTCCGCGATTTCCACTCCAATCGAATCGAACCGGCTATTGATCTCATTTGTCTTTTTTGTAGGCGAGGTTATCCTTTTCTATCTCTTTATCAGTCATTTCTTCAAAGGCTTGAACGCCCTCGCCGTCCGGCTGGATTCCGAGCGTGTTTTTCACGGCTTTGAGGTCGCGCGTATTTTGACCTTAGCCTTTTTCGGTGTGCGGTGCTTTCTAGATCTTTTGCCGCAGTTGATTGTTCTCTTTTATTCCGAGGTAGACGCTGACCCCAGTCAGGTGGTCAATTATGCGGCGATCCGCTCCGATTATCTCTATTTAAGAAATCTTACGCTTATTTTCGCGGCGGTTGTGATTTTGGCGTTCGGTATTTACTGCGCCAGAATCCTGTTTGCCTACCGGAAATCCTGTATGCGAGACGTGGCTTTTTGCGAAAGACTGGCCGATCTGTACCGCTGCCGTGTGACGGATAATGAAAACGCACTGCTGCGCATCCATGTGCGCCGGGCTTTGGTGTACTTTACCGCTGCATCGTTCTTTTTAGTGCCTCTCTATCTGGATGATTTTAATTTTCTGCCGCGGCCGCTGTTTTTTGTATTGCTCTTTCTGGGAATGCATAGCCTGCAAGCACAGGTACCGTTTTCCAAAGGCAGGAAAGCGCTTCTGGCAGCCGGGTTTGCCGTTTCTCTTTTGTCCTACGGTTACCGTATTTTTTGCATGATCGCGTATCTGGATTTTTACGGCGTGTACCGGCACTCGCTTATCGGCTTGCTGTTGGCGGCGACGGAGCTTGTTTTTACCGTTACGGCGGCGTTTTTCCTCTTTCAGACGCTTTCCTGCCTGGTGCGGGAAAAGTTTACGTTTTCCTATCGCTGCTACCGCATTTTTCTGTTTTTAGCCGCAGTGCTGCTGATCGCCGTTTCGTTTTACTGCGAGCATTTTTCCTACCGGATCGATCTTGTCATGGCGGCGGAGTGGGCGGTCTTTTTCCTCTTTTTCTATTTCTATAAAAAAGGGTTCGATTCCATCCGGTCGGAAATGGAATGGAAGTATCTGTAAACACAGTATGAATGAAAGGAGAAACTTGTTTTGTGCGGATTTGCCGGATTATTCAGAACACAGGGCCTTGCCGAAGAGGAGGAAGCTCTTTTAGGCAATATGAGCGAAAGCATCCGTTTTCGCGGCCCGGATGAAAACAGCCTTGTTTTGGAAGACAAAATGGCTTTCGCCTTTCGTCGTCTTTCCATTATCGATCTCACCTCCGGCAGTCAGCCGAAAAAAACGGCGGACGGCTCGGTTTCCGGGGTATTCAACGGCGAGATCTACAATTACCGTCTCCTGCGCGATACGTTGGAGGGAGAAAGCTTCGAAACCAATTCCGAGCTGGAAGTGATGCTCAAACTGTACCAAAAGGAAGGGGAGCGCTTTGTTACCCGTCTGCGCGGGATGTTTGCGCTGGCCTTTTATGACAAAGCGGCCGGGAAGGTGTTCCTGGCGCGTGATCCGTTCGGCATCAAGCCCTTGTATTACCGTGTGACCGACGTCGGGCTGACCTTTGCCAGTGAAGCGAAAGCGTTTCTTTTCGATTCCTCCTACCCCTCGTTCCGCACGAGGGAGGAATTGGTGCAGCACTATTTTACCTATCAGTATATGCCCACCCAAGAATTTTCCTCCGGACTGTGCATTTTGCCGGCGGGGCATTATCTGGTATACGATATTCCAACCGGCGCTGTGCGGGTAGAGCGGTATTTTGACCCCATGTTCTGCCCGAATCGAGAAAAAAGCTTTGAGGAGAAAAAGGCGCATTTGCGGGAAACGCTGGTGGAAAGTGTCAAATTCCATATGATCAGTGACGTGCCGGTCGGCACCTTCCTTTCCAGCGGGATCGATTCCGCCATCGTGACCGCGCTGGCTTCTCAGCTTCACCCGGGTATCAAAGCGTTTACGGTGGCCTTCGGCGTGCGCGATTATTCCGAAATCGACGACGCAGATGTCATTGCCCGGCATTTGGACGTGGAACATATCAAGGTTGTGCGCGGCGTCGATGATTTTAAACGCGCGTTTGAAAAAGTGGTCTGGTCGCTGGACTTCCCGGTGGCGGATCCTTCCACGGTGGCGATTTACCTGGTTTGCGAGGAAGCGGCAAAGCATTTAAAGGTGGTGCTTTCCGGGGAAGGGGCGGATGAGCTTTTCGGCGGCTATAAAATTTACGATGAATCCCGCTATTCTTCCAAAATTTTCGGTCTGCCCGCGCCGATCAAGAGCGTGCTGGCGTTTCTCGCCCGCGTTTTGCCCGATTGGGTGAAAGGAAAAAATCTTTTGTACCGCGGTACCACGCCCCTGGAGAAACGCTACATAGGCAACGCCTTTGTTTTTCAGGAAAAAGAAAAGAAGACCTTTTTAAAAACCTTTGACCCCGCGGTGCGGTTTTATCAGCCCGAAGCCGAAATATATGCTCATGCCAAAGAGCATGGCCTTTCGCCCATGCTGCAAATGCAGTATGTTGATATGCGCAGCTGGATCCGCGGCGATATTCTGGTAAAGGGCGACCGCCTTTCCATGGCTCATTCGCTGGAGGTGCGCGTGCCGTTTTTGGACAAGGAAGTTTTCCGCGCGGCAAGCGAGCTTTGCGATACGGATAAACTGGCGCACGGCACCACAAAATATATCCTGCGTTCGGCTTTCCGCGATTTGGTAGATGAAGCTACTTTCACACGTCCCAAGCTTGGGTACCCTGTGCCGGTGCGGGTGTGGCTGCGCGAGGAGCTGTACTCCTGGGCAAAGGAAATCATAGAAAACATGACCTGCGAGGACTATATCAAAAAAGACGCCGCGCTGAAAATGCTGGAGGAACACCGGGAAGGAAAGAAAGATCATTACCGCAAGCTTTGGACCATCCTGGTATTTATCACCTGGTACCGCCTTTATGTTTCGGATGCGGAAAACACGCGCCGTCGCGTGCTGCTGGGCGAAATTTAAGCCCGGGTCTGCGGGGAATCCCCCTCAGACTTGACAAGAAAGAAAGTTTTGTGTAAAATAAGCCATCCCATGGTTTGAATTTTAAAAATGAATTTGAGGTAAAAATATGATCGAACGTATCAAAGAACTTCTGGCAAAGCAGCTGGATATCGATGTAAACTCCATTGAGGACGATGCCAATATTCTGGATGATCTCGGCGCCGACAGCCTGGAGGTCGTGGAAATGCTGATGACGATCGAGTCCGAATTCGGGCTCATTGTTCCGGACGACGACGTTCCGCAGCTCAAAACCGTGCGCAGCGTTGCCGAATATATTCAGAGCCATACCAATTAAATTCCGTAAAGCACGGCCATGGCGGCCTTTTTTACCTCTCCGGAGGAATTTTAGCAGAAGTTGAAAGTTTTTTCAAAATTTTTCTTGACAACCATATTTGTTTTTGCTATAATAGAATGCCGCGTGTAGAGGGCTTTGAAAGCATTTGCTGCCTTCATCAGCGAGACATTATGAAAGAGAGGTGCTTTTCGTGTTTGCTATTTTCGATATCGGCGGAAAGCAGTACAAAGTAGCGGAGGGAGACGTTGTTTTCCTCGAAAAGATGGAAGCGCAGGAAGGCGACACCGTTAAGTTCGACAAGGTTTTGGCTTTGTCCGATAACGATGGTTTTGTAGCCGGAACGCCTACCGTTGCCGGTGCTTCTGTGGAGGCGACCGTTGTGAAAAACGGGAAAGCCAAAAAGATCGTTGTTTTTCGTTATAAAGCCAAAAAGAACGAGAAGAAAAAGCAGGGTCACAGACAGCCCTACACCAAGGTGCAGATCACTAAAATCGCAAAATAATGATCCGTGCCGAATTTGTTATCCGAGATAGCAAGTTTTGTGCCTTTTCCATTCAAGGGCATGCCGGTTTTGCTCCCGCCCCGCACGATTTGGTTTGTGCGGCGGTAAGCTCGATGTCGCTTTTGGTTCTGAATACTCTTCAAGAGGTTTTTTCGGCCGAGCTTGTGATCGAGGAAGACGAAACAAAACCGTTTTTGAAAATGAAAGTATTGTCGTGCCGGCCGGAAATCGAATTTTCCGTTCAGGGCGTGCTGCGCGGCTTTTATTTACAGCTTTGTGATTTGGAAAAGCAATATCCGAAAAATCTTTCGGTTCAGGAAAAGAGTTCAGTAAGAGAAGAAAGGAATTTGTCATGATCAGATTCAGCTTGCAATTTTTTGCCCATAAAAAAGGGGTAGGATCTACCAAAAACGGCAGAGATTCCGAATCCAAAAGACTTGGCGTTAAAAAGGCCGACGGTCAGGCTTGCGTTGCCGGAAATATTCTGGTTCGCCAGAGAGGCACGCATATCCATCCCGGTCAGAATGTCGGCAGAGGTTCCGACGATACGCTTTTCGCTACCGCGAACGGCACGGTGAAGTTTGAGCCGATGACCGGCGGCAGAAAGAAAGTCAGCGTATACTGCGACTAATTTTTTGTGAATGCTAAAAAGGGTATGCGATACCGCGTACCCTTTTTCATTTTAGAGAGGATTGCACGATGTCTACTTTTGTGGATAAAACCGATATTTTTGTCAAAGCCGGAAACGGCGGCAACGGCAGCGTTTCGTTTCGGCGGGAAAAGTATGTTGCCAAAGGCGGTCCCGACGGCGGCGACGGCGGGCACGGCGGCAGCGTGGTGTTCGTGGTCGACCGGGGCGAAAATACACTGGTCAAATTTCGCTATAAACGAAAATTCATTGCGGAAAACGGAGAGGACGGAAAAGGAAAAAAATGTCACGGGAAAAACGGGGAGGATCTTATCATCACGGTGCCGCCCGGTACCCTGGTGCGCGATAAGGAATCCGGCAAGGTGATTTTCGATATGTCCAAAGCCGACCGCTTTGTAGCCGCTAAGGGCGGCAGGGGAGGTTGGGGCAATGTGCACTTCGCCACGCCTACCCGGCAGATCCCGCGTTTTGCCAATCCCGGTACAACCGGTGAGGCGAAAGATCTGACACTGGAAATCAAAATGCTTGCCGACGTCGGATTGATCGGTTTTCCCAGCGTAGGAAAATCCACCCTGATCTCGCGTGCCAGCTCCGCCCGGCCGAAAATCGCCGGTTACCATTTTACCACACTTTCGCCGGTGCTTGGCGTGGTGAACCTGGGTGAGGAACGCCAATTTGTGATGGCAGATCTTCCGGGGCTGATCGAGGGCGCCAGTGAGGGCGCTGGTTTGGGGCATCAGTTTTTGCGCCATATTGACCGCTGCCGCCTTTTTATTCATGTAATTGACGCCGCCGGCAGCGAAGGCAGAGATCCGATCGAAGATTTGAAAGCGATCAACGCAGAGCTTGAAAAATACGATCCCGAACTGCTTCTTCGCCCGCAGATTATTGCAGCCAACAAGGAAGACCTCGGGATTTCCCGGGAAAGAAAAGAACAATTAGAAGCCTATTGCCGTGAAAAGAATTATGATCTTTTCTATCTTTCCGCACAGAGCAATATCGGTGTGCAGGAAGTCATGGAGCGCTGCGCCGCGCTATTGAATACATTGCCGCCCTTAAAAGAATATGAATGCGAATATTTCCCCCCCGAAAAGGAAAAAGAAGACTATTCGGGGAAACGCGTCCGCATTTATCAGGAAAACGGCGTCTGGTTTGTCGAGGGCGAATGGCTTTTGCAGTTTATCCGCAAAATTGATTTTGCCGACCGGGAATCCCTACGCTTTTTTCAAAAGGTCATGAAAGATTCCGGCGTGGAAGAAGCCATGCAGAATGCCGGGGTGAAGGACGGCGATACCGTGGATATCTACGGACTGGAATTTGATTATGTCTATTGAGTCTTCCGCCGGGAAAATGGCGATCCTCACGCTCGGGTGCCGTGTCAATCAGTACGAATCGCAGGCGATCCGGGAAAAGCTGGCAGCAGCCGGTTTTCAGGACGCGCCTTTTGAGGATCTTTGCGAGCTCTATATCATCAATACCTGCGCTGTCACCGGCGAGAGCGCGCGTAAAAGCCGGCAAATGATTCGGCGCGCACTGAAAAATAAAGAGAAAAATCCCCAAAGCCTTGTGTGCGTAACGGGCTGCTATGTGCAGGGGCAGTTTCAGAAAATCGAGAGCGATCCTTTGCTTGCAGAGGTCGATCTGATCGTCGGTAATGCGGAAAAGGGACAGCTCTCACAGGCGCTTCTTTCCCTTTTGCAAACGCCGGCGGAAAAGCGGGAGCGCGTTATTATGCTCTCCGATATTTCAAAATCAAGAACCTATTCACCGCTTTCGATTTCACGCAATAAAAACACCCGCGCTTTCCTGAAAATCCAGGACGGCTGCAACAGCTTTTGTTCCTATTGCTTTGTTCCCTTCGTGCGGGGCAGGGTGGTTTCCCGCCCATACGAAGAAGTCCGCCGGGAAGCGGAAACGCTGGTAGAAAACGGCTACCGCGAAATCGTGCTCACCGGGATCGAAACCGGCGCTTATGGGGAAGGATTGAACGAAGATCTTTCTTTAGCGGCCCTGGTCGAAAAAATCGCTTCCATTCCGGATCTGCAGCGGATCCGCTTCGGCTCCTTAAAGCCCAGCGTTTTTACCGAGGAATTTTGTGCCCGCCTCGCCGCGGTTCCGCAGGTGATGCCGCATTTTCATTTATCGCTGCAAAGCGGCAGCAGCCGCGTTTTGGCAGCTATGAATCGCCGCTACGACCGCCAGGAGGAAGTGTGGGCGATCGAGCGTATTTACCGCTATTTTCCGGACACCGGTCTTTCAGCTGACTTTATTTGCGGGTTTCCCGGCGAAAGCGAGGCTGATTTTCAGGCTACGGCGGCGTTGATCCGCGAAGCGGCTCTTTTGCATGCCCATATTTTTCCGTTTTCCCCGCGGGAGAAAACACGTGCCGCTGCCATGCCGGAGCAAATTCCTGAGGAGATTAAAAAAGAGCGCTGCAAACAGCTTTTGGAAATCGCCAAATCCTCCTCGCTCGCCTTTGCCGAAAAAAGAGCAGGGAAGCGATATCGCATCTTGGGGGAAAAAGTTTCCGGCGGCTGTCTGTACGGATATACTGAAAACTTTATGTACACCAAAACGCCGGTCACAAAATCCTGCCCGTCCGGCCGTTTTTACGAAATCGAGCTGGAAGCGCAGGCTGAGTTTTCCGTAGAAAGCATGGTCGTTTCGGGCAAATTCTTGCAAGAGTGTTGACTTTTTGGCAAAAAAGTTGTAAATTGGTAAAGTAGATTTCTTTGAAAGGAACCATATATATGGCAAAAGTAAAAAACCAGAACACCAAATCAATCGTGCTGTACAGCGTCCTTTGCGCACTGCTTGTTGTGTTTATCGGGTCGGTTTTCCTGTTTTCCTATTTCAGTGGGTCTGATCTTATTTCCGACCGTGCATTTCTCGGCGCTGTGCAAACTTATTTCGATAAAATGCCTCGTTTCATTACCGAGGAAGATCTTGCAACGATCGAATATCTGCAGTTGTCCAGCGATTCTACGATTCTTCTCGGCGGAAGCGATGCGATCGAGGCCTATTTGAACGAAGATAAAGAGAATGAAACCGATATGGATTCCGTCACCACTTCGGTTACGCTCACCGATGACCTGAGCAATCTGGAAGAGATCATGGCGCTGCTTCCGAATCTGAAATTTTTCGATGCCCAGGGTACCGCTTTGGTGACGGATATTTCCCAGCTTACCGCAAATACCTCTTTGATTTACCTGAACATTTCGAGCACGCCCGTTTCCTCAATCGACGGTATTGAAGCGCTCACCTCTTTGAATACGCTGGGTCTGAGCTACATTCCCGTTTCCGATTCGTCTGTTCTGGGCAGCCTTACCGATCTGAAAGTGCTTACGATCAGCGAAACCGGCATCCAGAACTTTGCATTTCTTTCTTCTTTGAACAAGCTGGAAATGTTGGTTGCCACCGATTTGGGAATTACGGATCTTTCTGACTTTGCAAAAGCCGCCTCCCTTAAACAGCTTGATATTTCTCAAAATGAAATTACCAGCCTTGCGCCGCTCGCCGCTCTTACCGAACTGACCGATCTCTATGTGCGCGGCAATAAGCTGACCTCGCTGGAGGGCATTGAAGGACTTGAAAATATCAGCAGCCTTGATATCGGCGAAAATGAACTTACCTCGGCGGAAGAGGTTGCCGGCCTGAAGAGTCTTGTAACGGTTTTTGCAGACGGCAATAAGATCACCGACGGTACTCCTTTCACCGGAATCGAATCCCTGACGACGCTGGATCTTACGGATAACCCCATTGAAGACTGGTCTGTCTTTGACGAACTGGAAAATCTGACCGTGACCGGCGCTCCCGAAGAAGACGACGCCGACAGCGAAAACGAAGAAGAAACCGAAGAACCGAAGCAGACGGAAGAAGACAAAGAAACCGAAACCGCGGAATCGTAAGTTTTTCGATCTGCAAAAAATAAAAGAGCGGGGCTTGCCCCGCTCTTTTTCCGGAGGTACCATGGAAAATCCAAAGCAAACGCCTCTGCTGCTTTTGGCGTATCTCGGCGATGCGGTACTGGAAACGCTGGTGCGGGAATATCTGATCGGTATTTGCCAAAATTCCCGTGAATGCAACGCCGCCGCGCTCGATTTTGTCACCGCCAAAGCGCAGAGTCAGGCGGCAAAGGAAATGCTGCCTCTTTTAACGGAAGAAGAAAAAGAACTTTTTACCCGCGCCAAAAATGCCAAAAGCCCCTCCGTACCCCGCAATATCGACCTCTATTCCTATCGCCTTGCTACCGGAGTAGAAGCGCTTTTCGGTTACTGGCATCTTTCGGGAAACCGGGTGCGCGCCAGAGAAATTTTTCAGCTTGCTTTCCTTAAAAAAGATAAGCAATCGGCGGCTGAAGACGAACAATTGTATTAAGAATCTGGAAATTATTTTCAAATAGTGTTGAAATTCCCAATAGAATATGATATGATAAACGTTGCGATATGATCTCTTAATATAAACTTACGGAGGATATAAAAAACAATGAGCAAGAAATATTGTTATCTCTTCACCGAGGGCGATGCGTCCATGCGCAATCTTCTCGGCGGAAAGGGCGCCAACCTTGCCGAGATGACCAAAATCGGTCTTCCCGTGCCGCAGGGCTTTACCATTTCTACCGAAGCCTGCACCAAGTATTATGAGGACGGCCGTCAGATCAATGCAGAGATTTCTGCAGAGATTATGGAATATATCGAAAAAATGGAACAGATCACCGGCAAAAAATTCGGCGATTTGGAAAATCCGCTTCTCGTTTCCGTGCGCTCCGGCGCCAGAGCATCCATGCCGGGTATGATGGATACCATTCTCAATCTCGGTCTGAACGAAGAAGTGGTTGACGTTCTTGCCAAAAAGTCCGGAAACCCCCGCTGGGCCTGGGACTGTTACCGCAGATTTATTCAAATGTATTCCGACGTTGTGATGGAAGTCGGCAAAAAGTATTTCGAGCAGCTGATCGACGCTATGAAAGAAGCCAAAGGCGTAAAGCAGGATATCGAGCTCGACGCTGCCGATCTGCAGACCCTTGCCAATCAGTTTAAAGCAGAATACAAAGCTAAAATCGGGACGGATTTTCCCTCCGACCCCAAAGAACAGCTCATGGGTGCGATCAAAGCCGTATTCCGCTCCTGGGACAATCCCCGCGCCAATGTTTATCGCCGCGACAACGACATCCCGTATTCCTGGGGCACCGCTGTTAACGTGCAGATGATGGCATTTGGTAACATGGGTAACGACTGCGGCACCGGCGTGGCTTTCACGCGCGATCCCGCTACCGGTGAAAAGAAGCTGATGGGCGAGTTCCTTGTGAATGCTCAGGGCGAAGACGTAGTTGCCGGCGTCCGTACGCCGATGAAGATTGCTGAAATGGCAGAAAAGTTCCCGGAGGCTTTCAATCAGTTCCGGGAAGTTTGCAAGATCCTTGAAACGCATTACCGCGATATGCAGGATATGGAATTTACCGTGGAAAACGGAAAGCTCTTTATGCTGCAGACCCGTAACGGCAAACGTACCGCGCGTGCTGCTCTCAAGATCGCCTGCGACCTGGTAGAGGAGGGAATGAGAACCCCCGAAGAAGCCGTTCTGATGATCGACCCTCGCAACCTCGATACGCTCCTGCACCCGCAGTTCGACGCCAAAGCCCTGAAAGCGGCTACTCCTATCGGCAGAGGACTGGGTGCTTCGCCCGGTGCTGCCTGCGGCCAGATCGTCTTTACTGCCGAAGACGCCGCTGCCTGGAAAAAAGCCGGTAAAAAGGTTATTTTGGTTCGTTTGGAAACCAGTCCTGAGGATATCACCGGTATGAAAGCCTCTCAGGGAATTCTCACCGTTCGCGGCGGTATGACTTCTCACGCTGCCGTTGTGGCGCGCGGGATGGGCACCTGTTGCGTTTCCGGTTGCGGCGATATCGTGATGGACGAAGAAAACAAAAAATTTACGCTGGCTGGCAGAACCTTCACCGAAGGCGACGTGATCTCGCTCGACGGTTCTACCGGCGCGATCTATGGGGAAGCGATTCCTACCGTGGACGCTAAGGTGGAAGGTGAATTCGAAACCATTATGAACTGGGCGGATCAGTTCCGTAAACTGAAGGTTCGCACCAATGCCGATACCCCGCGCGACGCGAAAAAAGCGCGTGAGCTCGGCGCCGAGGGCATCGGTCTTTGCCGTACCGAGCATATGTTCTTTGAGGAAGACAGAATTGCAGCCTTCCGCGAAATGATCTGCGCCGACAACGTCGAGCAGAGGGAAGCCGCGCTCGAAAAGATCCTTCCGTATCAGCAGGGCGACTTCGAAGCCCTCTACGAAGCGTTGGAAGGCGATCCGGTTTGCATCCGTTTCCTCGATCCGCCGCTGCATGAATTTGTTCCCACCGAGGAAAAAGACATTCAGCTTCTGGCAGAAGCGCAGGGCAAAACTGTGGAACAGATCAAGGCGATCATTACCTCGCTCCATGAATTTAACCCCATGATGGGTCACAGAGGCTGCCGCCTTTCCGTTACTTATCCGGAAATTGCCAAAATGCAGACGAAGGCTGTTATCCGTGCCGCGCTCAAGGTCAAGAAGGCGCATCCCGATTGGAATCTCGTTCCCGAAATCATGATCCCGCTGGTTGGCGATACCAAGGAATTAAAATTTGTAAAAGACATTGTGGTCAAGGTTGCGGAGGAAGAAATCGCAGCTGCCGGCATGGAACTGAAATATCAGGTCGGTACGATGATCGAAATCCCGAGAGCCGCTCTCACTGCCGATGAGATCGCTACCCAGGCGGAATTCTTCTGCTTCGGTACGAACGACCTTACGCAGATGACCTTCGGCTTCTCCCGTGATGACGCCGGCAAATTTCTCGACGCCTATTACGAAACCAAGATCTATGAAAACGATCCCTTTGCCCGTCTGGATATTGCCGGCGTTGGCAAATTGGTTGAAATGGCGGTCACCCTTGGCAAAAAGACTCGCCCTGAACTTCACTGCGGTATCTGCGGTGAACACGGCGGCGATCCTACGTCCATTGAATTCTGCCACAAGGTCGGTCTGGACTACGTTTCCTGCTCGCCCTACCGTGTTCCGATTGCTCGCCTCGCCGCCGCGCAGGCAGCTATTAGAAGCGGGGATGAGAAGTAATTTTTACTTCTGCTTCACAATAAACTACGAACAGGCGAAAGCTTTTCGTAACGCCAACGGTCAATATCTTCGCCAATCACAATGGGAAGATATAACAGTTGAAGTGATTTTCTAAAAAATATCCGTCTATCGAATAACTCGGTAGGCGGATTTTTTTGCACATTCGTGTTTAGATTGTGATTTCATTATAATGAAATCAACAAAATTAAGGAGGTTTCATTATGAACACATTATTTGAACAAAACGGCTGTAATTATGAAATACAAGGTGATTATCAACTGCCGTGCATCGCAACAAAAAAGCAGAATGAATTGTATATCGGCGTGTGGGCAACCCGTCACAGACAGTATCTTAAACAACATCATCGCATAAGATATTACAATCTGCTCACATCGGAAAGGCTGTACCCTTACCTTGCGGACATTGAAGAACAAGCGCAAGTAATGTTTTCACAGCTTGTTAAATCGCTTGCCGAAAAAGAAAATGTTACGGAAAAACTGAAAGCAGATAACCCGATGCTATGGGTGCGGAAGATGAATAACATCCGCAACAGAGCAATGGAAGTTGTGAATAGCGAGGTGATTTTTGTATGAGAAAAATCGTAGTATTCACAATGATATTGACTCTCATTTTTGTTTCGGCAGGTTGCACTGCCCATAGTGAGCCGGACAAAAAAGCAGTTGAAAGTTCATCGACTAACGCTATAATTGATACAACGCAAGAGGAAGAATTAACTGAGAAAACAGAAACCAAAACAATTGAGAAAAGCACATTTGCGGAAGAAATAACACAGCCGCCTGACGCTGAAACCGGTACAGAAAAGGTGTCAAAAGAGCCGATTTTTTCTCAAACCACAACAGCAAATAACGAGCCAAAGCAAGATACTTATACACAAAAAGAAATACCCAACAGCGAAAAATCTGAGCCTGAAATCACAACAAATACTGTTTCGGAAGCCACAACAGCATTTGAACAAATTGAAGGATTCGATATATCCTATTGGATTTCTTATGCACAAAATCACGCTCAAAGTATAGGTTTAACTCTTGATGAAACAGCTACAAAATGTTGGGATAACCCTATATCCGCTAATACAAACAACAAAAATATCAGTATCGATATTGAAAGCAGATTGAACAGATACAAGAATGTTGAGGGATGTACATCGGTGTGGATATGGGCAGAAAAATTATCCGATACACAGTATGAAATCTATATCGGATACGCATAAAAATTGAGCACAGATTGCAGAAACACTCTGTTGTCCGTGCTTATTTTTTGTTTGATATTTACTTTTGAATGTCAATACCGCAACAGATAAAAAGGTATGTACAATCTTAGCGAGCAGACCGGTTGGATAGCCAAACGGTAATCTGCCCGCCTTCTGCACATACTGAGCGAGCAGACCATTTATGGACAGGTTGTCCAAAACGGTGCTGTCGCTCGTGCTTTCAGCGGCAGTGTATTTTGGCAGCCCACTCCCAAATACCTCGTTAGGGTGACACCCTAAGACCTGAAAATATTGATAATATATACATTATTAGCTTCACACTGAACCAGAGTGTTTGTATTAGCGAATGTCGGAATGGTAAAGTCCTGACCATATCTTTCGTTATAGTCCTCTATTATCTCAACGAGACCGGCTTCCTTAAATGCAACGCCGCCGCCATTGTCGATGTTCGGGTCAAATAAAGCCGTAACCTTCAATTCAGGCTTCATTTCCTTTATCATACGATAGTAATTGATGGCTTCCGGTATGCTGCTTGTAGCGAAAATTGCGTGGAACTTACTGTTATGGCTCAAAGTTACCCAGTTTTCCAATATATCCTTTACAACGGTAGTAGTATGTTCTTCGGTTTGATATTGAACATTAGGAATATAATCTTCAATACCCTTGATATAGTCTCCTTTGCTGTCAAAATGTCCTACCATTCCAACCTGACCGGCATCCATATATTTATAGTACACCTTGCTTTTTATCGGGTCAGAAATCGCTTCTTCCTCAGTTTGTGCTTTCGCCTTTTCCAATGCGACAACCTTTCGCACATCTTTATCCTTAAAAGTCAACACCTTATATGGGTCAAAGCCAAGCACATTTTTATCACGGATTCCGTCTGCGATACTGTATCTGTGAAGTTCATTTCCGAACACTGTGGTTGTTGTGTTCTTTTTCTTTTGGTTTTCATCTTGAATTGGCGTTCCTGTAAAACCAAAGAAAATTGCTTTTGGGAATGTAGTCTTTATTGTGATTAACATATCCCCAAAAGTGGAGCGATGAGCTTCATCAACGATAAATACAATTCGCTTTCCATTTATGTATTCGATGTCACTTGCTTTCAGTCCACCTGCTTCATCTTTGATATTGCTCATCTTCTGAATAGATGTAACAATAAGCGTATCGGCAGGGTCGGTGCTTTTTAGTTTTGTTATTAGCACCCCTGTATTTTCCGTCGCCTGAACAGACTCGTTTTCATCGGCAAACCCACGATATTCTTTAAGCGACTGTGTTCCCAGCTCAATCCTATCCATCAAAAAGATTACCTTATCAGCGTCTTTGGAGCTGGCGATTAACTGAGCAGACTTGAAACTGGTCATTGTTTTGCCCGAACCGGTAGTATGCCATACATAACCGCCAAGCTGATTTCCGGCTTCCCACTTAGTTTTGGAAACCTTGTCGGAAATAGCACTTGCCGCAAAATACTGATAGCTTCGCATAACCTTGAGTACGCCATCAGAATCATCAGCAACAGTATAGAAGCCGATTAACTGATGAGCCATAGGAATGGAAAGCAGTGTTGAAGCCACCTTATCCCACTCATTTATCGGCTCGTTATTGTAATCTGCCCAGTGAAAATAGTAATCCGGGTTAAATTTGCCGTCCGGACCGGGATTTGCAAAATATACAGTCTCCTTTGCGGACTGCGTTTCATGACACGCAAAGGCTGTTATTAGAGGTTTATATTTCGAACGTGCGTTCTGTTTTT
>CANQBV010000008.1 GCA_947589595.1 uncultured Clostridia bacterium
AAGCGCCTTATGTCGAAGCGGCGCTCAAATCGGTTCCGGAGCACCTTAGAAAAATGAAACAGTACGAATTACAGTTTATTTTTCACTCCGACGGGTGGTTTTTACTGCACTGCATCACCGAACTGCTTAAAAAAGGCAAGCTGAAGGAGCCTACCGAAGGTCAAAGAAAGTCCCTGACCACACTGATTGCCAACGTGTGAGCAAACAGGCCGCCGCAGGTTTTCAGCGGCGGCCGCCCCTGTTTTTGTAGAAATTTTTTGAAAAATATTGAACCGTGAAGCAATTGCCGCGACCTTGTAGATGAAAGCTTTCAAAAGAGGTACCGAAAATGCAGCGCAACGGCTTAGAAAACCACATAGAATTCCTGTTCTCCGCAGCCCTGCAAAAATGCGATAATCTCTATGACGCCGAGGATCTAACGCAGGAGACGCTTCTTGCGGCGTTGTCGTACACGGCGCGCGGCAAAGAGATTCAAGACGAGAAAGCATGGCTTCTCGTCGTTATGGGGCGAAAATTCAACGATATGCTCCGCAAACGATATCGGCAGCCGATCGTCAGTATCGGAGATACCTTTGATATCGTTGATGAGAATGCCGTGATCCGGTTGGATATTGAGGAGGGCGAAGCGGAAGACGTTCGTAAAGCCGTTGCATACCTTGCAAAAAATTATCGAGAGGTCATCGTACGGTACTATATGAACGGTCAAAGCATCCGTCAGATCGCGTCAGAATTGGGGATCCCGGAGGGGACCGTAAAAAGCAGATTGCATCTTGGCAGAGATCGCGTAAAGAAAGGGATCAGCAACATGAAAAAATTTGCAAAGCAGAGCTATTCGCCCGTAACGCTTCAGATTTCTCACAGCGGAAAACCCGGCTTGAACGGAGAACCGAATACCCTTGTCCAAAAAGATCTGATCGCACAAAATATTTTGTGGGCTGCCTACGCTGAACCCATCCCCGTTGAAGATATCGCGTCGTCCATCGGCATTCCGACGGCATACGTGGAGCCGATCGTGCAAAGACTGACCGACGGCGAACTCATGAAAAAGGCGGGAAATAAATACTATACCGATTTTATGATATCCACCTTGGAAGACATGGAAAAGCATATCCCTGCGCAGAAAAAGTTTGTGAGCCGCAATTTTGAGCTGTTTTGGAACGGTATTGAAACCTGCCTTGCGAAGCTCCGTCAGTGTGAATGTACCAAAAGATGCTCGTTTGACGCAAAGAACGCTCTGGAATTGTACGTTGCGTTCCATTGCCTTGATCACGGAATTTACACGGCATTCTCTAAGATTTTTAATACGGAACAGCGATTTCATGACCGTCCCAACGGCGGGCGGTGGATTGCTTTCGGTCATGTGAATTTCAAAGAATTTGACCCCCAAGAGCACGGCGAGCTGTGGAAGCATGGAGAGATCGGGGGCATTCACACCGTTTTCCCATCGGGAAACGGTTTGGACGGATACTCGCAGCGCTTCCGAGAATTCCTCCTGTGTAATCCCTCTTTTCTGACGCAACTCCTTAATGGTTCTACCAATATCCATAAGCAACCTCCTGAGCTTTGTATCATTATGATAGCATAGTGCAGCTTCAAAAACCAACGCGCAAAACGTGATTCAACTTAACACTGTTGTTAAGGCAGTAAACAGTGATTGGTCGAACAGTCGCCCACTCGACACAAAATATTATACACCCGAATTGTGAAGAAATCTACCGCAGGCTGCGATTCGTCAGTGGAAATACCCCCTTCGACTGTACTGTCGCCTTTATGACTTCTTGAACCACCTGCTGAAAAGGAAAAGCCGCCATCGGCTGACAGCGGCAATTTCCTGTGTTTAGGGTATCAGTTGTAAATCAAATCGTTGTAAACGATCTCTGCGGCACGGTTGCGGATATTGTTCATCAGTCCTACCCACGCCATCTGATTTTGCACTTTGAGTGTTTCGGTAACACCCTCACGCTCCGCTATTTGCTTTACCAGCCGGAAAAACAATTCCTCCGCCTGCCGGTCGACGTCGGCAAGATAGCTGTTCAGCTTGCAGGCAGTAAGCAAATTGTAGTACAAGATGCGGTGATGCTCTTTCAAATACCGCCTGTGCCGCTGTCCCCATATCCCAACAGGCTGTTCTTCCTCGGCGGGTAGAGTCAGGCAAGGGAGCCGATAATCGCCCTGTCGTTCGTATTTTCCGCCCATTTGCTCAAATAAACTTTGTTGCATTGTTATGTTCCTCCTTCGTGATTTCTGCTTACATTGTAAATGAACGGTTCCGAATAATCGAATGTGCCGATGCAAAAAAAGAATCCGAGAAACCAATTGCGGTCATTCTCGGATTCTTCTCGTTTTAGATATTTGCCTGTTTGATAAGCGGAATCATTTTTTCAAATTCTTTTCTGCGGGGCGTTTTGGCGGCTCTCTCCCAAGAAGAATATGCTGTTTGTGCAGCTCCGATTTCCTGCGCCATTTGCAACCGACTGAGAGATAACCGTGCCCGCACTTCTTGCAATAGTACATTGTATGGATAATCTAAAAAAGCGGCATAATCGTCAAGCAGCAGCTTTCGATCTATTCCGAGCGCGTCTGCCAACGGCACAGCAAATTTATGTTGTATCGGATTTTTATCATTTTCATAAAGCATAATCGTTGCCGGAGTGACGCCTGCCATTTCAGCCAGTTTACGGGTGGAATATCCTTTATGCTGCCGGTAATATCGTAGAATCTTTCCCGGAGTATCGCAATGTTTGCTGTTTTCAAAATCATAGCGCAAATGCAGTATCAGCTTGCCTTTTGCTATATAGTACACTCCTGTGTGATTGAGAATACTGTTGCATTTACGCCATAGTATTTAACATTTCTATGTTCACCTCATAATTACAGGGCTCATTTTGCAAATACGCGTAGAATTCCGCCAACATATATTCGGACATCCTGTGTACCTCCCTGCCAATGCTGCCTGCGATATGCGGAGTCAGAAAGCAGTTATCAAGCTTATAAAGCTCACTTTCCGGAGAAGGCGGTTCAGGATATGTCACGTCGAGAATCGCTGTGATATCGGCCCGTTCACGCAGCACACGGATCAAATCCACCTCCCTCACTTGCGCGCCGCGTCCCGTGTTTATAAATGTGGCGTAGCGTTGCATGGAAGAAAACAGCTTATAATCCAGCATGCCTTTTGTCTGCTCATTATTGGCAAGATGATTGGAAACGACATTACACTCACGAAACAACCTTTCAAGGGATGCCTTTTGCACGCCGAGCTCCCCGGCGGTATTGTCCGACAAAAACGGATCAAAAACCAAAATCTCCAACTTGTACGCTTTCAGCATTTTGATGACGAGCTTTCCAATCATACCAGCGCCGATAATACCGATTTTTGCGTTGTAGTTGCCAATATAGGCCGACATTTCCTTCTGAGCCTCATCGCGCTTTCCGCTGCTGGCAAGGCGTGACAGCTTGAAAAAACCTTTATTGGCAAGCACGATCTGCGCGGTCGTGTATTCTGCAACCGGCACGGCATTCGCCGCCCAGGCGCTGAACACCTTGACACCACAGTTAAGAAACGGTCTGGCAAATTTTTGTACCGTACCTGCAGCGTAAAACACGCATTTAAGATTCGGAAAACAACTTGTTATCACCTCCTCAGAAAGCGGCGGCATTCCCCAAGACGAAAAGACGTACTCGGTGTCCGCAAATTGCAGCGGATTTTCAAGCAGATCATGCTGATTATAGACAGTTTTGTCAAGTCCTGTTAAGGCCTCCAGTTTGCGTATGACATCGTCCGAATAAACTCTTTGGATTGTCGATTCTTTTTCGCACAGAAATACGGCTCTCATATATTAACCTCCGCAATTTGATAAAGTGCCTTTGCCTCTGTCGGCAGAGATTCTATCCTGTTATCGGGCATAAATTCGAGAAGCAGCGTCCTGCCGCCAGAAAAGCACTTCAGATATTCCTTCCAAACAGATACGGCGTCTATCAGCGGATAATGCGTTTTTCCCTCCCAGTTAAAAACGTGGATATGCTCGGTATACTTTGAAAGAAGTGTGGCGTACTCAATATTTTCCTTGGCGGTTCTGAACTGATTGGGTTGCCAGTACATGCAAAAATGATCTGAATTCACGGTTTTCATCAGTTCCAGCGACGACTCTTTGGTATTGGTAAAGGTGCCATTGTGGCACTCTATGCATATTTTAACGCCACGGGGCTTTGCTATTTTTTCCGCCGCTTGACATGCAGCAAAAAGGGCCTCTTTTTCACCATCCGCATAATCCTCGGAATTCTTGTTGCCGCACCAAAGTCTCACGATATCCGTTTCGAGCAGTTTGGCTGCGGTGATATACTTGTCAAGCTCCTTAAGCGGCGACGTTCCGATGCGAAAGTAGGTGCCGTACGAGCAGCAATTGATATCGTATTCTTTCTGAAGGCGCACCAACTCCTCAAGCCTTTTCCTATCATCACAGGGAGCATGTACGTCGCTGCCCCACTCGATGCAGGAAAGTCCCGCCTCCTTCATTGCTTTCAGAATTTCCTCCGGCGGGGTTTTGCGAAAAGAAACGGATACAAGTCCAAGCTTATACTGCCTCATAGTTACTCTTTCTCCAGCGTAATACTCATCCGTTTGCTCGTAGATTTATATACCCGGTATCTGCCATTACGGTTATAATAATAGGTAAAGTCAGAGCTCAACTCCCCGTCAAAGCAGTAGATGCATCGGCTGCCGCGATAGTATACCGTAACGGTGTTTTTGGTCAGGGCTATTTTTGTATACACGCTTCCGTCAAACTCAAAGACCGGCAGCATAAGGCCGATATTCTCTGCGCCGGACAGAGTCATATGAACGCCGTTTTCAGTTACGCTATATTCCTCTTTGATTAAAATATCGTCAGAAAGCTGTACGTCAAATACCGCCCTTGCCGACTGATTGTCGCTTTCACCGCTCAAAAGGGTATACTCCGCATAATGCTCTGCACCGACAAGGGTTTTACCGTCTTTTTCGCAAAAACAGCAGATTGACATAGCAGACGGATTTTCCCCTTCAATCACATAATTTGGATGAGGTGAGAAGGGTGTTGACAGGCAGATGGATGAGGGACAGTCCTTTTTGTGTACCCTGCCAAGGCCGTTCGCGTCGTAATGGAAATCGGCTCTTGTATCAAGCTCTATCATATATCCGCCTGCGCTTAAAAAGGTCTTATGAAAATGCTCACTTGTGGAAATGATATATCCCGATTCTTTGTTTGACAGCTCGCTTGCGGTGATCCCCTCATCGGCAAACATGGCACCCATATAAATATTCGAAGCAATGGTTATCATGTACTTATCAAAATAGCCGTACTTTTCACAACCTATTTCAGTGGAAACATCGTATCTGTTCTTTATATGGCTGATAGGCGTGAGTTGCAGATCAAAAAGCAGGTTTTTTGTTGCGAGTGCCGCCGCCGCTTTCAGTTCACCCGCCTTTTCGGTGTCGCCCTTTTTGGCAAGTCTCGCAGCCTCAAGCTCAAAATAAGAAATGAGCATAGCGGTATTATGCAGGAACTGATTGCTTCTGCCGCCGAAAGCCAATTCGCCCGTCACCGACTGCATTTTAAGGGTGAGATCTACCGTATGATCAAGAGCCTGCTCTATCCTTTTGGCATATCTGCCGCTATATCCGGCGGACAACAAAAAAGTCATAAGCAGCCGCGGCATAATATCATATACCATATGATTGGCAAATGGCGGATCGTCCTGATACATATGATTGCTGTCAAGATTGGCAATCTGTGAAGGGAGTTGCCAATCCACGAATTCACTTGTGTCGATGCCGCAGCAAACACCGCGCATATATTCGCTTACCGCAGCGAACAGGGCCCAATTGCCGAAGAAGTCCCGTTTATCATTAACAACCATTGAATATAATCTCCAAGGGTCAAAGGAGGCGATTTTTTTCTTCCAGACTTCGAGCTTTTCGACGCTCACAACATTTTTCCCCTCAAGGAGTATCAGTAAGCAGCAAACCTCTCTTACGGAAAAATCGTTGGCGGCAATCTTGCGGGGCATTTCGTCCAAACAGATATCCATAATTTCAATAAAAACATCTTTAAGTTCTTGACATCTGCCGTAGGCAATCAGAATACCCATATTGGCGCCGAGTCGCGGAAAGCCATGCTCTGTAAGGCCATGGCGTTTTACCCTGTCTAAATAATCACTTATACGCTCATGCGAATAAGCAGAAAGGGATTTTTCCATAATATCAAGATAAATGCTTTTCATAGAGTTTCCTTTTAGTGAATATTTTTCGGTACCCTGCCCAATACATAGCACCTTTCAGCCTGCCTTTCCGTTTTTATCATGATAAAGCACGGGACCCCTTATCGAGCGACAGTCCTGATCTCTTCAAGCGATTTTCAATATACATTCATGTTTTCCCTGTACCTGCGCCAAACATTTTCAAAGAAATCGCTATTTTGAGGGATCGGACGGACATTGCGCCAGCGGCAGATGAATTTATCGCCCGAAAGCATTGTTTCCTGAACCATTGCATGGGTATTGCGCCTTTCTTCGGTAAAACGGAATATCTCTTCAAGACCGCTGCGAAGCTGGCCCTTTTCATCGTAGCAAAGAGAGGAACCTCTGGTTTCTCCGACAGTATCGGCATAATCAAGCATAGCGGTAAGGACTGCCTGCCCGGTCACTAAAATATCTTTTAGCTTATAGTATCTGTATAGCTTGGATTTTTCAATGATACCAGCATTATCACAAAGAGCGTTTAAATCTTTTTCAGTTTCCCTTAACGCTTTTTCCAAATTCGCCTTATTGCGGATAGCCGATGCGTTATCGCTCATTCTGCGCTGTCCCTTTTCGATCAGCTCATCTAAATTATCGTAGATTTTGATTACTTTATCAAGTTGTTTTTTATGTGCGTCTTCAGCCTTGGAAAGAATGCTTTCAAAGATTTCGCTACATATAAACGAATGGCCGTTTTTTGAAATATACTGTGCGGCTCTGAGCGAACCCACCTGTCCGGCGTTAAGTGCAGAACCACCGGGACGAGTGATACCGTGAGTGCCCGCACATTCTCCCGCCGCAAACAACCCCTTAATAGAGGTCTGCCACCACATATCAACAGCTATACCGCCGTTATTATGCTGAGCACAAAGAGCGATTTCTAAGTATTCCTTTGAAATATCCACTCCCTTGTTTTTATAAAGCTCAACTGCTGGAGAGTTCATTTTATTTAGCCGCTCTATCGGTGTGCCAAAACAAGCCTCTGCTTTACTTAAATATTCGAAAGCTTCAGTAGATAATTTTTTGTATTCGATATTCTCTGTATCAAAAGGATTTTTGGTGAAATCAAGATATACTCTGCGGCTTTTAAGCACACATTCCCTATATACGAGCAGATCAATAATCGACGAGCCCTCAAGCACCTTTTTGGAGTCAAACGGCCATTGGTATCCCTTTAAAAACACCGCCGATAGTGCTTCATATTTATCCGTAAAGAAATCGATTAAAAATTCGTATTCATTTCCGTTTTCATCTACTGATACAAAACGAGGTAAAACCTGCATATATGTACCTGAAACATTCCAACGGGGATTAATGGATGCTAATCCATACTGCCATTCGGTAAGGTTCTGCGCCTCGGCTCCTGCAAGAAGGGCAAGACTTGTAGTTCCTGTGTGACCTTCGGGATAAACACTGTCAGCATAAATTCCTGCTGGACCGCCTGTACACATAACAATATCCGCACACTTAAATGCTGCAAATTCTCCGCTTTCCTTCTCGATACACAAAAGGCCACAAACAGCGTTGTTATACTTCAAAATTTCAATAGCGAGATAGCCGCTATATACTTGGACACCTAAATTCTCAGCGTTTTTCTGCAAAGCCTCAGTCATAAATTTAGATGTAAGAGGCCCTGCGCTTGTCGCCCTGGCATATGGATCGTGGTCGGTCTTATACCCCACATATTCGCCGTAACGGTTTACGGGGAATTCCACGCCCAATTCGCATAGGTTCATAAATGAGCGAACAGACAGCGCCGCTTCTACCAGAGCATTGTCTCCGTCAACACTGCCCCCTGCAAAAAGGTTTTCCGCCATTTTATAAACACTGTCAGGACTGTCTCCGCCAAGCCCTAATTTATAATAGGTCTGCTTATCGCTGCCCGTATTTCTCGAAGTGCCGCAGCCGACACCCTCTGTTACGATCGCAACATTTTTTCCAAACTGCTTTAAGCGACATGCGGCGTTATATCCCGCCGCGCCGGTACCTATTACGATAGCTTCAAATTCAAATGTTTTCATGTCTAGAGCCTCCTGATATGGAAGCCGCCGTCAACATCAATCGATTGTCCCGTTACATAAGACAATGAGCCGTTTGCAAGAGTCCATACTGCGTTTGCAATATCCTCCGGCTGCCCCCATCGCTTAATCGGCAAAAGCCCACCGTCAATAAGAGTATCATATTTTTCCTTCACCCTGTCGGTCATACCGGTTGCGATGATACCGGGCCTTATTTCATTTACCATAATGCCGTACTCGGCAAGACGGTCGGCAAAAAGAGTAGTGATCATAGTAACACCGGCTTTTGAAATGCAGTATTCACCACGTGAGGTGCTGCTTGTGTATCCCGACATGGAAGAAATGTTTACTATGCTCCCCTTATTTTTCCCTTCGTTCTTTATCATTTGATTAGCAACCAGCTGAGTCAAAAACGCAGTGCCTTTGGTGTTGATATTCATAACAAAATCGTAAGATTCTTCGGTCATTTCAAGAATATCGTTTCTGACCCTTGGAGCTACTCCCGCAACGTTTACGAGAATATCAATTCTGCCGTATTTTTGAAGAGCGGCATTTACATAGTTCTCTCTGTCTGCTTTTTGGCTTAAATCGCCTTGGACATAGGTAAAGTCACCCTCTAACCTCATGGGCATTGCGGGAAGTATGTCCATTCCTACAACCGCCACGCCGTTTTCCAAAAGTTTTTTAGCCGTAGCGAAGCCAATGCCACCAGCCACTCCTGTTACCAAAGATGTTTTCATAATTTCAGCCCTCTTTTAATGTTTTTAAGTTCACTTTCCGTCACGATCGAATATTCTCATTGTTTTTCCCAACCTGTTTTTTATATATAGGCATATATATATCTTTATCCCTTACTACACAGCCGGGTGTACCGCCTTGGGTTCTCATTATTTCGGTGCATTTTGAACAGCATATGCAGATCTTATTCTTATCAAAACCTCCATTTTTGATGATGTCATTAGCAAAATCAGGATAAGCAAAAGCCGTTCTTCCAAAGCCTGCAAAATCAAATTTATTGTCTTTGATCAATGCTGATACTACATTGGGCGCTGCCACACCTAAATATGAAACGGCCGAGCAGATCATCGCCATATCAGGATTCATTTCCTTCAATTTTGCTGTACCGTTCAACACTCTCGCAACGCCCTCTAACGGATGCTCTTCCGCTATATAACTACCCAATGCGAACGGGCGGTTCACATGTGGATTAAAATAGGGATTTCCCATCGTAATATTTAATATTCTTACACCCAGCTTATAAAGCTCTTTGATCAGCCAATCAGGCTCGGTGCTGTCAAATGCAAGGCCGCCGTTTTTGGATACCCCGAAGCCATGAGGATACTCAAAGCCGTCATATACATTAAGGCGCGAAGAAACCCAGAAATCACTTGAACAGCTTTCTATTGCACCTTTTACACTTTCTCTGAGGAGTCTGGTCCTGTTTTCTAAAGAACCGCCGTATTTTCCATCACGATTATATGCTGAAAGCAGTTCGGAATTTAAATATCTGTGACAGCATTTAATGTCCACACCGTCAAAGCCCGCTTTTTCTGCAAGCTTTGCTCCGTTCACAAGCGCCTCACCTACGCGGTCAAGATATTCATCGGTTGCTATTCTGTCTTCAGGAATAGGTGTGTCCTTTTCAAAAATGGGATTATTGTAAGCAATTAAAGGTTCAGGAGTACCATTTGGTTTAGAATACCTTCCCGAATGAGTAGCCTGCATCATAACAACAGGCGCATAGCCGTTAGCTTTTATAGCGGTTTCTTTAATATCCTCAACCAACTTTTTGAAATCATCAAGATTGTTTTCAGTAATATATAGCTGGCGAGGATTGGCTCTGCCCTCTTCTAAAACTGCAGTAGCCTCAAACCAGATCATTCCCGCTCCGCCTTTTGAAAAGCGTTCATAGCGTCTTTGCGTAAGTACATCGGGTCTTCCGTCAGCAGTACCGTCACAGCCCTCCATAGCCTGACAGACAAGGCGATTGTATACTTTTTTCTTCCCAATTACGAATTCTTTCCCCAAAATATCCGTGTTTTCCGAATAAGGTAGATATGTTTTTAGGAGCGAATTTTGTGTTTCAAACTCCTCTTTAGACGTATATACCTTTCGTAACATAGGTACACCTCGCTAAATCTATTTTTATCAATTATAGTAACGCAACAATTTATTAGCAATATTTATGTTGCTTTAAAATATGTTAATCTTGCTTTTTTTAATGTTCGGCTATATAATTTAATATGATGGAGGAGACGACAGAAGACACGGCTGGCTGCCGTGCCTTTCACCGGTATCTTTATTGTAGGAGGTGGTTTCATGGAATCGTCTATCCAAAGCATAAAATACTCTGATATTGCTGAAAAAACAGCTACACACCGCCACGATACACACCAGATCTTATATGTCTTAAGCGGAAACGCCCGAATTACCGTTGGCAATGAAAATTATGATTTAGAAAGCGGTTCTCTGATTTTTATAAGCAGAACCGAATCTCATTCTGTAAATTATGTTGGAGAAAAATACGAAAGATATGAAATCAGAATTTCCCCAGAAATAATAAACTCCTCTCTAAAGGACCAGTGTCTTTACTCAGTGCTTATAAACCGTCCGGTGGGATTCAGCAGAGTGATAAAACTGAAAAGTCCTGCAATGATCGACATTTTCGAAAAGATAAACCGGGAATTCAATGACAGCGCCCCTTACAGAGAAGAGGTGCTTTCCATGTTGCTTGATCTGCTTTTTATCACTGTTTACCGAAGCTATCCGGAAATGTTTTCAGTTAAATCCATACCATATTTTGAAACAGTCAATCAAATTCAACGGCAGTTTGAAAACGACATTGGAAAGGCATATACCCTGACAGGACTTGCTGCAGAATATCATATAAGCAAATACTATCTTTCGCACATTTTTAAAACCATCACGGGATATTCGGTTATGGGTTATTTAAAAGCATTGCGCATTGCCAAAGCGAAAAACCTGCTTGCAAAAACAGATACAATGGTCTGTGAAATTGTGCAGATTTGCGGTTTTTCCGACAGCAGTAATTTCAGCCGTACCTTTAGAAAACTTAATGGTATTTCTCCCTCAGACTTTAGAACTAAGTATAAGCAATAAAATGTTAATCAAAAAATGGACATTATCAATCGTCCCTACATAAGCGATTTCCCGGATGATATTGCCATTGACATCGTAGGTACATTCGGTGGTGTTGATCTGATGAAGGTTTTGACGCAAGTCGTTGTTTGGTTGATGCCGGCGATATCTTGATAGGCATAGGTGTGGGCGCATTTGGCCGCTAAACGAAGTGATCCTGCCAAGACCATCGTACTCATAGTGGATTGCCCCGGTACCGTAAATCTGATCCGGCATTTCGTCTTTGGAAAGGTCGCCGTAGCGGTATTGAATATCGGCGGCTCTTTCCTCCTGCATATAGCAGCTGATATTGATCAGGTAGCCGGTTTTATCGTCGTAAGTATAGCACGCCTGGCTGATGACCTGTGACTGGCCGAAGGTCGTTCCGGTTGTTTCGTAGGTACGTTCAATTACCATTGGCGTCGGTGCTGCTGAGCAATTGCCCACTGGCGGGATCATACTGCGTGTAGGAGGTATTGCCACTGTTATCGGTCACGCTCACGAGAAAATTCCCGTCTTCCGTATAGGCGGCAGGGCTTTTGAGCACTTTATCGCTGCTTTTGACCGGGGTAAAGAAATACCACTTTTGGCCGAAATCCCCCTCCACAAAGACCGCCTGTTTGATGGACGACTGGTCATTGGTATCGGTGCTGTCGCCGGGCTGCCCATCGATGCACTTGGTATAGCAGGAGGCGCCTGTGAAAAGGCGGAAGGTGCCGTCGCTCATTTGGAAGCGCTTGGTATATGCGTCGCGTTCGGAGATGATTTTCCCCAGGATGTATGCGTCCTCTGTGGTTTTCGAAAGTTCTTGTTCAGCTGTTGCGGTTACGGGCAAAGAAGCTTCTTTTTTTGATGAAAACAGATTTTTCGCATTTGCCGGGATTAGTTGGGCGTACATGGCGATGGCAAGTAAAACTGCTGTGAATTTCATGCGTATGTTCATAAACTTTCTCCTTTTCTGGCAAAGGTTTCCTACTATTTACACAACAAATGAAAGGGGAAACAGATTACAAAATTTATCGAAAAATTTAATATAAAAAAATTTTCAAAAAAATTTTGAAAATTTTTTTATTATTTTGTCACCTGTTTGCTTTCTGATTTGTTGTATATGTTAGGGACGGAATTTTCCCTAATAAAAAAAGAAAGGAGATGAAACTATGAAAAATCTGGGTAAGCGAACCTTGACAGCGTTTTTGGCTGTGTGCCTTTTCGTTGTTCCGCTTTTCTCAATTTCGGCTGTGGCCGCAGCTCCGGAGGAAGTCATGCCGCTTTATAATAACACGGTATCTGCTACCAGTAACATGAGCATCAACAGCAATGGTAAGATGACCATCTCGTACATATTCACCGGTTATCCTTCCACAACGACCAAAGCTGTAATTACTACGTACATTGAGAAAAAGACGCTCTTGTTCTTCTGGAGCCGTGTGGATAACGGTCAGACCGATAAGCAGTGGGTGGATACGATCACCGACTACAGGTACGCGGGAGCGCGCGAATATCAGTTGTCTTCATCCGGTACCTATCGTGTCACGATTACCTATGTTATCTACGGAACCGGCGGTTCTCCTGACGAAATCACGCACCAAATTACCGACTCCTATTAAGAGAGTCGGATGCGTGATATTCTTGACGGAGAATGGCAAAACAACCGAATAGAAAAGGAAATCCGATGAACCGAAATCAATTCGTGTCCATCGGATTTTTCTCTTAGCGCCTTTAGGTAAAAATCTGTATTTCTTGCGGGATTATAATCGAAATTTCACTTGTAAACCGCATCCGTGATCAGCTTGCCGTTTACGTAAGCCTCGATGCGGTCGAAATAGAAGCCGAAAGTTTTCTTTGCTTCTTCAGCGGGAACTCCGTTAACGATAACAGGCAGAGCTCCTTGTTTTTTTCTATTTTATCGTCAGAATCAATTGCTTTACGGTATCAATCCTGAAATTTCCATAACAGGAAAGTTCAAAATAGTACCCGTCTTTTGTCCATATGGCCTTTTTTACTTCCGCCGACACGTAAAAATGGACTTTCATACCGTCTATCCATTCGGTGTAGACTTCATTTTTTTCAGCATCAAAATCGGCCACAGAATTTTCCGTTGTCATTTGAGAAAGCTCAATCACATCGCCTACGTCATTTTCATACATGTTGCTAATGAAATTATCTTTTTGAACATGACCCGCCAGCTCAAAGCCCTCTGGCTCCGGTGAAAACGAATACTCTTTTGTGATCGTGCCGGTCGTATCTCCCTTAAAAGTGTAGTGGGTGAAGGTTTCGTAAATTTGAACGAAAAACTCAACAATCGGCTCACGGATCGCTTTGACCCCGCACGCTGTGCTGAGCAGAGTCATCAATATCGCACCTATAATGGCGGCCTTCTTCGGTTTGGTATTTACAAATCTCCAATACGATTTTTTACGCGATTGGATGAGTTTTTCCATTTTCTTCTGAAAACGTTCGGAAAAGGCATAGTGGATACTGTTTTCATCCAGAGGTATTACTGAAAATTCCGAAGACGCCGCTTCTCTAAAAGCATTTTTCAATTTTGCTGTGCTCATTGACATGGTTCTCGTCTCCTTTTATATCGAGCAGCTTCAACAACATCTTTTTCCCTCGAACTAATTGCTGTTTTGTTGTGGTGACAGTCCGGCCCAACAATTTTGCAGTTTCCGGTACTGAAAATTCCATAACAAAGTGATAATACAGGACATCGCGGTATTTGTCTTCTAAAAGCTTAATTGCTTTCACAATTTCTTCGTATTCAATCTTTTCACACAGAATTTCAGCAAAGGTGTCATCACGGAGATTCGGGATATCATTTAAATCCAATTTCGGAGTACTGTTTAAAGATATGTGATTTCTATCCTTGGAAGACATCATATTCAGCGATTTATTTTTTGTTGCTTTTAATAGATAATTTCGCAAATCAATTTCCGATTGAATGCACTTTACAACGTCCCAAGTTTTGGAAGCAACTGTCAGAAAAACAGCACTCACTGCATCCTCTGCATCGGTTTCATTTTTCAGGAAAGAAATCGCCAGGGCAATCATTTGCTTTCTATAGGAATAATAGATATCTTCAAACAGCTTTTCATCTTCTTCGTTATCCAGATAAGCAAGGCACAGAGACAGCATAAATACTCCTTTATGCAACAACGATCTCCGTATATACAACAATTCATACGGAGAATAGGTGATAAATTTTTATTTCCAATTTCTGCTTACAATGTGAGAAATATTTCTTATTATAATACCAAAAAGTCCGTGTGTCAAATTGAGGATTTCATTTTCTGTTTTTCGGCGTTGTAAGTTTGTCAAATCTCCATCAAGAAAACACAGAAACATATTGAATTTTCAAAAGGAGCATGATATGCTATAGAAAAAGAGAGCTTTGAGGTGTGCAAGATGAAATTTTCGGAAATGCCGTATGAACGGCCGGAGCTTGAGAAGGTCAAAGAAACACTGGCCGATTTTACGAAAAGGCTGCGCGCGGCTGAAACTTATGAAGCGGCAAGAGCCATTTTCCTGGAGCAGGAAGAATACGGAAAGCATATTTCCACGCTTTCCACGCTGGCTTTCATCCGTCATTCGATCGACACGCGCGATTCGTTTTATGACAAGGAGGTAAAATTCTGGAACGAAGCGGATCCCGAAATCGAAGAATACAACCAAAAATGGACCGCGGCGCTTTTGGAAAGTCCCTATCGCCGGGATTTTGCCGCGGAATACGGCGAGATCATTTTTCTGAATGCCGAGATCCGGCTGAAAACCTTTTCGCCGGCAATCATTGCCGAATTGCAGGAGGAAAACGACCTCAATCAGGAATATGAAAAGCTGTTGGCCAGCGCACAGATTCCCTTTGAGGGAAAGGTTTACACGCTTTCGCAACTCTTCCCTCTCAAGACGGACGCGGACGATGCGCGCCGCCTGGCCGCCTGGAAAGCAGAAGGCGCCTGGTACAAGAAGCAGCAGGAGCGGCTTGACGGCATTTACGATAAATTGGTGCATTTGCGCGACAGTATGGGCAAAAAGCTCGGCTACGACGGCTATACGCAGCTTGGCTACTACCGCATGGGGCGCAACTGCTACACGAAAGAAGACGTGGAAAAGTTCCGCGCGGCCGTGGTGAAATTCTTAGTTCCCGTGGCGGACGGGATTTACCGTCGGCAGGCCAAGCGGCTCGGTAAGGAATACCCCATGAATTTTGCCGACAACGCGCTGACGTTCCGCTCCGGCAACGCCCGCCCCTGCGGCGACGCGGATGCGATCCTGGCGGCGGGGAAAAAGTTTTACGACGAGCTTTCGCCCGAAACGAGCGAATTTTTCCGCATGATGCTGGACAACCAATTGATGGACGTGCTCTCTACCGAGGGCAAAGAGGCCGGTGGCTACTGCACAAGCCTGTATGAATACGAAGTACCGTTTATCTTTGCCAATTTTAACGGCACGCGCGACGACGTGGAAACCGTAACGCATGAAGCCGGGCACGCCTTTGCCGACTGGTACAACCGCAAGCGAATTCCGTTAGAAACGATGCTGCCTACGCTGGAAGGGTGCGAGGTGCACTCCATGTCAATGGAATTTTTTGCCTGGCCCTGGGCGGAAACCTTTTTCGGTCAAGACACAAGAAAATTCCTCTATAGTCACCTCGCCGGGGCAATTACCTTTATTCCCTATGGCACCATGGTAGATCATTTCCAGCACATCGTGTATGAAAAGCCCGATTTGACGCCGCGCCAGCGGCACGACGTCTGGAAAGAGCTTTTAGGAATCTATATGCCCTGGGTAAAGCTCGACGGCGACATTCCCTTTTACAGCGACGGCGAGGGCTGGCAGCGGCAGCACCATATTTATTCGCGACCGTTTTACTACATTGATTACTGCCTGGCGCAAACGGTATCGTTGCAATTCTGGGCAAAGATTATGGAAGACCGACACGACGCCTGGAAGTATTATATGGCGTACACCGCGCAGGGTGGTAAGGAGCCGTTTACCGCGCTTTTGCAAAACGCGGGTCTGGACAGTCCCTTTGAAGAAAAATGCCTGCGCGGCGTTTGCGAAAAGGCAAGCGCCTGGCTTGAGAATTTTGATCTAACGGGAATTGAATAAAGGAACCGCCCCGGCAGATAATCTGCAGGGGCGGCATTTTCCTTTTTTCAGAATTTGATTTTTTCGGCGACGTAGGCCTTGACTTCGGAAAGCGGGATGCGTTCCTGCTGCATACTATCGCGGTCGCGCACGGTGACGCAGCCGTCGGTTTCGGTATCAAAATCGTAGGTGATGCAGAACGGCGTGCCGATCTCGTCCTGGCGGCGATAGCGCTTGCCGATCGATCCGGCTTCATCGAATTCCACGGTGAATTCATCGGAAAGCTCGGTATAGAGCTCGGTTGCCTTTTCGGAAAGCTTTTTGGAGAGCGGCAACACGGCGGCCTTCACAGGCGCCAGCGCCGGGTGGAAGCGCATAACTACACGGGTATCGTTCTTTTCGGGGTCGACAACTTCTTCGTCATAGGCGTCGCAAAGCAGCGCCAGTACGCTTCTTTCCACACCGAGACTGGGCTCGATAACGTAGGGAACGTAGTGCTCGTTGGCTTCCTGATCGTAGTAGGTCAGATCCTTGCCGGAGGTGTTCTGGTGCTGGGTCAGGTCGTAATCCGTACGGTCTGCCACGCCCCACAATTCGCCCCAGCCGAACGGAAACAGAAATTCAAAGTCGGTGGTGGCTTTGGAATAGAAGCAAAGCTCTTCGGGCGAGTGGTCGCGCAGGCGAAGATTTTCCTCCTTCAAGCCGATTGAAAGCAGCCACTTGCGGCAGAATTCACGCCAATAGGAAAACCATTCCAGATCGGTGCCGGGTTTGCAGAAAAATTCCAACTCCATCTGCTCGAATTCACGAACACGGAAAATAAAGTTGCCGGGCGTGATCTCATTGCGGAAGGATTTGCCGATCTGCCCGATACCAAAGGGAACCTTTTTGCGGGTGGTGCGCTGAACATTGACGAAGTTTGTGAAAATCCCCTGCGCGGTTTCCGGGCGGAGATACACGGTGTTTTTCGCGTCCTCGGTCACGCCCTGGAAGGTCTTGAACATCAGGTTGAACTGACGGATATCGGTAAAATTATGTTTGCCGCAGGTGGGACAGGGGATGGCGTGTTCCTCCACGAATTCTTTCATTTCCGTCTGAGAAAAGGCGTCGATGGGCTTGGGAAGCGTGAAGGAATTTTCGGCGCACCAATCTTCAATGAGTTTATCGGCACGGAAGCGTTCATGGCACTCGCGACAGTCCATCAAGGGATCGGAAAAGCCGGCGAGGTGTCCGCTGGCAACCCAGGTCTGCGGATTCATGAGAATGGCGGCGTCCAAACCGACATTATAGGGATTTTGCTGAACGAACTTTTTCCACCAGGCTTTTTTGACGTTGTTTTTCAGCTCCACGCCCAAAGGGCCGTAGTCCCAGGTGTTGGCGAGGCCGCCGTAAATTTCGGAACCGGGGAAAATAAAGCCGCGCCCTTTGCAAAGCGCTACGATCTTGTCCATGGTTTTTTCAGTATTTTTCATAGAACGTCCTTTCTTTTCCGAACGCCGGCTGCGCCCGGAGAGAGTTGTAATCATTTCAAAGAGGTATTATAACGCAAAAGATGCAATTTGTCAAAGAGAATCCGGATTCTTTTTGGTTTTCTTGATGGCGGACATTTGCCGCTGCGCCATGACAAGGTCGTGATAAATGCCGCCCTGTTTTAAAAGCTCCTCGTGCGTGCCGATCTCGGCAACGCTCTTTTTATCCAGAACCAAAAGCTTCGTGGCGTTGCGCAGGGTGGAAAGCCGGTGCGCAATGGCAATGGTGGTGCGGTTTTGACAGAGCTTTGCCAGCGCATCCTGCACCAGCTTTTCGGTTTCGGTGTCGAGGGCGGAGGTAGCTTCGTCGAGAATCAGAATTTTCGGGTCATGCAGGACGGCGCGGGCAATGGCCACGCGCTGCCTTTCCCCGCCGGAAAGCGTGTAGCCCTTTTCGCCCACCACGGTGTGGTAGCCGTCCGGCAGCTTCATAATAAACGAATGGGCGTTGGCGAGCTTGGCGGCGCGGATCACCTCCTCATAGGTGGCGTCGGGCTTGGCGTAAACGAGGTTTTCATAAACCGTGCCGGAAAAGAGGAAGGTTTCCTGCAAGACCACGCCGATCTGGCTGCGGAGCGAGTGCTGTGCGATATCGCGCACGTCGACGCCGTCGATGCGGATCGCGCCTTTGTTGACGTCATACAGACGCATCACCAGGTTGATCAGGGTGGATTTCCCTACCCCGGACCGGCCCACAATACCGAGCATTTCCCCGGGATGAATGGAAACGGAGACGTTTTCCAGCACGTTTTCGTTTTCATCGTACCCGAAATAGATGGAATCGATTTCAATTTCGCCGCGGATCGTCATTTCCCTGGCGTTTTCCGCATCCGAAACATCCGGTTCTTCGTCAAGCACTTCAAATACTTTGGAAACCGAGGTCATCGTGCGCTGCAGCATACGCGGAACACGCGCCATCCAACGCAGCGGCGAATAGATAAGCGAAACATAGGAAGTGAACATCGTCAATTCCCCGATGGTCATTTGTCCCTCGAGGATGTGCGTGCCGGCGTAATACAGCAGAATAAAATTCCCCACCTGCATGAGAAAATTGGCATAGGGCATGAGCGACGACCAGACGTATTCGCTGCGGACGGAAACGTCGCGCAGATTGGCGATCACCTTATCGTACTTGGCAATCTCGCTTTTTTCGGTGCCGTAGACCTTGACCACGCGCACCCCCTGGAAAATATCGTGCAAAGTGGTGTCGGCATTGGCGCTCTCAAACCACTGGCGGCGGTACAGCTTCTGAGTACGGCGCCAGATGACGCGGAACAGAATGGCTACAAACGGCATCGGAAGCAGAATGAAGATCGCCAGGCGCCAGTCGGTGGAAAACAACATGGTACCGACAAACAAAAGCGTTAAGACTTGCTCCAAGATATTCGGGAGCTGATGGGTCAGAAAGTTGGAAATTTCCTCGGTGTCGCGCGAGACACGCGAAATCAGGTCGCCCGCGGTGTGGCGCGAAATGCCGGCAACGGAAAGCGTTTGAATATGGCGGTAAATATCGCCCCGCATCTTTACGACCGTTTTGTTGGAAACGCGGGACAAAAGATTGTTGCGGCAAACGGAGAAAATAACGATGAGAACCCGCACCAGCGCCATGGAAAGTACCACCAGTACCATGCTGCTGATATGAGAAACGGCATACTCAATATCGCTGTTCTGCAAAAAACCGTCCACCAAATTGCGCTGGATCATGGGGATCACCAGATTGAAAAGCGTGGTCGCGCCGAACAATATCATAGAGAGCAGAATTCCCAAAAGCTGCGGGCGCACCATGGCAAGGAGCCGGCCGGAAAAACGCTTTTTGCTGTCGCAGTGGTGGCAGACCTGACTGCCGGGCGCATAGGGACGGTGGCAACGCGGGCAGGTAGAGCTTTTGGGAACAAAAACAGCGTCCTTTGCCTGCAAAGAACCGTCGGCAATTTCGTTTACGATGCGCACCAACTGCGAAATATTCTTTTTGTCCTTGCCGCGCGAACGGCAAAATTCCAGCCAAAGCCCTTCGACCCGGATCTCGCAGACAGCAATGCCGGTGTAGCCGTAAAAACGCGCTTCCTCGATTTTTTCCAGTGGGAAGCAGCGTTCCAGAACCTCGCCTTTTCTCTTTTCCAGGCGGTAGAGGGCGTCCTCTGCCAGAAAAACCTCGCCCTCTATGAGGGAAAGGCAGAAATTGGAGGAAATCGGAAAATGGAAAACGGCTTTTCCATGAGCGGAAACAAAGTATTCTTCGAAGGGAAACGGCTCGTTTTCCCAAGACGCTTTTCGTTTCAAAACAAATCCTCGCTTACAGATACAGTTGAATCTTGGAATAGCTCTTCCGATCCAGTTCGTTCACGTTTTCAATTTCATAGCGGCAGCCATCCGTATCGACCACAAAAAGCCGTTCCTCGGAAACGCGGATCAGGCTGCGCTGGATATCCTTCACGGTAAAGGAAAGGCGACCGAAATCGGTTTCGACCTCCCAATAGGAAAAGCCGAAACGCTCGTTGACCTTGACAATTTTTTTGATTTTGGGAGCAAAGTAGCGCTTTTCCAATTCACTGCGCACAAGCTCGGCCGTTTCCTCTGGGAAAACGGCAAGGTCGCGGATCATGCCGACCTCCTGTTTTTCCTCATTCAGAACCGAGAGGTACTCCTCGTTTTTTTCAAAGGGAAACGCCTTTGCAAGAAAGACGCGCGCATCGAAGGAAAGAGTGGGGATGCTGCACATCAAAATTTTCTGCTCGGTCATATAAAATCGGCAGTTTTCGGGATTCAAATAGAATACCGTCACCGCGTTTTCAAAAGACTGATCCATCGTTTATTCCTCGATTCCAATGGTTTTCATGGCTTCCATCTGCAATTGGTACAGCGTGTGATACACGCCTTTTTGCTTTAAAAGCTCCTCGTGCGTGCCGGCCTCGACGACACGGCCGTCCTCCACAACAATGAGGCTGTCGGCGTCGCGCAGGGTGGACAGCCGGTGCGCAATGGTAATGGTTGTGCGGTTCCGGGTGATCCGGGCAAGCGCTTCCTGAATGCGGCGCTCGGTTTTGGTATCCATGGCGGCGGTGGCTTCGTCCAAAATCAGAATTTTCGGATTTTTCAAAATCGCACGGGCAATGGAGATCCGCTGCTTTTCCCCGCCGGACAAAAGCTTTTTATCCATACCGACCATGGTATCGTACCCATCCGGGAAGCCGACGATGAAATCGTGCGCGCCGGCCGCCATGGCGGCGGCAATGGCTTCTTCGCGCGTGATATCGGGCGCGGAATAGCGGATATTATCTAAAATCGTACCGCGGAAAAGATAGGTCTCCTGCGAAACAATGGCGATGTTTTTGTGCAGGTCGGCAAGCGAGATCTCGCGGATATCGACCCCGTCAATGAGGATTTTTCCGGAAGCAGGATCGTAGAGCCTTGTCAAAAGATTGGCCAGGGTGCTCTTTCCTGCACCGGTGTGGCCGACAATACCGAGCGTTTTCCCTGCCGGCACATGGAACGAAACGTCCTGAATGGTTTTTTTGCCGGGCGCATAGGAAAAATCGACATGAGAAAATTCCACCTCGCCCCGCACCTCCGGAAGCGAAACGGGGCTTTCCGCTTCTTTCACTTCCGGTTCGGTTTCGTAGATTTCAAACAGACGCTGCAGCGCGTTGAGCGAATCCGCCATGTTGCCGAAGAAATCCGCAAAGAAATTCAGGGGCTGGTAAAGCATGGACAGATAGGAAACAAACAGCGCCAGGGTGCCGTAGCTGATCCCGCTGCCGGGAGAGACGCCGTTTTGAATCACAAAGTAACCGCCGACGCCCCACACCAGATAGGTGGAAAGCTGTACCAAAAGGTGCATGAACGGCAAAATGGTGTTGTTGCGTACGGCAACCTTGAGCCGCGTTTCGCCAAAGGCGGTGCTGGCGGAATGAAATCGTTCAACCTCCGTTTCCTCCCGTGAAAAAGCCTTGACAATGCGCATGCCGCCGAGAACGTCGGAAAGAATGGAGTTGAATTTGGAACGCTTGCTGTAGCTTTCCGCCTGCAGTTTTTTAAAATGCCGCAGCACCAGAGCGTAACCGACAAACAATACCGGCATGGGCAAAAAGATCACCACGGTCAGCATGGGGTGAATGGTGAACATGATGACAAGAATGCCGACAATCTGCACGATATTGCTCAAAAAATACGGCACGCCGTCGCAGAAAAACCAGTACAGGGTCGTGGCGTCGGCATTGATCTGCGTCAAAAGCTTGCCGGTGTGGCGCGAGGAAAAGAACGAATAGGAAAGCCGTTCAAACGAGGAAAAAATGGTTTTTTTTAAATCATAGGTCACGTAGGCGGAAACGCGCGCGCCGACAAAGCCGGTGAACATGGAATTGAGCGCGACCAAAAAGTTTGCCCCCGCCACGCACAGAACAATGGCCAAAACCTTGCCGTAATACGGTGAAGTTTCGCTGAGCACCTGATCGAAGAAGAACTGTTGGCTTAAAATCGGCGCGATCAGATCCAAAACGCCTCCGAGCAGCACGGTAAGGAGCACCAGCAAAATATAGCCGGAATAGCGCCGGAAAAACGGCAGCAGTTTTTTGATAAGGCTTCCCCTGTCGGAGCATTTGCGACAGATCTTTTTTTCGGGATCCGCATAGGGCGTGTGGCAGCGCGGGCAGGAAGGGCGCTGTTTCTTTTTTTCCTTTGGTTTTTCCCCGCTTTCCAGAAAACGCTTCACGGTTTCGCAAAACTCAGACGCTTCCTTCAAGCAGTGCGCCGTGGCATAAAACAGCAAAACCGGGCCGTTTTTGGTTTCGACAATGACTCGAAAAACAGAAACCTGTTCCTCTAATTTGACGTCCAGTACTTCCTCCATGGGCAGATACACCCAATCCCATTCCTGTATTTTCCGTTCCGGTTTGCGGGAAGAAAAAAGAAAAGCGCCTTCCTTTTTCTGAAGCGATACGGTAGTAAAGAGACAAGCGATGCCTTCTTCACAAAAAAGTGTGGTTGCATCGCAATAGGTTTCCTCACGAGACATATCTGTTTTCAGAACAGAAAGCGCCTTATCGGGATCCAGTCCTTTTCGGAGAAATATTTGGACAATTTCTTCCGGAATATTTTCCATATTACCAAATACCTTTATCCTGAATTACCCTTATTATATAGAAAGCCGAACCTCTTGTCAACCGAAAGGGAGAAAAAAGGCAGCCCTTGCCAAGAAAAATTTTTTCTGGTAAAATAGGGATGCTTCCCATTTTTCGGCAAAAAATCCAATAAAAATCAGTTGCCGAAAGATCCCCTTTTGCTTATACTGAAAATAAGGAACTTTTTTTGTGGGGGAAGCATTTTGGAACTGTATTCGACAAATGAGAACGAGATCCGCATTCATTTGAGTGAAAAGGATCTGGCGCAGCTTGAGATCACCGTGGAGGAAATGGACTACGAAAATTCGAAAACACGCCACGTTTTATGGGAGCTTTTTGACCGGGCCAAAGAAGAAACCGGGTTTGACGCGGTAAGCGAAAAGCTTTATATTCAGGTATTCCCGAAAAGCGACGGCGGGTGCGACGTGATCGTTTCGAAAATGGGCGAGATCAGGCGCAAAAAGCAGGTGCTTGTTTTTGCGGGGCTTGAAAATTTTTCCGAAGCGGTACGGCTTTTGGAGCCGGACGGCAGTATGGATTTTTACAAAGAGAAAAAAGAAAATCTTTTTTACATAAACCTGCCGGAAGAAGGGCTTTTGCCCGCTCTGTTAGAGTACGGGGAAAAGGCAAAAAACAAAAGCGCGCTGTTTTGGAAAACCCGGTGCCGTCCTATTTTACCGGAACAGATAAGGAAGTTAAAAAATGGAATCAGAGGAAAAGACCGCACTTTTTGACAAATTAAAAGAAAAGGTATCTGTCTGCCAGAACTGCCCGCTGTGCAGAACGAGAACTCACACGGTTTTCGGGCGCGGTTCGGAAAACGCATCCGTTCTTTTCATCGGCGAAGCGCCGGGCGAAAACGAGGATCTGCAGGGAAAACCGTTTGTAGGCGCGGCGGGACATTTGCTGGACTCCTTTCTGGACTATGCAGGTTTGGAAGAAGACGACTATTACATTGCCAATATTTTAAAGTGCCGACCACCGCGCAACCGCGATCCGCTGCCGGAGGAAGAAAACGCCTGCATGGGATTTTTGCGGGAGCAGGTGCGGCTGATCCGCCCGAAAATGATCGTTTGCCTCGGCAGAATTGCGGCGCAGCGGATTCTGGATCCGGAATTCAGAATCACCCGGCAGCACGGGATCTTTTATGATATGCAGGGGATCCGGATCACGGCGACCTTTCATCCCGCCGCTCTGCTGCGCGACCCCGCCAAAAAGGAAGCGGCGCTCCTTGATTTTAAAAAAATTAGAAGCGAAGCCTTAAAATTGAAAAACAACTAAAAACTGTGACCGGCAATTTTTTTTGCCGGTCATATTTTTTTATTCTTTCAGCAGAATAAAAACGGAAAGGAGAAATTGAAACATGAAAAAAATAAAATGGATTTGTTTTCTTTTGAGCCTTGCTCTTTTGCTTCCGATTTCAGTTTCGGCGGCGGACGGCGCGCAAAACTGGTATTTCACTCAGCGCACAAAAAATACGCGCCCCGAGCTGCCCGCTCTTGACGCGGAATTGGGCTTTGGCATCGGTAAAGAAGAAAAAGTTCTCTATCTGACCTTCGACGCCGGCTACGAAAACGGCAACGTTGCGAAAATCGTTGATGTTTTAAAAGAAAATGACGTGACCGGCGCTTTCTTTGTACTTTCCCATTTTGTTACCGCCAATCCCGAGCTTGTGAAAACCATGCGTGCGAACGGCAATTTGATATGCAACCATACGGCAACACACAAAAATATCACTAAAATTTCGACGGAAGAAATTCAATCGCAGATCCGGCGGCTGGAGGAGGAATACCAAAGCCTGACCGGCGAAGCCTTATCTCCCTATTTCCGCCCGCCGGAGGGCACGTATTCCGCTTCTTCCCTAAAAGTCGTGCATGATCTGGGGTATCGCACCGTCTTTTGGAGCGTTGCCTATGCCGACTGGGACAACAACAAGCAAATGGCGCCCGAAAAAGCGCTGGCAAAGCTAGAGAGCCTTGTGCACGACGGCGCGGTAATTTTGCTGCACCCCACCTCGGCCACCAACGCCGCCATTTTGGATAAATTCATCCACGATATGAAAGAAAAGGGCTACCGTTTTGGCAGTTTAAATGAATTATGAAAAGAAGCGTTATCAGAATCATCGGCTTTTTGGTGCTGATGGGAATGCTGCTTGCCTTGCCCTCTCAGGCGGAAATTATCCGCAAAGGGGCGGAGGAGAGCAAAAAAATCGCCCTCAGCTTTGACGACGGCCCCAGCGAACGAAACACGGAAGCGATTTTGGCGCTTCTGGAAAAATACCAGATCAAAGCCACCTTTTTTGTGATCGGGGAAAACGCAGAAAGAGATCCCGACCGCATCCGCAAAATATCTGATGCGGGGCACGAGATCGGCAATCACACCTATCACCATCAATATATCACCAAGCTAAACGAAGCCCAGCTTCGGGAGGAGATCCTGAAAACAGAATCTCTTCTCACAGAGATCTGCGGAAAAAGACCGGTTCTGTTCCGTCCGCCGGGCGGCGCTTACAGCGATAAAGCCTTGCAGCGCATCGAAGAAATGGGCTATACCAGTGTGCTGTGGTCGGTCGATACGCACGACTGGACAAAGCCGAAAATCGCCACCATCGTGACCGTGGTGGAAAAAAATGTTCTCGGCGGCGATATTATCCTCTTTCACGATCTGGAGCAAAAAAACTCTCCGACTCCCGCTGCCCTGGATATCATTATTCCCTTTTTCCAGGAGAAAGGCTATGAGTTTGTAACCGTATCAGAACTGTTACAGGAACAAGGCGGCTGAAAAATGCCGCCTTTTTTTGAAAATCAAATTGACTTCGCATCTCTTTTTCGCTATAATAGAGGTAGATGATGGGAAATTATCGAAATGAAAACTGATTTTAAGGAATGCTGTATCATGTCCACACCTTTTTACATAGAGAAAATTGAAATCGAACAATTCAAGAAAATACAAAATCTTACGTTTGATCTGAAAAAGGAACCCGCAATTTTTTTCGGCGGGATCGGCAGCGGAAAAACTTCGATCTGTGAATTTATTCTCTTTGCCCTGTACGGCGAAGAAGCAGTATTTCTGCCCATGCGGGACAGCGAAAACTTTTCCGGCAGGTTGTGGATCCTGCGCGGTAAAGAACATCTGTGCCTGGAAAGAAGCTTGATTGCCGGGCTGGAAACGCTTTCTTTTACCGATGAAAACCAAAATCCGGTTCCTTTTGAAGCTTCTCCGGGCTTTACGCTGACGGGAATGGACCGGGAAGGCTTCGATCTGGTGGCTTATTTTGAACAGGGGCATTACGGCAAGCCGTTTTCCCGACCGGATCGTCGTTTTATAAGACAGATCTCCCGCACGCGCCAGGAAACCGACGAGCTTTACCGCGATTTTGACGTTCTGGAGAACGATCTGCACGCCTTCTGCAACGAAGAAAAGACCGGCAAGCTCGACCTGATCGCCGCCAACAAAGAGGCACTGACGGAAAAATTACGGCAAAAACCGCTTTTGGAGGAAGAGATCCGCGTTTCGGAAGAACATTTGGCGGATATTTCCGCCAAGTTGGAGGAAAACGACAAACGCGTGGTGATTTTAAAGGCAGATCTTGCCGCGTTTACGGATGACCGCAAGCTTTTTGAAAATAAAGAAAATGCGCTGGAAATGAAAAACGAGATTCTGGCGAAAGAAAAAAAGCTGCGGATCCTTAATTTTGAACTTTCCGGCAAAATCGGAAAGCTTTCGCAAAACGAACTGGAAGAGATGAAGAACCTTTACAATGCCCTCTCTCTTTCCATTACCGAGCTCGCCGAAGCACGCAACCGGCTCACCATGGCGGAGGAGAACCTTTCCTATCACCAGACTCTGTTTACCGGAAAAGATAACCTGGCGGACTACGAGGACGCCAGTAAAAAAATCAAAAAGAACAAAAATCTGCATATCGGTTTCCAATCCTTTGGGATTCTGTTCATTGCGTTGGGCGGAATCTGCGGATTTTTGCTGCACTACTATGAATTGGGCTGGCCGATCGCGCTTGCCGCCATGCTCTCTTTGGCGTTGGTGGGAATTTCCTTTTTCTGCTTGTCTACGATTTTCAGTTCCGCAATCCGGAAAATCATATCCGAATTTGAAAGAGCAAATTTGGGAGACTTTGAGCACGCGTACGGACTGCTGGAGGCTCATGCCAAATCCGAGGAAATTTACCACGAGCAGGCGACTCTTGCCCGCAGGGACTGTGAAAAAAAGATCGCCGCCTCCGAAGCCGCCGAGGATGCGATTTTCAAGCGGATCTCCGCGCTTGGTTATACCGAGGACGACGGCGAAATTTTGGCAATCTGCGATGAAATTATTGAAGCCAACGAAGGGTATTTCGATCTCGAAGCCGAAATCGAAGCGGAAAAGGCCGAGTACGAGCGGCTGATCCGCGCCAACGTGGAGAAGGATTCCTCCGATTTAAGCAGCGAATTTGTCGCCCTGCAAAAGGAACTGGATTTTCTTTTGCGGCAAAACGAATCTCTGATGCGCAAACGCGCTCTTTTGCAGAAAAAGCTGGAGGAGCTGCGCGCCGCTCTTCCGGACGAAGCACAGCTTCAAAAGGAAATCAGCGTTCTTTCCCAAACCGAGAAAGAAATGCGCAATCAATTCCGCGCCCTGCAAATTGATTTTTCTTTGGTCGAGAGCCGCAAGAACGAATTTGAAAAGGGCTTAAAGGCCTTGCTTGCCGAGCGGATCAATGAAAAGCTCTCTTTCCGTTTGTCAGAGGAAGAGCGATATCTGTTTGACGATGAATTTGAACTCTGCTATTGCGGAAACGGCAGTGTGCTGCGTCTTGCCAATTTCGGCGGCGGCATTGCCGAATTGGGCTTTTTAGCTTTCCGCCTGAGCTTGGCGGAATTGATTTGGGAGAATCCCACGACCATGATTTTTGACGACCCGTTCGCTTTTTTTGACGCGGAAACCGCCAAATCTCTTTCACAGGTACTGCAAGCCTCCTCTCAGCAGCTGATCATTGCCACCTCCTCTATGAAATCGGTAGAATTGCTGCAGGATAAGGCTGTGCTCTTTACACTCTGATGGAAAAGCTTTCCCTGCAAACGTCTGTGAGCGCCCTGCACGGCGTGGGAAAAGTGCGCGGCGAGGCGCTGAAAAAAAACGGCATTGTTTGCATTGGCGATCTTTTGGAATTATTTCCGCGCCGGTACCTGAGTAACCGTATTTATTTCTTGTCGCCCGAGCTTTGCGGGCAATACGCCGGCTATGAATTGACAGTCGACACCACCCCAATCCTGGCGCTGCTTCCGGGGAGAAGGCGGCTTTTGAAATTGATTGCCTCAGACGGCGCCGGAACCAAGGTTACGATCTATTATTTCAATCAGCCCTATTTAAAAAACCAGATCTTGAAGGGCGAAACATATTTTTTCTTTGGCGAGCTGCACGAAAAAAACGGCGTATTCTCTTTATTTTCGCCGGAGCGGGAAAAGGAACGAAAAAACGGGGAGGAATGGCGGCCGGTTTACCCGGCGATCGGCGGTATTTCCTCGAAAACGCTGGAGAAGCTGATCCGTTCGGTACTGTACAATGTGCTTTCGGAAATCCGGGAAACGCTGCCGGAGACGATTCTGCAGCGCTTTTCCCTGCCGAATCGCGCGAAAACCATTCTTTCTCTGCATGCGCCGCTGACGGAAGCGGATTTACACGCGGCGCAAAGGCGATTGACCTTTGAAAAATATTTTGCTTTCGGACTGGAGCTGCAGCGCTTTCAAACAAAAGAAAAGCAGCGTGTTGCAGACGGGCTTGCCCCCTGCCGGTGGGAAAAGTTTTTTGCCTGTCTTCCCTACAGACTCACCGGAGCGCAGCAAAAAGCGGTTTCAGAAATCGAAAACGACTTGGTGGGAAGCGGAAAGATTCCGCTGATGAACCGTCTTTTACAAGGGGACGTCGGCAGCGGCAAAACAGCGGTGGCGGCGGCGGCGGCCTTTTTATGTGCGGAAAACGGCGGCGGTGTGCTGTTTATGGCGCCGACGGAAATTCTGGCGCGCCAGCATGAAAAAACCTTCCGGGCCATTTTTTCGCAATTAAAGATTCCAGTCTTTCTTTTGACCGGCTCTACCGCCAAAACGGAGCGGACGGCGATTATCCGCGAAACGACCCAAAACCGGCCTTATATTTTGATCGGTACGCACGCGCTGATTGAAGACACGGCGCTTTGCGGCAACGTACTTCTTGCGATCACCGACGAACAGCACCGCTTTGGCGTGCGCCAGCGCGCCAAACTGCGCGAAAAAGGAACGCTGTGCCATACGCTGGCCATGTCGGCAACACCGATCCCGCGCAGCTTGGCCCTGTTTTTATATGCGCCGGAGGAGATCAGCGTGCTGGATGAACTGCCGCCGGGGCGGCAGAAAATCGATACTTTTTATATCGGTGAGGACAAAAAAAAGCGCGCCTATGCCTTTCTGCGCGAAAAGCTGCAGGCGGGGCAAAGGGCCTATGTGGTATGTCCTTTGATCGAGCCGAACGAACAGCTTTGCGGGCTGCTTTCCGCTCAGGAAGCCTACAAAGAGCTGCAAAAGGAATTTCGCGAATTCGGCGTCGGCTTTTTGCACGGAAAAATGAAAAACGCCGAAAAAAGCACCGTCATGGAGGCGTTTCAAAAGGGTGAAGTGCAGCTTTTGGTTTCGACGACGGTGATCGAAGTGGGCGTCGACGTGCCGGAAGCGACGGTCATGATCGTAATGAACGCAGAACGCTTTGGCCTGTCGCAGCTGCATCAGCTGCGCGGCCGCGTCGGCAGGGGAAAAGAAAAATCCTTTTGTATCCTCATTTCCGCTTCTTCTGCCAAAAGTGCGCGCGAACGGCTGAAAAAGCTGTGCGAAACCGACGACGGCTTTGAACTGGCACAATTTGATTTAAAAACGCGCGGCCCCGGCGAATTTTTCGGGGAGCGGCAAACCGGTTTTGCGTTTGCAAATCCCGAAGAGTTCTCTTTGGAATTTTTGCGCGACGCCATTCAGGCTGCCAAAGAGTTTCCCGGTCTTTTTCCACAAAAAACACTGCAATACTGAGAAAAGAATTGACATTTTTATCAGAAACGAATATAATAGAAAAAAAGCGCGTTTTGAAAGGAGTCTGTATGTTAGAAAGCCTCAAAGAACACATCGTTAGCTTTTCTGCTACTGCCGGAATTAAACTGATCAGCTCTATTGTGATTTTAATCGTTTGCTGGAAATTGATTTCCGTTCTGATTAAATTCCTGCAAAAAGGCAAACTTTTCGGAAAAATCGACGCCAGTGCAAAATCTTTCCTGCTCAATTTTCTTTCCATTGTTCTGAAAGTTGTTCTGGTGTTGACGGTTGCCTCTATTTTGGGCGTACCGATGACCAATGTGGTGGCCGTTCTTGGCTCCTGCGGACTGGCGATCGGCCTTGCTCTGCAGGGAAGCCTTTCCAATTTTGCCGGCGGTCTGATGATTCTGATCTTCAAGCCTTTCAAGGCGGGCGATTATGTGGAAGCCTGCGGCAATGCCGGCACGGTGCAGGCCATTTCCATGCTCTATACCAAGCTTTTGACAGTTGATAATAAAGCTATTATGATCCCCAACGGCACGCTTTCCAACAGCACGGTTATCAATTATACCGCCGAAAACATCAGAAGAGTGGATCTTACCTTTTCTGTGGCGTATGACACCGATATTGAAAGAGTCAAAAAAATCCTTTTGGTAATCGCCGAGCAGCACGACGCCGTACTTACCGATCCGGCTCCGACGGCGCGCCTGCTGCAGCAAAATGATTCCTCTTTGGATTTCACCCTGCGTGCCTGGTGCGACAAAAAAGATTACTGGGACGTCTATTTCGATTTGAATGAAGGCGTGAAAGCCGCCTTTGACAAAGTGAATATTCAGATTCCCTATCCGCAGATGGATGTGCACGTTAAGAACGGCTGATCCGGATTGTAAAACAAAACACCGTTCCCGCGGGAACGGTGTTTTTCTTTGTTTTTTCTTATTTGGTACCGAAAATCCGGTCGCCGGCATCCCCCAGACCGGGAACGATGTAGCCATGCTCGTTGAGCTTTTCGTCCACGCAAGCACAGTAGACGGACACGTCGGGGTGCTCTTTCTGCACTCTTTCCAATCCCTCAGGAGCGGCAATGATGTGCATGAGCTTGATGTTGGTGCAGCCGCGCTGCTTGATAAAATCGATCGCGGCGACAGCGCTGCCGCCGGTAGCGCACATCGGATCGAGCAGGATCACTTCCCTTTCGCTCACGTCCTCGGGCAGCTTGCAGTAATATTCATGCGGTTCCAGGGTTTCATGATCGCGGTAAAGGCCGATATGGCCGACTCTGGCAGAAGGAACCAAAGTCAGAAGCCCCTCCACCATGCCCAGACCCGCACGGAGAATGGGAACAACCGCCAGCTTTTTGCCGGAGATCATTTTGGCTTGGCACTTAGCAATGGGCGTTTCGATTTCTACGTCTTTCAGCGGCAGATTGCGCAGCGCTTCATAGGCCATGAGGGTGGAAATTTCCTCCACTAATTCGCGGAACTGCTTGGAGCTGGTATTTTTATCGCGCAGAATTGCCATTTTATGATGGATCAGGGGATGATCAAAAACAACAACGTTATTCATGGAACGGCTCTCCTTTATTTGTTTTCAATATTCTACCACTTTCGACAAAGCGTGTCAAGTTTTGAGAACGACATTCTTGCACTTTTCATCTTGACAAAACCGGTCGAAACAAGGTACTATATAGGAAGTTTTGTGAAAACAGTTGAGGTTTAAAATGGATTCTGCAAAGACACCCTTTCAGGAAAATAAAATGGGTACTATGCCCGTCGGACGCCTTCTTTCCGGTATGGCGATTCCGATGATGATCTCCATGCTGGTACAGGCGCTTTACAACGTGGTTGACAGCATTTTTGTTTCCCACATCAGCGCTGTGGACGACAACGCGCTGAACGCAGTTTCGCTGGCGTTTCCGCTGCAAAGCTTAATGATCGCCTTTGCCGGCGGCACGGCGATGGGGATGAACGCCCTGCTTTCCCGTTCGCTGGGTGAAAAAAAGCAGGAACGGGCTGACCGGGCTGCCTGCACGGGTATTTTTCTGATTTTCTGCAACGCGCTGCTTTTTGCACTGATTGGCGGTTTTTTTGCCAAGCCTTTCTTTGCGATGCAGACCGGCACGGAAGCGGTGGTTCGTTACGGCACGTCTTACGTCCGCATCTGTCTGATCGGCTCGATCGGGCTTTTTTCGCAATTCTGCTTTGAACGGCTTTTGCAGGCAACGGGCAGAACCACCTGGACCATGATCACGCAGATGACCGGCGCGGTGATCAACCTGATTCTCGATCCGATTTTGATCTTCGGACTTTTCGGCTTCCCCCGCATGGAGGTTGCAGGCGCGGCGGCGGCCACCATTACCGGGCAGATCGTTGCGGCAATCATGGCGCTGATCATCAACCTCAAAAGGAACCCGGATATTCACATCCGACTTCGCTATATCCGCTGGGACAGCCGGATCGTGGGAAAAATATATAAAATCGGACTGCCTTCGATCGTCATGCAGGCGATCGGCTCGGTAATGATCTTTACCCTGAACCAAATCCTTCTGACCTTTCATGAAATCGGCGAAACCGCGACCGCTGTTTTCGGGATTTACTTTAAATTGCAGAGCTTTGTATTCATGCCGATTTTCGGTCTGAATAACGCCATGGTGCCGATCATTGCCTATAATTACGGCGCCCGCCAGCACGACCGTGTGAAAAAGACGATCCGCCTTGCCATGATCGGGGCGGAAGCGCTGATGCTGATCGGCGTGATCCTTTTTGAAACGGCTCCCGAAATTTTACTGGGCTTTTTCAGCCCCACCGAAAACGCCGTCACACTGGGAATTTCAGCGTTGCGGATCATTGCTTCGCACTTCCTTTTAGCCGGGGTGAGTATTGTTTCAATTTCGGTTTGCCAGGCGATCGGCAACCCGGTTCACGCTCTGATCGTTTCCGTTTGCCGGCAGCTTGTGGTGCTTTTGCCCGTGGCATGGCTCCTTTCGAGAACCGGTCTGCTTTGGACGGTGTGGCTTGCCTTCCCCATTGCCGAGTTTGTTTCAATGGTGCTGTGTCTGATCTTCCTGCGCGGTACGCTGAAAAAAGCAAAGGAGCACGCGCTGTCTGCTTTATAAAAGCCGATTTACAAAAAGAAAGGGCGCTTTTTACGTCCTTTCTTTTTGAAGTTTTTATTGACAAATCCCCAGTTTTCCCTTATAATAGCAGAGTCCGTATAGGGATGTAGCCAAGCGGTTAAGGCACCAGACTTTGACTCTGGCATGCGTGAGTTCAAATCTCGCCATCCCTGCCACGTCGCGGCAAGTCCTTGTAGCTTGCCGCGATTTTTTTCACAAATCACGGCATCGTCTGACGAACTGCCGCTCCTCTCCGCAAAAAAGCACTTAGCAAAAGCCAAGTGCTTTTTTTGCTACAAAAGTAATCCCCTGTGGATTTGTAAAATTTCCCTTTTACATGGCGCTCTCGCTCTCCGGTTTCCAAAGCTTTCTGCGACAAAGGAAAAAGTAGGAGACCAAAAAGGCGGCGCTGAAAACGTAGGAGATTGGATAGCAGAGATACAGCTCGCCTAAGCTTGAATTCGGGGAGGCGAAAAACCAGACCCACAAAAGACGCGGCATACAAATGCCGAAAGCGTTGAGAATCATGGGAACCAGGGATTTTCCCATTCCTCGCAGACACCCCAAGGTCAGCTCCGAGAAAACGTACAGGACGTACGCCCAACTGACGATCATGAGCTTGGCGATTGAAGCGTCGATCACGTCAGGCTCGGTATTATATAGTCCGATGAGCTGCCGCGGAAACAGCGTCATAACCGCCGCCATGAGAGACACCGCAAGGACGCATATGGCAATGCTGCGGACCAAAAGCTGATCAATGCGGCGGTATTCTTTGGCGCCGAAGCACTGGCCGGTAAAGCTGACACAAGCGCTGTAAAAGCTGTTTAGAACCAGGTAGATAAAATTCGTGAGACTGTTGGAAGCGGCGTTCGCCGCCATAACCGTATCGCCAAGTACGTTGACAGAGGACTGCAAAATCACGTTGGAAATGCTGAACACCAGACCGTTCATACCGCAGGGAATGCCGACCTTGATCAGCCGCCACAGCTCCTCTTTGTGGAAGCGTAATTCCCGGAAACGCATCTGAAAGACGTCGTCGGGCGAAAAGAGGATCCGCAATACCAAGATAGCAGAGATCACCTGCGCCACGATGGTGGCAACTGCCACGCCCGCTACGCCCATGTGGAAAACGAGAACAAAAAACAAATTCAGGCAAACGTTAACGACACCGGTCAGAGACAAAATGATCATGGGCCTTTTAGTGTCGCCGTGAGCGCGAAGGAGCGCTGCGCCGAAATTGTAGACCATGGAGGCCGGCACACCCAGGCAATAGATGCGCATATAGAGCGTGGCTTGATCGATGACGTTTTCCGGACAGCTCATAATTTGCAAAAGCGGGCGCGATACGGCAAAGCCAAAAACGCCAAACAATACGCCGCCCACCGCTGACAGCAAAACGGCGGTGTGCATACACCGGGCAAGCTCTGCCTGCTTTTGGGCGCCCCGGTAATTGGCGCAGACAACATTGGCGCCAACGGCAAGACCGTTGAGCAGATTTAAGATCAGCACGGTGGCGGAGGAAGTGGAGCCCACGGCGGCGAGAGCGACTTTCCCCGCGTACTGTCCGACTACAATATTATCCGCTGCATTGTATAAATGCTGCAGCAGGTTGCTGACAAGGATCGGAAATACAAAAATTAAAAGCTTTTTTACCAAGGATCCGTTCGTTAGGTCCATGGTGTGTCGCGATTTCATTTTACCGCCTCTTTTCTCATTGTCACAAAATTCATCTTTTCTGAAACGTTTTATAATTTGTTGTCATATTTTTCATAAAAAAGCGCCCGAACAATTCGGGTGCTTTTTGGGTTTATAATTCTCTTCGCTGATCGAAAAACTGTGCTTTGCCGCCGCGGATGACTTCGCACAAATCGAAAACGGAAGAAAGCCTTTCTTCAACCAAAAGGCCGCACATACGGGTATTGAAGCCGACGTGGTTATCGCTGCCGCAGCTTTGCGGGAGAGCATAGCTTTCGGCATAGAGACGCGCCATTTCGTTTTCGAAATCGGTGCGGTTGGCGTTGACGACCTCCACAGCGTCGGTAAGCTGCGGAATCAGGCGGATCGCGCGGATGTATTTGGCCGCACGGAACGGATGAGCGTGCACCAGAAAGCCGCCGGCCTCATGCGCAAGCTGCATATACTCTTCCACGCGCAGCTCTTTTAAGTTCGGCACGCTGCGCAGCCAGTCGGCAGAAAGGGCGTAAGTGATGATATCGGTGCCGAGATAGCCGTATTCAAATCCGAAAAAGACCTGGAGCCCCAGCTCTTTCCCTCTTTTTTCGGCGCGAAAAAAGCTGTTTTCTATGAATTCGACCTTTTTCTCCCAAGGCAGATCCTCCAGCCCGAATTTTGAGCTGATAGGAAAATGTTCGGTAAGAACAATGCCCGTGTAGCCCTGCTGAACGTAGGCTTCCACCAACCCCTCTGCGGATATTTTGCCGCAGAAAGATCCGTCCGCAGAATGGCAGTGCGTTTCGTAGAGAAACATTATTTCAAAAATTCTCTGACCGTGGCGGCCACGTCCTTGGCGCCGAACACAGCGGAACCGGCAACCAGAACGTTCGCCCCTTTTTCTTTGACGATCGCGGCGTTTTCCAGATTGATCCCGCCGTCAACTTCCAAATCAATTTTTCTGCCGCTTTCCTGAATATAGCCATTTAGCTTTTCCAAATTCGGCATGGCTTCCGGCATGAATTTCTGTCCGCCGAAGCCAGGCTCGACTGTCATGACCAGGCACAGGTCGAGATCGGGAATGAAAGGCTTTAAAACAGCGGCGTCGGTGTGCGGTTTGACCGACATACCGGCGCGAATGCCAAAGGAATGGATCTTATCGATCACTTCCTTGTGGTTATCGCACGCTTCATAGTGGAAAGTGATGATATCGGCGCCGTTTTTGGCAAAGGCTTCGATATAACGGATCGGATCCATAATCATCAGATGCACATCGAAAACGATATCGCTCACTTTGCGCAGTGAGCCGATCATATTCGGGCCGAGGGAAATATTCGGCACAAACATGCCGTCCATCACATCGAGGTGGAGGTACTGGGCGCCGTTTTCATGGACATTTTTTATTTCTTCGCCGAGACGAGAAAAATCCGCCGCTAAAAGCGAGGGGGCAATTTTGATCATATGAAAACTCCTGAATTTATAAATTTGCAAGACCGGGGGGTGAGTGACACCGGGGGAATTATATCATAAAATGAAAATGGATGCAACCGATTTCGCGGAGTTTTTTCTGCGATTTTTTTGTTTCAAATTCATTGCCGCGGCACAGGGCAGACGTTGAAAAACCAGGACTCTCACGAAAATCCCTGCAGCCGGGTAATTGAAGAACACCGCCGGGAAATTCCCGGCGGTGTTTTGGATCCTTCTGCTTTTATTCAGCCTTTTCTTTTTTCGCAGCTTCAATGATTTTTTCCGCTACATTGGAGGGCGCTTCCTGGTATTCCTTGAAGTAGAAGGCAAAGGAACCCCTTCCCTGCGAAATGGCGCGGAGCGCATGTGCGAAATCGCCCATTTCCGCTTCTGGCACTTCGGCTTCGATGATACTGTACCCGCGTTTTTCTTCGGCCTGGTTCATGCCCAGGATCCGGCCGCGGCGCTTGTTTAAATCGCCGATGACATCGCCCATCAGAGAATCCGGAATGGTCACGCGCAGTTCGCCCACCGGCTCCAAAAGTACCGGAGCGCACTGCGGCAGTCCTTCGCGAAAGGCGATGGCGGCGGCCATTTTAAACGACATTTCCGAGGAGTCCACATCGTGATAGGAGCCATCGTAAAGATTGGCCGCCAGATTCACTACGGGGTAGCCCGCCAAAACGCCTTTACTCATGCATTCCAAAAGGCCCTTTTCCACAGCGGGATGGAAGTTCTTCGGCACAGATCCGCCGAAAATGGATTCGGTAAAGGTAAGGCCGGGCTCCTGTCCGGGCGAAAATTCGATCTTGACGTGGCCGTACTGACCGTGCCCGCCGGATTGCTTTTTGTGCTTGCCCTCTACCTTGCAGGACTTGCGGATGGTTTCGCGGTAAGCGATCTTCTTTTCGACCAGCTCCACACCTACGCCGTAGCGGGATTTGAGCTTTTCCAAGGTCACATCCAGGTGCGTGCCGCCGATACCGGTAAGCAGCATCTGTGAGGTTTCTTTATTGACTTCGTATCTTAAGGTTTTATCTTCATCCAGAATTCGGGAAATGCCGGAAGAGATTTTTTCTTCGTCGCCCTTGGCGAGAGGCTTCAATGCTTTCGTATAGAACGGCAGCGGATAGTCGATCCTGCGGTATTCCACATCGCCATTCCAGGAAAGCGTATCGCAGGTGTCCACGCCGGAAAGCTTGGCGGTATAGCCGATATCGCCGCAAGAGAGCTCCGTCACTTCCACGGACTGCTTGCCCTTCATCTGATAGAGCTTGGAAAGCTTGAGCGATTCGCCGGTACGGACGTTTTTCAGAGTCACGTCCGGACGAACGGTGCCGCTCATAACTTTAAAGAAGCTGGTTTTCCCCACAAACGGGTCGGCGACAGTCTTAAAGACAAAAACGGCGGGCGCGCCCTCCGGCTGGATCTCGATCGCGCTGCCGTCCTGCGCCGTTTCCGTTCCCTTGGCGCTGTGGCGCGGAAACGATTCGGAAATGGAATTGAGCAGCGTCCACACGCCCCACAGCCTGGTGGCGCAGCCGCAGAAGCACGGCACGATATCGCCGTGGATAATGCCTTCGTGCACGGCGTTGCGGATCTCATTGGCGGTAATTTCCTCCCCGCCGAAATACTTATTCATTAAATCTTCATCGGTACCGGCAACAGCCTCGAGCAGCATTTCCCGGAATTTTCCCACGGCTTCATTCGATTCCTCGGGGATCGGCAGTACATGGTGCATGCCCTTTTCATCAAAGGAATGGGCTTCCATATCGACCAGGTCGATCGCGCCGTGCACAGCGCCGTCCTTTACCATGGGAATGGTGATGGGGCAAATCGCGCGGCCGAATTTTTCGTGCAGCGCATCCAGAAGCTTGCCGAAGCGAGCCTCGTTATCGTCAAACTTATTTAAAAACAGCGCCTTGGGGATCCCGGCGCTTTCGGCAGCATCCCAGGCAAGCTCGGTGCCTACTTCAATGCCGGCTTTCGCGTCCAGCACGATAATGGCGCTGTCTGCCACACGCAGAGCCTGCGAAACCTCGCCTGCGAATTCGGAAAAGCCGGGAGTGTCGATGATATTGATTTTAATATCCTTCCACATCAGGGGCGCAAAGCCCGCCGTGATGGAGATTTTTCTTTTGATCTCTTCGGGATCGGTATCGAAAGCGGAATTTCCGTCTGCGGTTTTTCCCAAGCGATCCGCGCCGCCGCACAAATAAAGCATGGCGTCGGCAAGGCTGGTTTTACCGGAACCGCTGTGTCCCAGCAAAGCTACGTCACGAATTCGTTTCATGTCAATGGAAGGCATGTGTTTTTCCTCTTTCCCCAAACGGGGACCTTTCTGTTGTAAATCTTTCCCGGAAAAGGCCGGAAAAGGCAACGAAAATAATTTTCTCGTCACAATTTTATTATAATTCATTCACAGTTTAAATGCAATAATTTCTTTCATTTGTTTCATACAACAAATTACAAAAAAATTCAGGCAGAAAATTATGCATTTTGACAAAGTCCCTCCCGCCGCTTTCCTAAAGCGACAGGAGGGGCTTTCTTTCTTTTTCGGGAATGACAAGACGCAGCGCACCGGGCAAGATTTCGATTTCGGGGTCTTTTAATTCCGTGACCTCACCATCGAACTGCATGGTGACAGGCTTTTCGGCAAAGAGCTTTACTTTTTTGCAGCGCCGGTAGTGCACGCAGGGTATTTTCCCGATATGCTCGCCTCTTTTATAAATCGAAACGTACTTCAAAAATTCCAGTCGGGAAATGGTTTTGATCGCAACCAGCTCAATGAGTCCGTCGCTGATATCGGCATAGGGCGTGGCCTGAAAGCCGCCGCCGTAGAACTTTCCGTTGCCGGCTACGGCGAGCACAATATTTTCGCCGATATCCTCCAGCGGTTTTCCGTCCGCTTCCACACGAATCTTGTTTTTCATCGCGGAAAGAAAGGAATAGCCCAGCGCAAGCTTATAGGCCATCGGTCCCGAAACCAGCGGAAAACGCTTGACCTTTTCCTGCCGTTTGGCGGTGATGGCGTCCAGCCCCACCGAAATGCTGTTGATGCTGTAGGCGCTGCCCGATTTTAAAACGTCGCACGGCACTTCCCTGCCGCGCACGCAGGCGGCGATATCCAGAAAGCGCTTCCTGGGAACCGGTTCGAGGGTGCGGATAAAATCATTCCCGCTGCCGATGGGCACGGGACAGACGGCCGCATTCGAGCATCCCACCGCGCCGTTGACCACCTCGTTCAAGGTGCCGTCGCCGCCGCAGGCGTAAACGCGCACCTTTCCGGCGTAATTTCGGCAGGCTTCACGGGTGAGCGTTACGGCGTCGCCGGGGCCTTTGGTTTTCAAAATCTCAAACTCCTCCCCCGGTGCGACGGCGGAAGAAAACGCGTCCCGGATCCGCGCAGTCAATTTCCCGGTACTGTCAACAATACCGGCGGCAGGATTGATAAGAAACAGGTGCAGGGTTTTCATGGCTTCCTCCTATTTGATTCTCCGGATCGGAAAAGGCGCTTCCTTTTCTTCCCGGTAAAGAGAAATGATCTGCAGAACTTCTGCTTTGGATTCTGTGGTAAAAAGAAAATGCTTGCTGCGCAAATGATTCTTTTTGAGTTCCTTTTGGCGGTCGGCCATATAGATCGGCACGGAATTGAGAACCAGGTCCCGTCCGCCCTCCTGCAGCACCGGGAAAACAACGCCCCGACGGTCGGAAAGCTTTTTGAAGGGCAGCTTCTTTTCCAGCAGCATGAGCGGGACTCTGCCGTAAACGATAATGCTTTTTTTACACGCCAGATCGCGCATTTGCGCCAGATTCAATTCCGGCGAAAGGATCATATCCTCCAGCTCGGGAAAGGCCAACGCCGCCTGGGAATTGCAGAGATTCAAGCGAAAATCGCCGTGCAGGCAAAGCCCTTTCCCCGCAAGGAGAGTCAGGTGTCCCGCATTCCCCACCAGCGCGTGCTGCGCGCCGTTTTGAAGGGCTTTTTCGATCTGCGTTTTTACTTTGCCGATTTCCGTATCCGGGATCACCGGCGGCATCACAAAGCCCTGCGCTTTGGCGCCGTCAAATTTTTCCAGCGGCAGAAAAATAAGATCGAAAAAATCGGTTTCGGGAATGGCGGCAGGGGAAAAGAACCGCGCGGTGCGAAGAGGCTTTGCGGGAAAATGCGCCGGCTTCGGTACCGGCTCAGCCGGCTTCGGTTCTCTTTCCATGCAAATCGGAGCGCGGAGAGGCGCGCAATCGGCAAAGCGAACGCTTTCTGCGGCGGTGTTTTTTTTATCCTCCTCGCGGCGGGTGCCGAGCATGGAAGCCGTAATCTTACCGGTAAAATAGCCGTTGGTAAAGCCGGAGCGGGAAAACACGCGCGCCAGGCTTTCGATCTCCTGCGGGGTGGCGTTTCGTTTTTCGTCCAAAAGGGTGCGGTAGGCACGCGTAACGGCGTACACATAGGAGGGAGATTTCATTCTTCCCTCGATTTTGAGGGATTCCACGCCGAGCGAGAGGATCTCCCGGACATTTCCGGCCAGGCACATATCTTTAAAACTCAGCGGATAGCCGCCGTTATACGGCAGGCGGCAGGGTTGGGCGCATTCGCCGCGGTTGCCGCTCCGCTCGCCGATGAAGCTGCTCATGAGGCACTGGCCGGAATGGCAGGCGCAAATCGCGCCGTGGACAAACATTTCGATCGGGATCGGCGAATTTCGACACAAAAGGCGGATATTTTCCGCCGACAATTCCCGCGCACAGACCATACGGGAAAAGCCAAGTTCCCGCAGCTTTTCACCGGCAAGCGAATTGTGGACGGAAAGCTGCGTACTGGCGTGCAGCTCAAAATCCGGGAAATTTCGGCGGATCAGCCTCGTCAGACCGAGATCTGCCAAAATGAGCGCATCGCACCCGGCAAGGTACAGGCTTTCGGCAAAGCGCAGCGCTTCTTCCAGCTTGCGATCGAAAATCAGGGTATTGAGCGTAATAAAGACGCGCACTCCCCTTTCGTGGCAGCGATAGACTGTGCGCCTTGTGGCTTCGGGAGAAAAATTTTTGGCGTGCATGCGGGCGTTGAACGCACTGCCGCCGAAATACACCGCGTCCGCGCCGCCGCGCAAAGCTGCCGTTACGGAATCTTCCCCGCCGACCGGCGCAAGCAGCTCGGGCACTTTTTGCAGCATGGCTTCTCTCCCCTTTCCACATTCTGTTTTTCATCATATCATAGAAACGGAAAAATGAAAAGAAGTTTCGAAAAAAATGGAACAGCGGAATTTTTTGCCGAAAAATCTATTCAAAAAACAAAATGTATTCTATAACAAAAGGATATGATTTCAATCGTCGTGTCGGCTTGACTTTTTCGGTCGAATGCTATAAAATCTATAGGAACTTTTTGGTGCAAATCCATAATAAAATATGAAACGAGGAAAAATTTATGTTTTTGGATTCCGGCATTATCCCCGTTGCGGGACTTACCTTTCTGTTGTTCGCCGTCTTTGCGATCGCTGCGATCGGCTATGCGCTCGGCAGAGTGACCGTCAAGGGCGTGTGCCTCGGCACGGCGGGCGTATTTATCATTGCGATTCTGTTCGGCTGCTTTTTCTACGACAGACTGGGCACGGCGACAAGCGGTTATACCTCCAACGCCCTGAAGATTGTTGAAAACATAGGCTTGGCGCTGTTTGTAACGGCGGTCGGCTTTATTGCAGGCCCGAAGTTTTTCGGTAATTTGAAAAAGAATTTTAAATCCTACGTTTCCTTGGGCCTGATCATCATCCTGGCGGGTGCGATCGCCGCCGTTTCCTGCATTTATATTGGCAGAGCAATCAACGGCGACAAAGCGAACGAATATTCCGAAGCTGTGATTACCGACGTTGTCGCTGAGATCCGCGAAGAAATGCCGGAGCTTTCCGACGAGGAAGCAAGAGAGCTTGCCGTTCAGGCTCTGGCGGCGAAAGAAGCCGAATCGAACGGAGAATACACCGTTCCCACCAACAATGACGAAACCACCGCGATGGTAGTCGGCCTGCTTTCCGGCTCCCTGACCTCTACCCCGGCCTTTTCCGCTGCGAAAGCCACAGTGGCGACCGACCTTGAGGACATTGTTTCCGTCGGTCACGGGATTGCCTATATCTTCGGCGTAATCGGCGTGGTGCTGTTTGTGCAGCTGATTCCGAAAATGCAGAAGGCCGATATGGCCGCGGAGCGTGCCAAGCTGGTGCAGGTCGCAGAGGGCGAAAAGAAAAAGTACACCGGCAAGCTCATTCACATGGATGAATTCGGCTTTATGCCCTTTGCGCTGGCAACCGCGCTCGGCATTGTAATCGGCTCGATCAAGATCCCGCTTTCCGGCCAGGGCTTCAGCGGCACCTGCTTCAGCCTCGGCACCACCGGCGGCTGCCTTTTGGTCTCGCTGATTTTCGGTCACTTCAACCACGTCGGACCGGTTTCCGTGATGCCGAAGGAAGGGACGCTGAAAGTATTCCGCGAGCTCGGTCTGATGCTCTTCCTCATTGGTGCGGGCATCGCCGGCGGCGCGAAGTTCGTTTCGCAATTCTCGATCACCTACTTCCTCTACGGCGTATGGATGACGATCCTGCCCATGGTAGTCGGGTACCTGATCGCCAAATATCTCATGAAGCTTTCGCTTCTGAATAACCTCGGTTCGATCACCGGCGGTATGACCTCCACTCCCGCTCTCGGTACGCTGATCAGCGTAGCCGGCACGGAGGACGTGGCTTCCGCCTATGCAGCCACCTACCCCGTGGCGCTGATCGCCGTGGTGCTGGTTTCCCAGTTCCTGGTCATCCTGTTCTAAAACGCAGTCATACAAAACCGGTGCGGGCTATCTCGCGCCGGTTTTTTTCTTTTCTTGCAGGTTTGTCAAGGATGAGTTGAATCCTACACACAAAATTTCTTGACGAAGTTTGGCAAAATGTGATAGAATAGATTAAATTATTATAAAGGAAAATTTTTGCCGAAATGAGGTCCAATCGATTCGTTTACATCCGCACCTTCGGCTGTCAGCAGAACGAGGCCGACAGCGAAACGATCCTCGGAATTTGCGAAACACGCGGCTTTTTGCCGACGGAGCAAATGGAGGAAGCGGATCTGATCCTGTTTAACACCTGCGCGGTGCGCGAGCACGCGGAGCTCAAGGCGCTCTCCACCACGGGGCAGCTAAAGCATTTAAAGGAGAAAAATCCCGCGCTCAAGATTGGTTTGTGCGGGTGCATGGTGCAGCAGGAGCACCGCAAGGAGGATGTCAAAAACAAATATCCTTACGTGGATTTCTGCTTCGGCACCAATATGATGCCGCGCCTGGGCGAAATTTTGGACGAGGTGCTTTCCTCCTCCAAGCGCCGGTTTTATATTGAAGATTACAAAGAAAACCCCGGCGCAATCTGCGAGGGGCTGCCGGTAGAACGAAAATTTTCCTATAAAGCCTACGTCTCCATTATGTACGGGTGCAACAATTTCTGCACCTATTGCATCGTTCCCTATGTGCGCGGACGGGAGCGGAGCCGCGAGCCGGAAAAGATCGTCAATGAAGTGGAAAAGCTGATTCGGTCCGGCTGCAAGGAAATCACGCTTTTGGGGCAGAACGTCAATTCCTACGGCAAGGACTTGCCCTCTCCCCTCTCCTTTGCTGAGCTGCTGGATCGCATTTGCCAAATTCAAGGCGATTACGTCGTAAAATTTATGACCTCGCACCCGAAAGACGCCACGCTCGCTCTTTTCGACGTGATGGCAAAATACCCGCAGATGGAGCGGCACTTTCATTTGCCGATCCAATCCGGCTCGGACGTCATTTTAAAGAAAATGAACCGCCATTACACGGCGAAGGACTTTTTTGCTCTGTGCGATGCACTCCGTGAACGGATGCCGGAGATTGCAATCACGACCGATATCATTGTCGGGTTTCCGGGCGAAACGGAAGAAGACTTTCGGCAAACGCTTGCCGCCATGGAGCAATGCCGGTTTGACGGGGTATTCAGTTTTATCTATTCCCCGCGCAAGGGCACGCCGGCGGCGGAGCTGCCCGGCAGACTGCCCGAGGAGGTTTTAAAGGACCGCATGGCGCGGCTTTTGGAGCTGCAGCAGAAAATTGCCACCGAAAACAATGAAAAGCTGATCGGGAAAACGCTGCGCGCGCTCTGCGAGGGCGAAAGCAAAACCGACGCCGCTTTTCTTTCCGCCCGTACGGATTCCGGCAAACTGATCCACTTTCCGAAGCCGGAGGGCGAGGATCTGACCGGGCAGTACGTGCAGATTAAGATCCGGGAAGCCCGCGCGATCATGCTGATAGGAGAAAAACAAAAATGAGTCCGATGATGCTGCAATATCTTGAGGTAAAAAAGGAATACCAGGACTATATTCTCTTTTACCGCCTCGGGGACTTTTATGAAATGTTTTTTGAGGACGCCGAAATTGCTTCGCGCGAATTGGATCTTACGCTCACCGGGCGCAACTGCGGCGAGGACGAGCGCGCGCCGATGTGCGGCGTGCCTTACCATGCCTGCGACGGGTACCTTTCCAAGCTGGTGGAAAAGGGGTATAAGGTGGCCATTTGCGAGCAAATGGAGGATCCGGCCGGCAATGGCATCGTCCGGCGCGAGGTGGTGCGCCTTGTCACCCCCGGTACCGTGACGCTGGGCACGGCGCTGGATGAAACGAAAAACAATTATCTGGCCGCGCTTTTTGTGGAAGAAAACAAAGCCGCGATCGCGTTTTGCGATATTGCGCAGAATACGATTTACGCCGTTTCCCTTTCCGCCCTGTCGCGCGAGCTTTTGTTCCGGCAGGCGATCAATGAATTCGCCAGGTTTTCCCCCAGTGAACTTATTTGCAATTTGCCGGAGGAGGAATGCGGGGAGATCTGCGAATACATCCGCCGTAAGGAAAGCCACGTGGTCAATTGCGGGCTTGCCGATCTTTTTGAAGACCGGAAGCGCTATCTGTTATCGCAGCAATTCGCCAGGAGCGAAGCGGAGCTGGGCTTTCCCGAAAAGGACGTTTTTCTTCCGCGCGCCTGCAGCGCTTTGATCGGGTATTTACTGTTAACACAAAAAACGGCGCTGCGTTCGATCAGTGAGATCACCATTTACGACAACAACCAGTTCCTTGCCATTGACGCCAATTCCCGGCGCAACCTGGAGCTTTGTGAAACCATGCGCCACGGAGAAAAGCGCGGTTCGCTTTTGTGGGTGCTGGACAAAACCAAAACCGGCGCCGGCGCCCGCATGCTGCGCCGCATGATCGAGCAGCCGCTCACCAACTGCCGCGCCATAGAAAAACGGCAGAGCGCCGTGCGGGAATTTTTTGAATCGCAGCCCTTACGCGAGGAAGTGCGCGCCGCACTGGCAAACGTTCAGGATATTGAGCGCACGCTTTCGCGCATTATCTACAGCGGCGGCAGCGCCAAGGATCTCTACGCGCTGGCGCAGACGGCTTCGCGCTTTCCGCAGATTGCTTCCCTTTTGGAGGGCTGCACCGGAGAGGAGCTGGCGGAGCTGTGCCATATCCTGAAAAAAGACGTTTTGCCGGAAAGCGAAGCCCTGGCAGAGTTGCTTTTTTCCGCGATCAAGGAGGATCCGCCGTTTTCCGTGCGCGAGGGCGGATTTATTGCCAAGGGCTTCAATGCGGAGCTGGACGAGCTCAACGCGATCATGACCGAGTCCCAAAGCTACCTTGCCAAAATTGAAGCCGCGGAAAAGGAACTGACCGGCATTAAAACCCTGCGGATCGGGTATAACCGTGTATTCGGTTATTATTTTGAGGTTTCAAAATCGCAGCTCGATTTGGTCCCGGAGCGCTATATCCGCAAACAGACGCTCACCAACGGCGAACGGTATATCACCAGTGAGCTCAAAGACTTGGAAACACGCATTTTGGGCGCCAAGGACCGCGCCGTGGCGCTGGAATATGAACTGTTTGTTTCGCTGTGCGACAAGGTGAAGGATCTTTCTTCCCTGCTGCAGAACGCCGCTGAAATTTTAGCCAGGATCGACGTCTACGCTTCCCTGGCAGAGGTTGCCCGCAAAAACAATTACACCTGCCCGGAAGTCAATTTCGGGGATCAACTGATTTTAAAAGACGCGCGTCACCCGGTGGTGGAAGCGATCGGCGGCAATTTCTTTGTACCGAACGATTGCGATATGAACAGTGCCGATAAGCGCATGATGATCATTACCGGGCCGAACATGGCGGGAAAATCCACCTATATGCGCCAGTGCGCGATTATTGTGATCATGGCGCAGATGGGTTCGTTTGTACCGGCAAAGGAGGCCGTGGTAGGGATCGTGGATAAGATCTTCACGCGCGTGGGCGCCAGCGACGACCTTTCCACCGGGCAGTCCACCTTTATGCTGGAAATGAGCGAGGTGGCCTATATCCTGCAAAACGCCACCAAAAAAAGCCTGATCGTGTATGACGAGATCGGCAGAGGCACCTCCACCTACGACGGCATGAGCATTGCCAAAGCAGTGGTGGAATATACCGCCGGTAAAAAATGCGGCGCCAAGACGCTGTTTGCCACGCACTACCACGAGCTTTCCGTTTTGGAAAATGAGCTGGAGGGCGTAAAGAACTTTAACATTGCCGCCAAAAAACGCGGCGACAGCGTACTGTTTTTGAGAAAGATCGTACCCGGCCCGGCGGACGACAGCTACGGCATTGAAGTCGCAAACCTTGCCGGGGTGCCGGCAGAGGTGATCCGCCGTGCAAAGGAGATTTTGAAGGAACTGGAAGCAGATCGCCCAGAAAAGCAGACCGTCCACCGGCACGAGGAAGAAGAATTGCCGATCTTTGAACCGGTGCGCGACCAATTGATCGATTCCTTAAAATCGATCAACGTCGACACGCTGACGCCGATCGAGGCACTCGGTAAGCTTTACGAACTTTCAAAGCAAGCAAAGGAAATCTAAAAAGAGGAGCCTGCTATGGCGAAAATTCACGTATTAAGTACGCAAACTGCCAATCTGATTGCCGCCGGTGAAGTGGTGGAACGCCCGGCAAACGCCGTGAAGGAGCTTTTGGAAAACGCCATTGACGCCGGCGCCACCGAGATCGCCACGGAGATCAAAAACGGCGGGATCGACTGGATCTCGGTTTCCGACAACGGCAGCGGAATTGCCAAAGAGGACTTGCCGCTTGCCATTCGCCGCCACGCCACCAGTAAAATTCAAACGGAATCGGACTTAGCCTCCATCGCCACGCTCGGATTTCGCGGCGAAGCGCTGGCGGCGATCTCCGCCGCTTCGCGTTTTTCGATCCTTTCCAAAACACCCGATGCGACCTTTGGCACGCAAATGACCGTAGAGGGCGAAAAAGACGTGACGTTAGAGGAATGCGGCTGTGCAGACGGCACCACGGTCATCGTGCGCGATCTTTTTTACAATCAGCCCGCACGCCGCAAATTTTTAAAGCGCGGCGCCACCGAGGCCTCTGCGATTCTGCAATATATGCAGCGGATCGCCGTTTCCCACCCGGAAATTGCCTTTAAACTGATTTCCGACGGTGCGGTCAAGCTGCAAACGGCAGGCAACGGTAAGCTGGACGACTGCATTTATTCCGTCTACGGCAAGGAATTTGCCGGGACGATCACGCCGCTGTACAAAACGTCGGCTCCCTACCGGCTTTCGGGCTTTATCACCCGGCCGGAATTTGCCCGGAACAACCATTCCTACCAGAGCTTTTATATCAACGGGCGCTATGTAAAATCGCGTACCATGCAGTTTGCCATGGAGGATGCGTATAAAAGCTTTGTCAAAAGCGAAAAATTTCCCGGCTGCGTCATCTTTTTAACAATCGATTTTGAAAAGGTCGACGTTAATGTGCACCCCGCGAAATTAGAGGTGCGCTTTGAGGATGAAAGAAGCGTTTACCAGGCTATCTATTATGCCGTGCGCAAAACGCTGGAAAACCTTTCAAACCGCCTGGCGAAGGAGGAATACCAAAAAGAAGTAAGCCGCGCGCAAGGGACGCATTCCGCGGTCAAACCGATCCGCGAGGCGCAAAGCTATCAGCCCGTCACCGCGCCGCCGGAGCCGGCGCCCGACCGGAAGGAGCGCTTTGAACTGCCGATCTTTGCCACCGCCAAGGTTAAGGAAACAAAGCCCCTGCCGCCCGCGGAAGAGGCTCCTTTGCCGAAAAAGCAGGTGATTTTCGGCGGGCTGGATTGGCTGACAAGCGACCGCGGCGCCAAAGCCAAAATTTCCGTCGCCAAACCGGAAGCGCCAAAAGACGCGCCGCCGGAAGAAGCCCCGCAGGAGGAACAGCTTGTAATCCCCGAGGCGTCCGAGCCGAAAAAGGAAGACAATCCCATCACGCTGCCGGGCAGGATCGTCGGGGTGCTTTTCGACGCTTTTATTCTTTATGAATCGGGCGATGCGGTTTACGTGATCGATAAACACGCCGCGCACGAGCGCATTCTTTACGAAGGACTCAAAAAAACGCACAGCGCCGATTCCGTGCAGTATTTTCTGGAGCCGGTGATCGTCAATTTCAATCCCCTGGCAGCCGCCGCGCTTTCCGAGCACCTAGAGGAGCTGAACCGCGCCGGTTTTGCGCTGGAAGAATTCGGGGCGGACAGCTTTGCGCTGCGCTCCGTGCCGCTTGTTTTCTCTTCCCTTTCCGCCGAGGCGCTTTCCGATATGCTGCAAAAAACAGCCCTGGAGTTGCAGCTCGGCGGGAAAGCACAGGGCGTGCGCGACAAGGCGTTTGACCGGGTGCTTTACAGCATGGCGTGCAAAGCGGCGGTCAAGGCCGGCATTCCCTCCATGGAGAGCGAGCACGAATGGATCGTACAGAAGCTGCGCGAAATCGATCATATTCTGGTTTGCCCGCATGGCAGACCGGTTTTGGTGCGTTTTTCGAAAAAGCACATGGAAAATCTTTTCTTAAGGACGTGAAAACATGGCGAAAATTTCTTGGCCGCCCGCTGCGCTTTTAGCGCCGCTGCCGGCGGTACTCATTACCAGCGGCACTCTGCAAAAGGCCAACGTGGCTACCGTTGCCTGGACGGGGATCGTCAATTCCAATCCCGCTATGACCTATATTTCTCTGCGCCCTTCGCGCCATTCCCATAAAATCATTTCGCAGACCGGAGAGTTTGCGATCAATCTGACTACCGCCCCGCTGTGCCGCAGAGTCGACGCCTGCGGGGTATATACCGGCGCAAAAATGGACAAGATCAAAAAGTATTCCTTTACGCCGGAAAAGGCTTCGAAAATTTCCGCGCCGCTTTTGGCGGAATCTCCCCTCTCGCTGGAGTGCCGTGTGGTAGAGCAAAAGAAGCTTGGTTCGCACGACATGTTTCTGGCCGAAATCGTGGCGGTGGACGTCGACGAAAGCCTGATCGATGAAAACGGCAAGCTCAATTTGCAAAAAGCCAATCTTCTGGTGTACGCTCACGGTGACTATCTGCAAACCGGGCGTAAGCTCGGCACTTTCGGCTACGCTGTGAAGAAAAAGAAGTCGAAAAGATAACCCGGCGAAATTTCCGGTTTTCTCTTGACAAAAAGAACGCTTTCCGATATAATATCCCCTGTCCCCGATTTGGAGGGATATCGAAGTGGTCATAACGAGGCGGTCTTGAAAACCGTTTGGGAGCAATCCCACAAGGGTTCGAATCCCTTTCCCTCCGCCATTTTGATCAACGTTTATTTTCGGCTAACTGGAGAAGTACCCAAGCAGGTCGAAGGGGACGGTTTGCTAAACCGTTAGGTCGGTAAATACTGGCGCCGGGGTTCAAATCCCCGCTTCTCCGCCAAAGAGCAGCATTTGCAAATGCAAGTGCTGCTTTTTTATCCAATCCAAGGGATTGGCTTGCCTCCACGCGATAGCGCGTGTGATTTGGCAATCCAATCTGGATCCATATCAAAAACCGATCGGGAGGACATTATGGCTGATATTTTTGATTATCTGGCCTGGCGCGGCGATTTACTGCTGACGCAAGAGAAACTGAACGAGGTGGATGGCTCCATCCTGACTCGATTTGCCTACATACCATTTGAATATTTTACCGATCCCCTGCCGGACGGATTTCTGTCGATCCGTGACGTGGCCGCCAGTGCGCTGAAGGACGAGCAGCTAAAGGAGGCTCGACGCTGGAAACTGTCGGACGACCGGCTTCTCTCAGCCATGGCGGAAAGCGCCCGCTTTGGGTCTCTGGGCGTGGCCTTCCCGGTCAGCCGTCTGGATGAGCAGGCGCAGGCACAGTTTTTCGCCGTCACTGTGAAACTGGACACGGGACTTTATTTTATTGCTTTCCGGGGCACGGACAACACCCTGGTTGGGTGGAAAGAAGATCTGAATATGTCCTATTTGTGTCCGATCCCCGCTCAGGAGATGGCTGTGGAATATGTGCAGCGAGTGGCGAATCTTGTAGAGGGGCGTATTATTCTCGGCGGGCATTCCAAGGGCGGCAACCTGGCTGTCTACGCCGGCGCTTTCTGCGGCGAGGGTATTCAGGAGCGGATCGACGCCGTTTATAACTACGACGGTCCCGGCTTTTTTGACAACGTCCTCCAAACAGACGGTTACCAGCGCATCTGCGCCCGGATCCACACCTACATTCCCCAGTTTTCCGTGGTCGGTATGCTCCTGAATCACCAGGAGGAATACACCGTGGTACATAGTACAGAATCCGGTCTCATGCAGCACGATACCTATTCCTGGGAGATGATCGGAACAAAGTTTGTGTGTCTGGATACCGTAACGGGCGGCAGTCGGTTTTTGGACTCTACGATTAAGGATTGGATCGCGGAAATGACGCCGGAGCAGTTTGAGAAATTTGTCGATGCGATCTATGACGTGCTCTCGCAAACCAACGCGCATACGCTCCGGCAAATGCGGGAAAACTGGTTTGATTCCGCCCGGAGCATTGTCCGCTCCATCGGCGGTATGGACGAGAAGACCCGCGCCGCCGTCATGGAGGTGATGCGACTGCTGGCCCGGAGTGCCGGGAAAGAGGTCAAAGGGATGCTCCAGGGCACGCAACAGACGTGATGTATCATAAAAGCAGGATCATCCTAAAAAATTACAGAGGAAAGTATGAAAAAAATCGCCTCCTTTTTCAAACAAGAACCGGTAATGGTAATTTCCGTGCTGGCGGCGCTTATAAGCTGCTTCTTTGTGCCGCCGGATGCGGAGTACGCCGCATATTTTGATTTCCGCACGCTTGCCCTTTTGTATGCGCTTATGGTCGTTGTAGCCGGGCTGCGGAAAGCCGGAACCTTTACCGTCCTTGCGGGCACCCTGTGCAAACAGGCCAAAAGCGTTCGCACCATTGGTATGACGTTGGTTTGCCTTTGCTTTTTTACTTCTATGCTCATCACCAACGACGTGGCGCTTTTGACCTTTGTGCCTTTTTCCGTTGTGGTGCTGGGAATGGCCGGCCGCAAAGAGGATCTGATCCGCATCGTTGTCCTGCAAACCGTTGCCGCCAATCTCGGCAGCATGCTGACGCCGGTCGGCAATCCCCAAAACTTATACCTGTACTCCTATTATAAATACTCTTTCCTGGATTTTCTACGCGTCACGTTTCCGGTGTGGCTTTTGTCGCTGGCGCTTCTGTTGGGGTGCTGTCTCTTCCTGCCGAAAGCGCCTCTTACGGCGTTTGACGGGAAAAAGCAAGAACTCAACTTCAAAACACTGTGGCTGTATTTGACACTGTTTCTTGTTTGTCTGTTGACGGTCGTCCGGATCTTTCCCTGGCCTGTGATGCTTTTGGCCGTCGTTCTGGTTCTGTTGATCGTCGATCGGAAAATGCTTCTCAAGGCAGATTTTATGCTGCTTTTTACTTTCGTTGCTTTCTTTGTTTTCGCCGGGAATCTGGCCAGGATCCGCGTGATCAATGATCTTTTGCAAACCCTTCTGGCCGGAAAAGAATACTGGACTTCCCTTTTGGCAAGTCAGGTCATCAGCAACGTCCCCGCCGCTCTTTTGCTTTCCGGCTTTACGGAAAATGCCAGAGCGCTGCTTCTGGGTGTGAATATCGGAGCTCTCGGCACCCCGATCGCCAGCCTTGCCAGCCTTATCAGTTTAAAGCTCTATTCCCGGACAAGCGATTCCCGCCCCGGCAAATTCCTTTTGGAATTCACCGTTTTCAATGTGCTCCTTCTGATTTTGCTTTCTCTTTTTCAGATGATTTTATAAAAAATTCCCTTGCGTCCGCCTCCGGAACGCAAGGGAATTTTGATCGTGTATGAAACGAATGGAATTTTAAAGAATCGAACGATTGGCTCAGAAAAACGAAAAGCAGGCGGGTTTTCGCCCGCCTGCCGATCTTTTATTGTCTCTTGACGGGAAACGGCAAGCTCTGCCGGGCTTTTTGCCAAGCGCTTACCCCAGTTTGAACTTTTTCGGGGACATGCCGGTGATGCGTTTAAAGAGGCGAGAAAAATAGAACTCGTCGTAGATGCCGACCTTTTGGGCGATTTCTTTGATGGTCATTTCGGTGTTGTGAAGGTCGCTCTTGGCGACGTTGATGCGCAGGGAATTGCGGTATTCGATGGGGGTCATGCCGGCATAGGCACGAAATTCGCGGTAGAAATAGGTCGGGCTCAGGTTGCAGAGCTGCGCGTACGTTTCGATGGGTTTGTTTTGGTCGTATTCGTTTTCAATGGCCTGTACGGCGAGCTTGATCAGCGGAGCGACCTTGCTTTCGCCGCGTCTTCTGGTGGCGTAGTAGAGGATCGAAAAGAAGAGAGAATTGAGATTCAGCTTGTCGCTGGCAATGGGGTTGTGAAAGATGCGATGGATATTTTCAAGGTCCTGCGTCATAAAAGGGTTGACCTTGTTATTGAGCAAAAGGATATGATTATCGAGCAGCACGTCGTCCCCCGTGATATCGTAAAGGTTGAAATTGAGCGTGCAGGTATGCGTTTTTTCGCAGTAAAAGACGGAGTGGTAGATAATATCCTTCGGGAGATATAAAATATCGCCCTTTTTGGCCGAAATCCGGCGGACGACAGCGCCGTTTTCGTCCAGCTCGGTGCAGACCGTCTCCACGTCAGACACAACAAATAAAAGTCCAGAAAAAGAGCGAGGCCGTTTCCGATAGAGTTCAAATCGTTCGCCGTCTTTCCACTCGGTAAAATGAGTGTCAATGAGTTCGGCACACAAGCTGTGGTGCTTTAGTTGATCCGGTGCGATCAGTTTCATAAGTCCCTCAAAAAAAGTTTTTTCTTATTCTACCACAAAAATGTATAAAAGTCCATGTTTTCAGAGAATTATCTATTACATTTTTTTCGGCGCGGTAGTATGATTGATTCGGATCGAAGAATCATTTACTGTTGAGGTGTTTATGTTTATAACCAAAGAAAAAAATGAGTTTTTGCTGTCCGCCCAAGCTGGAGAAATTTCCTATTGCCGTGTGATGCCTCCGGCGCTGGTGCTGGAGGGAAAGAAAGTGACGGCGCCGACGGAGGTTTCGGGTACGAATTGCCAAAAAAGCTGCATTAGCGGCCTGGCGATCGAAGACAAGATCGAGCCGCTTGACGGCGGTATTTTTAAGATCCGGCGCATCGTGACCAACCAAAATCCGGCGCCCGTTCGCTTCAAGTCTATTTTCGAAGTGAAAACCTCGTTTCAGCCGAAGCACTTTGTTTTTCCGGGCTTCAATTACGATACCTCTCACTGCCAGGCCCCGATAAGCGCCGGAAAGGTTCTGATAGGTTTCTCAAAAGCGCAGGTGGAAAACACGGTGCAGGGAACGCCCACCGGACTGGAGAAAGACGGGAAGCCCTGGGTTTTTGCCTACGACCGCACCGGTATTCCCTCCGCCAGCGTTTCGGAGGACGAAACGCACGTCGTAGCGCTGTTTGCTTCCGATGAAAACCCCGATTCGCTGAAATCCTCCGGCAGCATCGTAAAATGTGAGGACGGCACGTTTCGCCACCGCATTTTTCACCCCGTTTCGGAAATGCCCTATACATACGCGCAGAAAAACAGCCTTGAAGCGCCCTATGAGACGTTTTTGACTTTAGAGAGCGGCAAAAGCGTGGCGCTTTCAATGTACCTTTTCGTCGGGGAACCGAAGTTCCTTTATTACGGCACCGCAAGCCTGATGGAAGCTTGTTCCCGGGTCTTTCCTTTTCATCAGAAGCCGGCGCTCAGTCCGGAAGAGGTCCGGCGCGTCGGGGTCGCGTTTTTCCGCTTTTTACAGAAAGAGGTCGACGGCGTGCCGATGTTCGTCGAACATTACAGCGATAAGCTCTTTTCGAAGATGCACTCGTCTCAGCTTCGCGGCGAGGCGCTGGCGGAAGCGATGAAGGATCCCGCAAGCCGAGAAATGTATTTTGCTGAAAGCTGCCAGATCGGTTGGGCGGGGCAGGGCGCGATGGTCGCGCGGCTTTTTGCCGCGAACGGATTCCGAACCCAAAACGCCGCGGACGTGGAGATCGCGGAGAAATGTCTGGACGGCTACGTCTCCACGCAAACGGAAAACGGACTTTTGTACCCCATCTTTCACCAGAAACGGCCGGAGGAGCGGCGCAACCGTCCCGATTCCTGCAACATGGGGTGGGGCATGTGCGAGCTGATGCGCAGCTACCGGCTGTTCCGCCGTTACGGAAAAATCAAGAAGAATTATTACGATTTTTCGGTAAAGTTGGCGGATTTTGCGCTGCGCAACTACAACGACGCCTACGGCTTCGCGAAAAACTGGGAGATCGATGGCACGCCCATTTCCACCGAGGGAAGCGCCGGCGGTTTTATGATCATGGGTCTGTGCGAGGTACACCGCGAGACGAAAGACCCGCGCTATTTGGAGGCGGCGATCCGGGCGATGGATTTCTATTATACCCGCGATCTGGACAATTTCCTCTGCACGGCGGGCGCGCTGGACTGCGCCTGTGTGGATAAGGAAACGGCCTATCCGTTTTTTGAAGCCGCCCTGTATTTATACGAACTCACCGGCGAAAAGCTCTGGCTCGAACGTGCCGAAAAAGCGGCCTATTACTTCTTTAGCTGGATGTTTTTCTACGATTGCCTGTATGACGCCGACGCTGATTTTACCAAATACGGTTACCACACCACCGGCGGCACGCTGATCAGCGCCGAGCACAGCGCCATCGATCCGTGGGGCGCGCTGATGGTAGACGGCATGTTCCGGTTGTGGCATTTGACCGGCAACGAAAATTATAAGCTATGGGCGCAGATGACCTGGTGGAATGCGCTTCTCGGGATCGCCACGGAAGATACGCCGGAAATTCACGGACGCAAGCGCCCGGTTGGCAGTCAGAACGAAGGGTTTTTCCATTGCCGCTGGACAAAATATCGCCCGACCTGTGAAGAACGCGGCCATTTTAACGATCACCTGCAGTCCTGGATGGGAGCGTGGCGCGTCTACACCTTAGAGCAGCTGTCCAAAGAAGACATAGACGTATTGTGGGGAAAAGAATGATCGCATTTGAACAAATCACAGGCGATATCAAGCTTTTGAAAGTTCCTTTCGGAGATTCCTGGACCGGCGTCGTTCTGATTGACGGCAAGAAAAAGATCCTCATCGATTCGGGCGCTTTGGATCGCGACGTAGACGACGTTCTCGTTCCCGCTCTCCAAAAGGAGGGCTATGCGCTTGGGGATATCGACTATTTGGTCAATACCCATTCCCACGGGGATCACATCGGCGGTTTTTTCCGCATTCGCGAGCTTGCGCCCGATATTCGGGTGGTCGCTGCCCATACCGATTGGAAGAATGTGGAAGATCCTGCCGCCCTTGCGATCAAGACCCGCGGAAAATACCCGGCGTTCTCCCCCGCGCCGCAGAGCTATTTAAAAGGCGTAAAGGTAGATCGCGTTCTGGAAGAGGGCGAGGTGCTGGCCGATACGCTCCGACTGATCGAAACCCCGGGGCACGACCTCGGCAGCGTTTGCTGGCTGCATCTTCCGACCAAAACGCTCATCACCGGCGACAGCCTGCAGGGCAACGGCACGCCCTCCCAGGGGATTGGCTTTTACAAGGACTTAAATCTCTATCGCTACAGTCTCAGTAAGCTATTGGGAATGGAGATCGAAGCCTGTTTGTGCGGGCACGATTACGATAAACTCGGCTATCTCATTCAAGGGAAAGAAGCGGTTCAAAAGGCGCTGAAAAGCTGCCTTGCGATCACGTTTTTCTATCAGAAATACATCGATCACGCGCTTAAAAAAGGGATGACCGAACCGAAAGAGATCGCGGAAAAACTGATCCGCGACCACGGCTGCGGCATGCCGGCGTACCTGTTTATGGCAGTGTACACGGTTTGTGCGCATAAAGATCTATATGAGGTGAATCATGGAGAATAATAGACAACACGCTCTGGTCACCGGTTCCTCCAACGGGATCGGCCAGGCGACGGCCATTGCGCTGGCAAAGGCCGGGTACGACGTCGGACTGACCTATCGAAGCGAGGCAAGCCGTGGGCGCTGCCTTGCGGTTTATGAAGAATGCAAGAAATACGGCGTCGACGTGCAGATGTACCAAGTGGAATTGATTCACAGGGAAGCCTGTGAACAGCTCATTCAGCAGTTTTTGGCGCATTTTAAAACCATTGACGTTCTGGTCAACAATGCGGGCGGCGCGCTGAAGATTCCCAAAGGGGAATTCGACGAAATGCCTCTGGACTATTGGGAGGATCAGATCGCTCTGAACTTGAACGCGCCGGCGTTCCTTTCCCACTACGCCGTGAAAAACATGAAGGAAAACAACATCAAGGGGCGTATTGTCAATATCAGCTCCGTACATGCTAAAATCACCTGGGTCAAGCGGAAAATGCTTCCCTATTGCGCCGGAAAAGCGGGGGTGGAAATGTTCACCGCCGCTTTGGGAGTGGAGGTCGCGCCCTACGGCATTCGCGTCAACTGCGTGGCTCCCGGCTTTATTATGACCGGCGCTTCTTCCCGATACACGTCGGATCAGACTAAGGCTTTTTCCGATCATATCCCGGCGGGGATTTTGGGAACCACCGCCGATATCGTCCCCACGATCCTGTTTTTGTGCGACGAAGCCAACACCCGCTTTATTGTGGGGCAAACCTTCCGTGTGGACGGCGGACAATCGGTGACGGGAAATATCGACAGTATGAAAGAGGATTTTGAAAAATAAGCGATGGATATTCAAGACGTAGTCATTATCGGCGGCGGCATGGCCGGCACGATTTCGGCCTTTGAAATCGCCAAAGCCGGGTATCGGGTCGTCCTCCTGCGCGACGGGTGGGGCGCCAGTCCCCATATTGCGGGGTTCAATCTTCCGGGAGCGGAAGCGGGCGACAGCGCCGCGTGCTTTTTGGAGGATACCCTCAAAAGCGCCTGCGGACAGGCCGATCCTGTTCTGGCAAAAATTCTTTGCGAGGAAGCAGCCGGGCTGGACGACTATTTAAAGGAAATCGGCTTTTGTCTGGATACGGACGAAAGCGGTAACATCAAGGTTCGCAAATCGCTGGGCAGCTCCTACGCGCGGGTCGTGGGCAAGAAAAATTCCACCGGCGCGGATATTTTGGCGATTGTCGATGCGCTTTTACGAAAAAAAGAAAACGTCACCGTTCTGAACCATACCAGAGCTCTGCGGCTCCTGGCAAATGACGGCTGCGTTACGGGCGTTCTGGCGTACGATAAAAAACGGGAAGCGTTTTTCACGCTGCATGCTCCGTGCGTTTTGATGGCGTGCGGCGGCTATGCCGGCTTCTACCCCTTTTCCTCCAATACGAAGGATATGGCGGGCGACAGCGTGGCGATGGCGCTTTTGGCCGGCGCGCGTGCGATCGACATGGAATTTGTGCAGTTCGAGCCCTCGGGCGCGGTCTGGCCGGAAAGTATCCGCGGCAAGGGGCTGATCACGACGCTGTTTTACGACGGCGCGATCATGACCAATGCCCTGGGCGAGCGCTTTATGCTTCGTTATTCGCCGGAGGCCGAGAGGGTCAACAAGGACGTTCTGGCAAGGTGCATTGCCGTGGAGCTGCGAGAGGGTCGGGGCACCGCGCGCGGCGGCGTTTATTTCGATTCGCGCGGCGTTGATCCGCAAAAGATGCACGAAATCTACGGGCATTTTGTCAAGCGCTATCAGAACGTGGGGATCGATCTTTTAAAAGAGCCGGTCGAGGTCGCCAATGCGGCTCATACCTCCCTCGGGGGGATCCGGGTAGATGAAAACTGCCAGACGAATCTCAAAGGGCTTTACGCCGTCGGGGAAGCCATGGGAGGCCTCCACGGCGCCAACCGCCTGGGCGGCTCCGCCGGGACGGAAACGCTGGTCTTTTCGCGTCGCGCGGCAAAGGCAATTTGCGGCGCGCTGAAGACCGCCTCGTGCCGGGAGGACGTTGAAGAAGGGCCGCCGCGCTTGACGCGGGAGTTATCGCCCGCTCGGATCGAGGAGATCAAGCGGCAGATGGCTTTCCTTTTGGACCGGGATGCGGGCGTATGCCGGGAGGAAGCGGGACTTCGGGCCGCCGCGGAGCAGCTGGAGCAGCTTTACGAGGAAGTGCGCAACGCCTCTTTCGGAAAGGACGACCGCGCCCTTTTTGAAAAATACAGTCTGGAAAACAATCTGGTTACCGCGGTTGCGCTGGTCAAATCCGCCCTTTTGCGGGACGACAGCGTGGGCTGCCACTGGCGACTCGACAGAGAAGCGCCGCCGGCGGTGCGGTACCGCACAGAGGCTTTGATAAAAGAAAATCGCATTTGCGTCCAAAAAGTAAATTTTAAATAAAGGAGATAGATAGTATGAAAAATTACAAGTTTCTTCGTTCCAAGTGGGAATTCGGCGAGGCCTCGGAGTGCCGCCGCGGACTGGTCTGCGGCATGGGCTATACCAGCGAGGAACTGAACCGCCCGATCATCGGCGTCGTGAATTCCTGGAATGAATACAATCCGGGCCACGTGCATCTGGATAAGCTGGCGGAGCGCGTCAAGCAGGGGATCCGCGATGCAGGCGGGCTTCCTTTTGAAGTGGAGACCACCGGTATCTGCGACGGCATGGTATTAAAAGACCCCCGCTATATTGAGGTTCCCAGCCGGAACCTGATTGCGGATCAGGTGGAATTGACCGTGGATGGGAACTTCTTTGACGGCATGGTCATGTTGTCCTCCTGCGATTCGATCGTTCCCGGCCATCTGATGGGCGCCGCGCGCATAAACGTCCCTACCATTCTGGTGACCGGCGGATATATGCCGTTGGGCATCTACGCCGGGGAAGAACGGCTGCACATACACGCCCAGGACAAAGTCGGCACCGCTCAGGAGGGCAAGATCGACCGCGAATTTTATAACGGACTGATCGAAAATTCCTGGGGTACCTGCGGCGCTTGCAGTTCTATGACCACCGCGAACTCCATGTGTATGATGGCGGAAGCCCTGGGCATGACCCTGCCCGGCAATTCCACCATGGCGGCGACTTCTTCGCAGCTTTATCGGCTGGCCTATGAATCCGGCAAGCAGATCATGAAGCTGGTGGAAGAGGGGATCACCGCAAGGGATATCTTGACGCCAAATGCCATTCGGAACGCCATTAAAGTGGATATGGCGGTTGCCGCTTCGACAAATCTGTTTTTACATCTTCCCGCGATTGCGAATGAAGCGGGGTACGACCAGCCGTGGTGGAAAGCCTTTGACGACGCTTCCAATGAAATTCCGCTTCTCTCGCACTTGGCACCCAGCGGAAAGTACAACTTAAAGGATTTCGACATGGCCGGCGGCCTGCGCGCGCTTATGCGGAAAATGCTCCCCGTGCTGGACGGAAGCTGCCTGACGGTCAACGGCAAGAGTCTGGAAGAAAACGTGCGCACCGCACCCTGCTTTAACAACGACGTAATCCGGGATCTGGAAAATCCCGTCAGCCATGAACCGGGCATTGGCGTGCTCTACGGCAATCTGGCGCCGCAGGGAGCGATCATCAAAATTGCGGCTGTTCCGGAACAACTGATGACTTTCCGCGGCCCGGCAAAATGCTTTGATACGCTCGATGACGCGCTGGATGCGCTTCGCACCGGCAAAATCCAAAAGGGCGACGCGTGCATCGTGCGCTTCTTGGGGCTGAAAGCCCGCTTCGGCACGACTGCTTTCACTTTCCAGGAAGAGCTGAAAGGATCTCCGGAGCTGTTCAACAGCTGCGCCGTGATCACCGACGGTCGCTTTTCCGGCGGTACCAGCGGACTTTCGGTGGGATATATTTCCCCCGAGGCGATGGACGGGCCTTTGGGACTGGTCAAAGACGGCGACGTTATCACCATCGATATCCCACAAAGAAAAATCAATTTGGAGATCAGCGACGAAGAAATGAAACGGCGCGAAGCAGAGTTTGACTGGAAGCCCGATTACGCCCAATATCCGAGATTTTTGCGCCTGTTCGCCAAAAACGTAGGGCCGATGTCCAGGGGCGGAATCTGGGAATGAACCAAAAATATATCGCACTGGTACAAAAAATTGAAGCCAGCGGGCTGTGGGAGGAAATTCTCAAAGCCAATCACGCCGCCGCCGCGTGTCTTGTTGACGCGGATCCGGTCTGGATCGATATTCTGCCCGCGGGTGAAATCATAGAGGGCCTGGGTGAGTATACCGTCACCCATTCCGGCCCTCCGATCGACGTGGAACATATGACCGCGCTGCACAAGCGCGGCATGGTTTCCGCGTGCCTTCTGGAGGGATGGGCCAAAACCGAGGCGGAAGCGCTTCGTCTGGTCGAAAGCGGCAAGCTCAATATCATTTCGGCGCTCGATGCCAATACGGTCGGCTCCGGGACAGGGATCATTACCCAAAGCGTGGCCATGTTCGTGGTCAAAGACCGCAACAACGGGAAGGTGACCGGCACCTTCCCGGCCGAGGGCGTGAAATTCCAGGGCGGGTTTTGCGGCTGGGGGCTCTACTCCCCGGAGATCGCGGAAAACTTAAAGTATATGCGCGAATGGCTCTTTCCGCCCCTCCGCGAGCTGGTCAAATCAATCGGGGGCTTGCCTATCAAGCCGATTTTGGCGGAATCTTTGCAAATGGGAGATGAAAATCACACCCGGCAAACGGCGGCCGACTATATTTTTCAGCATCAGGTGGTCCCGAAATTGGCGGAAATGGAAATTCCCGGTATGACGCGCCGGCAAATTTTGGACGCCATCCATTATATTACCGAAACCCCTCGCTTCTTTTATTGCTTGGGACAGGGAGCTTGCCGGACGGCAACTCTCGGTAATTCCGGTCGGGAATATTCTACCGTTGTCAGCGCCATGGGCGGCAACGGCGTGGAATTCGGAATCAAAATCGCCGCGCTGGGTGACCGCTGGTTTACCGCGAAAGCGCCGTATATCCACGGAAAATACAACTCTGCCGCCTTTAACATCGATATGCAGCTTCCCTGGATCGGCGACAGCTGTACGGTGGAATGCGCCGGCATGGGCGGCCTTGCCGCCGGGGCAAGTCCCATCGTATGCAGCTTGCGCGGCTTGGGAATTGAGGAAGCGATTGCGCAAACCCGTGAGATGGAAAAAATCACGGTGGTCAAAAATAACAGCTATCCGATTCCCAATCTGGGGTTTGACGGGCCGCCCTGTGCCATCGATCTTATCAAAGTGATGAAAACGGGGATCACGCCCTGCATGCACGGCGGCATGATTGCCAAAGACGGCGGCATCCTCGGTGCGGGCATGGCGAGAATTCCCATGGAATGCTTTGAAAAAGCCTTAGCGGCTTTCGCAGAAAAGTACGGAGTCGCGCAATAGAATTCACATTAAAAAATGACCGCCTCAGCGTGACGGTCAGCGATTATGGGGCGGAAATGACCAGTCTCGCCCTGGACGGTTTTGAATATTTGTGGACGCCCGACCCCAAGTATTATGACCGCGTTTCCCCCTGTCTGTTCCCCATCACCGGCAGATTTGCGGACGGATACTACACCCACCGCCAAAAGCAATATCCTTTGGGTCTAAACGGTTTTGCAATGGAAAAAACCTTCACAGCGGAAAAGCTTTCGGATACGGAACTGGCCTTAACGCTCCGGGAGGACGAAAGTACGCTGGAGGTTTATCCGTTTCGGTTTACGCTCGCGATACGCTACCGTCTTGACGGCGACCTTTTGCGTATCTGTTATACCGTTACCAACAGGTCAGATGAGCCCATGCCCTACAGCGTCGGCAACCACACGGCCTATAAATGGCCTTTGAGAGACGGCGATTTGCCGGGCAGTTATTTTCTGCGCTTTGAAAAACCCGAAACGCTCGAATCCTTCAGCCCATTCGGCTGGAAAGCGCCCTATGTTACGGATGAGAATATCCGACCGCTGGACCATGCGCTTTATGAAAACGGAACGCGCTCTTTTCGGGGACAACGTTCTGATTGGGTGGAATATACCGGAGCCAACTGCGATTATGTGGTTCGGATGTATCACGGAGACTTCCCTTTTGTGGCCAATTGGACCAAACCGGACACGGACGCAAATCTCATTTGTTTGGAGCCGTCCTTGAGCATTTCCAGCTGCGGACAGACGATGTTTGACAGAGAAGGAATTCACGTACTGGAAAGAGGCGCTTCGGAAACGGTTTCCTATATGTTAAAATGTTATCGAAAATCGTCAAAAAGAAGGTAAGTTATGCGAACGGAGATCATTGAAAAAATCAAAGAGAAAAAGCTCATCGTTATTGTGCGCGGGGTATACGGTGAGGATTGCTTTATGCTTGCTCAAGCGCTTTCCAAAGGCGGCATTGAAATGATGGAGATCACCTTTGACCAATCCAGCACGGAAAACCAAAAGAAAACCGCCGATACAATCAAACTTGTAGGAGAAGCGACACAGGGGAGAATGGTCGTGGGCGCCGGCACCGTCACTTCCGTCGAAATGCTTGAAATGGCACATGACGCAGGGGCAAAATTCATCATATCCCCGGATACCAATCCCAAAGTAATCAAGGCTACCGTGGCAAACGGAATGGTTTCCATACCGGGCGCAATGACCCCTTCGGAAATCTTAACAGCCTATAACAGCGGGGCGGATTTTGTAAAGGTGTTTCCCGCGGCAAATCTCGGCGCGGGTTATATTAAGGCGGTCAGAGGCCCATACAACCATATCCCGTTGCTTGCCGTCGGCGGTATCAACGAAAAAAATATTGCCGAATTTATAAAAGCAGGCGCATGCGGTGCGGGCGTAGGCGGCAATCTGGTAAATAAGCAGTGGATCGCAAACGGTGAATTTGATAAAATCACCGATCTTGCAAAAGAATTTATCCATAATTTAAATGCGTGAATAGTGAAAAGGGTGTTCACAAGGGAAAATCCCTTATGAACACCCAAACTGGTACGGGTAACAGGACTTGAACCTGCACGGTTTCCCACCAGATCCTAAATCTGGCGCGTCTGCCAATTCCGCCATACCCGCAAATTGAAATCGTTTTTTTTATTGTATGGGATTTTTGGCGTTTTGTCAAGAACATCCGTCCGGATATCCACGAAAATACGTTCGGATATCCACAAAAAAACAAGGCGCAGAGTATATCTGCGCCTTGTTTTTTCATGATTGCACAGCAACAAAGTTCCGAAGTACCCACCCGTTAGCTTTGCTTGCGCCGGTGGGGCGGGTCCTTTTTTTGAGGGTGGCACTTCCCTGCCATGGCACAGTGGGAACAGGATTTTCCACAGGAGCATTTTCCCGCTTTTTTATCGCGGGAGAGCTTCACACAAATCAGCCCCACCACCAAAATGAGCACGGCGGCGACGAGGATCGTGCCGAGATTGGCAGAAAGCCAGGAAAGCATAAAACGCATCTCCTTTTTATTTCACGGTAAGGTGCAATTTTACTTCTTTTTTCTGCGGGCGAAAGAGCAGCCAGAGGAAAAGGGCGATCAGAGCGGCAGCGGCGACGAGGCCGACCACATTCGCTCTGCCCAGAAAAAGATTGCCGATCTGGTTAATGACAAGCGCCACGGCATACGCAAAAGCGCATTGATAACCAATGGCAAACCAGGTCCATTTGGGGCTGTTCATTTCGCGCTTGATGGCGCCAACCGCCGCAAAGCAAGGCGCACAAAGCAGATTGAACACCAGGAAGCTATAAGCACTAACCTCGGTAAAGACAGAGGCCAGCTGCGCGTAAACCGTGCTGTTCTCCGCATTATAGAGGACTCCCAAAGTGCCCACGATATTTTCCTTGGCGATCAGGCCGGTAAGAGACGCCACGGCGGACTGCCAATTTCCCCATCCGAGCGGGGCGAAGATCCAGGCGATCCAGCCGCCGACGGTGGCCAGAATGCTATGACTGATCTCCTCTTCCGCCAGCATGCGGAACTGGCCGTCGACAACACCGAAGAACGACAGGAACCAAACGGCAATACTGGAAAGCAAAATAATCGTACCGGCCTTTTTGATAAAGGACCAGCCGTTGTCCCACATACTGCGGAATACGCTTTTCAGCAGAGGCCAGTGATAAGCGGGCAGCTCCATAACAAACGGAGCGGGATCTCCGGCAAACATTTTGGTTTTCTTTAACATGATACCGGAACAGATGATTGCAATTATACCGACAAAGTAGGCGGAGGTCGCCACCCAGGGAGAACCGCCGAAGATGGCGCCGGCGATCATCGCAATAAAGGGCACCTTAGCGCCGCAGGGGATGAAAGTCGTCGTCATAATCGTCATGCGACGGTCTCTTTCGTTTTCAATGGTACGGGACGCCATAATCCCGGGCACCCCGCAGCCGGTAGCGACGAGGATCGGGATAAAGGACTTACCGGAAAGGCCGAAGCGGCGAAACAGGCGGTCAAGCACAAAAGCCACACGTGCCATATAACCGGTAGCCTCCAAAAAGGCCAGCATAAAGAACAGCACCAAAAGCTGCGGCACAAAACCGAGCACTGACCCCACACCGGCAAGAATCCCGTCGAGGATCAGTGCTTTCAGCCAATCGGCACAATGAACCGCGTCAAGACCTCTCTCCACAAGCACCGGCACACCGGGGATCCAAATGCCGTCTGCCGCGGGATCGGGCTTTGCAAAGCCGTTGGCTTCAAAATAGCCGAGCGCATCCTTGTAGGACATGGCATTGACGTTTTCACCGGCATTCCAAGGGATCGAATCGTAATACACGGTGATCTCGGTACTTTCCAGCGTTTCTTCATCCACCACGTTATAGAAAACCAGTTTTTTTTCGGAAGTGAACGTCTTCATTTTGGTAAGGAGCGCCGCTTCGTCTTCTGTGTCCGCTTCCGCCAGGCCGAAATACGCGTCGGCGGCGTTGTAGGCGGCGCTGAAATCGCTAATTTTTTCCTCAAAAGCCGCAGAGCCGATGCCGAGAAAATGGAACCCGTCTCCGAAAAGGCCGTCCTTCGCCCAATCGGTGGCGGCGGCGCCGACGGTGGCCATCGAAATATAGTAGATCAGGAACATCACCGCCGCAAAGATCGGCAGCCCCAGCCAGCGGTTGGTAACGATCCTGTCGATCTTATCGGAAGTGGTGAGTCTTCCGACGTTTTTCTTTTGATAACAGCCTTCCAAAACGCGGGCAATATAGAGATAGCGCTCATTGGTGATAATCGATTCAGCGTCGTCGTCCAATTCTTTTTCGGCGGCGACGATATCTTTTTCGATATGGGCTTTGATATCGCCTTTCAGGTTCAATTCTTGCAGTACCTTTTCGTCGCGCTCAAAAATTTTGATCGCATACCAGCGCTGCTGTTCGGCGGGCATTTCATGTACGGCGGCTTCTTCGATATGAGCGATCGCATGCTCCACCGCGCCGGAAAACGTGTGTCGCGGTACGGTTTTGCCGTTTTTGGCAGCATCCATTGCCAGTTCCGCCGCTTCGATAAGATGTTCGCCCTTCAGGGCGGAAATTTCGATGATCTTGCACCCCAACGCACGGGAAAGACCGGCAATATCGATCTGATCGCCGTTTTTACGGACGATATCCATCATATTGATGGCAACCACCACCGGGATACCGATCTCTACGAGCTGAGTGGTCAGATACAGGTTTCTTTCAATATTGGTGCCGTCTACGATGTTGAGAATCGCGTTGGGGCGTTCATGGATCAGATAGTTTCTCGCCACGACTTCTTCCAACGTATAGGGAGAAAGTGAGTAAATACCGGGCAGGTCGGTGATGACAACGTCATCGTATTTTTTAAACTTCCCTTCCTTTTTTTCTACGGTCACACCCGGCCAGTTTCCTACGAACTGATTGGAACCGGTCAGGGCGTTGAACAGGGTCGTTTTGCCGCTGTTCGGGTTGCCCGCTAAAGCGATTTTCAAACTCATATTGATTGTTCCTCTCTTTCACGGAAAGCCGATCGGCTTTCCGACTGTTCGACATAATTTTCTTTTCCGATAACTATTTTTACTCGACTTCGATCATTTCCGCATCGGCTTTGCGAAGCGTAAGTTCGTACCCACGCAAACTGACTTCCATCGGGTCGCCGAGCGGCGCCACCTTGCGAACCATCACTTCCACCCCTTTGGTAAGCCCCATATCCATAAGCCGACGCTTGATCGGGCCGCTTCCGCCGACCTTGACCACTTTTACGGGTTTCCCGATCTTTGCCTCTTTCAGTGTTTTCATCCCGGTTTCTCCTTCTATCATATGCTGATGACTCTCGATCATGATCTTTTCGTTACTCTTCGTTTATGATTAGCACAGGCTAACTTACAGTTAAACTATCGGTTAGCATGAGATAACCAATATCATTATACACGTTTGCCATTCTGCTGTCACGCGTTTTTTCGGAAAAAACCAAAATGATTTAAAATTCGGCACATTCACTAATTTTCAGCCGATCGGACAGAGTGTTTCGCATATTTTATTCGAAATCGCTGTGGCGGAAAATTTTTTTCTCAAGCGCATAGACGCGGTCGCTGAATTCTCCTACCGAGGTTTCCGCAAAGGTTTCGCGGTAAATTTCCATGCGGCTGTCGATCTTATCGATGTAGGAGAGCAGCTCGCTTTCAGCGCAGACGGGTTTGACGGCGGCGCCGTATTCCGGTTCGCCGTGGTGGGAGAGGATCATGTGCTGCAACAAAATGGATTTTTCCTCCGAGATCTGCAGCTCCTTTGCAATTTCCGCCACCTCCTGCGCTCCCATGACCAGATGCCCCAAAAGCTGCCCCGGTACGGAATAATCCTGCACGATGCCGAGCGGCGAAAACGAAAATTCTTTTTCCTTGGCAAAATCGTGCAAGAGCGTTCCGGCCAGCAGCAGGCTGCGATCCACTGTGCCGCGGTATACCCCGGCCAGGAAATCGGCAATGCGCAGCATGGAGGCCGTATGCATCAAAAGCCCGGATAAAAAGCTGTGGTGCACACTTTTGGCGGCAGGAATATTCTGAAAAGCTTCACGGTGACGCTCCAAAAGCTGCTCACAGATTGTACGATAATCGTCGTCCTCGATGGTGGCGACAAGCTCGCTGACGCTTTCCATGGTTTCCGTAATCTTGATGGGCGCTATGGGCAGCAGCGCGGAAAGATCGTATTCGTCCTCCTCGCGAGCCAGACGGATCCGGCCGATATTCATCTGCAAAGCGCCTTTATATTCGGAAATCTCGCAGCGGATTTTTACGATCTTGCCGGCGTCGACGCCGGTGATGGAGCCGGTATAGTCCCACGCTTTGGCTTCCATTACGCCGGATTGATCCGCAATCAAAGCATTTAAAAAAGGACGTCCGGTAAAGGTGGTTTTCATAGAGGCTTCCTTTAAGAGATAATAGCCCTCGATCTCCTGACCGACGGCCATTTCACAGATCGGTTTTCCGTATTCCATAAACGACTCCTTTTATACAAAAACAAGCTGCACCAGCAGCATATACAAAACGGTGCTGACGCCAATGCTGAGCAGCGTATTCCGTTTCCAGGCGTGCAGTCCGATCGCCACGCCGATGCACAAAAGCTCGGGGATTCCGTAGCTGCCGCCGATAAAATCGACGGAACGAATGCAAAATACCAACAGTACGCTCATCACGGCCGGGGGCAGAAATTTGCCCAAAAAGCGAACCCATTTGGGAAGCTCCCCGCCTCCGCCAAAGAGGAAGAACGGCAAAAAGCGCGTCAGCATGGTGACAAGCGCCATGACCAGCACAATGAAAAGGGCGGTAAAATCGAAATTCAATTTTCCACCTCTTTCTCAGCTTCCAGCGGCTTCCGACACAGCCAAAGAATGATCGAAATGGCAACAAGCGCCGGGATCAAAAAGTTTTCGGGCCCAAAGATCACGAGCGACAAAACCGCCATGCCAAGTCCCAGCCACGCCGGAAAATGATTTTTGTGGTTTTTCCACTGCTCGACCACCAATACGGCAAACAGCGCCGTCATGGCAAAATCCACGCCCTTCGTTTTATCCATGGGCAGCAGCGCTCCCACCAGAACGCCGATCACGCCGCCCGCGATCCAATAGCAGTGGTTGAGAAAAGTGAGCGCGAAATAAAACCTTGTCGGCTCTGCGCCCTCCGGCGGTTTCGTGGAGGAAAGGATCGCATAGGTTTCATCGGTCAGGCCGAAAATGAGATACCATTTCCAGCGCTTTTGAATGCCCTCGTAGCGGGGGATCATGGTCAGGCCATAAAAAAAGTGGCGAAAATTCAAAAGAAAAGTCAAAAGCGCCACCTGTAAAAGCGGGCTCGATTGCTTTAAAAGATCCACGAGCAGCATCTGCCCGGAGCCGGCAAAAACCGTGGTGCTGATCCCAAACGCCCACAGGGCGTTGTAGCCGGCTTTCTGCAGCAAAATTCCAAAAGCGATACCGAGCGACAGATACCCCGCCAAAACCGGAATACTGTGCGGGAACGCTTTTCGGAACGCTTTTTTCAAATGCGGCGCCTTCTTTCTGATTGAAATCCAAGGTATTGTATCACAAAATTCCTTTTTCTTCAAGAGATTTCGCAAAAAGAAATCAAAGGATGGCTAAAATCGCCTTCCACGCCTCCTGCAGCCGTTCCAGCGTAAAGGACGCGTTGGCGGGGCTGGTGGACGGAAGCGCCGTCGCGGACAGGTGCAAAACCGGTTCCTGGTATTTTTTATATAAATTCCACGAGGCTTTTCCGTTGCAGAAAACGGCTTTAATTTTTTCTTTTTGCAGGATCGGCGTCAGATCGTTCGAGACAACATTTGTGATGCTGGCGTCGCTGGAGCCGTGGATCTCGCAGGAGGCGATTACGTCCCACAGAGCAATCTTGTGGCGCTGCAAAAACTGAATTTTTTCTTCGCGGCTGCCCGGCTCCTCTTCCTTAAAAAGGCGCGGCAAAAGCCGCCAGAAGCGGTTTTGCGGGTGGGCGTAGTAAAACCCGTCCTCACGCGATTTCACCGAAGGAAAGGAGCCGAGGATCAGAATGCACGCACCTTCAGGCACGAGCGGCGCGATCGGATGAATGGGCATTTTTTCCTCCAAAAACCAAAAACTTTGTTTTCTCTTCCCTTTTTATCATATTTCATAAAAATTTGCAATCCGGCGCAGAAAAAATATCATTTTACAAACGCAGAAAAATATCATCTTGCAAATTTTTTTGTGATAAACGATTTGCGTCACACTAAATTTGAACATCTCTATTTTACAAGAAACGCATTTTGATTTCGGTAAAAATGCAGACTTCTTTTTCGCTTCTTGTGAAGCAGAGTTTGATTTCGTGGCAACGGCGTCTTTTTTGGCTTCTCAGCAGCTTTGGCAAATGGATCGAAAAAGTCAGCAATATTGCTGAGAATACTCATAGAATTAAAAATGATTTGAAGCACACCAAAGAAACCCCCGAAACCTGTGGTTTCGGGGGTTTTGCTGCACTTGTAAGATAAAAGATTTATCTCTTTGAGAACTGGGAAGCGCGACGGGCGGCTTTGAGGCCGTACTGAAATAGCCTCTGTGCCGATTTTCCTTGATATATCAAGGTTTTTGGGGGTTGGCGCTCCCGGTTGTCCTATGCGTTAACACACAAATCAAGCACGTTTTAACTGGAAACCGATTGGTGAAATGCCGCATTGACAGTCCCCAAAAGTTCTTCGGGTTTATTATACTTGATTTTTGCGTAGATGTCCATAGTTGTTTTGCTATTTTCGTGGCCGGCAAGATATTGAACGGTTTTAGGATCGACCCCAGCATAAAGAAGATTGGTGATATAGGTGTGTCTGAGTTGGTGCGGCGTCACCTCAAAGTCGAGGCAATAAACGATCTTTGGGTTGTTCTTTTGGGAGCCGCCCAGCGTTGGCTTGACTGTGTACTTGATGCTCTCGCCATTCACATATTTGTAGTAGTTCCTTTCCTTTGTGGAACGCACCACCACGTACTGCCATACCCGCTTAAACTGAGAGTATGAAAGCGGCTGCCCGTTGCTGTCGGCAATCACATAGTCTGATATGGAAGCCTGCTTTGCTTCCCGCAGACAGGTCACTAAACACTTGGGAATGGGAATATCTCTCTTCGCTGCCTTTGTTTTTAGAGTTGTAGATACCACCGGCCTGTTATGCTCTGTACGCCATGCACGTCTGACAGAAATATACGGGGTCGGCGCATCCAGAAACACGCAGTCCCATTGCAATGCCAATGCTTCTTCCCGGCGAAGCCCGGAATAAAGACCGATCATAATAAAC
>CANQBV010000009.1 GCA_947589595.1 uncultured Clostridia bacterium
TGGATATAATCCATTGTTTGCCAAACTTGCAGACGTCTACGCCATTTACAAGTTTCCCGTATGCGATAGCTTTCCGCAGCGTACTTTCATTTAATCCCCAAATTTCAGTGGCGTCGCTGAATGCCATCAGTCCGTCAAAAGGCGTGTCAACTGGCACTCCGTTTTCCCATAATTCATCGCAGGAAAGGTCGATGTTATCATTCCAAATGACGCCGTAACCACCGACATCCGTTTGTACTTCGGAAAACAAATTCGGTTCCTTTAACTGTGCAAAAACCGGGATTTTCTCAAAAAGCGGAGCTACGTCGTACAGCTTCGTGCATCCCTCGGAAAACTGAACGCTAAGACGGTAGTTTGGAAGCGGAGATACCGTTTTAATCTTATGGAACATTCTATCGTCGCCTCCTACTCCAACGGAGGAATCTCCCGAAACTCCTGCGTTTCCCAAATGGAAAGCAGCTCATCTCTATGTTCGGAAAGCCATTCCCGAACCATCTCCAATGCCTTTGCGGGCAAGTCGCCTTCCAGCACCTTACCGTCCGATATCGTTACGGCTGCGACATTTTCTCCGTAAATGGCGTGAATATGCGGCGGATTGTGTTCTCTCTGAAGGAAATACATTCTTATGATAATTCCGTAGAACCTCGACAGTACAGGCATCTTTCCATCTCCTTTTGTTTCATTATATCACGGTATCGTGATTTTGTCAATAGACTTTTTATATTATTCGCTATTCTATAAGAAAATATAAAAGGAAAATTTCTCTCCGACCATTCGCATACAAGCTCCGGATGCTTGGCTGCAAAGCTGTTCTCCATTGTTGCCGCTCCTTTCCTTTAAGTACCCACATTATATAGAAAAAAAGCGCTGCGATGAAGTTTGCGATTTGCCGCCAGAACGCAAAAATCCCTGAGAAAGTTCTCTCTCAGGGATAAAGTCATTTTATAATTTCATGATCTTTTCTGACGTTTCTTCAATGCTCAAGTCGGAAACATCAATTTTCTGTGTGTTGAGCAAATTATATAGTGGTAGTCGCTCCACACTTCGGTATAATACATCCTTATTTCGGATTCCCGCTTCAATATCTTTCTCTAAACGCTTTGTAAGAGCATCTTTACGACAGATTAAAGAAATCGCTTTGACATCGCACTCGGTCAAATCAAGGCGAGAAAGAATTCCATCAATAATGTCTTGCTCGTGCATCACCCAACAGAAAATAATATTTTGATAAGCTGAACAATGCAAAAAACTATTCAGTAAAAAACAGATGTTGTCTGTAACCATTCGCTTTGTTTCATCAGTGACTTGGAAAGGATTGGCATCCCAGCACCAATCGCCATCCAAAAACACAGCATTATGCGTTTTCGATTTAAGCAACTGGCAAACGCTTGTTTTTCCGACACCCATCGTGCCGCCGATCAAGTATAATCGTTTCATATAACCTCCACTTACTTTTAGACAGAACATCTTACTTAAAATGGGCAACCCCGCTATGGGATTGCCCATTTCATCTTAGAAATTCTGCGATTTTTTCATCTCTGCATCTTTTTCGACATCGTTTGATGTAAGTTTGATGTAAAGATGTAAATTTGGGCTTTTAGATGATTTCAAAAACCCGCATAAATACTGGCTTTTTCGGCTCTTTTAGTCGCCGAGGGGCTTCATTGTCGGGAAGAGGAGGACGTCGCGGATGGAGGGGGAATCAGTAAGGAGCATGACGAGGCGATCGACACCGAAGCCCAGACCGCCCGTGGGGGGCATACCGTATTCGAGCGCGGTGACAAAATCGTAGTCGACTTCGGCTCGGGTTTCGGGATCCTCAGCGCGCTTGGCGGCAACCTGAGATTCAAAACGCTCTCTCTGATCGATCGGATCATTGAGCTCGGAAAAGGCGTTGCCGAATTCCGTGGCGTTGATAAAATATTCAAAGCGCTCGGTAAAGAGCGGGTCGTCCGGCTTTTTCTTTGCCAGGGGGCTGATTTCCACCGGGTAATCGTAAATAAAGGTGGGCTGAATAAGGTTTTCTTCCACAAAGGCATCGAAGAACTCCGCAAGCACCGTCCCCTTGGTGGCGTTGGCGGGGACTTCCACGTGGTGTTCTTTGGCACAGGCGCGGGCGTCCTCATCGGTTTTCCAATCGTAATAATCGCAGCCGGAATACTTTTTCACGGCCTCGATCATGGTGAGTCTTTCCCAATGCCCCATATTGATTTCTTTACCTTGATAGGAAATGACCTTGGAGCCGCAGATCTTTTCGGCAAGCATAGTATTGAGTTCTTCCACCAGATCCATCATGCCGTGGAAATCGGTAAAGGCCTGATACAGCTCGATCGTGGTAAATTCGGGGTTGTGCTTGGTATCCATGCCCTCGTTGCGGAAAATGCGGCCGACTTCATACACCCGGTGCATGCCGCCCACGATGAGACGTTTTAAATATAGCTCTGTTTCGATACGCAGGTACATATCCATATCCAGCGTATTGTGATGGGTGCAGAACGGGCGCGCACTGGCGCCGATCTCAAAGGGAACCAGGATCGGCGTATCCACTTCCAGAAAGCCCTTGCTGTCCAGATAGGCGCGGATTTCCTTGAGGATCTGACTGCGCTTGAGAAAAACGTCTTTGACTTCGGGATTGACGATCAGATCCACATAGCGCTGACGGTAGCGCATATCGGTATTGGTAAGGCCGTGAAATTTTTCGGGCAGCGGAATCAGCGATTTAGAAAGCAGCTTTACTTTTTGGCAATGCACAGAGGTTTCGCCGGTCTGAGTGACGAAAACAAAGCCTTCGATGCCGATGATATCCCCAATATCCCACTTTTTGAAAGCGGCGTACTCTTCCTCGCCCACATCGTCGCGACGCACATAGAGCTGAATGGTGCCCTGGGCGTCGGCAATATGGCAGAAAGAAGCCTTGCCCATCACACGGCGGCTCATGAGCCTGCCTGCCATGGAAACGTGCATTTCCTGCCCTTCCGAAAAGGAAGCCTTGATATCGGCGCTGTAATGGGTGACGTCGTATTTGGTGATGCGATAGGGGTCGTTGCCGGCCTTTTGCAGTTCAAAAAGTTTTTCGCGGCGAACGGCCACCTGCTCGCTGAAATTTTCTTCGCCGTTCATTTGATTTTGCGTACTCATGTTTTTTCCTTTGTCCGATTAAAGAATTTCCAGAATTTCCATTTTCAAAAGTCCGCCGGGGGTTTCAGCTTCCACCTCATCGCCGGGCTTTTTATTTAAAAGCGCTTTTCCGATCGGAGATTCGTCGCTGATTTTCATGTTGGCAGGGTCGGATTCGGTGGAACCGACAATCGTATAGGTCACTTCTTCTTGATATTCAAAATCATATACCTTTACGGAAGCACCGACGGTAACGTGGGAGCGTTTCGAATTGGCCTGAATGATTTCCACGTTTTCCAAAATATCTTCGATTTCCGCGATATGGCGCTCGACCTCCGCCTGCTCGTTTTTGGCCTCGTCATATTCGCTGTTTTCGGAAAGATCGCCGAAAGCCTTGGCCTGCTTAAGCGCTTCGGCCACCTCTTTTCTTTTGGTAACCTTGAAATATTCCAATTCGTCTTTTAATTTTTGAAGTCCTTCTTCGGTAACAAAGGTGGGTTTGGATGCCATTGATTTACTCCTTACTCAATATCAATATCAAAATTTTAGGGATGCGTAATAAATCTTGCGGGGTCGACGCGGACGCCGTTTTCATAGAACACAATGTGCAAATGCGGCCCGGTAGAATCCCCGGTGGAACCGATCATGCCGACCTGCTGCCCCTGCGCAACGTGCTGCCCGACGGACACGCTGATCCTATTCAAATGCGCGTAATAGGTAAGATACCCGCCGCCGTGATCCACCACGACAAGATTTCCCCAGTCCCAATAAAGACCGGTGCGCACAACGGTGCCGGCAGCAGAAGCAAGCGCCGGAATCTTTCCGTTATTCTTCCAACCGCCCACAGCAATATCCATGCCGGAGTGGGTGGAACTGAAACCCTGGGAAATATAGCCCGGGAAGCTGAGCGGCAAAGGCCAAATAAACTGGCCGGTAAAGGTGGTGCTGCCGCCCTGTGCCTTGGAAGCAATATCCTTTGCCAATTGATCGAGATCATCTTCCAGCTTCTTTGTCGATTTGTTCAAGGCGGCAAGCTGGGCATTCAAGACGTTCACGTCGTCGCTGGCGGAATTGACGTAGGCCTGCGCTTCCGCGGCTTTTGCATTCAGCGTTTCCAGTGTCGTATTGTATTCTGCCTTTTTTTCTTCGTTCAGCTTCAACGCTTCTTCGACCTCCGCTTTGGTGCGGGTGATTTCCTCGCGGTCGGAGATCAGACTTTCAATGATCTGACGGTCATAATCCAGCATATCGTTGATCACTTCGCCGCGAGAAAGAATATCAGAAAGGTCGGAGGAGCCGAGAATAAAATCGATATAGCTCATCGTACCGCTTTCCTGAGCGAAAATCAGACGTTCCTTGAAAAGCTCGTAGTTTTTATCCATTTTGGCGTTGAGCTCTTCAATCTGCTTTTCTTTTTCGGCGATCAGGGCATTATACTCCGTGATCAATTGGCCAATGAGGTTCAATTCCGTCTGGTAGGAATCGATCTCCTCATACAAAAGCGCAACAATTTTTTGCTTATCGGCTAAATTTTCTTTCGCCTTTTTCAATTGTTCGGAAATATCATCCCGGTTTTTTTTGGCGTCGCGCAATTTACTGGCCGTTTCATCGTACTGCTGCTCCAGCGAAGCAGCGGAAATGGATTCCTGATAGGGCAAAAAAGCCACACTGAAAACGGCGATCATCAGAATCGCGGCAAGCAAACGAAATTTCAACTTCATATTCTTTTCTCCATTCTATGGTATTATGAATCTGCCGTAGAGGACTCCGCTTCGGTTTGCGGTTCCTCCCCGGTTTCCAGAGAAAGCAGCGCCGAGACGGCAGCTTGCAGTTGATTATCTTCTTTCGCGGTTAAAAGGTAGGGGCTGGTTCCCGCTAATTTCACCGGAAAATCCGGCTTGACGCCGATTCCTTCCAGGCTTTCGGAATTCGGCGGGGCAAATTCGAGGTTGGTGAGGATCAGAGCGGAACCGTCCTGCATTTCCAGAACGATCTGCGCCGTTCCTTTGCCGTAGGTCGTTTCGCCCACAAGCACACCGGCGCCGAAATTCCGGATCGCAAAGGCAAAAATTTCCGATGCGGAAGCAGAGGAGGAATTGATCAACACCGCCATGGGCAGATCGATACCGGAAGCGTCGCTCTTGATCACTTCCTCTTTCCCGCTCCGGCTGACGGTGCGGACAAGATCTCCCTCGGGAAGCAGGAAATCCAGCATGGAGCAAACCGCATCCAGGCGGCCGCCGCCGTTGCCCCGAAGATCGAAAATCAAAGAGGAAGCGCCTTGTTCAACCAGGTCATTCACCGCGGCGGAAAACTGCTCGGCGGTCAATTCATCAAAGGTGAAGATCTGCACGTACCCCACCGAATTTTCCAGCATTTCATAGCTTACGCTCTGGATGCGGATCTCGCGCCGATCCACGGAAAACTCCAAATCGAGGTACTGTGCGCCCAACTCCCTTTTCACAGAAAGCTTCACCCGGGTACCGGCTTCCCCCGTAATGGCGTTTACAGCGGCGCTGGCGCCCAATTCGGAAACCGCTATGCCGTCGACACGGTCGATCACGTCTCCCTTTTGCAGCCCGGCCTCCTCTGCCGGGGAGTCGGCAAAAACGCTGTAGATAATCAGTTGATCCTTCTCTTCATTGTAAACAACACGGACGCCGATCCCAAATCCGGAACCGGACTTGGTGGTTTTGTAGGCGGCGTATTCCTCGGCGTTTAAGTACCGGGAATAAGGGTCGTTCAGTGAAGAAACGTACGAGCGGATCAGCATTTCCTGGATATTATCGGAATCCACCGAGCGAAGAAAGTATTCCCGGATCAGTGAATCCGCTTCGGCAAGCAGAGGAAAATCGGAAGCGTTCATCCCATCGATTTTTGCCTGATACTGTTTGCCGACAAAACTGTAGGTAAGCTGGAAGGTTAAAAGACAGGCCAGGAGAATGAAGATCAGCACGGTACTCAATGAAAATGAAAATTTCCTTTTCATGAAAACCTTATGCAGCCCTTTGACTACATCCTTTCCCTAAATTACGCGCGGCTGTATTTACGCAGCGAGATCAAACTGCCGATCACGCCGAGCCCAATGCCGACGCCGAGGAAAATGGCGACCAGCACCTTCAGGATCGAAGTAAACGGCAAAACGGTAATAAGACCGCTGCTGCCCAGAATATCGACGGCAAAGCCTTGATAAATATAGAATTGCAGCCCAAAGGCGATCACGGCGGAGAACAAGCCGAGGATAATGCCCTCCAGCACAAACGGGAACGAGACAAAAAAGCCCGAAGCGCCGATATAGCGCATAATCGAAACTTCATCCTTGCGGGACGAAACCGCGAGCTTGATGGTATTGATAATAATAAACACCGAAACCAAAAACAGCAGCACCATGAGCCAGGTGAAAATAAGAGACGCCATGTTTTTGACACTGTCGATCTTGGTGGCGACGTCGCGCCGGTCGTTGATCTTGGCAACAGAGCCTTGGGTTTCGCTGTCGTCGTTCATGTTTTCAATACGGTAAACAATGGTGTCCACCTTGGAAGGATCGGAATAAGTGAGGATCAGCTCGTCCTTGCAGGGGTTATCCTCATCGTACATTTCCAGAATATCGCCATAATCGCCGTAATCTTCGAACAGTGAGGACAACACCTCTTCCTTGGTGATCCATTCCACGCTTTCCACGGAATCGATGGCTTCGATTTTTTCTTTTAAACGGACGATCGTGTGTTCTTCGGCATCCTTGTCCACGAACACCACAATTTTATTGTATTCATTCAATTCGTTAAGATTATAATCGACGTTTACCTTCAATGCCCAAGTACAGCCGGAAACAAGCAAAGAGGAGGTCAGCACCGCAATTGCGGCAAAGCTCATAAAGCCGTTGCGGAAAATTCCCTGAAACGCCAAGCGGAAGAAATAGATGATATTATAGAATCTAAACTTCATCGAACATTCCTCCTTTGCGGTCGCTGGCGATCTGGCCCTCCTTCAGCGTGATCACGCGCTGTTTGTAGTAGTTTACCAAATTGATATTGTGCGTAATCACGATAACGGTTTTGCCGAAGCTGTTGATTTTGAGAAGCAGCTCCATGATCTCAATCGCCATGCGGGGATCCACGTTGGCGGTCGGTTCATCGGCAATAATCACGCTGGGGTTGCTCACCAACGCGCGCGCCAGCGCCACCCGCTGCTGTTCACCGCCGGAAAGCTCGTTCGGCTTACAGCCGGCTTTGTCTTCCAAATTGACAAGCTTTAAAAAGTTCATGACGCGGGAATGGATGCTTTTTTTCGGCTCCCCTACCACGTGCATGGCAAAAGCAATGTTTTCTTCCGCCGTCATGTTGGGCAAAAGGCGGAAATCCTGAAACACAATGCCCATCGTGCGGCGAATCTTGGGGATTTTAAAACGGCTCATACGGGAAAGATTAAAACGGTCGATCATGATTTTGCCGCCGGAAAGCTTCTCCTCACAAAGCAAAAGCTTGGTAAGCGTGGTTTTTCCGGCGCCGCTGGCGCCGACAATGAAGACAAATTCTCCGTCTTCAATTCTCAGATCTACATTTTCCAGGGCACGCGTCCCATTGGGGTAGACCTTGGATACGTTGGTAAATTCAATCATGGGAAACCTTCCTTAAAACTTAGTTGGTTTGGAGGACAGATATTTTTTCACCATCAAGGCGACTTTAAAGGTAATGGCGTGTTCAAACTCACGCAGATCCAGCCCGGTGATCTTGCGGATTTTTTCCAGGCGGTACACAAGCGTATTGCGGTGAACAAAAAGCTTGCGCGAGGTTTCCGAAACATTGAGGTTGTTTTCAAAAAAGCACTGGATCGTAAGAAGCGTTTCGCGGTCCAGGCTTTCGAGCGCGCCCTTTTTGAACACCTCGTTCAAAAACATTTCGCACAGCGTGGTGGGAAGCTGATAGATCAGACGGCCGATGCCCAGGTTTTCATAATTGACCACGCTTTTTTCAGTATCGAACACCTTGCCGACTTCAATCGCAACCTGCGCTTCCTTATAGGAGCGCGCAAGATCCTTGAGCGTGTTGACAAGCGTGCCGATCCCTACAACAACCTTGACGTAAAATTCGCTCTGCACGGTATCGACAATATTGCGGGCGATTTTTTCCGCCTGCGCTTTTTCCTGCGGTACGTGAAATTCATGGATGAGAACGACGTCGTTTTCCCCTACCCCAATGATATGGTCGCGGTTGCGATCCGGAAAAATATTCTGTACCACGTCGATCGGTACAATATCGCTGCTGCTTTGGAATTTGATCAGGTAAACGATCCGGTCTACCTCATTGCTGACGTGTAGCTCTTTGGATTTTACATAAATATCACTGGGAAGAATATTATCCAAAATAATATTTTTAATGAAGCTGGATTTATCGTGCTTTTCATCGTACAAAGCTTTGATCTGCCCGAGCGAAACGCAAAGCAGCTGCGCAAGGCGATCCGCATCGTGATCCTCCCCCTCCGCAAATACATAATACTCGGTTTTTCCGTAGGAAGCGATCGGGCGGAAAAGATAGCCGCCGGTCACAAAGGACTCCCCGGTAAGAAGCGCATCCTCCTCAACTCCGTCAAGCTTTTCCCCGATTTTAGCGAGTTCACTGCAGGAAATGACCGTTCCCTCGACGTCGATCACGCCGATCACACGGTCTACAATATCTTTCATTTGATGAACAACACTTTGAAACAGGCGGTTTGACATAAGACTCTCCTTCAGCATACAAAAAACAGAATGGCCGCAGGTAAAAAATCACAAAAAAATCGCGGCATTCTGCAGGTATTATACACAATCTTTTTCCATTTTTCAAGAGATGATGATAAATTTTCACAGATTTATTTTAATTTTCTTGTTTTTTTTGACGAAAATGAGCAAAGCCTTTGCTAAAGTTGTGCTTTTAAAGCTCTTTTTCATATAAAATCATGGCCAACACGGCGCTCGCGGCGGTCTCGGTGCGGAGAATTCTCCTGCCCAATCCGACCGATACAACGCCGGCGTTCCGGCAAAGAGCAATTTCTCTTTCCGAAAATCCGCCCTCGGGCCCGATGAGAAACGAAATGCTTTTGGCTTTTTGAGTCAGCACACTTTTGATGCTCCGTTCGTTTTCCGCCTCATAGCAGGCAAACGCCAGCTCGGACTTTTTCATTTCGGCAAGGGCAGCCTCCACGGAATCCAAAAACGAAACCGGAACCAGCTTACCTCTGCCGCATTGCTCGGCGGCGCTTTGACAGATCTTCTCGAAGCGAGCCTTCTTTTTCTCGTTCCCGCCCGGCTCGCTTTGCGGCACGGAACGATCCATGGATACAAAAATCATTTCTCCGGCGCCGAGCTCGGTGCATTTCTGCAAAATCGAATCGGTTTTCTTTCCCTTGGGGAGCCCCTGGAAAACCCGGATCAAGACCGGCGGTTCGTTTTGGCTTTCGCGTGTTTCTTCCACTTCTAAAAAGACCTGCGGCGTTTTTTTGGAATCCGAAATGCCGCGGATCCGACAGGAAAGCTCTACCCCGTCCCTGGTGCAGGCCGTAACCTTTTCCCCGATCCGCATGCGTAAAACAAACGCAATGTGAAAGGCTTCTTCGCCGCCGATCACAAGCTCCTGCGCGGCAAAATCTTCTTTTTTTCCGCAAAAATCTTTCGATAAAAAGATACGGGGCATTTTTTCGTTCCTTTCCGATTGTTGTTTTTTCATTTTACAAAAGAATCCGTTTTTTGTCAAACAAGGCGTTTTTGTTTTGCCCTTTACGACAGTTTCTTTGCCCTTTATGAAAAAGTGTTGATTCCCGCGAAAACTTGTGATAGAATAAGTTGTTAAATGCCAAGATAGGAAAGATGATCATGTTTGAGCAAAATCCTGAACTTTTAAAGCTTGCCGAGCGCGCGGAAGAAAAGGCCTCCGGCGTTTTCCGGAGACTGGAAGCGCGAGCTTTTCAAAATCAAATGAAAATTCTGGAAGCCTTTCGGGCAAGGCGTGTTTCCACCGAATCCTTTGCCGCGACGACCGGCTATGGGTATGACGACGCCGGGCGCGAAAAGCTGGATCAGATTTTTGCCGACGTATTCGAAGCCGAAGCAGCTTTTGTACGGCACAATATTGTCTCTGGCACGCACGGGATCACCATTGCCCTGTTTGGCCTTTTGCGCCCGGGCGACACCATGCTTGCCGTGACCGGCACGCCCTACGACACCCTGCAAAGCGTGATCGGGATTACCGGGGAAAAAGGCTCCGGCAGTCTGGCAGATTTTGGGGTGCGCTATGAAGAAGTGGCGCTGACGCCGGATTCCAGGCCGGATATTGAAAAAATTCTGCAAAAGCTCAGTCCCGACGTAAAAATGGTTTATATGCAGAAAAGCCCCGGCTACAGCACGAGAAAGCCCCTGAATAACGGGGACGTCAAGGCGGTTCACGACGCGATCCGCACCGCCGGAAGCCATGCGTTTTTGGTGGTAGATAACTGCTATGCCGAATTCTGTGAGGAGCACGAGCCGTGCTATTACGGCGCCGATCTCTGCGTCGGATCGCTGATCAAAAATCCCGGCGGCGGGATGGCGGAATGCGGCGCTTATCTGGCCGGAACAAAGGAAGCGATCTCGCTTTGCGCACAGCGCTTTACCTGCCCGGGAATCGGGCTGGAATGCGGCGCTACGCTGGGTAACAATAAAAATATGTACAAAGGCATTTTCTATGCGCCGCACACCGTGCTGCAGGCGCTAAAAACCGCGGTGTTTGCCGCCGCACTGTTTGAGGAAATGGGCTACGCCGTCATTCCGCACGCCGACGAGGAGCGCAGCGATATCGTGCAGCAAATTTCGCTCGGAAAGCCGGAACTGGTGGAGGCTTTTTGCCGAGGGCTGCAAAGCGCTTCCCCGGTCGACAGCCACGTCTGCCCCATCCCCTGGGATATGCCCGGCTACCAGGATCCGGTAATTATGGCGGCGGGCGCCTTTACCCAGGGTGCTTCGATCGAGCTTTCCGCCGATGCGCCGATGCGGCCGCCGTATACCGTCTATATGCAGGGCGGTCTGACCTATGAAAGCGCCAAGCTCGGCATTCTCAGCGCCGCCGATGAAGTGATGAAAACAATTGCAAGTGAGAAGAAATAGAAAGTGAGGAAAGAAATGAAACTGAAAGAACTGAAAACCAAAGTGCCGGTCAAAGGACCGGTCGTACTCATTGTGCTGGACGGCGTGGGTATGAATCCGAAAGAAAGCGGCAACGCCGTTCGTCTTGCCAATACCCCCACGCTGGATCGTTTGATGCGCGACTACCCCGCCTTAAGCCTGAAAGCGCACGGTACCGCCGTGGGACTGCCCTCCGATGACGATATGGGCAATTCCGAAGTCGGCCACAACGCGCTCGGCTCCGGACAGATTTTTGCGCAAGGCGCCAAGCTGGTGTCAAACTCCATTGCCTCCGCCAAGCTCTTTGCCGGCGAGGGCTGGCAAAAGGTGAGCGGCAACTGCAAGCAAAACGCTTCAACGCTGCACTTTATCGGGCTTTTCAGCGACGGGAATGTGCATTCCCATATTGACCACCTCAAAGCCCTGATCGAACAGGCAAAAAAAGAGGGCATTCAAAAGGTACGCGTGCACATTTTACTGGATGGCAGAGACGTTGCCGAGACCAGTGCGCTGGAATACGTAGAGCCGTTTGAGGCTTTTCTTGCCGGACTGAACACCGATGGCTTTGACGCTAAAATCGCTTCCGGCGGCGGCAGAATGAGCATTACCATGGACCGTTACGAAGCCAACTGGGGCATGGTGCAAAAGGGCTGGCAGATTCATGTTCTCGGCAAAGGCAGACAGTTTTCCTCCGCCAAAGAAGCCATTGAAACCTACCGCGAAGAACTGAATGTGATCGACCAGGATCTGCCCGGCTTTGTGATCGCGGAAAACGGCAAACCCGTCGGCACGATCGAGGACGGCGACAGTGTGGTGTTTTACAATTTCCGCGGCGACCGCTCAATTGAAATTTCCAGAGCGTTCTGCGAAAAAGATTTTTCCTATTTCGACCGCGAACGTTTCCCGAAGGTAACCTACGCCGGCATGCTGGAATACGACGGCGACCTGCATATTCCGCCGCTGTATTTGGTAGCACCGCCGGAGATCACCGGCACGATGGGCGAATATTTGGCTCAGGCGCCGATTCATTCGCTGGCAGTAAGCGAAACGCAGAAATACGGTCACGTGACGTACTTCTGGAACGGCAATAAATCCGGCAAATACAGCGAAGAAAAAGAAACCTATATTGAAATTCCCTCCGACGTGGTGCCCTTTGAGCAGCGTCCGTGGATGAAATCTGCAGAGATCACCGACACGCTGATCAAGGCCATTCAAAGCGGCGAATATGCTTTTATCCGCGCCAATTTCCCGAATGGCGATATGGTGGGCCACACCGGCAGCCTGAAAGCCACGATGATCGCTATGGAAGCGCTGGATCTGTGTCTGGATCGCGTTTTGGCTGAGGTCGATAAGGCCGGAGGAATTGCGCTGATCACAGCGGATCATGGGAATGCCGACGAAATGTTTGAGCTGGATAAAAAGACCGGCGAGCCAAAGAAAAACAAAGACGGCTCTTATAAAGCCAAAACCAGCCATACGCTCAATCCCGTGCCCTTTATTTTCTATGACAACCATGCTTCCTCTTCCTACCGGGTGAAAACCGCGGGCAGCTTCGGACTTGCCAACGTGGCAGCCACCACGGTGAACCTTCTGGGCTATGAAGCGCCCGATTTCTGGAACGAAAGCATGATCGAAATTCTCTAAATTGATTCCCCGAAAAAAACAGGCCCCTGTGTTCCTGCACAGGGGCCTGCTTTTTTTCTCATTTCGGAAATACACTTTAATCGCGAGATATTTGCAGCATACACATAAAGAACACGCCGACAATCCCGCCGATCAAAACTCCGAACAATAAACCTAACATATTCTCACCTTACCTTGTCTTTAGTATGTCGGATCGGCAAAAAAATATGCAGAATTCTTTATCATTCGTCCTTGTTTTCGCTGTTCAGCGGGTTGAGTTCCATGGCGTCTTTCATCAATTCCGCGCTGACGTGAGTGTAAATCTGCGTCGTGTTGAGTTGTTCATGCCCCAAAATATCTTTCAACACCCGGACGTCTACTTTGCCGGTGTTGTACATTAAGGTAGCGGCGGTGTGACGGAGCTTATGAACGGAATAATTTTTATCGCCCAGGCCGGCAAGCTCTAAGTATTTATATACCAGCCACTGTACGGATTTCGGAGAAAGACGATCGTGATTGCGACTGACGAAAAGCGCTTTCCGGTCACGGCAGAAAAGAGCAGCGCGCTCTGTCAAATAATCTGCCAGGGCGCGGCGGCAGGCGTCGTTTAAATAGATCAGGCGCTGTTTCGAGCCTTTTCCGGTAACCACAAGCTGTGTAAGATCGGAGGAAACGTCGGAAAGCGAAATGCCGCACAGCTCCGAAACACGCATACCGCAATTTAAAAACAGGGTCAGAATTGCAAAATCCCGCTTGGTATTTTGCTTGCCGTGCTCCTTGGCGGCAGCCAGCAGTGCCTGGCTTTCTTCCAAGCTCAAAAATTTGGGAAGCGCATGCTTCACTTTGGGTGCGTCGATATCCTTTGCCGGATTATCGGGGATTGACTTTTCTTTGGCATATAAAAATTTAAAAAATCCCCTGATCGCAGATAGCTTTCGAGCGCGTGCAGCCGCCTGATTGCCGGAAGTGTGCGCCGTATACAAAAGATATTCATAAATATTTTGTGTAGAAATGGCGGCAATATCCTCAATGGTGACAGTAGAAAGATCGATTTCTGCGTCTTCGGCAAGATGATTTTTTTGTCGAATCACATAACGCAAAAAATTTGAAAGATCCAGGCTATATTCGTAAACTGTTTTTTCACTGGCGCCCTGAATGGAAAGCTTATATGACAAAAACCCCGCGACAGCCGGCGGCAGTTTTTCCATTTGAATCTTCATGGATTTTCTCCTTGTGGAATCTCGGCGTAAGCACACGCACTTTTTGCACCGGTAAGAAGTGAAAAAAGCGGCTTTTGAAAAGCCGCTTTTTCAGTATGAAAAATTATTTTACGCGTTTTCTTCTGGTAACCACCACAAATGCCGTAGTGCAAACGAACATGGCGCCAACGGCAACCAATACAAAGTTCCAGGAATCGCCGGTCTGATCGGCAGGGCCATCGGCTCCGGCAAGAACCGTACCGGTCACCGTGAAGCTGCGCTGGAAGTTTTTCGTACTCACCTGCACCCACTGGGAACCATCCCATTGCTCAATGGAATAGGTCGCAATCAGGGTATGCAAACCGACCTTAAAGGTGGAGGTATCCACGTTCACCGTGAATTCATTACCCGAGGTATTGGTGGGTTTGCCGGAAGCTACGGTCGTGTTGTTGTAGCGGATTTCCCAATTTGAGGGCACATAGCGGAGATCGTAAACTACGGGCGGTAGAATATCCATACCGTCTGAAATCATGGTGAAAGTGAGGGGCTTGCCAATACGCACACCGGTTAAGTTTGCATTGACTTTATAGCCGGAAGCTTCGGGACGGAAGACGCTGGTAACCACCGGGTTGGAGGACGGGTCGAGGACACCTACATGCCAAACCGGAGAACCGACGTAGGTAATAATGCTTTGACCGCCGTTGGAGGCCGGCCAGAATTCTTCGAAAGCTTTTTTAAAGGTAGAGGGGCCTTCCGTGGTGCTGCTGTGCGGCTGGATTTCGGCCGCACCGGAAAGACCGGTGGACAACGCAATCGTTTCCGAACCGCTCGCGCCGCCGTTCGCAGTGAACTCAAGCGTAAAGAAGTAGTTGCCGAAGAATACGTTGTTAATCAACTCCTCGGCGGTATGTCCTTCCGGATCGGAGCGGAGAAGATCGCCCAGCGGGATGCGGTATTCAAAGGTGTAGGAATAGGTGCCGCCGTCTTCGGTAACAAGCGCGGAAGTGTTTTCGGGTTTTTCATATTCGGCAAAAGTCCAGGTAGTACCGTTGCCGTCCACATAAGCGTTTTTGTTCGTATTATTTCTGTTAAGGGTAATGTTGGTCTGAGCGTTCTGGGTCAGAGAACGGGTAATACGTTTACTGCTGACAACCGAAGAAAAGGAAGTGTCGGTCGGGCTTGCGGGGTCATTCGTATACCGGCAAACATGATAGAAAATGGAATTCACAGCTTCCGGATACAGCGGAGACTGGTTCAAGCCGTAAGAAAAGATTACGTCAAAATTCGTCTTCTTATCCAACGGGATCTTGGTATCCAGAACCTCGGCAATATAGGCATATTCTCCGTCATAAGCCAGATAGGAGGTCATTTGAAACCGGTGATTGGCATAGTCGGAAGCATAGTCCGAATAATCGATAGCGCCATCCTTGCTGGTAAGACTGAGACCGTCCCCGAGCGTGGCAACGTCGGAAGCGGCAGGATATTCGCCGGTGCTGATGATACCGTCCGGCACGGGCGCCTGCGACACCTTATAAGCCTGGAACAGATGCACGCCATATGCCGTGAGGTCATAGGCATTGGTCGCTTTCTGCACATAGGTAGTGGATTGATGATCCTCATAAGTTGCCGAAACGGTAATACCGAGAAGCGAGACAACTACCGAGATCGCAATGAAAATGGAAACGATCTTTTTCATAACAGAGTATCTCCCTTTTAGAAGTAAGCTTATTATAGCAAAATAAATTGGTATTGTCAATAGAAAACAGCGATAAAAAATCTGCTAAAAAAGAAAAAAACGGCTTCGTTTTTTTGCGATTTTTTTCAGAAAAAGTTTCGGCGTCGGGTAACTTTGAGCCTTTTCCTAGAATCGGCGCCTTGTCGCTCAAGGAGAAGGCTCAAGGCCGGCATACGATAACAGGGGCAAAAATACCGCTTTTGATCCCAATCAAAAGCGGTATTCGCATCCTATGCTATGCAAGTTCGTTGTTCCTGCGTCCTGACAAAAGGTTTTCGCTGCGTGCGTTGATCTGCTCGATCGCCGATTCTCCAAAGGCGGCCGTAATAACGCTGACGGCCTCGCCCATATTGGGCTTTCGATCCGTCATATTGTGACAGTCTGAACCCAACACGCCGATCACGCCGCGTTCCAACATCCTAAGCGCTGTTTTTTGCTTTTTGTGTAAAAAGAACTCGGCATTTGATTGAAAACAGATCCCGGCGTTGCGCAATTCACGAACGGCGCTGTCTTTCTGATACGCAATATATCGTTCTATATGCGCGATCAGCACGGTCACCCCGCCGCTTTGGTGCAAATCCACGACTTCGGATAGAACGCTCCGATCCCAACGGGAAAACGGCATTTCCAACAGAATAATCCCCGTGTTTCCCAGCCCCAGGCTTTCGGCTTCGGACACCTTGCTTATTCCCTTAAAATATCCGACTTCCGCGCCCAGCAGCATATTCGGCGAATCGGCCGGCAAGGCTGCCGACAGTTCCTTCCAGGCTCTCTCGCGATTTTGAAAAAACGTTTCAAAATCATCCCGATACGGATAAAAATGCGGCGTTGCCGCCAGAAAGCCAACGCCTTGTTTTGCAGATGAGGCGACCAATTCGAGACTTACGGAAAGATCCGCGGCCCCATCGTCAATCCCGGGAAGAACATGAGAATGAAAATCAATCAACATCGTACCCTGTCCGAAACCGAATGGCCGCTCATTCCGGTTGTCCCGGATCTTTTTTTGGGGACTGAGTATAATAGTTGTCGGAATACCGATTGGTATAACCCTTATATTTTTTGCGCTTTTGCGTTGATTCCGTCGCTTCGTTGAAGACAAATCCGAGGATCCGGGCGTTGGTTAATCTCAATTCGCGCACGGCGCTTGCAAGCGAACGGCGCGTCGTCCATTCTCTGCGGACAACCAGAATCATACCGTCCACAAGCTCCGCCACGTTCAGCGCGTCCGCAACGGCTCCGATCGGCGGCAGATCAATAAGAATAAAGTTGAAAGCCTGCGACAGCAGGTCAATCGTGTGGCGCATGGCCGCCGAGCTTAAAAGCTCGGACGGATTCGGCGGCGTGCTTCCCGACGGCAAGATATACAAATTGCTGTCGATTTTCCGAATGACGCTGTTGATGTCTGCCACTTCGCCGACCAGCCACTCGCTGAGGCCGGGCGTGGTCTTGAGATTCAAGCGCTTGGAAGTCTTCGGAAGACGCATATCCGCCTCCAGACAGAGGACGCGCTGGTTGCTCTCGGCAAGAGAGTACGCAAGGTTGAACGAGGTCGTGCTTTTTCCCTCGCCCATGTTGGAGCTTGTGATGCCTACCACACGGCAGTTTTTATTTTCATTTTTGGGCAAACAGAATATCAACGACGCGCGCAAACGCTTATACGCCTCCGTAGCGGCAAAGCTGAGATTGCGGCCGATTGAGAAATCGTCTGCGCTTTCATGCGCTTTTATCTCTTTTTGCAGATTGATCTTATCAGACATATCGCTTCTCCCGAGTGTTATCTATAATATCCGTGTTTGTAATATTTGTAAGAAGAGGATTTATGCGTATCCCCGAAGCCCGGTATGGAAGCGAGAACAGGAAAATCGTACGTCTGAATCAAGTACTCCTCATCTGTAATTTTATCGCTGAACACTTCAATCAGCATGATAATCGCAGCGCTGATTAAAATTCCGACCAAAGCGAAGAGAAACGCCGTCCGCGGTACGTTCGGATAAATCTGCGTTCCGGGAAGAATGGCGGAGTCCACCGTTTTCAGCGAGCTGCCCTCGACAATTTCCTGAACGCGGCCGGGCATGACCTCAAGAAACGCGTTTGCGATGACGCGCGTTTCGTTCGGATCGGCGCCGGTGACGTAGATTTCGAAAATTTCAGTGTCATTCATGACGTCGGCAGAAACCATGCCGGACAGCTGCTTGGTCGTATAGTCGAGTCCGGCGGCGTTGATGACGTCGTTCAATATGGTGTCGCTCTTCACCAAGACAATGTACGTTTGCGCCAAATGCACCGCAACCGCGATTTCGCCGCTTGAAATTACACCGGTATCAACGGCGTAGGTGTTGTTTACCATAATGGAAACGCGCGAACGGTACAACGGCGTTTGCAATTTGGCGTACCCAAAGCCCATTGAGCCGCAAAGAACAGCGGCCAAAACGATGATCCACACTCTGCGCCGCAATACCGAAAAAAGCTGCGCAAAGTTTATTTCCAATGTTTTCTGATTGTTGCTCTCCATCCTGTTTTCCAGTCCCCGTAAATTTATGATTCGTATTCTTAGCTATACCAGATCCCGTGTTGAAATGCAATCCCTTTTCAAAAAAAACAGAAAATTGTCCGCTCGGGCAATAGAAAAGGAACAGGCTCGCGTTTCGTCGGGCCTGAAATTTTCCTGTTGCCGGCAAAGCGCGCGCCATGCTTTTGCGACGGCGCAAACAACACGAAAGATGCACCTGCACCCCAATCGGGCCGCAGGTGCATCCCTTTTTCTTACTTCAGACTATCGATCGGGCTCCAGTCCTGCTTACCTTTGCCATTCGAGATACTGCTCGAAGCAGAAGCGAACGGATCGACGTAGGATCCTTCAAATCCGCCGGCCATCAGTTCCTCAGTGGACTCATAGAGCACAACTTTCAAATCGGGTGCAGTATATTTTTCCTTTATCATACAGCGATTCCCTCCTACTTTTGATAAAACACAGATACGCCGCCATCAAACGGATCCTGAGGCGGATCCGCGAACGGATCAGGATTGGTTGTTGAAAACCCCATGATTTCCTGTTCCGGTTCATATATCACGACCTTGAAACTCGGTGAAACGTATGGAATTCTTTTGCTATCGTGATTTCTGCTCATACTTTGGTTTTTCCTTCCCGTATGCTTCCGTCACGGAGTATATGTTTCTGGGTTCGTGTACAGCGTGACAGTCACGTTGCCGATCTTAAGCGTGATCCACCCGATCGCGTAGCGCGTGCCGTTTACTTTGCTGAATGAAAACGAAGCGTTATCCGCCTGCTCGGCCAAAGGTCTTCCGTCAATATAGTAGTAGAGATACTGGTTTTGCTTGCCGTCTACTTGCACTTCTTTGCCTTCTGATTCCACACTGACGGTTTGATCAAGCCTTTCAACCTGAGCTTTCCATTCGTCATCTATCACATCATTTGAATATACGATCCCTACGGACACAATATCAAAATCGGCGTCGGCGATTTCAGAGATGGCGCTGCGAAGCCCACCCAAGTTCCAAGTGACCTTGAATCTCAGCTTATTGTCGTCAAATTGCTGGGTAAGGCCCAAAGCCCCTACACTATTTTTCGTGATCTGCTTAAGTAGCTCAGAATCCAGTGTCCACTGTGCGGTAACGGTGGCAGAGGTGACGCCGGCATCCAGCGTGATCGTTTCTCCGGTTTTAAGGCCGTTTCTTTCCTCATAGGACCAGCCATTAAAGGTGTAATAGGTAGACGTAGGATCTGCCTTATTCAGTTTGACTTGAACTTTATTACCTTCAACAAAGGTCACACCACTCTTGACGTCGTACGTTTCCACGGTAGTGCTGTTTTTGCTGTCCTGATAGGTAACGGTGTATTTGATTGTATCCGTCGTAACGACAACTTTCATATTGCTTGTTACAGCGAACGAATATACGTCGCTCTCGTTGCCGTGTACCAAGGTTCTGACACCGTTTACTTCTGTATACACGCCGGTCACGATATAGCCGTTTTTCGCTTTGATGGTAAGGGCAGCGGTTTGAGCGTATGTGTACGTATCCTCATTTCCATCTAAAGTATATCCATCGCTCTCGGCAGAAGAAGCAGTAAGGGTATACTTCATTTCCGTAGCCGTAACGGTTATTGTGAGGTTGTCCTCGACGGAACCAATCGTGTATACGTTGCCAAAGCTTGATACTTCCAAAGCTTCTCCGTCACCATTAGTTTTCTTAACTTCGACTTTGTCGATCTGATACCCGGCTGCGGGCGTAATGGTAAAGGAGAAAGACGAACCGTGCGGGACGTTATACATCGCGCTCTGCGCGCTGAAAGTATAGCCGGTGCTCTGCGTGTGGGTGATGGTATAGCTGTTTTTAGCGACGCCGGATACCACAATGCTCTGATCCGCGGTAACATTGCTGATGGTGTATACGCCTTCACCGTTCGGGATTAAAAGAGTACCGTTGGCCGTGACCGTCATATCAGTGTTGCTATAGCCCGGATCCAACGCGACCTTAAACTTGAACTCTTGGCCATAATTAACTTTCTGTCCTGATGTGATTTCTCCATCTGATTCAGAGACAAGCTTATAGCCCGTGCCGTTTTTCCAATTCACGGTAAACTGCTGCGACGTTACTTCATTGAGCGTAACCGTGACGTTATCGGTAACAGAAAAGATGGTGTACTGATTTCCAACCAGCGCGTAGTCTTCGCCTTCCGTAAGCTCGTCCTCGCCCATGGTAATGGTTACGGGGTTCGTAGCAAGCGTATAGCCGGCTTTCGGCGAAAGGCTAAAGCTATATGGGTTTCCGTAGGTTACCGTAGCGCCATTCACAGGCAGCGTGGTTTGAACGTTATCCCAATTGCCGCTACGTGTTACCGTAAATGGAATGGCAACCAACGAAACGGAAATGATATGACGATCTTCCACGGAATTTATCTTATAAGTATATTTGCCCTCTTTATTGTACTGAATTGTTTGCACTGCACCGTTATCTACAATACGCGGTTGATAGCCAGCGCGGCGATCCGAGTCGAGGGTAATGTTTAAGGAGAACTCCGTGCCTTGTTCAACGGAAGTAACGCCGGTGGGATCCACCGTAAAGCCGTCGCCGCTGGTCTGAACGGTTACATTCTGGTAAGTAACCGGTTTTTTGAGCTTAAGGTCAATCGCAACGCCGGAATCATTCAGCAGGGATTTTCTGACTTTGATCTGCACGGCATTGTCCGCCGGAACCAGCGTGCAAACGCCGGCAGGATCCGAAGTAATTTCCAGATCCGGCATGGTCATATCTGTTCCGGAGACAAAAGCATAAAACGTATAGGTGTAATAGATGCCGCTGGCGACTAATTGCTTCTCCTTCTCTCCTCCCTCTTTTGAAAGAACAAGAGTTTCACTCAGCTTTTCTTCATTCTCATCGCAAAAGAATACTTCGGGATCTAAGGAAACCGTGACCTTGCCGGGTTGTTTTTCTGGTTGTACTGCAATCGCCGGTAACGCATAGGTCGCCAGCATCAAGCATGCCAAAACCACAGACAAGACGCTTTTGGACAGACGTTTCAGTTGTGCCATAAATCCATTCCTCCTAAAAATGCGGCGGCGACCCCGCGCCGACGGGCGCCGAATCACGTGCCAAATTTGTGCTAGATTAACTTTATGATATTATAGACCGATTCTTCGTAAGAGTCAAGTAGAAATTTCATTTTTTGTAGAAATTTCCATTTTTATAGAAATTTTACTTTCATTTTTTATAGAAATATAAAAACGGGCGAATCCGCCTTGCCGCGGCGGTCGCGACGCGCCGGGCCGGACGCAGCGCCGTCCACAGGGCGGCATACAGCCTGTAGAGCCGGGAATCGGCGGAAATCCAACGCTTTCCGCGGCGAAATTTCGCCATGACGCCAAGGATCATCTCCGGCCGCACGTTTTCCTCGACCGTCGCCTGGTTGTCGCCGCAGAGGCGAAAGCCGCGCTCGTTTTGACCTACAATGCGATGCAGCACGATTTGCCCGTTTTTCCTTTTATACAGGATCACGTCGTACCGTTTGGGCGGGCGAAGTCCGGGAGGACGCAGCGCTACCATATCCCGGCGCCCGCGCAGCATCGGCTTCATGCTGCGCCCGGTCGGCAGAAACCGAAAATCTCCGCCGGCGGCGAAGGCGGCTTCCATCAACGCGCACAAGCGCTCATTTTCTATGCTGTGTATCTCGGGATCGTGTTTGTTCTGCAAGCAGACCCGCCCCCCGCACTTTTCTCAAAAAAGCGTTGACGTCCCGTTCGGCCGTTTCGGCGTCGACGCCGTATTCCGACGTAAGCGAAGACGCCAAATCGCTTGCTTCGGCGTCGTTTAACAACCGTTCCCACAAGAAAATGCCCGTCTCGTTCAGGATGATCATCCCCTCAAAATTCTGCACGGCGTCGCCCACGGGAACCACGACCCCCGTATTGTCGATTTTGCGCAGAATAAAGCCTTCTTTTATTTTCATACAAATTCCTTTTGTCAAACGGTTTCGACGCCGCTCATGGCGCGATAGGACAGATCGACGGCCTCGTCGCTGACGTCGCAGGACATGCGCCACAGCGGCGTAGAGGAAGCAACTCGGATCAGCGTTTCCAGCATATGCGTCCCTTCCTCGCGCGTGAGGCGGCGGATTGTCTGCTCATACAGGAACGGAAGCGCCTCTTCGGCGGTCAGCCGCCGAATCCAGTTTTGTTCCCCACGCTCGAGCATACATATGCCCGCGACGGGCGCCACCGCGTTGCGTGAAAGATCGCTTTTGCCGGAAAACGGCGTTCCGTACGCGTACAGCACGCCATTCTGAAACCGGATCGCGGGTTTATCGTCGTTTAATATAAACGACCGGGCGCCAAACCGCTTGATCCAGCCGGAAGTATGGGTGGATTTTCCCGTGCCGGACGGCGCCGAAAACAAGTACGCACGCCCGTCGAGCACCACCGCGGAGGCATGGAGCATCATTCCGTCGAAATAAAGCAGGGCGCGATAAAACAGCGTACCGAACCGGCAGTACTCGGCCATATCGGGAGAAAAATGCGGCGCGGCTTTTCGAATGGCGTCGATATACCCTTTTTCCGGCTGAATGGTTATATCCGGCCTGACGTTCCGCTCTTGGGTAAGATACGGCGACGCCTGCTTCAACAGTGTGGGGTGCTGCGGATCCATTTCAACGACAAGCCCCGCAAAATGATACAGCGCCATAACAACCTCCGTTTCGCGCTAAAGCTGAGTCCTCGGTAAAGTGTAGCATGCCCGGCTCAAAGTGTCAAGGCCTTCCGCAAAAAACGGGAGGAAAAAACAACGATAAAAAATCTGCTAAAACCGTTCAATTTTACCAAATTTTTCGGCGCGCCGAAACAAACGCTCACTTCCGGCTTCTTTTACGAAGCTTTGCTTTTTCGGAAGAAGCAGGTTTTCCCGCGGCCGCAGGGATTTTGTCGCCTTCCGTTTGATTCCGTTCCTTTTCTTTTTGGATCTTTTCGCTTTGCCTGAGTACAAAATAGAAGGCAACGATCGCAAGCAGCATCAGAATGCCGACGATAAGAAAAATCCACTCCCGCAGCGCAAAGCCGGAATCTTCTTTTTCCAGTTCGATCCGTTCGGTCGATTCCGGCGGGATCAAATTTTCCGGCAGCCAAGGATCGGAGGAAGAGTCGTTTTGCTCCGCTTCGGTTATCCGGTCATTTCCGGACGCGGCGTCCGATGGGGTTTCGGAGGGCGCGTCGGCAGAGGGGGCCACGGCAGAGCTCGCCGCTGTAGTCGAAGGCGGCGCGGGGCCGGAAGGATCTGCCGTGCCGTCGGCGGGAGAGGCCGGATCGGAAGCTTTGGGCGTTGCCGGAGACGGAGGCAGTTCAAAATCGCCGTTCTGTGAAAAGAAAATCGGCGAGGGCAAAAAATTCACAACGTTGGCGCCCAGCTCTGCCGGGAAATCTGCAAGATAGGCCGAAGCAAAATCCGTTCCCTCGCCTCCTGACAGAGGAAACACCGTTACATCCCCGGCGGCGCGGGCATTGGAAAGATAAACGGCGTTCTGTTCGAGGCCATCAATAGCCGGAATCCGAAAGGAAAAAGAACCGAGAAAGCATTCGTCTTCTTTTTGAATCTTCCCTAAAACCGCGCCGCGCTCTTCTTCCGGGACAGAAAGCAGGGCGTCTCCCACCGGAATACGCGCCTCAAAAACCATGGTTGTTTCCCCGTTGGCGGCAAGCTGTGCGGAAAGCGCCGCCTGAGAGCAGTAGTAATCCGCCGTCCAGCGAATGCCGGCGTCGTCGACAAAACCTTCGTTTCGCCGTTCTTCATAAAGATTGCTGATCCTGAGCGCCGAAACAGGAAGCTGTCCCATGCGAACGGAAACGCGCTCTCCGATCACATAGGTACAGTTTTTACTTTGGGGATCGAAATAATAGGCATTCAAAAGCCTGGACTGCGCCGCCGCAGCATCGGTGTGCTGCGAAAGTCCCAAAAGAATCTGCACCAGGTGCTGACGCCCTGCCCGCTCGCGGGCAATTTGGGGAACCGACGTTCCGCTCGGAAATTTTACTTGCAGCGCAATATAAAAATAAGCGGAGTCGTAGCGCACAAACGGCGCCACGGTGATCCCCGCCGGGAAAGCAGCTTGCGGGGTGATTTCTTTGTCGCCGTTGCTTGAAACCAGAAAAAGCCCGTTTCCCAGCGACAATTCGGGAACGGGCGCCGACGACTCGTATTCCTTCTCCTCAAGGATTCCGTCTGTCACCGGCGCTTGGGAAACGCGGGAAGCACGAATCCTGCGGATCCCGTATGCGGAAAGATCGGCCACGGAAAAGGAATCGGAAAAATAAACCGCTGCCCAGGCGGACGGCACGAGCTGCGCGATGAATAGCAAAGCAAAAATAAAAGAAAGAATTCGTTTTTCAAACTGATTCATCATTTGACAAAATATGACAACGGTAAGGAAAAAGAGGCGACTGTTTCGCAGTCGCCTCTTCGTTCGATTTCTTACAGTTTTCCGGAGCTGCGCTTTTTCATGAACAGAATCACAACACCGGAAGCCGCGCAGAGAACCATAACACCGGCAACAATCAGCGTAACGGTCAGATTATCACCGGTACGGTCGGAGGCCGTGGTAGCCACACCGATCACGCGGCCGTTGACGCCGCGGACGCCGCTGGTAAGACGCGGGCCGATGGTTCTGGTCACACGCGTGGTGGTTTTTACAATGGTATTTTGCGCCAGGGCATAGACGTCGTCATAGTCTACTTCGGGGTCATAAATGCCGAGGAAGTGAACCGGCGCCCGCAGATAGTCGATCGTGCCGCCGAAAGCGGTATTGACCGCCGCAGACAGGGTGTTGTTGAAAGTGAGACCGGAAATTTCGGAATTCGCGCCGGTATAGCCGTTGCCCGCCGCCGGCAGCATGGTCTGGGCAAAAAAGCGTTCGCCGAGGGCAAGATTCGTGGTTTCTTTGGTGGCGTTCAGACGGAAGATAATGCCGCAGGTGCCCCATTCGGGAACGTATTCGAGCGGAGTGCCGTCTTCGTATTCGACGTCGGTGACTCTCATAATATCGGCCAGAGGCTGGCGGCATTCAAAGCAGACGGTCCATTTGCCGCTTTCCGTTTTCGCCATTTTGATCGCCGTGTTTTCGGCTTTCTGGTAGGTCGCAGCATTCCAACTCGTACCGGGATTGGAAACGACGCCGTCGGTGTCGATCCAGGTCGGCAAGTCCTGGGTCACCTTTTTGCCATCCTGCATGGCGATGATACGGCGAGCCGAGGTCGAACCGGAAGTGCCGTTGGTCGTATAAATATACGCCGTGATCGCGGGATTGGCCAGGTTGGCGCCCTTACTGTGGTTAATGGAATAACGATTCCAAGCACGAGAGGGATTTTCGACCGGGTTCTCGCTCTGGATAAAGCTCACACGGGTATCGATCAGGGTCGATTCTACCGTCTGCGGCTGGATGAGCGCGGTCACACCGATATACAGGAAGTTGTCGTCGTAGGTGAGATAGGTGTTGATATAGTCCGGGAGATCTTGCGGGTCAACGTAGTCACGGCCGTCAAAGGAGCCGCTATAGGCGCCGACGCTGCCGTTGCTGTGCAGAGCGGTCCAGAATCCGTTCCCATAGGTCGTGGAGCTGACGCAGCCGTTGTTCGGGCCGGGATATTCGCCCACAGCGATTTCGCCGTCGATATCCGGGGCGTAATCGGTATAGAAAGCGTTCATGGTGTGAAGACCGTACGCGTCCATATTATGAGCGGAAAAGGTTTTCGGGATGGACAGCGTATAGCCCCTTGCAAACGCCGGTACAGCGAGCACGGAAGCCAACATCATCACTGCTAAAACAAGGCTAATAATTTTTTTCATTTTATTACTCCTCTGTAAGCATGAATATCATGGCATGGTATTTTTATCTGTCCCTACTATAGCACCAAAAAAAAGATTTGTCAAGAACTGATTTTTGCTTTCCAAAGCAAATTTTTCCTTTTTTTTCACATTTTTCCTGAAATGGCTCTTGCCAGAAAGCCAAATTTCATATAATATGGTAAAAAAGAAAAAGAAAGGAGTTCGCTTATGAATTTTTGGAAACGAAGCGCGGATTATATCGGAAAAACTTTTCTTTATCAAATCGTGATGAGCTTTTTCGGAATTATGATGTACGAAGCGACGCAGTTTAATCTGGTTCTTTATATCATCGGTACCCTGTGCGTTCTGGCTTTTTATGCCTATATTTTAATTTCGCAGTCCCTGCAGAAGGGGGCGAAAATGGCGGAATTCGACCACCGCAACAAGGTGGATTCTTCCCCGTTTGCCGGATTTTTCCTTTCGTTCGCCGCCTTTTTGCCGACGATCGTGCTCTCGGCGGTTTCCTGCATAGCGCCGCCGTATTATGCAGACGGCAGCGGACGCAACGTGGTGCCCTATATTTTGAACCGCTGTTTCCTGCAGGGGATGCACCTGGGCGTTTTGCAAAAGCTTTTCCCCACCACGGCGGAGGGCGCCGCCGCGGAGGTCGCGGCCGCCAATGCCGCCGCCGCCAACAGCCAAGCGCCGTACCTGCTTTTATTGGCGCTGCCGTGGATCCTTTTGTGCGGGCTGTCCTACCTTTACGGGTACAAGCGCTTTTGCAAGGGCAGCGTCAACGGAAGCTTTCGTAAGGAAGGAACCGAAAATTAAAAACGGAATGGATCGCCTCGGCGTCGCATACGATGTTCCGAGGTGATTTTTTTGGAAAAAAATTGGCAAAGCGCCCGGATCAAACCGTTCTCGTTTCTGTTAAAAGTGATTGCAGCTTCCCTTTTGATTTTCAGTGTGATCGCGCTGCTGGGCGCGGGTTCCAAGTGGCTTTTCGGTGAAAAAATCCCCGGATTCGCCGCCGTTTTGCCGGGCTCTTCCCTGGAAGCCGCGGCGGAGGAGGGCGCCGAAAAGCGCGTGATTATTCTGGACGCCGGCCACGGCGGCATGGATTCCGGCGCGGTTTCCGTTCTGGGCACCCGGGAGAAAGAAATCAACCTTGCCGTGGCAAAAAAGGTGGAAGAATTTTTGCGCATGGAGGGCATGGAGGTGGTCATGACCCGTTCGGACGACAGAATGCTGACAAGCCGCGCCGGGCGCGGCACGGCGAAAATGCAGGATCTTTTAGGCCGGGTGGAGATTGCGCGCGAATATGAAAACGGTATTTTTGTGAGCATTCACATGAATACCCTACCCATGGAAAAATACAAGGGTCTGCAGGTGTTTTATTCCGCCAATTCCGATACCAGCAAGGTGCTGGCGCTCACCATACAAAGCCATATTGCCGAACATTTACAGCCGGACAACAAACGCGAAACGAAAAAAGCCGGCTCCAATATTTTTGTGTTGGACCGGCTGGAACAGCCGGCGGTGCTGATCGAATGCGGATTTCTTTCCAATTACGAAGAGGCTTCGCTCCTTATAAAGGAAGAATATCAGAACAAACTCGCTTTTCTGATTGCTCACTCGATTCTGCAATTTGCGGGAAATGATTGAAAAAAATGAAAAAAATGTGTTTTCCCTCTTGATTTTTCGGAAAAGATATGCTATGATAAAATTCGATATGGTTGAAAGATTCAATTTTCATCGTAAATTTATGCAGAAAAAGGTGAACAGAATGAAAGAAGGACTTCATCCCGCATACAAGGATACTGTGGTTGTTTGCGCCTGCGGTGCGGAATATCCCACCAAGTCTACCAAAGAGAATATCCATGTGGATATCTGCGCAAAATGCCATCCTTTTTACACCGGCAAGCAGAAATTCGTAGACGCCGGCGGTCGTGTTGATAAGTTCAACAAGAAGTTTGGCAGATAAGTTTTTCGGCAGTACAAGCTTGCCGTACGCGCGGCAATAAGCGGCTTCACTCTTTGGTGGCGCCGCTTTTTTATTGAAGGAGAATGCAGCATGAAATCACTTTCCGAAACGCTTTTTGCCGAAGAAACGGAAAAAAAGCCGCTTGCGGTGCTTGTGAGCGTGGTGCTGGACGACGGCGACGAAATGGACACCGATTCTTCTTTGGATGAATTGGAGGAGCTTTTAGAAACCGCCGGCGGCAGAGCCTACGCGCGCCTGATCCAGACGCGGCAGAAGCCGGACGGCGCCACCTATATCGGCAAAGGAAAATTGGAGGAATTGCGCGCGCTCTGCGACAATGCCGAAATCGAGCTTTGTGTGTTTGACTGCGAATTAACGCCTTCTCAGATTTCCAATATAGAAGAGGCGCTGAAAAACACCCGCGTGATCGACCGAACCATGCTGATTTTAGATATTTTCGCTCAGAACGCCAAAAGCCGCGAGGGGATTTTGCAGGTGCAGATCGCCAATCTGCGCTATACCCTGCCAAGGCTTTCCGGCAAGGGCGAAGAGCTTTCGCGCCTGGGCGGCGGCATTGGTACGCGCGGCCCCGGTGAAACAAAGCTGGAGGCGGAGCGCCGCCAGGTGAAAAAGCGGATTCAGAAGCTGGAAGAAGAATTGGAAGAGCTGGCGCGCTGCCGGCAAACGCAGCGCAAAAGCCGCGAAAAAAGCGGCGTTTTCCGCATTGCGATCGCCGGGTACACCAACGCCGGCAAATCCACGCTTTTGAATACCCTGTGCGAGGAATCAATCTTGGCGGAAAACAAGCTGTTCGCCACGCTCGATCCCACCACGCGCCGGCTGCGACTGCCGCAGTGCGGCGAGGTTCTGCTGACCGATACGGTGGGATTCATCAACCGGCTGCCCCACCATTTGGTAAAAGCCTTTCACTCCACATTGGAGGAGGTTGTTACCAGCGATCTGGTACTGATCGTCATGGACGCGAGCGACAAAAAGTTTCTACAGAAAATGCGCATTACCGAAAAAATTCTGCTGGAGCTGTTTGAAAAAGACGACAGGGACCCGGTTCCCTTTTTATACGTTCTGAATAAGTGCGATCTGCCGGAGAGTATTTTCAACACGCATGAGTTCCCGGCGGAGAAAAACCACGCGGTCATTTCCGCCGCCACCGGCAAGGGATTGGAGAACCTGCAAGCGAAAATGGAAGCGATCCTGCTGGAGCAAAAACGCGAGTGCGAATTTTTCTTTCCGCATAAGGACGCCGGCAAGGTCAATCTTCTTTACCAGAATTCGCAGGTGATTTCGGTGGAGTACGAAGAAGAAGGCGTGCGCGTAAAAGCCACCTGCGACGAAAAAACAAAAGGAATGCTGGCTCGCTTTTCAGCGGAACGGCAATAAGAGGTATTGTATGGCAAGAGTAGCGAAAAAAGCAAAAGCCGCGGAGCCGGAAAAACCGATCGTCATTACCGAGCAACCGATCACCGCGACTCTGCGGGAAAATTATATGCCCTATGCCATGAGCTCGATCATTTCCCGCGCGATCCCCGAGATCGACGGAATGAAGCCCTCTCACCGCAAGCTTTTGTATACCATGTACCGCATGGGGCTTTTAAACGGCCCGCGTACCAAAAGCGCCAATGTGGTGGGCGAAACCATGAAGCTCAACCCCCACGGCGACGCCGCGATTTATGAAACAATGGTGCGCCTGACCCGCGGAAACGAAGCGCTTTTGCACCCGTTTGTGGATTCCAAGGGCTCTTTCGGCAAGCAATATTCCAAAATGGCTTATGCGGCTTCGCGCTATACGGAAGTAAAGCTGGCGCCGATCTGTGCGGAGCTTTTTTCCGGAATTGAAAAAGACGCCGTGGACATGGTCGACAGTTACGACGCGCGCATGAAAGAACCGGTGCTGCTGCCCACGACCTTTCCCAATATTCTGGTGTGTCCGAACACGGGCATTGCGGTGGGGCTTGCCAGTTCGATCTGCTCGTTTAATTTAAACGAGACCTGCGACGCGGTGATCGCGCTGATCAAAGACCCGAACGCCGATTTATATGAAATTCTCAAAGCGCCCGATTTTTCGACCGGCGGTATGATCCTGTATGACCGTGAGGAAATGCAGCAAATTTACGAAACCGGCAAGGGCGGCTTTACCGTGCGCGCAGTTTGGCACACGATCCCGAGGGAAAACCGCATTGTGATTACCGAAATTCCGTATAACACAACGGTGGATCAGATCATCGACAAGATTTTGCAGCTGATCAAAGAGGGGAAACTCCGTGAGATCAGCGACGTGCGCGACGAGATCGACCTGGAGGGCCTGAAGCTGGTAATCGATTACAAGCGCGGCAGCGACCCGGACAAACTGATGGCGAAGCTTTTGAAGGCGACGGATCTGGAATGCCGCTTCCCCTGCAATTTCAATGTGCTGATCTCCGGAACGCCGTACCAGTTGGGCGTGCGGGAGCTTTTGACCGAATGGCACGCGTTCCGCTGCGAATGCTTAAAGCGCGAGATCTTTTACGATCTGACGCAGAAGAAAGACAAGCTGCATTTGCTTTTGGGCTTGGAAAAGATCCTGGTGGACATTGACAAAGCGATCGCCATCATCCGCAAAACCGAAAACGAGCGCGACGTGATCCCGAATCTGGAAAAAGGTTTCCGGATCGACACGCTGCAGGCGGAATATATTGCCGAAATCAAGCTGCGCCACCTCAACCGCGAATACATTCTCGCCCGCACCTCCGAAAAGGAAAAGCTGGAAAAGGAGATCGCCGAGCTGGAAGCGATCCTCTCAAGCTCCAAAAAGCTGGATCAGTATCTGATCCGGCAATTAAATGAGATCAAGAAAAAATACGGCCAGGAACGGAAAACCAAAATCGCCTATGAATTTGACCGGCCGACCAACGTTTTGCTTTCGGCTGCCAAAGAAGAATACCGCGCCTTTGCGGTGATGACCGCGGAGGGGTATTTGAAAAACATTCCGTTAAAATCCATTCAGATGAGCGACAACCACAAGCTGAAGGAAAACGACCACATTGTCTTTTCAGGTGAAATGAGCTCCAAAGAAGAGCTGCTGTTCTTCACCGACAAAGCGCAGACCTATAAGGCGCGTTTTGAGGATTTTTCCACTACCAAGGCTTCGGAGCTGGGCGATTACGTACCGGCGAAGCTGGAAATGGAAAAGGACGAAAGAGTGGTCTTTTCCTGCCCGGCAAACGGCTATCAGGGAAAGCTGGTGATCGTGTTTGAAAACGGCAAGGGCGTGGCTCTTCCCCTTTCAGCGTACGAAACCAAGTCCAACCGCAAAAAGCTGACGGGCGCGTTCAGCGCCGCCTCCCGGCCGGTAGCGATGTTTGTGGTGCAGAAAAACGAAGTCAAAGAACTGTTTTTCCGTACAAAGCTTGGGCGGGCCTGTATTCTGCGCACCACGCTGGTTCCCGAAAAGGCGACCCGTTCCAGTATCGGCGTGCAGCTGATGGCTCTGAAGAAAAACGACGCGATCCTTTCCTGCGAAGAAGTCAACACCGCCGAGAACGACGCGCTTGCCGTTTACAAAAAGCCGCGTATTCCCACCCCGGGCGTCCCCTATACCGGGAAAAAATAGAGCCCTGCGCCCATGCCAACACAGCGCCGCCCGCGGCGCTGTGTTTTTTATTTGATAAATCTTTACAAAATTGGGAAAAGATGATATACTGGAAGAGAATATCAAGTATTTGAAGGAAAGTCGCAATGCAAAACGAAAAAACGAAAAAGGATTCAAACAAGCGCACCTTTTTCGTGATGCTTATTTTGCAGGCGCTGGGACTGCTTTTGGCCTGGCTGGGAGCAAGGGAACTTACGGTGCTGAGTTTTCTGTATGCGCCGGCGCTTTGCCTTTTGCTTGTTCGCCTGTTTCTGAACAAACCCGGGCCCTTGGCGTTTGGCGGCGTGCTGATCGGGTTGGGACTGGCGTTTTTTGAAAAGAACGCCTATTTTCCCGCGGTCGCCTGCCTGTACCTTTTGCCGGTGCTCCTGTTTTTGCCGTGCTTTTACAAAAAAGCGCCGAAGGCCGTCTGTACCGTAGCCTGCGGCATGGGATATACGCTTTCTTTCCTGCTTTTTCCGGTGCTTTTTGTGATCCGGAATTTCCGGATCCCCGCCGGCGGTCATGGGGAAACCGTGCTTTTGGCTTTTCAGGACATGCTGGTTCAGGCCGGGAGCCGCATTTCCGAAAACTATGCGACGTTTTTTTCTTCGCAGACTACGCTTACTTTGATCCGGCAAGGGGTGCGCCTGATGCCCGGCGCGCTTTTAGTCTTGGGGCTGTACAGCGCGCATTTCACGGTCGGTCTTTTCAAATCGTGGTGGATCTATGCCGGGCTGAAGCGGTTTTGCAACTGGCATTTGCGGCCGAGCGCGGTGGGCGCAGGAATCGCACTGGTCTGTTTTGTGCTGGCCCGTTTCCCGTGGGGAGACTGGCAGCTTGTTTCCGTGGTTGTAAAAAATCTGGATCTCTTTTTTACGCATTTGTTTTTCCTGACCGGGCTGAGCCTGTTTTTGGAAAAGCGCGCCGAAGCGGGCGCTCCCATCGGAAAGGGGCGGCTGTGTTTGGTGGGGATCGGCATTTTGTTTTTATGCGCGGTCAGTCCCATGGTGTATTTAATTTTTTCAATGCTGTTTTATTTGCTTTTTCTATGGGCGGCGATTTCGGCGATCCGAGAGCGAAACGAATGGAAAGGCTGAAAGGAAATTGGAATGAAACACAGAAATTCTGTTTTTGACAAATTGAAAGCGATCCCCGTGATTCTTGTCATGTCGCTGTTTTTAATGGCGGCCTGCGGGTTTGTGGCTTTTGTCATGCACAGCCTGTCTCCCATGCTGATCGGGCTGGCCTTTTTGATTTTGAGCCTGGCGATTTTATGGGGCTACGCGACCCTCTCCACCAAAAAAAAGAGCACTGAAAACGGCAAGCCTTCCCTTTTAAACGGAATCACGCTGGATTTTTTGATGAATTTTGTTTCGCCGGTCGTGATTTTGGGTGAAAAAGGCGATATCTTGTGGTACAACAAGGCTTTTTCCGCCATATCCGGGCAAGCCGGCGCTTTGTACCACCAGAACATCAGCGAAGTGGTAGACGAAAAAATATCCCTGCGCCGCCTGCGTGAGGAAGAACCGGAAACGCTGGCGCTCCGCCCGGTGATCGGCAAGCTTTCGGGCGTGGAATACGAAATCGTTGCCTATAAAAACTTCACGTCGGAAGAACCGAGCTTTATTACGGTGTGGTCGTCTCTAGAAAGGATCTCGCATTTGCAAAAGGAGCTATCCGCCCGAAACCCGGTGGTTCTGTATATTGCGGTCGATAACTGCTCCGAATCCTCCGTGTTCATGCAGAGCAATTACCGCACGATTACGGCGAAGATTTCCATTTTGCTCAAAGAGTGGGTTTCCTCGTTCGACGGCATCCTGCGCGAAGTGGAAAGCGACCGCTATATTCTGATGATCGAAGAACGCTACCTGCCGGAATTGTGCGAGAAAAAATTTGATATTTTGGATCAGGTGCGCGAAATTTCCACCGATAATGTGGATATTCCGGTGACGATCTCGATTGGTGCGGCCTGTGTGGACGGCACCATGCAGCAGAAAGAGCAGACTGCGCACCAGGCGCTGGACCTGGCTTTGCAAAGAGGCGGCGACCAGGCCGTATTGAAGCTGCGCGGCAACGCGGTGGAATACTACGGCGGCCGCACCAAAACCGTGCAGAAGCGCACCAAGATCCGTTCCCGTATTATTGCCGCCGAAGCGATGAATTTAATGAAAAACGCTTCGAACGTCATCATTATGGGACACCGCTTTGCGGATCACGATTCAATCGGTTCCTGTGTGGGCATGGCGCGTTTTGCCATGAATTACTGCCAGAAAGTCAATATTGTAGTCAACATACACGACCCCAATTTGAAAGCGATTTTCCAAAAGCTGCGCGGGCTTGAGGAATATAAAACCATTTTTCTGGACGGCACCGCCGCGCAGGATCTGATCACCTCGCAGACGCTTCTGATCATTACGGACGTCAACAACGTGCACCAATTCGAAGCGCCGGAGCTTTATGAAAATATACAGAATGTGGTGATCATTGACCATCATCGCCAGAGCGCGGAGTTTGTGGTCAAGCCGAAGATCACCTATATCGAACCCGGCGCTTCCAGCGCCAGTGAGCTGGTGTGCGAAATGCTGGAGCAGCAGCTTGCTCCCGGCAGTATTTTAAAGGAAGAAGCCGAGCTGCTTTTCGCCGGGATTTTGTTGGACACCAAACAGTTTGTCAACAACACCGGCCCGCGCACCTTCTCCGCCGCGCATTTTCTGCGCAGCGAGGGTGCCAATCCCGCCGAAGCGCAAATGCTTTTCCGTTCGGATATGGAAGATTTCAAGCGTGAGATCAAATACGAGGCCAATGCCTTTATTTACCGGAATATCATTGCCTTTTCCTATATTGAGGAAAATGCTACGCAGGAAGATAAAATTGCCGCTGCCAAAGCGGCGGATCGGCTGCTTTCGCTGGATCGGGTATTGGCGTCGTTCGTGTTGTGCCGTATGGATAACACGGTGCATATTTCCGCCCGTTCCTCCGGTACGGTGAACGTGCAGTTGATCACGGAAAAATTAAACGGCGGCGGACATTTTGACATGGCAGGCGCACAGGTCAAAGACGCCACCATCAAAGAAACCTTCGTTCGCTTAAAGGAAGCGATCGACCAATATCTCAACGAAGTATAAGGAGGAGAAACAAATGAAAGTGGTATTGAAAAAAGATGCGAAAGGGCTGGGCAAAAAGGGAGAAATCGTGCAGGTTTCCGATGGATACGCCCGCAATTTTCTATTTCCGAAGGGCATTGCCGCCCCGGCAGACGCCAAGGCGGAAAATGAACTGAAAAACCAGATCTCCTCTAAGCAGTACCGCGATAAAGTAGAACGGGAAAACGCCACGGCCTTAAAAGAAAGAATGGAAAAGCTGGAGGTGCACGCCAAAGCCACCGCCGGCGCGGACGGCAAGCTTTACGGCTCGATCACCAACGCGCACCTTTCCGCGCTTTTGGAAGAACAGCACGGCATTCAGATTGACAAGAGAAAAATCGAAGCGGAACCGATCAAAAATTTCGGCACCTTCCACGTAACGGTCAAGCTCCCCGCAGGAATCAGCGCTTCTTTAAAGGTTGTTGTGGAAGAATAAATTCGAAAAGGAACTTTTGAATGGAACCCAATCAGGAAACACAAATCAATCAGCTCAATTCCGTTTTCGGGCGGCAGCTTCCCTACTCGATTGAAAACGAGCAGGCGCTTTTGGGCGCTTTGATCCTGGACAGTGAAAGAATTGCGGAAACGGCAGCGCACGTTGCCTTTACCGATTTTTATATCAGCGAGCACCAGAAAATTTTCCAGGCGCTGCTCGGCCTTTTTGCGGAAAACCGTGGGATCGACGTGATTACCCTGGTCAATCAGCTGGTGCGCGACGGCGTTTATGCTTCCGAAGAAGCCGGCTCGGCGTATATCCGCCAATTGGTGGAAAACGTCCCGACCCTGTCGAACCTTTTGGATTACGCCGCGGTCGTGCGCGAAAAGGCGCAGCTGCGCAGGCTGATTTATGACTGCGAAACGATCATGGCGGACGCCTATGCGCAATCAAAAAGCGCAAAGGACATCATAATCGAAGCCTCCTCAAAGATCTACGAGCTTTCGCAGGGAAAATCCGAACAGGATCTGACCAAAATTACGGAGATTTTGCAGGAGTTTTACGCCGAACTGACCGCTCTTGCCGAGCAAAAGGAAAATCCGACCGCGCTGCAGACCTATTACGACGATCTGGACCGTGTTTTGGTAGGCATGAATCCCGGCGACTTTATCCTGATCGGCGGGCGTCCAGGTATGGGAAAAACCAGTTTTGCCATGAATATTGCCGCGGAAATTGCCAAACACCGCAAAGACAAAGCGGTGGCGATCTTTTCTCTGGAAATGTCGAAAACGCAATTGGCTTCCCGCTTGCTATCCTCTGAGGGACGCATCGACAGCCGCAAGCTGCGCGACGGGCAGCTGGAAAAAGAAGACTATGAAAAATTAACGCTCGCCGCCACCGCACTTTCGGAAACCAATCTTTATATTGACGATTCCTCCGCCATGAAGCCGCAGGATATGCTTTTAAAGCTGCATAAAATTGAAAATCTGGGGCTGGTGGTGATTGATTACCTGCAGTTGATGGAGCCGGATGAACGCCGGGAAAACCGCAACCAGGAGGTATCCAGCATTTCCCGGAAACTGAAACTGATGGCCAAAGAACTGGGCGTGCCGGTGATCGCCTGTTCCCAGTTGGCAAGACTGCCGAAGGATCAAAAGATAACAAAGCCGCAAATGAGCGACCTGCGCGATTCCGGCGCGATCGAACAAGACGCGGACGTGGTTATGCTGCTGCACCGCGAAGGCTATTACGACCGGCAAAATGCCGCGATCCAGAATATTGCCGAATGTATTGTGGCGAAAAACCGCCACGGGGAAGCGCGCGATATCAAAATTTGCTGGGAAGGCCAGTATACCAAGTTTTCGCCGTTGGAGCAGCGCTATGAGCCGGAACCCGGTGCATAATCAGGTGTCCATGCAGGAAAAATGGATCCGGCAGCTTAAAAATGAACACAAGATCAGCGAGGGGGAACGGATCCTGATCGCCCTTTCGGGAGGGAAGGATTCGGTATGCCTCCTTTTGCTGTTCGACGGGGCAAAAGAAAAATTGGGCGTCGAGCTCGGCGCCTGCCACGTCCACCACGGCATCCGCGGAGAAGAAGCGGACCGGGACGCGGCGTTTTGCCGTGTACTCTGCGAAGAGCATGGAATTCCCTTTTTTCTCCGGAAAGCCGATGTTCCCGCAATCGCCGCCAAAGAAAAAAAGGGGCTGGAAGAAACCGCACGCATGGTGCGCTATGCCCTTTTGGAGGAAGTGGCGGCGGAAAACGGCTATGATAAAATTGCCACGGCACACACCGCTTCGGATCAGGCGGAAACGATTTTGTTTCACCTGGTGCGCGGCAGCGGGTTCCGCGGACTGAAGGGGATCGCCGCCGGGCGAGGTTGCCTCGTCCGGCCGCTTCTGCACTTTTCTTCACAGGAAATTCAGGAATTTATCGCAAAAAATTCCGTAAAACACACATGGGATTCAACGAACACTGATACGATATATACGCGGAATTATCTTCGCGCCGAAATTTTACCCGCTTTGCAAAAAATCAATCCCCGGGTAGAAAACGCGCTGAACCGCTTGGGCGAAACCGCAAATTGGATGCAGGCGCTGATAAAAAAAGAATGCGACCGCATCGAAACAGAAAACGGCGTTTTCTTTACCGACGGCGAAGCGCCGCTTGCGGCGTTGCAGCCCTTGTGCCGGGAAGAAAGCGGATATCCCGTCTTGTACGAAGCGCTTTCGCGCATGGCTGAAAAGCAAAATATTGCCATTGATTTTACGCATTTTTCTTCTGTTCTTTCCTTATTAAAAACGCCGTCGAGGGGAAAAATAATCGAGATCGAAAAGAAAATTGCTTTTCACATCAAAGGCGAAAAGCTGGTTTGCGAAGCGGCGCCCCATCCCGGAAATCTTGTAGAAAGCGAAATGCCGCTGCACGAGGGCACGCAGTTTTTCGGAAAAGACAGACTCGAAATTCGCATTTCCCCAAAATATTCGGGAAAAAGCAAAAATATTCACAAAAAACTCTTGATTATTCACCTCGCTTCCGATAAAATAAAGAGTGGATTGTCTGCTCGAGCTTTTCGGGCAGGCGACCGAATTCGGATGAACGGTATGAACCGCAGCGTAAAAAAACTGCTGTGCGACGCGCATATTCCCCGGGAATACAGAAGTACACTCCCGCTGATTTGCGATGAGGAAGAAATTGTATGGATCCCCTATTTCGGCTTGTGCGACAAGGCTCGTCCCGAAAACGCAACCGAATGGAGAGAAATTTCACTCTCGGGCGGAAAGCTTTCCGAAATCGGACAATATATTGATCAGGAGAAAAAAACCGATGCCGACTGAATTGAGTTCGCTGACAAAAGATCTGGAAGAAATCATGTTTTCCCGCGAACAGATCGAAGAAATGCTGGTTCGTTTGGGAAAAGAGATCACCGAAGCCTACCGGGAAAGCGTTCAAAAAAGGCGTGTCATCGTAGTCGGCGTTCTGAAAGGCTCGTTCATTTTTATGGCCGATCTGATCCGCCATATCGATCTTCCCGTGGAAGTGCTGTTCCTGCAGGCCTCCAGCTACGGCAGCGGGACGGAATCCTGCGGAAGAGTGCAGATCAATATGGAGCTGGACAAAAAGCTTTTAACCGGCGCGGACGTGCTTTTTGTGGAGGATATTCTCGACAGCGGCCGCACACTGAAAAGGCTGACAGAGTATTTTTCCGAAAGCGGCGCACATTCCGTGAAGATCTGTACCATGCTGGATAAACCGGCGCGACGCGCGGTCGAGATAAAAACCGATTTCTGCGGATTCACGGTAAAAGATGAGTTCTTGGTCGGTTATGGGCTGGATTATAACGAAATCTACCGCAATCTCCCCTACGTAGCCGTGTTAAAGCGTGAGGTTTACACGAAATAAACAATACATATACTCTTAAAGGAAAATTATGAAATGAAAAAAAACAGTCTGAAAATCTTTGTATTCTATGCGGTTTTGATTTTAGCCGTGATTCTGGTGGCGTCGTTCCTTTTCAACGGAACGAACGAAGAACCGTATACTTACAGCGAGATTGTCGCCCTGTTTGAGGAAGGCAAGGTCAAAAGCTTTGTTGTAGAAGCAAACGGTGATTTGCAAATCGAAACCACGGAAAATAAAATCATCCGCAAACAGCTTCAGGATATTGACGCCTTCCGCGAGGACGTGGCAGAGTATGTGGCGATCCATGAAAAGGACGGCACGCTTCTTCAGTACGATTACAAACCGATCACCACCTACCCCTGGTGGATCACGATGCTGCCGTATATCATTGTCGGCGCTTTGCTTATCGGGCTTTTGATCTATACCATGAATCAGGCCACGGGAGGCAAGGGCAGCAGGATCAACTCCTTTGGGAAAGCCCGTGCCAAAATGGTCGGCGATGAAAAGAAAAAAGTGCTCTTCCCCGACGTTGCCGGAGCGGATGAAGAAAAAGAAGAATTGACCGAGATCGTGGAATTTCTGAAAAATCCCGGGCGGTTCCAGGAGCTGGGCGCCAAAATCCCGCACGGAGTGCTGCTGGTAGGCCCTCCCGGCACCGGGAAAACCCTACTTGCCAAAGCGGTTGCCGGCGAAGCGGGCGTGCCGTTTTACTCCATTTCCGGTTCGGATTTTGTGGAAATGTATGTAGGCGTAGGCGCCAGCCGCGTACGCGATTTATTTGAAAACGCCAAGAAAAATTCCCCGAGTATTGTTTTTATTGATGAAATTGACGCCGTCGGTCGTCACAGAGGCGCCGGCCTCGGCGGCGGGCACGACGAGCGCGAACAAACCCTGAACCAATTGCTGGTGGAAATGGACGGCTTTGGCTCCAACGAGGGCGTTATTGTCATGGCGGCCACGAACCGTCCCGATATTTTGGATCCGGCACTTTTGCGTCCCGGTCGCTTTGACCGCCAGATCACGGTAAATTACCCCGATATCAAGGGCAGAGAAGCCATTCTGAGGGTGCACGCGAAAAACAAACCCCTGGAAGAAAACGTGGATCTGGGAACCCTGGCAAAATCCACTCCCGGGTTTACCGGCGCCGATCTTGCCAACCTTTTGAACGAAGCCGCCTTGCTTTCCGCCCGCAAGGGCAAAAAGCTGATCGGCAATACCGAGCTGGAAGAAGCCACGCTGAAGGTGATCGTCGGGCCGCAGAAGCGGAGCAAGGTCGTTTCCGAAAAGGACAAAAAGCTTACGGCTTACCACGAAGCCGGCCACGCAATCGTCACCCATTTCCTGCCTACGCAGGACAAGGTACACCAGATCTCCATCATCCCCAGCGGCAGAGCCGGCGGTTATACGCTCTCCCTGCCCAATGAAGACAAAAGCTATATGTCGAAGCTGGAAATGGAAGAAGAAATCGTTTCCCTTTTGGGCGGCCGCGTAGCCGAAAAGCTGATCTTTGACGATATTTCCACCGGGGCTTCCAACGATATTCAGCGGGCAACGGAAATTGCCAGAAGCATGGTCACGCAATACGGTATGAGCGAAAAGCTGGGCCCCGTACTTTACGGAACCGGACACGGCGAAGTTTTTCTGGGCAGAGATTTCAGCAGCACGCCGAACTATTCCGAAAAAATTGCCGCGCTGATCGACGAAGAAACCCTGCGTATTGTGAATTCCGCTTATGAAAAAGCGATCTCGCTTCTTACCGAGCATATGGATAAGCTGCACTTTGTGGCGCAGTATCTGATCGAAAACGAAGTGATGGACGAAGAACAGTTTGAAATTGCAGTCTCGACCGACGCTACGCCGGAAGACCTGCACGCGATCAAGGAAAAGAAGCTGCAGCAGAGTATTGATGAAAATGCGAAAAAGCGTGAAGAAGACGCGGAAAAAGTAAAGACCCTGGCGGAAAAGCTTGCCAAAGAAGCAGCGGCCGCCGCGGCACAGGAAGAAAACCAGAAGCATCAAAACTAAATACGAAAGCCTCCCTTTTCATTGCCGGGAGGCTTTTATCCTATGAGGAGAACCTATGAAAATTTCCGTACTCGGCTGCGGCCGCTGGGGTTCTTTTATTGCCTGGTATTTGGATACGATCGGGCACAAGATTTCCCTGTATGGCAGAGCCGGATCCGAACATATCAAAGCGTTTCAGGAAACCCGCACCAATGGGCAGATCCGCTTCAACGAGCGTGTTGCGATCGTCACCGATCTCAAAGAAGCGCTTCAGGCAGAGACGATCGTAATCTCGATCCCCTCGCAAAATTTGCGGTCGCTTTTACAACAGATCCGCCAAATCGAGCCGGCTTATGCCGAAAAAACCTTTGTTCTCTGCATGAAAGGAATCGAAATTGAAAGCGGTAAGCGACTTTCCGAAGTGTTTTACGAGGAAATGGGCAAAAACAGCCGTTTGGCGGTTTGGCTGGGGCCGGGACACGTGCAGGAATTTGTTGCCGGTGTTCCCAACTGCATGGTCATAGACAGTGACAAAGAAGAAGTCAAAGAAAAATTAGTAGCGGAATTTAAAGGACCGCTGATCCGTTTTTACTATGGAAACGATATGATCGGCAATGAGATCGGCGCCGCCTCCAAAAACGTGATCGGCATTGCCGCCGGCCTTTTGGACGGCATGGGGCTTTCTTCCCTCAAGGGTGCTCTGATGGCGCGCGGCACGCGCGAAATTGCCCGGCTGATTGCCAAAATGGGCGGCAACGAGCTTTCCGCTTATGGTCTTTGCCATTTAGGCGATTACGAAGCGACGGTCTTTTCTCCCTACAGCCACAACCGTGCTTTTGGCGAAAAATACGCCAAAGGCGAGCCGTATGAGCTTTTAGCCGAAGGCTACTACACGGTAAAAGCGCTGAAAAAAATGGCGGAAGAAAACGGCGTGGATCTGCCGATCTGCAATGCCGTCTATGCCGTTCTCTATGAAAACCTGCCGCTGAAAGAGGCGCTCTCCACCCTCTTTACCCGCTCTTTAAAAACCGAATTTTAGTATTGTTCCCTTTCGTTTCCTGTGGGGCGCGCCCGCATCCTGCGCAAAGCTCTTTTTCAAAAAGATTTCCCTGTCCTTCCAAAACTTTTCAGACAAAAAAGAGGCCATTCGGCCTCTTTTTCTTATATTCTGAAGGGTTTAGGAGTTTGAACCCTTATTTAAGGGCTCAGACTCACAGCGTTAGTACTTGTGCGAAACAATAACCTCGCCGCCCTCCATAAGGGTATTATTGGCGGCGATGATCTGCTTGACGTAGTCGCGGTTGATATAGAATTCGCCCTCGCCGTTTAAGGTGTAATACGCCTTGCGGGCGGTCATGCCATAGAAATCGTAGCGATATACCGTGCCGTCCTGCAACGTAATGGTGAGCGTTAAGAGAAGCGAACCCTCCTCCGGCAGATCGGCGTAGCCGTCCATGGTGGTATAGAGCACAGCCTTATAGAGCTGACGGAAATTATCGGTCACAACCGCCACGCCGTTGGAAGCGGTCACGGTAAGATCGTTATCCGTACCGGTAATCTTATAGGTAATATCGGTACCGGGATAGACAAAGTTCATTTCCGAAACGCTGTTGATACTGGTAGCGAAAGAATGATTATCCAAAAATGAGAGGATATCCCACTCTACCCAGGAAAGGGAATCAGCAGGAAATTCGATAATCACATCGAAATCGGGAGAGTAGACATAATAGAGATATTCGCTTTCTTCGCCTTCCGCAGCGCCGCTGACTTCCAGGCGTTCGCTGATATAAAGGGTAGTATCGAAACCGGAATCTTCATAGTCATAATAAAGCTCATAAACCCAACGGTTCTGCGCATCGAAAAGGTTGTATTTGTGGAAAAGTTCGGTAATTTCTTCCTGATTTTCTTCAGGATTCTCCAAAAGCTTGGAAATATTGTACTCCACCACACTGCTGCCGGTGAAGGACGACAGCATACTGAACAGCGGCTCCATATTATCCATCGAGGGATAATAGCTATTCGGATAGGTCAGTACGTGCGAGAACAAACCGCCGTTTTCATCGACTTCCTCATCGGAAAGCTTGCGCATAGCCAGAAAATCCTCGCCGTGCTTCTTGATCGTCAACTGATTGACAGAGCCGGACTCCGAAGTGCTGACGTACGGCGCCGCCAACGGAAGCAGATAGGTGGTGACATCGGTATAAACGCAACGGCTGACAGCCGCTTCCGAAACCACGTAAATGGCTTCTCTGCCCTCATACATGACATAGTACCCGTTGCCGGTTACAGTGAGGTTGCCGAAAAATACCGTTTCTTCTACTTCGTTCCCGTTTTCGTCGAGGTGACAAACGGTCATGGAAGCGCCGCCTCCGTTCGCCAGCCCATAGGCAGCTAAGTTTGCCGGATCATACCCCTCGACCTCGGTGAGCGCCAGCATATAGCGTGCCAGGCCGAAAAGCGTATCGACGGCGGAAATACTGTTCGCCACATCATCGATGTTTGAGATATCCGAAGTTTCCCAATCGCTGATATTGGCATAAAGAAGCGATTCGATGCCCTCGAAATAATACTGGTCGTCTTCCCCTTTGTAGTAGTAAAAGCCGCCGTATTCATTGTTCACGCGGATGGAAAGGATCTGATCCGCCTCCAGGGGCTCTATCACAAACGGTCTGCCGTTTTGCATAGTTTCGCCGTGATTGCCGATCGTCGGAAGCTCTTCCTCGGGCTCTGCACGCAGGATGGTCAGGCTCAGCACAAGATACACAAGCGCGGCCAGCAAAATCAGCGCAGCAATGAGAATGATCACGCGCAGGCGCTTATTCTGAAACGCGGAAGGGAGCCCCTTCTTTGTTTCCGGAGCCTTCAAATCCGTTTCCTCTGTTTTTTTGTTTCGATCCATTGGTTTTCCCTTTATTATAAATGTTTTCTCTTGATATACACCACAATACCGAGGGCGAAAATCGCAACCGGAATCACCCCGACGGCGAAAACAGCAAAGGTATAAATCGTGCCGGTTTCCATGGTGAGTGTATAATCCTCCAGCACCTTATACTGGATATCCACCGCCACGTTTTCGTTGGTCAGCAGGCGAATGGCACTGTAAATAATACTGGTATTGCCGTATTGTTCCCGGTAGGTATTGGTCTCCGTGAAGTATTCCGAACCGATGACCAATACATGCCCGTAAAGATTCTGGTTGTTTTCGATCGTGAAACGACTGGAAACCGCCATGACAGGATAGGATCCGCTCTGTTTTTCGATCGTGCCGTTTTCCCCGACTACCTCTACATACGAATTGACAGAGGATACCAGCACCGGTTCCACAGAAAACAGATCCCCGTCGCCCTTTTCCAGAATGCGAATGGGCGCGGAAATGTAGGAGATTGAGCGGGGCGGACTGGACATTTCTGTCAGAGAGCCGGTGAGCGCGGCGGCAATATGTTCGCTTTCGGTATAGTCGACATAGAGCATGCGGTTATCACCGGGAACGGAATAAGTGTCGTCCAGGACCATCTGATTGCGTTCCACCTCGATTCCCCAGTCTGCCAAAAGCTCATCCAACACGGGGAAGCTATTGGGCGAGGTAGAGGGCGCAATGGCGACGATCATGCTGCGGTAAGCATTTAAATAATCGGAAATTTTGGTATATTCACTCTTTCTGGAATCGTCTTCCTGCGTTTTAATATCTTCCTGCGGGTTGTAGATCACCAGAATTTTGGTGTCGTCGCTGATCTCTTCGGTAAGCAGATCGACATATTCCACACGGAACCCGCAGTTATAAAAGACTTCGGTCAGGTTTTCCGGGGTGGATTCGCCGTGACCGGTTGTAAAGGTGACCACCGGACTTTGCCGGCTGGTGAGTTCCAGGATGACGGCGTTGAAGCGCATTTCCCCTTTGAAGGCCCACAGGTTGGCGCCGTCTTCATCGTAAACCAGGCAGCTGTCAAAAGTAAAGACCTTGTAGGCGGCCTGGCTGAGATTGGAGGTCATAATAATAGAGGAATAGGTGATCGATTCCCCATAGCGGGTGTAGTCGGCATAGTTTTCGGGGTGGGTATAAAGATCCTCGCGGTATTCCACTTCGATCTCGGGGAAAGTATTGGCATAGCTTTCGGCGAGATTGATGACCCAGTTGTAGGTTTCATTGGCGGCAAGCTGATCACGCGGACGCAGGAAAGTAATTTTCAATTTGACTTCCTCGCCGATCTCCTCCTGGAAAGTGTCGAGCTGGCCTCGAATGAGCTCTACCGTGGAATCGCTGATCGAAAAGATCTGATCCTCGGTCAGATCCACATAGAGCGGAAACTTACTGTCTACTGCGGAAACGATCACGTTCAGCATGATCACGGCAACAATGAAAAGAGCGGTAAATGCGGTTGCCAGCGCGCCGTATTTAAATTTTTTCGAAGAGAAAAATTTGCCTTTTCTCTTGTTTTCTGTATTCTTTTTATCCATAAATAGCACCTTTTCTGCTTGAATTTTCGCCCTTTATTCCCAGCGACGTTTTTCAAAAACACGCACGGTAAGGAAAAGAAAAACAACCGTGATCGACAGATAATAGATCAACGCCGCAAAATCAAAATAGCCGTAAGTAAACGCATAGAACCGGTCGAAAATCGAGAGCCATCTCACCACCGCGCGCAAGGGGGTAAAGGTGATATAGCCGGAAAGAATGCTCATTACCAGGGTGATGGCAATGGCAACCATGGTCAAAAGCGCGGAGATCAGCTGGTTTTCCGTGCAGGCGGAAACAAAAATGCCAATGGCAACAAAGGCCGAACCGATAAGCAAAATGCCAAAAGTCGTGGAAACGACAATGGCAAGGTTCGGAGAGCTGTCACCGTAATACAGAGCGGAAAACTGCACGCAGGAAAGCAGCAGCGTACCGCCAAACAGAGTGAAAGCGGCAAAAAACTTTGCCGCAATGATCGAAGAGAGGCTGACGGGCGAGGTCAGAAGGATCTGCTCGGTTTTGCTTTTCTTTTCTTCACTGAGCATGCGCATGGTCAGAAGCGGGATCAGAACGACAAAGAGATATAAAAGCAGCGCGTAGTAATTGGTGATATCCGTCGTACCGCTGTACAGATTGGTGTAAATGAAAACCAATGCGGAAACCATGAGGAAAGACGCCACATAAATATAGCCGATCGGTCCGATGAAATAGGAACGCAGCTCTTTTTTATAAACAGCCAGCATTATTTTCTTCCTCCTTTCGCACGGGAAGTTGCTTTCGCGGGGGGCGCCACCAGAGCCAGGAATACATCCTCCAGATCCATACCCATCACGTCCATGGCGATAATGGGCCATCTTTTTTCTGCTAAAGCAAAGAACAGCGGCTTGCGGATATCGATATTTTCTTCGGATTCCACCAGGTATGCAACGCTGTCCAGATCGCGGTTGCCGATCGCCTCCGCATAGCTGACGCCGGGCGTGGCCTTCAAAAGCTTCAGCACTTCGTTCTGCGGTCCGCAGATATGGAAAGTCATGCGCCGTTTGCCCTCGACCGCACGGGCAATGTTTTCGGTCTTTTCGTTGGCAACGATCTTGCCGCCGTTAATGACCACGATCCGATCGCAAATTGCCTGCACCTCGGGAAGAATGTGCGTGGAAAGGATGATCGTATGTTCCTTGCCGAGCTTTTTGATCAGGTTGCGAATCTCAATGATCTGCTTGGGATCCAGCCCGACAGTGGGTTCATCGAAAATCAGCACCGGGGGATTGCCCACCAGCGCCTGCGCAATGCCGACTCTCTGCTTGTAGCCCTTGGAAAGATTGCGGATCACACGGTTAAAAACCTCGTTCAGCCGCACCACATTGCAGATCTCACGGATATGCTTTTCCCGATCCAGCTTGCAGTGCTTCAGATCGTACACAAAATACAGATATTCCTTAACCGTCATATCCATATAAAGCGGCGGCTGTTCCGGCAAAAAACCGATTTTCTGCTTCGCGGCAATCGGATTTTCCAGAATGTCGATGCCGTCGATCTTTGCGCTGCCCTCGGTAGCGGAAAGATAGCCGGTCAGAATATTGAGCGTGGTGGATTTTCCGGCGCCGTTCGGCCCGAGAAAGCCCATGATCTCACCGGCTTTGACGGTAAAGGAAACGTTGTCTGCCGCCAATTTTTCCCCGTACCGTTTGGTAACACCATTGATTTCTATCATTGCTGGTTTTGTTCCTTTCAAAAAATTCAAGAAGGCAATGCTTCCGTATTTTCGCTTTTCTGTATTTGGATCGCCAATTCCTCCAGCGCGCTCTGCGGCACCGGCGCCGGGCATTCCGACATCAGCTCCATGGCGTTCTGCACTTTCGGGAAGGCAATGACGTCGCGGATCTGATCCAGACCCAAAATCAGGCTGACCAGCCGATCAAACCCATAGGCAAGCCCCGCGTGCGGCGGCACGCCGTAGCGGAACGCTTCCAGAAGAAAGCCGAATTTTTCATTGGCTTCCTCGGCGGTAAGACCGATCACATGAAAAACCTTTTGCTGGATTTCGCGCTGATGGATACGCACGGAACCGCCGCCGGCCTCCGTGCCGTTGATGATGATGTCATACGCTTTGGCGCGCACTTTTTCGGGCGCGGTATCGAGCAGGGGCAGGTCTTCGTCCATCGGCGCGGTAAAGGGATGGTGCATGGCCTTGTAGCGGCCGGTTTCTTCGTCCCGCTCGAGCAGAGGAAAATCCACGACCCACAACAGTTCATAGGCGGATTTATCGTACAGCCCGAACAACTCTGCACAGTGGCAGCGCAGCGCGCCGAGCGCATCGAACACGACCCGGTTATTTCCGTCGGCAACGAGAAACGCCGCGTCGCCCTTTTCAAAGCCGAGCTTTTCGCAAATGGCGGCATTTTCTTCTGCCGTAAGGAACTTGGCAAAGGAAGAAGTGGTTTCCTCCCCGCCCTTGAGCCAGGCAAGGCCTTTGGCGCGATAGGTTTTGACAAAATCCGTCAATTTATCGATCTCTTTGCGGGAAAGGCGGTCGGCCACGCCCTTTACGCAAATACCGCGTACCGAACCGCCCGCCGAAACGGCGCCGGAAAAGACCTTGAATTCCGAATCTTTTACGATTTCGGAAAGATTGACAAGCTTACAATCAAAACGCAGGTCGGGTTTATCGGAGCCGTAGTTTTCCATCGCGTCCTTCCAGGTCATGCGGCGCAGCGGCAATGCCAACTCGATCCCCAAAAATTCCTTGAAGACCCTTTTCAAAAAGCCTTCGTTGACCTGCATCACGTCTTCTTGATCGGCAAAAGACATTTCCAAATCGAGCTGCGTAAATTCCGGCTGACGGTCGGCACGCAGGTCTTCATCGCGGAAGCATTTGACGATTTGCATATAGCGGTCGAAGCCCGAAACCATTAAAAGCTGCTTATAGAGCTGCGGCGACTGCGGCAGCGCATAGAACGAACCGGGATGCACGCGGCTGGGTACCAGATAGTCGCGCGCGCCCTCGGGGGTAGATTTAATGAGTACCGGCGTTTCGATCTCCAAAAAGTTTTCCCGATCGAAATATTCTCTCGCTACTCTTGAAAGCCGGTGGCGCACCATAAGATTGCGCTGCAGATCGGGGTGACGCAGGTGGAGATAACGGTACTTCAAGCGCAGCTCGTCGCGCACGCTGCCGGCGTTTAGCACTTCAAACGGCGGGGTATCTGCCTGTGAGAGAATTTCCATTTTCTCCACGGCGATTTCAATTTCCCCGGTGGGCAGGGCGGTGTTGACCGCGCCCTCTCCGCGGGGGCGAACCACGCCTTCCGCCGCCAGAACAAATTCCGCGCGCACGGAAAACGCCTTGCGGAAAAGCTCCTCGGGAGTGTTTTCGTCAAAGGCAAGCTGAATGATCCCGCTGCGGTCGCGCAGATCGATAAAGATCAGCGATCCGAGATCGCGCTGCTTCTGCGCCCAGCCGCATACTTTCACCCGTTTGCCGACGTCGTCTTTTCTAAAATTTGCACAATAGTTGGTTCTGTACATCTTCAAAAATCCTTTATCATACGCTACCGAATATTTTCTCTCCAATCCAGATCGCCCCGATCCAAGGCCATAATTATCGCTTCCGCGGTGGCAAGGTTGGTCGCGATCGGGAGATTATATACATCGCACAGCCGAGTCAGGTGGGCAGCGACTGCGTCGTAATTTTCATCGGACGCGGTGGAGCGGAAATAGAAAAGGATATCGATTTCATCGTAAGAAATGCGCGAAGCGATCTGCTGGATCCCGCCGTGCTCCCCGCTCAGGAGCAATTCGATATCCAGCCCCGTGGCTTCGGAAACGACCCTGCCGGTCGTGGCGGTGGCGCAAAGCTTGTGCTTGGAAAGAATCCCGCAATACGCAATACAAAGCTGCGCCATCAATTCCTTTTTATCGTCCTGCGCAATCAAAGCAATCTGCATATTTGCTCCTCCTGAACTCTTAAAATCAGATTCTCAAGAATCAATAAAAACGGAAACGCTTTCTTTTTCGAACAACGCCGGAAAGCAGCGGCACTTCCTCACCGGCAAGCCTTTTCGCAATATTGGCTATGGCCTTGCCGCCCTCGCTTTTCGGACGTCCGGTCAGCGGCACGCCCGTTTCCAGCGCTTTTTCCACGTCGCCGTCGCGGGGGATAACCCCGATGATCGGCACCGAAGCGCGCTGAATGATTTCGCTGACGGAAAAAGGATTGTCCTCCGGGTGGGTAAAACGATAGCCATTGAGAACCAGCTTGCATTTTTCCGGGTTCTTCAGACGCATGGCGCAGCGTTCCGCCGCCCGCACCGAGGTAGGCTCCGAGGTGGTGACCAGAAGCACGCGATCCACAAGATCGCTTTTCTCCAAAAAGGGAAAAGCCGCGCCGCCCCCCGCCGGCATATCGAACAAAAGAAAGTCGAACTTTTCTTTCAACTCGGCAAGCAGTGCGTTAAACCGGAACTGCAAAACCCCGCCGAAAGAAGTTTCGCCGAAAAATATGGGAGAAGAAAGAAACGTCACGCCGTCTTTCCCGGGGGTAAGCGCCTCCTTTTGGGGGATTTTATCTTCCAAAAGATCGAGCAGGGTGGCGCAAATCATATCTTCCCGGCCAAGCGCAATATCCAGCCCGCCGGTTCCGAGATCCATATCCACAGCGAGAACGCGTTTTCCCTGCCTTGCCCATTCGTAGCAAAGGCCGGCGGAAAGAACGGTTTTGCCGACTCCGCCCTTCAGCGAAGTCACTACAAGAATTTCTCCCACCTTTTGCTCCTTCCTCGCAATAGTCTCCCATCCTGATGATTAGCTTATTCTACCACAGAAATGGAGATTCGTCAATATTTCTGATTGATTCTTACTTTTCTTTCCGAAAATCTTTCCCCATTTTTTGCAAAATAGCCTTTCTTCCCCGCCGGATTTTGTAAAAAGCCCCGTAAGAAAGCTAAAAACAACAAGAAAAAAACAAATTCAGAGAAATAACAGTTGATTTTGACAAAAGGATCGTCTATAATAGAAACACTTCTCAAGCAAAAGGATGATTCATCATGAAAAAATACTTCACTTCCGAATCGGTCACCGAGGGGCACCCGGATAAGATCTGCGATCAGATTTCCGACGCCGTGCTCGATGCGATCCTGCAAGTTGACCCCACGGCTAGAGTGGCTTGTGAAACCGCCGCTACCACCGGGCTTGTACTGGTAATGGGCGAGATCACCACCTCCGCTGTGGTAGATTATCAGGCGATCGTGCGGAAAACGATCCGCGAAATCGGCTATGACCGTGCCAAATACGGCTTCGACGCCGAAACCTGCGCGGTGATCAGCTCTGTTCACCACCAGTCGCCCGATATTGCCATGGGCGTAGACGCCGACGGCGCCGGCGACCAGGGGCTGATGTTCGGCTTTGCCTGCGATGAAACAAAAGAACTCATGCCGCTGCCGATTTCTTTGGCGCACCGGCTTGCCAAAAAGCTGACGGAGGTGCGCAAAAACGGCACGCTTCCCTATCTTCGCCCCGACGGCAAAACTCAGGTCACCGTGGAATATGAGGACGGCGTTCCCACCCGTTTGGAAACGATCGTCATTTCTTCCCAGCACGACGAAAAGGTGTCGCAGGAAACGATCCGCAAGGATCTGATCGAATCGGTCATCAAAGCGACGATCGATCCCGCTTTTATTGATGAAAACACCAAAATTCTCATTAATCCGACCGGCCGATTCGTAGTGGGCGGCCCGCAGGGCGACAGCGGACTCACCGGCAGAAAGATCATTGTGGATACTTACGGCGGCTATGCACGTCACGGCGGCGGCGCTTTTTCCGGCAAGGATCCCACGAAAGTAGACCGCAGCGCTTCCTACGCAGCAAGGTATCTTGCCAAAAATGTGGTCGCAGCCGGTCTTGCCAAAAAATGCGAGGTTCAAATTTCCTATGCCATTGGTGTGGCGCAGCCGACTTCCGTTTTGGTCGATACCTTCGGCACCGGGAAAATCGGGGATGATGAAATTGCCGATGCGCTCTGCCGGCTTGTAGACCTGACTCCGCAGGGCATCATTCGCACGCTGGATCTGCGCCGTCCGATTTATCGGCCGCTCGCCGCCTACGGGCACATGGGCAGAACGGAGCTGAATCTCCCCTGGGAGAAAACAGACCTGGTTTTGCAACTACAGGCACTCTGAACCGAAAAAAGCTGATCGTTTCCGATCAGCTTTTTTGTTTTAGATTTCGGTATGATCTCCCACCAGCTCCGGCCTGTTTTTCAGGCTGTCCTGTTCGGTGATCGGCCGGATGACCCGACATGGCACACCGGCGGCAAAGGAATGCGGAGGAATGCTGCGGGTCACCACGCTTCCGGCGCCGATCACAGAGCCCTCGCCGATCGTGACTCCGGCACAGATTGTCACGCCGCTGGCGATCCAGCAATTATTTTCGATCACAATGGAGGCGGCATATTCCAAATCATAGCTGCTGCCGTCCTCATGAAAACGCAGCCGCCGTTCCTGCGGCAGCATGGGGTGAACAGGCGTTGCAATCGTGCAATTCGGCCCGAAAAACACATTGTCTCCGATGAAGACCGGGCCGCAGTCCAGCACGGTAAAATTGAAATTGGCATAGAAATTTTTGCCGATCGTGGTAAAGGCGCCGTAATCGAACTGAATCGGTCCCTGCAAATACGCGTCGCTGCCGCGGTTCGGCAAAAGCGCATCCAATAGCGCCGCGCGTTCTTTTTCCTGCGCATCATGGGTCCGGTTGTACAAAAGCGATAAGCGATGCGCCTCTGCACGCATTTGAACAAGTTCTTCATCGCCGGAATCATAGAGCTTGCCTGCCAGCATTTTTTCTTTTTCTGTCATCACAATTTTCCTCCATTGGTTAAGGTAAGGAGAGCCGAACCCGCATCGTCTCTCCTCACCTTGCTATTTCCACAGCCGCTACCGCAAGCGTTTCTTCCTTCACCTGAAAGGAAATGCGAAAGCCGGAAAAATTCATATGATACCTGCGATCCGGATCGTTCTGATAGGAAGGACGAGGGTCGCAGGCGAGAAGGTGCAAAAGGGCGTCTCTCTTTTCTGCGGGGATCCGGGAAAGCAATTCGTCCGGAAACGTGACAGAAAGGCTTTCACGCGGTTTTTCGTCGGCAAAGCCGCCGACTGCTTCGGGATGCGAATCGGTATACGGCAGGTAGGGCTTGATATCCAAAATCGGCGTGCCGTGCATCAGATCCGCCCCGGAAATCCATAGCGAAAACGAGCCGTTTTTCTCTTTTACCACTTGTTCCAGGCGAACGGAGGACAGCCCGATCGGATTCGGGCGGAACGGCGAGCGCGTGGCGAAAACGCCCATGCGCGTATTCCCGCCCAGCCGCGGCGGACGGACGGTAGGCGAAGCTTTCCGATCTGTCGGCACTTCGGAAAACAGCCAGATCAGCCACAGGTGCGAAAAGCCCTCGATTCCGCGGATATAATCGGGATTTAAAAACTCCGTTTCAAAAACGATTTTCGCCTGAAGCTCCGGCACTATACCGCTTTGTCGCGGGATGCCGAATTTTTCAGGAAAATCACTTTCTATATGGGCAATCGGTTTCATGGTATTTCCTTTCGGCGCGTTAAAACCGGCAAATCCATTATCACACAAATTCTTGAGATGAGAAGAGTCGAACATACACCGCTTCCCGCAGGCTCTTTTTCCCTTAAAAGAGGCAGCCGTTTTCACCCTTTCCTTTTTGTGGGCAACTTTCTTTTTAGAATACCTTCACCTGACGACGGAGGCGTTTCACCTCACCGTTCGCCGGCAGGGCGGTAAGGGCGGCCTGGTACTCCCCTTTGGGAATTCTGGGATCAAAGAAAGAAAGCGGCTGCTTCCAGGCGTTCCCTGCCACGACGTCCGGAGTGGAAAAATTCCGAAATTCATTGTAAACCACGTCCCCCGCCTCGTTTTTCAGGGTCAGGCGCAGGGTGCAGAGGATGAAATTACTCCTGACCTCTCCGGCCAGAAGTCCTGCCAGGGTGCCGTCCTCCCGGAATTCCCATTGAACTCGGGCGGGAGAGGGCTTCTTTTTTCCCAGCATTTCGGCGGTTGCCAGGGGTACAAAGCCCTTGGCCCAAAGCTCCCGAAAAGTGATGGGAGCTTCGGCACGCCCCATGGACTGATAGTATTTTCCGTCGTCCAGTACCAACTCAAGACCTCCCTGCTTTGTGCCGGAGCGCTGATCCTGGATCATGATATAGCTGGACACCTCGTTAATCTCGCCGTTTGGCAGATATTCCACATGGGGATCCGCCACAATGATCAGGGCATGATTGGATTTGTTCCCCGCTTCGGCGGAGCAACAGAGGGCATGGCCGCGACGAGCTTTGGTATAGCTGTTCAGAATTACCTCTTTCCCGTTGTCACGGGTAACGTTGTAGGTGGAATAATCAAGATAGGATTCGATCCGGGGATCCAGGTACCATTTGCCCACGGGATACAGCCCCTGATGCGTGGTCATAAAGCCGGACTGCATGCCGCCGCAGATCGCCGGAGATACCGCCGCCAGCGCCCAGAGCACGCTCTCTCCGCACATATTGCCAATGAGACGATTGGCGTTGTCTGGATCCGGCAGGGTAATACAGCCGGTTTTGGGATCCAAATACTGCAAAAACTGAATCAGGCTTCCGCCGGCGTCGGAATAGGGGAGTCCCACGTAGCGGCAGTTTTCCTCAAACACATACTCTTTATTGGAGCAGTAGCCCTCCTTGTGATAGCGAAGGGTCTGGTTAGGCGTCCAGGGAATCATGAGCTCATTGTGCATGGCGCGGGCTGCCATTTCCCGCACCTCGGCGGGGGTGGAAGCCTCGGTGAGGGCATAACGGGGCAGGCATTCCCTGCGACGAGCCTCGGAGATCAGTTTGGACACGAAAACACCTTCTTCCTGTGAATTCTGCAGCCATTATATCACGGCAACATCAGAAAAAAAAGGGCTTTTTTAAAATTATTTTTTTGGAAGAAAGCCCGTTTTCCCATAATCAATTCAAGCGAAAAGGAGAATTCCAATATTGGTAGACAAAATCCGGTTTCGGGATATCATATGGGGCGCTGCGGCGCAGGCCGCTCTCGGCTGCCAACGCATAAGTCCAACGCTTCGCGCTGCGCCTTTCGGCTTCCGCTCAGCGGGACTTTGCGTCCGGAAGCTGTCAAAAACACCATAACATGGTGTTTTCTCCGCTTCTGCCCTCGAGAGTTCGAGCCCCCCGCCAGGCTGTAATAGCAAAAAAAAGCAAGCGTGCAACGCTTGCTTTTTTGGCGACCTGAAGGGGGCTCGAACCCCTGACCTCTAGCGTGACAGGCTAGCGTTCTAACCAACTGAACTACCAGGC
>CANQBV010000010.1 GCA_947589595.1 uncultured Clostridia bacterium
TCCGGGCGCAGAAAATCCTCTGCCTGACAGTTTGCGTCGATTGCCGATTGCTCCATGGCGATTTGCAAAATTTTCTCATTGGTAAAATCCATATCAAACCTCGTCTGTAGGAAGGTCAATCACGGCGTCGGGCTTCCGATTTTGCATCTCGCTGAAAAATCGTTTCTTATCTACGACCGCAATCATGATATCGCTCTTGCTTTTTGTTCTGATTTTGATTCGGTCTATGGATGCTGCAAGGGAAGACCAAGGCTCTTTCGTAGCTGAAATACGGATGATTTCATCGTAGGGTATGCTCTTTTTCATAAATCCGAATACAATAAGCAGCCCTTCCGCCTGAAACTCCACATAATTTCGAATGACGATAGATAAACACAGAGACTCCACGCCGATCAACACCAAAAGAGAGATTGCCGCTCCAAACAAATTCGGTTCTATCCACACGCTTACAATCAGGAGGGGAACCTCAACCGCCGCAGCTAAGACTATGATTCCGTAGAACCAAGTAGCAACTTTTCCTTTCAAACGCATTTTCTTACCTCCTCGCGCTATATCATACCGCCGATGAGAAACTAAAGCGATGTAATTGGCTTCAAACCACCATTATAATTATAGCATGAAAATATGACTTTTTCTACCGCTTTCCGCAGAAAAGTGACGGTAGAGATTTCTCCCTGCCGCCGCGCTGTCTTAATAGTGTAAATCAAAGCAAACGTATTCGGCGGCCCGATTGCGGATTGACAAACATACATTTTCTAAAGTCTAATAGACGCTTAACTGAAATTAAATGGATTTCAAACAACAAAAATCCGATCATCGAATAAGGTGATCGGATTTTTGTTTGCCCCGTACCGGCTTTCACCCATTGGTCACTTTTTGTCCCTTTGAGCGAAACCCCTTGGCTGCCGTGGTTTTTTGTATCCAGCGTTATTCAGAGAGGGTGTAGACCTCGGCTTCCCAGGGGAGCCATTCGGTGCGGCCGGAAAGCGAGGGCTGGGTGTCGGCACGGTTGGTAAGGATGCGTTCCCAGGTGAAATCCTGAATTTCCTGCGGGAGTTCGATCTTGATCTTGTCGTCGGAGAAATTGGTGACTACAAGAAGCGTTTCGCGGGCGCATTTGCGCAGGTACACAACCATCTGCGGGTGTTCCATCATGAGGAAGCGGAAGTTGCCGTCGATGATCGCCGGGTGATCGCGGCGCATCTGGATGAGTTTTTTGTAGTACTCAAAAATCGAATCGGGCGACTTCCGATCAGCTTCGAAGTTGATCTCGGGATAGCGCGGATTCACCTTGATCCAAGGCTTGCCGGTGGTAAAGCCGGCGTTGGCGCTGTCGTTCCACTGGTAAGGAGTGCGGGCGTTGTCGCGGCTCAAATCGCGCAGCTTGCCGAGCGCTTTCTCGGGAGAGACGCCGGCTTCGATCATGGTGTTATATTTACCGATGGTATAGCGCTCGTTGTAATCGTCGATCGTATCGAAATAGACGTTCGTCATGCCGATCTCTTCGCCCTGATACACAAAGGGCGTGCCGGGCATGGTGTGCACCAGCGTCGCCAGCATTTTCGCAGAAGGAACACGATATTCCTTGTCGTTGCCAAAGCGCGAAACCTGGCGGGGTGAATCGTGATTGGTAAGAAACTGGGAGATCCAGGCGTTGTGCTTCATCAGATCGATCCAGCGCTGCTGAGTCTCTTTATATTGGTTGACGGTGATGATATTGGCGTTTTTGCCGATTTCGAAATGAAAGACCATATCGATCTCGTTGTGACTCTGGCAGATATAATCCAGCGCGCCGTCCGAAGACAGGTTGCCGGTTTCGCCGACGGTCATGATATCGTACTGCGACCAAACGTTTTTGTTGATCTCGCGCAGAATCTCGTGAATGCCGGGGACGTTGGTGCAGATCGCGCGGTCGACCACGTACCCGTAAATGCCCACGGGCGGCGCCGGCGGCATTTTGGAATCCGGCAGGCCGGCGGGCTTTTTCAGGCGGTTGATGGCGTCCAGACGGAAGCCGTCCACGCCGAGATCGAGCCACCAGCGCATCATTTTATACATTTCCTGGCGGAGCGGCTCGTATTCCCAGTTGACGTCCGGCATTTTCCAGGAGTAATTGTGCAGGTAGTATTCGCCGGTCAGTTCGTCGAACTGCCAGGCGGAGCCTCTGCCCTCGTAGAAATAGTTGCCCCAGTTATTGGGCTCCTTACCGTTTTCCTTGGGGGCGCGCCATACGTAGTAATTGCGATAAGGATTGTCCTTGGATTTGCGGGATTCCTGGAACCATTTATGCTCGTCGGAGGTGTGATTGAGCACCAGATCCATGACCACGCGAATGCCCATGGAATGCGCCAGCTCCAGCAGTTCCTTGAAATCGTCGAGCGTGCCGTAGGAGGGATCGATGTCCTGATAATCGGAAATATCGTACCCGTTATCCACCTGGGGAGAACGGTACAGGGGGTTGAACCAGATACAGTTGACGCCCAGTTCTTTTATGTCGGGGAGTTTGGAAATGACGCCGCGCAGATCGCCGATACCGTCGCCGTTGGAATCGCAAAAGCTTTTGCAATAGATCTGATAAACAACGGCTTCCTGCCACCACTCCTTTTTCACGTTTTTTCTCCTTTATATTGAAAATTTCACAAGGGTATTATAGCGAACGAAAGCGAATCTGTCCTTTGAAAAAAGACAAAAAGAAAGCGGAGTTATATCAAAAAAAGACAAAAATAGGGCTTTTTCAAAATCAAAGCCGCGGCCGTCACAGCGCCTCTTTCATGACGCGAACGAATTCTCCTACGGGACCGGCGGCGTCTTTGCCGTGTTTTTCAATAAGCTTTACGATCGCGGAGCCGACAATCACGCCGTCGGCGACAGCCGCCATTTTCCCCGCTTGCTCCGGGGTGGAAATTCCGAAGCCGATGGCACAGGGGATCTTCGTATTGGCACGGACGTGGGCGACAATGCTTTCCAGATCGGTTTTGATTTCCGAACGGGTGCCGGTGACGCCGAGGCTGGAAACGATATACAAAAAGCCCTCCGCCTCTTTGGCGATTTTCTGAATACGATCCTCGGAGGTCGGCGCGATCATGGAAATGAGATCGAGGCCGACCTTTCGGCAAATCGGCAGAAATTCCTCTTTTTCCTCAAAAGGAAGATCCGGCAGAATGAGGCCGTCAATTCCGCAGTCGCGGCAGCGGGCCATGAATTTTTCGGCGTCGTAGGAAAAGACCACGTTGGCGTAGGTCATAAATACCAGCGGAATGGCAACGTCCTTTCGCAAATCTTTGACGAAATCAAAAATCTTATCGGTGGTGACGCCGCCGGCCAGCGCACGAAGGTTCGCCCCCTGGATCACGGGACCCTCGGCGGTCGGATCGGAAAACGGAATCCCCAGTTCCACAAGATCCGCGCCGTTTGCGACGGCGCTGCGAACGACCTCGGCGGTAGTTTCCAGATCCGGATCGCCGCAGGTAACGAAGGCAATAAAAGCCTTTCCTTTTTCAAAAGCCGTGTGGATTTTACTCATGGATATTCTCCCCTCTGTATCTGGCAATGGCGGCGCAGTCCTTATCTCCGCGGCCGGAAATGGTAATGACAAGGATCTGATCTTTTTTCATCTGCGGCGCGAGCTTGCGCGCATAAGCCACCGCGTGCGCCGATTCGATTGCCGGAATGATTCCCTCCGTTTTGGAGAGATACTCGAAGGCCTCTACGGCTTCTTCATCGGTTACCGGCACGTATTCGGCTCGTCCGATATCGTGGAGATAGGCGTGCTCCGGGCCGACGCCGGGGTAATCCAGCCCGGCTGAAATGGAATAGACGGGCGCAATCTGGCCGAATTCATCCTGGCAGAAATAGGATTTCATTCCATGGAAAATGCCAAGCCTGCCGGTATTGACGGTCGCGGCGGTTTCTTTGGTATAGATCCCACGGCCTGCTGCCTCGCAGCCAATCAGACGGACGGATTGGTCTTCAATAAAGTGGTAAAAGCTGCCGATGGCGTTGGAGCCGCCGCCCACACAGGCGATCACGGCGTCCGGCAGTCTGCCCTCGGCACGGAGCATTTGCTCCTTGATTTCCCGGGAAATCACCGCTTGAAAATCGCGCACGATGGTGGGAAACGGGTGCGGCCCCATGACGGAGCCGAGACAATAGTGCGTATCGGCAATGCGGCTGGTCCATTCGCGCATGGCCTCGGAAACGGCGTCCTTCAGGGTGCGGGTGCCGGTCGTGACCGGGATCACCCGGGCGCCCAAAAGGCGCATGCGATAGACGTTCAGCGCCTGGCGCTTGGTATCTTCCTCGCCCATGAAGACCACGCACTCCATATCCATCAGAGCGGCTGCGGTAGCGGTGGCGACGCCGTGCTGTCCGGCGCCGGTTTCGGCGATGAGGCGGGTCTTGCCCATCTTTTTCGCCAGAAGCGCCTGTCCCAGCACGTTGTTGATTTTGTGGGCGCCGGTGTGGTTGAGGTCTTCCCGCTTACAATAAATCTTCGCGCCGCCGAGGTCGCGCGTCATTTTTTCGGCATAGTAAAGGCGTGAGGGACGACCGGCGTAGTTGTTCAACAGATCGGTCAGTTCCCGGTTGAAAGCGGGATCGTTTTTATAAAATTCATACGCCTCTTCCAGCTCCTGAACGGCGTTCATCAGGGTTTCGGGAATATACTGCCCGCCGTGGATGCCGAAGCGGCCTTTGGAATTATTCATAGGGTTTCTCCTTTTGCTGCCGCCGCTCTGGCGGCGCGCATGAAGTTTTTCATTTTTTGTTCGTCTTTAACGCCGTCCGTTTCAATCCCGGAGCTGACGTCCACCGCAAAGGGGTGAAAGCGTGCGATTGCGGAAGCGACGTTTTCCGCGTCCATTCCCCCGGCCAGAAAGAGGGGGCGTTCGAGGTTTTGGATGAGATTCCAGTCAAAATTTTCGCCCGTGCCGCCGATACCGGAATCCAGGAGAATAAAGTCCGCGGTGCTTTGCCGGGCTTTTTCAATATCCGCTTCGGATTCGATGCGGAATGCTTTGATGATCGGGCAGGAAACCTGCCTGCGGAGCGCGGCGATTTCTTCTTCGCTCTCACCGCCGTGCAGCTGCACGAGATCAATCATCCCCGCTTTGACGTGCGCGGCGATGATTTCCGGCTTTTCGCGGATAAAAACGCCGACGGCGCGGATCTCCTCGGATAGCCCGGCCCGCAGCGTCCTTGCCGTTTCCGGCGTAATGGTACGGCGGCGGTTCGGTGCGAAAATAAAGCCGACGTAATCCGGTTTGAGACGGTTGGCAAAGGCAATATCCTCCTGCCGCATCATCCCGCAGAATTTTACTTTTGTCATATTTCTCCCCGCAATTCGGAAAGCTTTGCTTTTTTATCCGCCGCACGCATGAGGCTTTCGCCCACCAGAACGGCATTCACGCCGATCTCGCGAAGCTCTGCCACCTCTTCCCCGCTCCTTACCCCGCTTTCCGCCACGAAAAGAAGTTCCGGCGGCACGAGAGCGCGCAGTCGACGGCTGTTTTCCATATCGACCGAAAAATCCTTCAGGTTGCGATTGTTCACACCAATGACCCGTGCGCCGGCGGAAAGTGCGGTCCGGATCTCCGCTTCACTGTGCGCTTCGACCAACGCGGAAATCCCAAGCTCTTCGCAAACGGCAAAGCCCTGGGCAATTTCTTTTTCGCTCAGTAAGGAAACGATCAGCAGAACGGCCTTGGCGCCGAGAAGCTTTGCCTGGTAGATCATATACGGATCCACGGTAAAATCCTTGCGCAGGCAAGGAAGGGAAACGGCGGCGGCGATTTCGGATAGAATTGCGTCGCTCCCCAAAAACCATTTCGGTTCCGTTAAAACGGAAAGGCAGTCCGCCCCGGCTTTCTCATATTCCCGCGCGATCGCAAGATACGGAAAATCCGGCGCGATCAGTCCTTTGGAGGGGGAGGCTTTTTTGCACTCGCAAATAAAAGCAAGGTCTTTCTTTTTTACGGCCTTTTCAAAGGCAAAATCGCCTTTCGGAAGAGCAAGCGCCGCCGCCTTTACTTCTGCAAGCGGATGAATTTCTTTGTCTTTGGCAACGCGCGCGCGGGCGTGGTCTGCCAACTCTTCTAAAATATTTGCCATCTTTACGCTCGGTTGGAAGCGGTGCAAAGCGCTTCCAGCACCTCCAGGGCTTTACCGGAATCGATAAGCTCGGCGGCAAGCTTTACGCCGTCTTTCATGCTGCCGGCCTTCCCGCCGATATAGAGCGCTGCGCCGGCATTGAGAAGCACGGCGTTTCTCTTGTGACCTTTTTCGCCGCTTAAAATGGCTTTGGTAATCGCGGCGTTTTCCTCCGGCGTGCCGCCTACCAAATCTTCCTTGCGGCAGCGCTCGAAGCCGAAGTCCTCAGGTTTGATCTCGCAGGTTTTGAAGGTTTTTTCGTTGAATTCACACACGAGAGTCGGCGCGCTGAGGGAAATTTCGTCGAGCTTATCCTGCCCGTAAACCACCATACCGTGCTTCACTCCGAGTCGATATAGTACCTTTGCCAGCGGCTCCACAAGCGAGGCGTCATAGACGCCGAGAAGCTGACGCTTGGGGCTGGCCGGATTGGTGAGCGGGCCGAGGATATTAAATACCGTACGGATTCCCAATTCCTTGCGGATCGCTCCAACGTATTTCATGGAAGTATGGTATTTCTGCGCAAAGAAGAAGCACATCCCCACTTCCTCCAAAAGCGAAAGACATTTTTGCGGCTCCAGATCGATCTTCACGCCGAGCGCCTCCAGGCAGTCGGCGGTGCCGCTGCGGGAGGAAGCGGCACGGTTGCCGTGCTTGGCGACCTTAATCCCGCCGGCTGCGGCGACAAACGCCGAGGTAGTGGAAATATTGAAGCTGTGCGCACCGTCGCCGCCGGTGCCGACGATCTCCAAAAGATCGAGGTCATTTTCCACCTTCAGGGCGTGGTCGCGCATGGCGGCGGCGCAGCCGGAAATTTCATCGATCGTTTCGGCTCGGGTGCTTTTTGTGGAAAGTGCCGCCAGAAAGGCCGCGTTCTGCGTGGGGGTGGTTTCTCCGCTCATGATTTCGTTCATGACCTGATAGGCTTCGTCGTAGCTTAAATCCTGTTTATCAACGATTTTAATAATCGCTTCTTTGATCATAAGATCTCCTCCTTCTATTTTTGAATGGCAATAAAGTTTTCCAAAATGGTTTTTCCGACCGGCGTCATGATCGATTCCGGGTGAAACTGCACGCCGAAGATCGGGTATTCCCGGTGCTGCACCGCCATAACCTCGCCGTCCTCGGTAAAGCTTGTAGCTTTCAGGCAATCCGGCAGGGTTTCGGGCGCGACAGCCAGCGAATGATAGCGCGCCACCGGCGCTTTTTCCGGCAAACCCGCAAAAAGCGGCGAGGTCCGGTCAAAGGAGGCGATAGACTGCTTCCCGTGCATCAGCCGTCTGGCGTAGGTCACGGTAGCGCCGTAGGCCTGGCAAATGGCCTGGTGCCCCAGGCAAACGCCCAGCGTAGGGATCTTCTGCGCTACGGTTTTGGCCACCTCCGGCAGGACGCCGGCGTTTTCCGGTCGCCCCGGCCCGGGTGAGAGAATGATATGGGAGGGAGAAAGCGCTTCGATCTCTTTGACGGTCATTTCGTCATTGCGGATGACCTTGATATCCGGCGAAATCGCGCCGATAAGCTGGTAAAGATTGAAAGAAAAACTATCGTAATTATCAATCAGCAAAATCATAGCCCCGCCTCCTCTGCCTGCTTGAGCGCACTGACCACCGCAGCGGCTTTGTTGATACATTCCTGATATTCTTTTTCGGGCACGGAATCCGCTACGATGCCCGCTCCGCTGCGAACGAACACCTTACCGTTTTTCTTATAGGCAATGCGGATGGCAATGCAGGTATCCATGTTGCCGGTAAAATCGATATATCCGATCGCGCCGCCGTAAATGCCGCGTTTGTTGTTCTCCAGTTCGCCGATGAGCTGACAGGCGCGGATCTTCGGCGCGCCGGAGAGCGTTCCGGCGGGCAGAACGGCTTCGATGGCGGAAAGCGCGTCAAAATTTTCCGCGATCTCGCCGCGCACGGTAGAACCGATGTGCATCACGTGGGAATAGCGCTCGATGCTGTGGTATTTTTCCACGGAAACGGAGCCGAATTTGCTGATTTTGCCGAGGTCGTTCCGCCCTAAATCGACCAGCATATTATGTTCGGCAAGCTCTTTTTCGTCCTCTAAAAGATCCTTTTCGAGCGCCAGATCCTCTTCCTCTGTTTTGCCGCGCGGACGGGTTCCTGCCAGCGGAAAGGTGTGCAGGACACCGTTTTCCAGCTTCACCAACGTTTCCGGCGAAGCGCCCGCCACCTCCACATCCGTGCCGGAAAAATAGAACATATAGGGCGAAGGATTCAGCGTGCGCAGCACGCGGTAGGTGTTGAATAAACTGCCCTCAAAGGGGGCGCTGAGCCGGTTGGAAAGCACGATCTGAAAAATATCGCCCTCGCGGATATGGTATTTTGCTTTTTCCACCATGCCGCAGAACGCTTCTTTGGAAAAGAGCGGCTCGACTTCCCCCATCAGGTGACCGCCGGGTTCTTTTTTCTTTTCGCCGTTTCGCAGCAGCGAAACAAGCTGTTTGAGATCCAGCACGGCTTTGTTATAGCCGACTTCCGGATCCGAGAGCGGCATATTGACGATGAGAATAATTTTCTGCCGGACGTGATCAAAAGCGATGACTTTATCGAACAGCATGAGATCAACGTCACGGAAATTTTCGCTGTCCTCGGTCTCCACACGCGCAGTCGGCTCTTTGTAAAAAAGATAGTCGTAAGCAAAGTAGCCCACCAGGCCCCCGGTAAAGGACGGAAGATACGCAAAACGCGGACTTTTGTATTCCGCCAGTACCTGTCGCAGATATTGATTGGGGTCGTCGGTGCGGAAGCTGACGTTGCCGGCTTTGATTTCACCGTTCCTGCAGGTGATTTCCAATTTGGGATCGAACCCGAGAAAAGTGTAGCGCCCCCACTTTTCTTTTTCCGCCACGGATTCCAAGAGATACGTGTGGCCGGAAACGTTTTTTAAAATACGCAGCGCCTCGATAGGGGTGCAGATATCGGCCAAAATTTCGCAGCTGACCGGAAGAACGCGGTATTCCCCGCTCGCGGCGATCTTTTTCACCGTTTCAAGCTTTGGTAAAATTTGCATGACTTTTCCTCCTGAAATGAAAAAAGTCCTTGACAGAAAGATCCCTTTCTGTCAAGGACGAATAAAAGCATTTATCCGCGATACCACCTTGATTTGCAGCAAACGCTGCACACTCTGTAGGATACCAGCATATCCCTGGCAACTAACGTATGCCCGCACGTTGCAGAATACTCGGCAACCTATGCCTTTGACTGCACCCTCCGCGGTCCATTTGACGACTTGTTTTTCACCTGCATCGCACCGTCGCAGGCTCTCTGGGGAAGCATGATCGCCGTTATCTCCGCATCAACGGTTTCTAGTTTCAATCAGTATAGCGCTTCTTTTACGATTTGTCAAGCGGGAAAATGCAGAATCACGTAAGAGGTTTTCTGAGGGAGTGAAATGCTGCAAACGCCGTTTTCCTTGGTAAGCTGCGCAGGAGCCTTATCAAAGGGCGTAAAGATCTGCGGCGCCGCCTCGGAGCGCACGCGGATGGTTTGCGTTACGCCGATCGGCTCGACTTTATTGATGTAGTTCACACGGCTTCTGTGAAAACGGATCTCATCCAGATGATGATCGATATCCGTGTCGTAATCCGCCGCCAGAAAATGCACGGTGATTCCGTTCTTGCCCTCGAACATGGTAATGAGATACCCCTCGGATTCGAGCACCTCGATCGGCATTTTTTTCGAATACTGCCGGCAAAGCGATAAAAATTCTTCGTTATTCGTGCCCTCGCTGATGCGGTGCGGGTGATAATACAGCCCCTCCGCGGGCGTTTGCCATTCGTCGGGATCGGTGGAGGCGGGCAGTTTTTCGCCCACCCACTTGGCCGGCTGGTGCCATACGCCGTCGCGGATGGTGCTGAAAAACGCCAGCGGCTCGACGTCGGGATGATTCGGAAGATTCCAGGTATGCTTGCACTCCGAAACGGAGATCGGGCCGGTTGCGATGACCTTGCCGCCGGACGCGACGTATTGGCGCATGGCTTTTTCTTCCTCGGGCGTCATGGACAAGGCGCTGGAAAGGATGATTACGGGGTAGTCTTTCGCGCCCTGCGGGAAAGCAAAAACGGTGTGCGGACTGATCCCGGCCTGAAACAGAAGTTCCAGGGTTCGGCTGTAGTCCTTGTAATAGCCGTTTGAATAGTTCCCGAAGCAGGTGTGGTTGCGCGTTTCATAGGAGAAAAATACGCCGACCTGCCCGACCTGCTCCCCGTTGAAAAGCGTGGGATGCTCGGCCTCGAAATGGAAAGCATTGCCGATGACGTCTCCTTCCTCCGGCAGGGTCTTTAAAATATGATCCGGCAGTCCCAGGCGGGCTTTGAGCGTGCAGAACCAACAATCGGCGTCCAGCACCTTATTGACCGCCCAGATGATATTGGCGCTCGGTTCGGTAAAGCCGTAGCCTGTGCCGTAGGAGCGCACGCCCTTTTCACGCGCGGCGGCCTGGTGATGGGACGCGTTGATCATATCGTGAACGATCGTACGGTTGACCGTGACGGGATCGTGCTTATACGGCGGCGTATTGCCGCTCATTTCCAAATTGGTATAGGTGCAGCCCTCCAGGAATTTGCGGGGATCGGAGCCCATTTCCAGAGCGTTGGGCGTGGCGCCGCTCGCGCCGCAGCTCATAAGCTGGAAGCCCTCCGGCAGAGCAGCCGCCAGCGCTTTCTGGAAATCGGCGCAGGCGTCGAAGCGTAAATCGATCCAGTGCTTCCACGCGGGATTGTCCCAGTTGCCCCAAAAGCTTTGATCCTCGATCGGCGGCAGATCGATCCCGGCGCGGCGCTTGAGTTCCGCGCGGCAGTGCGGGCAGCCGCAGGAATTGAAATGCATATAGTGGATGGAGTCGTCCGCCATCAGTCCCTTGATGCCGGTATCGGCGATGAGCTTTTTGGCATAGTCGATATAGGCCTCGATAAATTCCGGATTTCGGTGGCAGAAGCCCTCGCCGGCGTACTGCGGGAAATAGAGAATATCGCGCGTTTTCACGTCGATCATGCGCCAGTCGTTCAGGCGCTTGCCCTTATATTCCCAGGTAGCCGCCGCCTCGCGCGAGGGGCTGAACGGCAGGTGCGGGCCGCTGTGAAGCATAACGTGGCGCATTTCCTCACGCGTGTCATACCGGTGAATGAGATTGACGGAGTGATGATCGATCAGTTCAATCCCGTATTGGCCCAATTCCTCCGCAACGGTGGCAAGGTAGTCGTGCAAAAGTTCAAAAATCGGCAAGAAGTCCCAGCGAAAGTGAGTGCCGAAAATCACCGCAGAGGTGACGGCGGCCTTGCTCATTTTTTCCGCACGCGCGCGGATGCGGTCGTGTGTGTCTAGATTCGGCCAGTTCAGATCCTCCCAGCCGATCCACCAGCCTGCCAGACGTTTTCTTCCCATGTTTTTTCTCCTTCATAAACGTGCACAAGCACGTTTTTTTTCGCACGGATATTGTAGCACGCTTCCCTGTGAAAAACAAGATAATAACAAAAAGAAGTTATTTTTTCTAAAAAAATGACAAAATATTGAAAAACGAAAGCATGACGTTGTAGATTGTACAGAAAAAGCCACAGCAGGCAAAAGCCTAGCTGCGGCTCTGAATTACTCGAAATCAAAGGCTGCGCAAACCGGGTAATGGTCGGAAAGATAAATGCCGTTTTTCTGTTCCTCCCAGCGCTCTACGGTTTGAACGCGATTTGCCAGGTCGGGCGAGGTGAAAATATAGTCGATTTTTACCGGCTCTTTTTCCCCGAAACCATGGTAGGTGCCGGAAATTTCCCGTGTCACTTCCGTAAGCGGCGGATTTTGAAACGCCTCGCAGGCAAGAAGCGCCGCGGTACCGGGCTTGGCGTTGAAATCGCCCAGCAGCACGATATCGGCTTTGCCTTTGCCGGAATCTTCCGCCATTTTTTGCAGCACGCATTCTATCCCCTTGGCGGCGATGGCGGAGCTGATGTGATCCAGATGAACGTTATAGACCTGGATCACCCGTCCGCTTATCTGATGCCGGATGCGGGTCGTCAGACAGATGCGCGGGTTTTTACTCTGCCCTTCGAAACGGGAGCCGGGAAGATACATATCCGGCCCGAGCCAGAACACCTCAAAGCCCTCCAGCCGGCAGCTTTCCTTTTTGATGGCGGTATAGACCCCTTCCCCGGATTCATCGCGTTCGCGACCGACAAAAAGATAGCCCGGCATGAGCTTTTGCAAAAGCTCCAAATGGCGGGGGCGGCACTCCTGAAACGCCACGATATCCGGCATTTCAGCGGTGATTTTTTCATAAATCAGCCCGGCGCGGTGGATGAAGCTGTTGATCCCGTCGTTATCCCAGCGCATACGCAGGTTAAAGGTTACGATTTTCATATTCATTTCCTCTTTCAGCTTCGTAGGGCTCCAAAAATACGCCCTGCGACCGCAAGGTCGTGCGGAGGCGTTCGGTATCCAGAATATTTGCCGCTTCTCCTGTGGCGGCGCTCTGGGCCGCGGCAACGCCCGCAGCTTCGCCCATGGCCATGGCCACCGGCGTTACCCGAACGGCGGCGCACGCTTCGTGCGTGGCACTGATACAGCGCCCGGCGACAATGAGGTTTTTTACCTCATCGGTAACCAGGGCTCTGTAAGGAACCGAATACCAGCTGCCGGGTTTCAAAAGCCGGTGCTGCATGGTTTCTCCGTCCGGGGAATGGATATCGATGGGATAGCCGCCCATGGCGACCGCATCCGGAAACATCCGGTTCGATAAAAGATCGTCCTCCGTCAGCCTATACTTCCCGTTGATCTTCCGGCTTTCGCGGATGCCAATATGCGGTCCTGTGGAAACCAGGTGACAATTTTCAAAGCCCGAAATGTATTTTTTCATAAAGGAAACGATCTCCTGCGCCTGACGGCGGCCTTCGATCTCCGCTTCCGTCAGTTCGAAAGGATCCACGGCGGATTTCCGGGTAATGCGGGACATATTCAAAATCATCTCGCCCGGGGTATTCGTCTCAAAGCAGAGCACGATATCCCGGTCTATATGGAATTCGCCCTCTTCCTTGGCCTTGCGGATCAGGGAATAAGCGCCGAGAATCCCGGTGCGCGGCAGGATTTTCAGCTTGGAAAACGGCGTATCGACATAAACGTCCTCGCGGTGCTCCAGCACAAACTGCATGACTTCTTCCCGGTCGACGCCCCCGACCTTGACGTTCATGGTCATCGGCTGCGCCAGATGATCGGCATCCCGCCCGTAAACGCTGGTAACGCCGGCATGCGTGGCAAGGTCGGCGTCGGCGCTGGCGTCAATAAACACCTTTGCCTTGACGGAGAAAAATCCGTTTTTCGCATAGAGCTTCACGGAGGTAACGGTATCGTTTTCCTTCTCACACCCGGTGTAGACCGTGTGGTACAAAAGCTCTACCCCGGCTTCCTGCGCCAAGGTTTCCAGCACCAGCTTCATACCCTCCGCATCGAAAGGCGTGACACTGCTGGCATAGCCCACAAAATCGTCCATATGGCCGGGAGAATAGCCCAAAGCCTTGAGGCGAACCACGATCTCCTCCGCAATGCCGCGAACGACCTGGGTTGAACCGGCGTGGAAAGTCATTTGCGGGCCGACGCCCGCGGCGGTGAGCATCCCGCCCAAATAGCCATTCTGCTCTACCAGAAGCGTTTTGGCTCCCTGCCGCGCCGAAGCGATCGCGGCAACTGTACCGGCGGGACCGCCGCCGATCACAACGACGTCATACTGTAAATTGTTCTTCACGGTGAACTCCTATTCCTTGCTGTAGAGATAAACGCAGCCCATTCTGCCACCGGCGCCGACTGCAAGATCCACCGCGTTTTCGTGCAGGGCGATCGCGGTCAGCCGCGGAGAATTTTGCTTGCCGTATTCTTTATCGTCAATGGTAGCGTGTCCGAGCCAGCGCAGTCCCTCTTTGTCATTGTAGGAAAAGACGATGTTAATATCGTCCGGATCGCCCGCCACACCGTATACCTGGTTGCCTTGCGGATCCACCGTCATATCGTTCACAGGGCCGTTTACCCAAGCGGGGCCGAGGGAATAGACGCTGCCGTCCTCCCGCTCGATCGCAAGCAACCCGTCTGCCGTCGCCAGGAGTCTCCGGCCGCCGGAGAGAGGCAGTTCCCGAACCGCCGCCCGTTTATACTGCCGACCGGGGTAGTACGGAAGCTTTTCCGCCTCAGCCGCCGGCGCCGCCTTTTCTGCGGGTGCGCCGCAGGGCTTCGATGACAAAATTTTGCCGTCTTTGGCAATCGTGAATTCCGTGAATTGATCTTTGCCGCAGATGACCCGCAGCACGTCTTTTTCCCAAGAGAGCGCGGCGACGTGCGCGTTTTCCCTCTCGGCGTCTGTAAACTGCCGCCAAAGAGGCACGCAAAGGGCGGTGCCGTAGGAAAAACCGATCGGGTTTTGCCGCTGGACGGCATGGCCGTTTTTCATGCTGGCCGCATGCTTTTCATACTGCCCGTTCCCCGGGAACATGAGCGCATCCGTGGTCACTTCGCCCAGCTCCGTCGCGTGATCCCGATAGGCGGCCAGATCGACTGTGATCAGGTTGGGGCCGTCGATGGCGTGATTGGTGCCGACAATGTACATTCGGTCGCGCGCGTGATCCATGATCATCGAGCAGCTTTGCGCGGTCACGCGTTCCTTGGTGCCTGCAAGCCCCAATAATTCCGGCTTGCCGCCATGGAAAAAGTCCCAGCGCATCAGAACCGAGGGCACCAAATGATCTTCCCCCGCGTCCTTGCGAAGGCTGCAAATGATGTAATACAGTACCCGGTTTTTATCAAAGCCCATGCAGCCGAGGTAAGAATTCGTCTCAATCCCGCAGGTCGTTTGCTTCGCGGGCATATACGCGCCGATCACGGTAAATTCGCCGGTGGCCGGGTCGTAGCAGGACAGGCGTTCATCGTGCATACCGGTCATATAGAGTTTTCCGTCCGGACCGTTTACGGCATAAGTCAGATAGGGGCGGAACCGGCCCGGTATTTTTTGATAGGGCAACTGAATATTCAGATTCTCCACCTCGCGGGTGCGGGTGTTGATCCGCTGCAAAAGCCCGTTCCGGGTGGTAAAATAGATATTCTGGTCACTGCCGACAACCAGGCGATAGCTGGCCTTTTCGACGACCTGACCGTAGTTTCGTACGCTGCGGTGATTCAAATCGATCCCATAAAGGCCGCCGTTGAGAAAACCAATGCCGTAATAGACGTTGTGGATGCGGTCATACGCGGCGCCGTAGATGGTTTCCCGGCGAACCGGAATGCCCCAGTTTTCCATTTTCCCGGTTTGGGGATCGTAGGTCAAAAGCGAGCTGCCCGGATACCCTTCCCAGGGATGGTTGTAATACGGCGCGGGCATCCACCAGGGATGTGCGGGCGCTTTGTCGGTGGTATGCGTGAGCATGACAAGGCGACCGTCGTTCATCCACGCCATGCTGGTGTGGAATTTACTGTCACGCACATTGCGTTCATTGGGGAAAATAATATCCTTCGTGTAATGCAGCGGCGTAATTTCGTTTTTCTCCGGATCGAATACCGCAAGTTTTGCATACTCACTGGTGGTCAGTTCCGAGCACAGCGAAAGATAGATTCTTCCGTCCGGAGCAAGAATGCTGTCCCAGCAAGCATTGTGCAGGGTCGGATTGGGCACAACGCACTGCCGTACGCCCTGCTGATTCATGATTTTATAATCCCGGACGGAATCAAAAAGATAGCGATCGTTCATCTGTTTTCTCCTGTATCATTCAGAATTCCAGCTCGTCCCGGAAAAAGCCCCGGGTATCGGCTGCATTGCCGTAGGCGTCGACCACGGAAACACGGACGTAGCGCGCGCGGTCGTCGATTTCAAAATCCGCAGAAGTCAAAACCTCTCCCTGGGCGGCGTGAATACGGCACGGGCGTTTGCTGCCGGTAAAGACATAAATGCTTCCGACCTCGGAGCATTCAATATGGATACGGTTGCCCTCCATGGAAACTTCATGGAAGCGAGGACCCATGGAAGAATACATCTCGCCGGTCTCCATAGCATGGATCATGGCTTCATAAGTGAAATCCTCCGCCAGCAGCATCGTATAGGCGCCGAAAGAATCGCAGCGGGGGTGATCCTCAGGGAAGAAATTGTGGTTATCATCGCCGGCGTGGCAGAAAATACGCTTGCCGGCAACCAGAAGCTTATCATAAAGCGCGCCGTTATATTCCAGGCGGCTCATTAAATAGCTGCCGTAGTTGCACATTTCAATGCTGAAGCACCCCTCATAGGCCAGGATATCTTCTTCCTTTTCCATGGACCAATACGGGTGGTTATACGCCACCAGATACCCGTTGTCCCGGGCGGTCTGGATGTATTCGTTAACGTAGGCGTGCGTATATTCCCGCGGTCGTTCCGAGCCGGCGCGCACAAGCTTTGCCTGCTCCTCTTTTTTCATGAACTGGCAATAGGCGGGGTCATAGCAGATCATGGTTTCGTTGTCCGGCTGGCGGGCAAAAAAGTTGACGTGAATCTCCGGGGCATACACGTCGAATTTCGCAGACGGATCGGGACGGACATAGCCTTCGTAACCGGTGATGGTGAGGAAATTTTCATCGTTGAGGTAGCTATGATTTTTGGGGACGTCGTGGTCGGTAATCGCCAGAACGGAATACCCCTTTTTGCGGTACATTTCTTTTAATTCCTGCGGCGTTTTTTTTCCGTCTGAAAACGTGCTGTGACAGTGCAGATTGGCTTTGAATTGCTTTTTATGAGGCGAAATCAGAAACATAAGTCGCGCTTTCCTTCTTTTCCAGTATTTCACCTATAGATTAGCACAAAACGACTTTTACTGTCAATTCCATTCCTTTAGATTTTACGGTATTTTTTTTACCCTTTTGATTTCTTTTTAAAGCAACAGGGAAAGATTGACTGCTTTTCACTTTTGTGTTATCATATGGATCATACGAAAATCGGAGGATGGTGCAATGAACTCGAAAACAGAACCAAAAAAGAAAGTTACGGCGGATTACAGCGACGTGGCGCTGATAGAAATGCCCTTTTGCGAAATAGCCGATCACGCAGGCGTAATGCAGACCTGCAAGCTGGATCTGATCACGTCAAAGGAAAAGCCGGCAAAGCCAACGCCGGTCGTGCTTTTCCTCCACGGCGGTGGATTTGTTCCGCCCTGCGACAAGCGACAGGCGTACGTTTCCCTGTTTGCCCGCCATCTGACCCAGGCGGGATATGCCGTCGCCGCGCCGGATTATCCCCTTTTTGACAGTCCGGCGCAGCGCGCCGCATCCGGGGGTCTTCCCGCCGGCGCCGCCAAGGCCGGCGAGGCCGTTCACAAAGCCTATCGGTACCTTGTCGAAAACGGCGAAAGGCTGGGACTGGATACAAGCCGGGTGGCAATCATGGGCGGCAGTGCGGGCGGAATGGCGGCTTTTCATGCTCTCGCAAGCTACCGGGATTCCTATAAGGCGTTCGTCAACCTGTGGGGAGCGCCGAACCCTGTGCCGGATCTAAGCGGGTTTCCGCCCACGCTTTCCGTGCACGGCACCGCGGATCCGTCCGTCCCCTACTCATGGGAAAAGCCCATTCAAAAAAGCTTTGAGGAAAAGGGCGTTTGGCATCGACTCATTTCCCTGGAGGGCGCCGGTCATACGCCGCTGGATCGGATCGACGAGTATCTGCCCCCGATCCTGACTCTGCTGGCAGAGCGCTTTGTTTTCTGATGGGATCGCCTGGCAGAAAGATCGAGTCCGTTTTCTGTCGAAGCAAAAGGGTCTGACGGTTCAGAGGAACCGTTTTTCCTCACGGTTAGGCTCACTAAAAAGAGGCTTTTCAGCCTCTTTTTTCTTGGTCTTCCGGTTCTTTCTCTTTTTCCGGTTCTTTTTCCGATTCTTCTTCCGATTCGTCTGTAAACTGGTTTTCGGCGACTACTTTGAGCTTTTCCACCAGCTTGACCAGAAAATCGGGGATTGGGACGCCGCTTTGGGCGAGGTTTTCCAAAACGGAGATCAGTTCGTTGATAATCAGCCACATGGTCACAACCAGGCCGATCATACCGTAGATCGGCAGCTTAAGCCCGACTTTGACAAGAACGGAATCCAAAAGATATTCTACCGTCATCCCCACCGCGACCAATACCAGGCACAGGATCTTTTTCACAATCCCCTTTAAGCTGGCTTGCGCAGAAACGGTTTTGGTAATCCATGCGCACGCCAAGCCGGTGATATAGTCTGTCGTCATGACTGCGATCAAAATGATCAGCGGAAGGATCAGCTCCCTGAAATACGTGGCAAGACCTGCCGAGAGAACCGAGAGAAAGACTTTCCACCCGCTCCCTTTCATTCCGAACCGTTCCCTCTTAGGAAAAGCCGAAGAATCCACCGAAGAATCCGCAGCAAGCTGTCGTACCAGTGGCTTTTTTTCTTCGGATCTTGTTTTTCCGAGTCCGTTTGGGATGAATCCTCAGACGGCGGGGTATCCGGTTCCGGATCCTCTGTTTCCGGTTCTTCCGGCGCAGGTTTCGGATCTTTTTTGCCTGTTTCCGGCTCTTCCGGCGCAGGTTCCGGATCTTTTTTGTCTGTTTCCGGCTCTTCCGGCGCAGGTTCCGGATCTTTTTTGTCCGTTTCCGGCTCTTTCGGCGCAGGTTCCGGATCTTTTTTGTCCGTTTCCGGTTCTTCCGGCGTGGGGAGAGGCTCTTTTTCTTCTTCCGAGACATATTCGATATACGGCAGTTTGCCATGCTTGGTCCAATTGCGCTGATGATAGCCCGCGACAGCACGGTTGCAAGCCGTGATCTGCACTTTGTTTTCCCAAGCGGGCGTACATTCAACTGCCAGTCCGTCTCCGATATAAACCCCGATATGCCCGGACATCCAGACAACTTCGCCCGGAACCAGATTGGAAAAGTCGGTGGAAACGTCGGAGCAGACGCCGATCATGCCCTCCGTCCCGATATCCGGCACGCCGTTTGCGGCATAGGAGGCGCCGCCGTAGATCTTACCGGGATCGCCGTCCCACCCCCACAGAATGCCTTTGATCAGACAAACGCAGTCGAAACCGAAAGTGTTGGAATCGGCGGCCTGGATCATAGCCGCGCGCGTAGGATTCGCATTATAGGCATAATTGGTCGTATAGCGTTTTTTGTTGGTATCGTTCATCGGCGCGCCGAAGCACCCCATCACGTACAGGGTTTTGTATTGGGTTGCCGCTTCCTTTAATTTTTCAACAAAGGTGAGACTGTTCATTTTCGCCCTCCTGAAACTCGTCTTTCATGATTGCCGCGTATCATCCGCAGCAGAGATCCCCGGAGTATGGAAATCTCACTCCTATCATATTCCGCGGCTTTCCGTTCGGTGTCGGAACACAAAAAGAACACCGCGTAGTGCGGTGTTCTTTTTGTGTTACTCGTTTCCGAAACGGATGGCAAGGGCTTTTTTTGTTTCGACTCTCTCGCCGTAAAGCTTCCCCATAAAAGCAACGATCTGGTTGATCTCCCGATCGGGAAAGCCAAGCAGATCGGGAGAAAAGTCGGAGGCAAGCGCTTCGAAATCATCGTAAAGATACAGCCCCAGTATCTTTTTGAGGAGCCTTTCGCCCGTTTCTTCGTTTTGAAAGGTAATGGAGTCGCCCGGACGGAGCCTTTGGCGTTTTTCATCCCACAGGCGCATTTCGATTTTTTTGCCTCCGTTCTTGACCGCGTCAAAATGAGCCGCTTGCAGCTTCATGGAATGGTTCTGCGGCACCGGCTCCGGCTCCTCCGCTACCAGCACATTGATTTTTCCGCTGCGAATGGTCCAAGCGTCGATGGCGGCCACACCCTCGCCGTAAAAGATACGGCTGTCTTCCCTGTCCCGCGCGGGATCAAAATAGGCGCCGAACGCGGCGGGACGGTGGCCGCAGACAATGGTTTTACCGGGAACAAAAAGTTTTCTTCGGACCTGCGCCTGCCATTCGGAATAGCGCGCTTCGCCCCAAATCGAATACGGCGCAACCCGCCAGTCCTGCCAAAGGCTGCAATCCTTGCCGTCGTATAGAGTAGGAATCCAACCGTGTGTGAAAACAAAATGCTCCGTTTCATAATAATCGAGCATTTCGCTCAAAAAGGCGCGCAGCTCTGCCAGCACCTCGGCCTGAAACGAAACCAGTCCGCTGCGGTCAATACTTTCTTTTCCGAAAAACTCGCCGACGGTCAGCGAAAGGCCGTTATACACATCGTCCACGGTGATGCGGCCGCTTTCGAGAACGTCCTCCAAAAGATCCTCGTGATTCCCGCGAAGAAGAATTTTCCGCGGCAGACTTTTTACGAATTCGTACACGGCGCGGTTTTCCCGGCCGCGGTCAAAAAGATCGCCACAGGAAAGAAAGACGTGGTTTTCATTTTCCCGGTCAAAACCGGCTTCCCGCAGAGCTTCCTGCAAAAGCGCAGCGTGACCGTGGACGTCCGACACCGCAAAATACTTCCGGTTCATTATCCGTTCATTTCCTCAATGTGATACACATAATCGAGCGTTTTCAGCGCTTCGATGATTTCGGTATGGGTTTTATATTTTTTTAATTCGGCGCTGCTGATGGAAATGGCGATCGTATAGACGCTCAGGCCGGAATTGACGTAGGCGGGGTTGAGTTCGATATCATCGATGACAAGCCCCAGTTTACGGATGGTCGTAACAAAATTCTGTAAATAACTTCTGCTGATCAATTCCAGGTGTACCTCGAAATGATTGGAACGGTTTTTGAAATAGGCCTCGATCGCCGGGAAAAAGGAAAGGCAGCAGATCAGCGCGGTAAATGCGACAAGCGTGACGGTGTAGTACCCGGCGCCGATGGTCATACCGAGGATGCCGCTCGTCCACAAGCCGACCGAGGTGGTCAGCCCTTTGATCTGATTGCGCGAGGAAAAGAGCATGGAATTGACACTGATAATGGCAACGGCAATGATCGCGGCGGCGGAAAGCAGGTAGCTTTTGGACTCCGACGTACTGTTGAGAAAAGAATCGAGCATCATGGCCGAGGTAGACGCCAGGGACATCAGGATAAAGGTGCGGAACCCGGCGGAGTGCCGTTTATTGGAGCGCTCCCAGCCTATGACGGCGGCGAGCAGCACCGAAAGAAACAGACGGAAAAAAATGGTGGGCAGATTGATTTGAGTGGACCAGGCGCCGAGAAGGCGGGCAATCGGATCAATGATAGGCATTGTTACAAACTCCTGTTCTGAAAATGGCGCTGCCGGCGAGCGTTCACGGCTTCAAAATGCTCCTCGGCGGCGGCGGTAAAGGCCTGTTCGTTTTCCTCGGTGATCGTACGCGGGGGCAGTTCCTGCTGGATTTTCTGAATGCGCTCGATCAATAGTTCCAGCTGCGTGCGCGTTTCTCCCTTTTCGTTCACTTCCTCCACCGGCACCAGATCTTCGATCTTGGTGGAATAGGAACCGGAAAGCCATAGCGCCAGCTTGCCGCAGGCGGGACCGATCAGTTCATACAGCACGCTGGAAGCCAAAACAATGGTTTGCAGCGCGCTGCCGGTTTCTCCGCCGAGCGTACGCGCGCCAAGCGCTGCCAGGCCAATGGCAACACCGGCCTGCGGAATGAGCGCCAGGCCGAGGAAGTTCCGTACTTTCGCATCTTTTTTCACCCAAAGGCACCCCAAAAAAGCGCCGGCGTATTTTCCGAGGATGCGAACGATAAAATACAGGACGCCGACAAGCAAAAGCGGTGCGTTTCCTACTGCGCCGGAGGGATGAATGAGCGCGTTCAGGTCGAAAGAAAGACCGGAGCGCACAAAAAAGAGCAGCAGGATCGGCGGGCTGAAATAATTGAGCTGCTTAAACAGCTTATCATCGCCGCTGAGATTGATATACACGGTTCCCATGCTCATACAGCCCAAAAGCGGTGAAATATCCATCATCGCACAAACACCGCAGAAAGAAAAGAGCAGAGCAATGGCAATGATCAGGCGGTTATCAGTAGAACGCTTTTTTTGAATAAGAAGCTTCATTAAGAAGCCAAAACCGCCGCCGAGCAGGAAAACGCCGATGTTTTTGGCGATCGGGACAAGCACCCCGGCTATGCTGAACCGTTCCCCCGAAGCAGACGCCACTGCCAGAGAAATGGCAATGCTGTATGCCACCAGTCCCACGATATCGTCCAGTGCGACCACCTGCAGGAGGGTTTCCACAAAATCTCCTTTGGCATTGGTCTGACGGATCGTCATGACCGTAGACGCCGGCGCCGTGGCGGCGGCCAGCGCCGCGAGCACAACGGAAAAGGCAAGGTTCAGTTTTAAGATACAGAAAGTTAAAAGAAAGACCGCAAGGGAGGCAAGAAGTGATTCCGCCACGGTGATCACAGCCGCCTTCCCCCCGTTTTTCCTGAGCGAGGAAAGCTGAAAATATTCTCCGGTACTGAACGCGATAAACGCCAGCGCAATATCCGGCAAAAACTCGGTTCCCTGCACAAAGCTCTGCGGGATCAGATTCAAACAAAACGGCCCAAGCAAAATACCGGTCAGGATATAGGACGTTACGTTGGGCAGTTTGAGCCGCTTTGTCAAGCGCGTCATAAAAAAGCCGCCCATGAGCATCCAGGCAATGGAAATAATCGTCGCCGCCACCGGGGACGTCGCGAGATGGCTTTCTTGAAAACTACTGAGCAAAATAATTCCTCCAAATAATGAAAAAACTCTTACAAAAGTATATGTCTTACGGCAACCTTTCTTGCAACAAAAACACGGACCCCCCCGGGGATCCGTGTTTTTCATACGAATTTCAGGCCTTTTCAAAAACTGGGTCGTTATTTCGGTTGTCCGCACACGGGACAGGCGGGCTGATCTGCGCCGTAGGTGTGTCCGCAGCGTTGGCAAACAACCGTTTGCGCTTGCATTGCCGGATTCGCCTGAGGAGCAGCGGGATTACCGGGAGTGTACGGCTGACTATAGTTCATACCGTAAAAATTTGCGGGCCGCGCAAACGCGCGCATGGCGTTGCGATAGCGGAACAGTACCACGCCAAACAGGACGGTGGCAACGCCGCTGCAAAGCGAGGAAAGAAAAGTGGGGACGCTGAAAAGAAGCCCCGAAATGCTGTTCAGCGCGGTAATGACGCCTACGATATAGCACATCACACCGACAAAGCCGGAAACCTTATCGGAAGCGATACCGCTGTTCACGGTATTTTTCACGGTGTTCAAGGACTGAATGATCTTGGCCAAATACACAATATAGAGAACAAACGCAACAGCCACGACGAACATGATCCCGTACACGATTCCAAACGCGAAGTCCGGGATCCCGTCGGCATAATTCAGCCCGACAGAAACGCCGAGAAAGGCAATGGCAAACAGGGCGGTGACAATGCTGATAAGAACCAGCGAAATGATGGTCATGACCTTAGCCACGGTCAGCCCGGCGGATGACATTCCGGAGGCATTCGGTTTTTTGGCGGCCGCATAAATCAGCCACAAACCGACCGCCATAACGATCGTGGGAGCCGAAGAAAAGAGGATCCCGGCTACGTCCTGCTCCAGTAAGAAATCATATTCATTGAGGAACTGTCTCATTTCATAGCCGAACCCGTTTTCCCTGGCAAAATCATACAGGAAAGAAACAAGGGCGTTTGACGGGGCGAACGAAGAGATGATTTCCATTACAAGCGATACGGTAAAAAGAATGACCGCCGTTAAAAACACGGGCGAGGCCGCTACCCTTTTAACAGTCCCGATCACGGGATTTTCGGGAACGGGCGCCTGATAGGGAGCGTAGTTCGTATAGGAATTTGCAGGCTGGGGCTGAGCCGCATTCGGCGTAAAAGCTTCTGCAGGTTGGGCCTGCGGCTCTCCTTGAGACGCTGCCAGCTTGGCGCCGCAGTTTTTGCAGAAAGTAGCTTCGTTTTCATTTTGTGCGCCGCAATTGGGACAAAACATAATCTTTCTCCTTTCCTACTGAACGATAGAATTGATTTCAAATTGCCGCCTTTCCCTGACCGGAAAAGTGGCGAGCAAAGTGACGGAAATTATTTTAAAAAGCCGAAGCTTCTGATAATAGCCGGTTCTTTGGCTTTACCGGAGCAAATTTGGAAGAAGCAAATAATTTTTACAACCCACAAAACAAGAAAAGCGATCACGGCCGCAAGCGGCACGATAACAGTCCAGATCAGCAGAATCGTACAGATTCCCAATAAAAATTCGATCACAGTGAATTTCAGCGCCTGACGAACGTGAAACGCTACATAAGGCGAGGTACTGCTTGCCAAAAGCGCGATGATGACGCCGACGGCGCCGAGAAGATATACCAGCATGGCGATCACTTTATTATCGGAAATATCTTTCGGGTCAAACTCCGCCGTATGATCGTATGGATCATAAACCGGGGAAAAGTTCGGCTGCGCAGCGAAATTCGGCTGTGTGTTAAAACCGGGATTGGCCTGGCTCTGCTGCTGGTTGGCGGCAAAGGAAAATCCGCATGCCGTGCAAAAAGCCGCGTTGTCATCAAGCTGGGCGTGACATTGAGGACATACTTTCATCGCTCTACCTCTCTCTTATTTTATAGAATCGTTCCGATTCCTTTCTTTCATAAAATTATAAAAAAACATTCATTTTTTGTCAAGTATTTGCAAAAAAAGGAATGTAAAGTACAAACGGATCTCATTCGGTCAGATTGCGAATAACGCGGGCGAGCTGCCGGACGGTATCGGAAGCGATCATACTGACGGCGCCGATTTCTTTTTCGGCGTATTCCCCCGCTTTGCCGTTTATATACGCAGCGGCGGCAGCGGCAAGAAGCGGATCGTGGTGATACGCGCAAACAGCGGCCAAAATGCCGGAGAGTACGTCGCCGCTGCCGGCAGTCGCCATGCCGGGAGATCCGGCGTCGACAAGAAGGGTTTCTTTCCCGTTGGCGACCACGGTGGCAGGCCCTTTTAAAAGCACCGTTACGCGGTGTTCCCGTGCAAAGGCCTGAGCGGCGGCAATGGGCGATTCAAGAATCTTCGCGGCGTCACAGCGGCAAAGCCTTGCAAATTCCCCGTTGTGCGGTGTGAGAATGATTTGGCAAAGCGCTTTTTCCAATACGTCCTTCTCCAAATGAGAAAGTGCGTTCAGCCCGTCTGCATCGATGATCAGCGTGCCGGTAAAGTGCGAAAGCAGCCAGAGGAGCGCTTTTTCCGTTTCCGCAGAAAGCCCGATTCCCATGCCAAAGGCGATCGTTTTTACTTTGGCCGCCAGCTTTGCAAATTCTTCCTCCCGGAAAACAAAGCTGCCGTCGCAGTCGGAAAGCGGAAAGAGTGTGCTTTCAAGAATCTGCGGCACCATCGCGGGCAAAAGACTTTTCGGGGCTGCGACCATGGCCACCCCGGCGCCCGCACGCATCGCGGCGTTTGCCATTGACGCTAAACGAATGGCTCCGCTGTAGGCAAGGGAGCCGCCGATCAGCGCCACGTAGCCGTAGGTGGATTTATTGGAATCATGCCGGCGTGGGGATAAAACCCGGGCGGCGTCCTTTGCCTCCAGCAAATAAAACGGAGGATCTGCCGGCGCGATGCCGATATCGCAGTTGATTTTTTGTTTCATAACGTCTTTTGCGCGGTTTAAAAAATGCCCGGGCTGAAACGCCCCGATCGAAACGGTCAAATCGGACACGACGCACACCTCGCCGCGACCGCTGTCTCCATTCAGTCCGCTGTTGATATCGACAGAAACGACAAAGGCGGAGCTTTGGTTGATTTTTTCGATCACCGTCTTGGCGATCCCCTCCGCGCTGCCCCGGAAGCCGGTGCCGAAAAGGCAATCCGCAAGGGTGGCGAAGTCGCTGAAATCGGTTTCTTCCCCGCAGAGCTGCACCGGGATCTTCTTTTGCACGCAGCGGTCGTAATAATACTTCCCGTCCGCGGAAAACCGTTCCGAAAGCAAAAACAGCGTGCAGGAAAGACCGCTTTCCTGCAAAAGAGACGCCAGAACAAAGCCGTCTCCGCCATTGTTGCCGCTGCCGCACACCACCGCCACAGGCTCTTTCCAAGGCGCGGCGCGAAACACCGCTTCGCCTGCGCGGCGCATCAGTTCCCGAGAAGGAACGGATTTTGCAATGGTTTCGGCGTCGCTTTTACGCATATTATCTATCGACAGAATGGGGATCATCTTTCTTTTCCTTTTTTTCCTTTTTATGCTTTTTACTCTTTTAAGAGCGCCTGCTTGTGATATTGCAGGGTATAGAGGTGGTAGTACTGCCCGCCGCGCCGCAAAAGCTCCTGGTGATTGCCCTGTTCGAGGATGGCGCCCTCAGACAGGACAATGATGTGATCCGCGTGCTGAATGGTAGAAAGACGGTGTGCGACCACCAACATGGTGCCGATATTCTTGATTTTTTCCAAAGAATCCTGGATCAGAAGCTCGGTTTCCGTATCGATATTGGAGGTAGCTTCATCGAGAATAATGACAGACGGCTTGTGCAGAATGGTGCGCGCAAAGCTGAGTAGCTGGCGCTGCCCGGCAGAGAAATTGTTGCCGCGCTCGCGCACGATCTCATCCAGCCCGTTTTCCAGCTTCCCGATAAAAGAATCGGCGTTGACATAGCGGCAGACTTTATAAACTTCTTCATCGGGAATTCCCTCCTCCCGCAGAACGATATTGCTGCGGATATCGCCGGAAAAGAGAAAAACGTCCTGCAGCATTTGTCCGAAATGGCGGCGCAGCGAGGAAAGCTTGATTTTGCGCACATCGACGCCGTCAATGAGAATTTCGCCTTTCTGGATATCGTAGTTGCGGCAGATCAGGGAAAGAATGGTCGTTTTGCCGCTGCCGGTCGCGCCGACGAAGGCCACGGTTTCACCGGGATTGATGTGAAAGGAAACTCCCTTCAGCACCCATTCGCCCGGCACATAGGAAAACCAAACGTTGCGAAATTCAATTTCCCCACGGATTTCCTGTAGCTCGATGGCGTCAGGCGCGTCTGTGATCTCGGGCACAATATCCAGCACGCGGAAAATTTTTTCCGCCGAGGTGAACGAACGCTGGAGCGCATCGAACTGCTCTGCCAGATTCTGGATCGGATTGAAAAATTTATTGACGTAGAGGTAGAACGAAACGATCACGCCGGAGGAGATCATTTGCCCCAAAATCGGTCTGCCGCCGATATAGCCCCTTCCTCCCAGGTAGAACAAGCACAGAATAGATGAAATATAGAGCATATAGACCATGGGACGAAAAATGCCGAAGACCAGCATTCTGGCCTGTTTGGCTTTTTTCAGTTCCCTGCTTTTGACCAGGAAATCCCGCATTTTTCGCTCTTCGCGATTGAAGATCTGCGTAATACCGATGCCCGAAAGATTTTCGGAAAGGTAGGTGTTGATATCGGTAGTCGCATTGTTCACGCGGCGGTGCACCTTGCGGGAGAATTTGCGGAAGATGACGGTAAACAGCACCACAAACGGTACGAAGCACAGCACCATAAGTGTGAGCGCGTAATTCAAAACCAGCATCGCACCCAGCACGCCGAAAATGACCATGACGTTTTTCACCAGGGTCACCAGAATGTTCGTAAACATAAAGGAAATGGCGTTGGGGTCGTTGGAAACACGGGTCACCAGCTTCCCGACGGGAATATTGTTGAGCTGCTCGTGCGAGAGGCTTTCGATGTGGGTAAAGACGTCCCGCCGCATGGCGGAGAGAATTTTCTGCCCGGTTTTTTGCAGGATGATCGCCTGCAGGTAGGTGCAGACCATACTTATCAGAAGGATGCCCGCGTAGACGGCCACGGTGGAAAACAACCGGCTCAGAGGAAATTCATCCTTGACCATTTCCTCGATCGCCCCCACCAGAAGCGGCGAGAGAATATCGTAGGCGATTGAAAAGACCATGATCACGAGCGCAGCGGCAAAGCTTTTCCGATAGGGCCCCGCGTAGCGCAAAAGGCGGCGGATGATTTCGCTGTCGGGCATGGTGCGTTCCGAATCTTCGCGGTCGCGGCGGCGCCGCTCCCAAAAGTATGCCGCCAGAAAAATCAGGGTAAAGGCGCCGATGATCGCGCCGACAATGAGAAGAGGGAAAAACTCACGCATGCTTTTCACCCTCTTCCTCTAATTTCTGAAGATCCACCATTTTACGGTACTCGGCGCAGGTTTCATAGAGCGTTTCGTGCTTGCCGGCGGCGGCGAGCCTGCCGTCGTCGAGGAACAGGATCTGATCCATCGCCTCCACGGTGGAAATGCGGTGGGCGATCAGGATGGTGGTTTTGCCCTGCCGGGTGGCGGCGAGGTTTTCCAAAATCGTTTTTTCGGTGTGGGTATCCACGGCGGAAACGGAATCGTCCAGAATCAGCACCGGCGCGTTTTTCATGAGCGCGCGGGCAATGGAGATCCGCTGCTTCTGCCCGCCGGAAACGGTAACGCCGCGCTCGCCCAAAACCGTGTCGTATCCATGCCGGAATTCGCGGATATTACCGTCCACGTCAGAAAGGACGGCGGCATTCACAACGCCCTCACGGTCGAACGTGTCGACGCCGAAGGCGATGTTGTTTTCAATGGTGTCGGAAAAAAGAAAATTGTCCTGCGGAACATAGGCGCAGCCACTGCGCAGCGAATGAATGGTGACCTCATTCACATCATGCCCGTCCAGAAACAGGGTGCCGTCCGGCACGTTGTAGCAGCGCAGAATGAGCTGCACCAGCGTGGTTTTGCCGCTGCCGGTCTTCCCGACGATCCCCACGCTTTCGCCCGCACGAATTTTAAAGGAAACGTGCTGTAAAGCATCGTACTCCCCGTCCGGATAGCGGAAGCTGAGGTCGCGGAATTCGATTTCGCCGCGCATGGAGCCAAGATCTTTGGCGCCGGGAGCGTCCTGTACGGATTGTTTTGCATCCAAAAGCTCGCTGATGCGGTTCAGCGAGGCCTTGCCGCGCGAGGTCATATCGATCAGCTCGGAAACCGCCATAATCGGCCAAACCACAGCGTTAAAATAACCGATGAATTCCACCAGCTGCCCGGCGTTGAAGGTGCCCTGATAGACCAAATAGCCGCCGAAGCCCAAAATGATACAAACGACGCTTTCCACAAAAAGAGTCGTGAAAATGCGCATGAGAACCGAGGCGCGCGTGTGGGCGATATTTGCTTTTTCGTTTTCCTCATTGATCTTCTGGAACGCCAGAAGTTCCTTCGCCTCCTTGACAAACGCCTTGATGACGGCGATCCCGGAAAAGCTTTCCTGCGAAAAGTCCGACAGTTTGGAAAACGCCGCCTGGCGGATATCCCACTTTTTCATCATATATTTTCCGAGTACGGTGGCGGCTGCTAAAAGGAATCCCATGGGGATCATGGAAAGCAGGGTCAGAACCGGATTCATGCGCCACATTTTGAATACGGCGAGAACGCCTAAAAGCAGGGCGTCAAAAAACATCATCACGCCCCAGCCGAAGCACTCCTGCACGGTGTCCAGATCGTTGGTGAAAAGACTCATAAGATTGCCCACTTTATTGACCTGGTAGTACTCGCGGCTCAAGTCTTTGGCGTTGTCGAACATCCGGTTGCGCAGACTTTCCTCTACCCGGATTCCGGCGCCGAAAAACATGACGCGCCACAGGAACCGGCCGAGCACGATCGCCAGAATGATCCCGACCATGGGCATGCAGATCTCTTCCAAAAGGAAAGTCCCGTCAAAGGGCTTCTGCACGCCGTCCACCATCACATACCCCTGGTTGATGCCGTTGACGATCCTCTGGTAGAGATTGGGGATCACGAGCTGTAAGGTGTCCACCGCCACTAACGCGACAAGCCCCAAAAGGAGCATCGGGCCGTAGCGGAAATAATAGCGGTTGATGTATTTTCCGAATATCATGTTTCCTGCTCCGAAGTTCTGTAGTAGTATCCGTATCAGTATATCACTCCTGCCCGGCAAAAGCAAGTAAAATGCCTTTCCGAGCATTTTTTCAAAAGCAACAGAAAAAATAAACGCTGTCAGCAATCAAAAACCCGGCATTTTGTTTTTGCAAAATGCCGGGTTTCTTTTTATTTTGTAATCAGTTCTTTTGAAAACGAAGCTGTCACGCCAAAATCAGCCTCTTTGTGGGTGAACCCTTCAAATTCCAACTGTTCTCTCAATTCTTCTTTTTCGAACCTCTGTAAATTCAAATATGTTTTCGCCTGTCGCACCGCCTGCTCATTCCAGTCAACCCCGCAGTGATCTGCGCCGAAGGCCGCGTCCTCTTGGGAAAAGCCATCCAGTCTCAATTGCTTTATCAGCCCAATTCTGGAGAGCGCCATGATTTTTAAATATGCCTGTGCCCGGCTGCAGGCGCTTCTCTGCCCCAACGTCAGTTTTCTTTTCACATTCATACTCCAAATTCTGTCTTTTCATATTTTACTCAAAGATTGAGTATTTGTCAATACTCATTTCATGAGTATTTTAAAATGATTCTATAAAGAACAGTAAGGTGAAACGAATGGATTACAGAACAAGGCTACGGAACATACGGGAAGATCGGGATCTCACTCAGGCTGAAATCGGCAAACTGCTGCAAAAATCCCAGCAGGGCTATAATCATATCGAGGCCGGGCGTGCCGAATTGAAAATCGAAGATTTAGCCAAGCTCTGCCGGTTTTATAATGTATCCTCCGACTATCTGATCGGGCTGACCGACGAACCAAAACCACTAAAAAAATGAGCCGATTTTCGGCTCATTTTTTTATGACAAAGCGAGGGGCGCCGGGAGAGCGTTATTTGCGGCGTTGGGAGCGGGTAAACGGCTCTTTCGCTTCCCCGCTCAAAAGCAGACCGTATTTTTCTGGGCGGCGGAAAGCGTTGCTCCGCATTTCCGGGAACAGCGCCGGATCAGCGTCCATGGCTTTGGCTTTTTTGCAGGCTTCAACACCCTTTTACAATTTTTCAGCTCTTTTTCCATAGCAGCATATGATTTTGAAATTCCACGTCCAAACGGCCGGTATCCTTCAGCCAAGCAAGATAGGAACGAACGGTGCTGCCCACCAGTACGTATTGCTCAAAATTCATGGTCAAATCATATGCGGCAAAAAGCTTTTGCAGGATCACTTCAAAACAAAGCGGCTCCCGGCAAAGCGCGACGATTTTTTCTGCGATTTCGGACACCTTATCCAGGTTCGCCTGGGCAAGCGCGGCAATATTTTCCGTGGCTGCCGCGTGCGCGGGCACAAACATTTTAGCGGACATGGCTTTGACCTTTTCCAGCGTTTGGATATAGGAAGCGACGTCGTAAAGAAAACCGATCTGGTATTTTTCCAACGTTTCCCGGCTGGAAAGACAATCGGCAAGATAGACCACGTCATCCGGCGTGCGGAAGCCGACCATATCAAAAAAATGGCCCGGCAGATCAAGGATCGAAAACCCCTCGGGCAGCGCTTCCGGTGTTAAAGGCTCGGCGTCGCTTTCCGGCGCCAAAAGAAATTTGTGCCGAAGATCGCGGCAGGGATAGCCGCCGTAGAGGAAGGACGGCTCCAAAAGCGGGTGGCGGGTAAAGACGCATTCGACGCCGGGGGCATAGACCTTACAACCCGTCTGCTTTTGCAAATAAGCGTTGCCGCCGATATGATCCGCATTGGAATGCGTATTGTAAATCGCAGCAAGCTGCCAGCCGTTGGCGTCAAGGATCTGACGGATCTTCCGTCCGGCTTCTTTATCGTTGCCGCTGTCAATGAGGCAGACTTTGTTTTCCTGAAGCTTAACAAGCCCGATTTTGGCCGGACTTTGGATATAAAAGCAGTTTTCGGTAAGCGGAATCAGTTCATACATATTCTCGATCCTTTCTTTTTTTCTGCAAATAAGTCACCTGAGCGGCGGCAATTTTTATCCTCATCCATTTTCTTTAAAATCGGGTGATTGCCTTTTGCCGGCATAAAATGGATCTCTTTCCGATTTTTCCCGGTTCTTTTTTAAAACGAGCTCGATTTCTTCATCGATTTCACGCTGTTTGTAAACATATTTCCGGTCTTCCTCGGTGATCTTGCGGATCACGCGGCACGGATTTCCCGCGGCAAACGACCAATCGGGAATATCCCGCGTCACAACGCTTCCCGCGCCGACGACCACGTTATTTCCGACGTGCACGCCCGGACAAAGCACCGTGTTGCCGCCGATCCAAACATTGTTCCCCACCGTGACGGAAACTCCGTATTCATATCCGTACTGCCGGGATTCGGGGTGCAGCGTGTGCCCGGCGGTATAGATGCCCACATTGGGGCCGATCAGGCAGCAGTCGCCCAGTTTGACTTTCGCGTTATCCAAAATGGTGCAGTTGAAATTGATAAAACAGTTTTTCCCCACCTCGATGTGAAAGCCGTAATCGCAGTAAAAAGGCGGGTTGACAAAGGTAGTTTCATCGGATTTTCCAAAAAGCTCGTTTATGATAGAACGGATCGTTTCAAAATCGCTGCGGTCGACGGTATTCAGCTTTTGGGTCAGCCTTCTTGCCGCTTTCATCTGTTCCCAGTCCGCCTCGTCGGCCAAAAACAGCATTCCTTTTTTCCGTCGTTCTTTACTTGTCATGAAGATCCTCCTTTTTAGGCCTTTTCCCGGAGATCGCCGCCATGAAAGTGCTTTCCGGGATCCCGCGGGAACCGGAAAAATTCACGTTCCTCCTCGTTCTCCCCGCATTGATTTTACCCGAGCCAGCGGTAGGCTGTTCCCTCGGCCTCGGGCGTTGCGCTTTCGTCCCATTGGTGATCGGTGTCCCGCATATAGGCGCTTGTAACATTATAATACAGGTGCGCAGTCGACGCCGCCACAGGCTTTTCGGAAACCGGATCATCCCAGGTGACGTCCACACAGTACCAATCCTCGTCAAGCTGTACCATGTTCCAGGCGTGTTCTCTTTCCCCGTTCCACGAATGACCGAGAACGGTTATGCACGGAATATCCAGCATATCCATGAATAATTGAAAGGTAGAAGCATAGCCCAGGCAGATCCCTTTTCTGCCAACCAGAAAACCATATGGATTGTCATGATCCGGATCGGGTGTCTCGCCCGTATGGCCGTTTAAAGCCGCAGGGTCGTAATCGCCCCACTTTATCATCCAATCGTGGATGGCCGATTCCTTTTCGTCGGCTGACATGTCATCGGTAATCACTTCACCGATCGCCGCCTGACAAGCCTCATAAACCGCCAGGTTCTTCCCGGCAAGCGCGGTGGTTTTTCCGGTTCGCCACGCTTCCAGTACCGTATCGTGGCAATAATCGTCCTCAGCGGGCGGTTCCTGCGTGGAGGGGTCGGTTTCCGAGGGCGATTCCCCGGTGGGCTTTTCGGGATCGCCGGCCGGCGCCGACAAAAGAGAATCCTGCCAATTCACAGTCGGCGGCGTTTGGGAAAAGCAACGCCGGAAAACTTCCTGCGCCTTTGCGGAATCCGGGCAGATCAGCAAAGCGGCGTAACGCCCCATGACCTCGACCTTGCCGTTTTCGGCAATGGCGGCCTGCTCGGGCGCATATCCGGCGAAAGCGGAAATCCTGTTTTCCAAATACCCTTGCAGCAGCTCGCCGGCCTCCAGCGCCGCCGCTTCATCCGGCAGCAGGAAAACGGCCACTTCGCTGGCCTCCACGCCGACGGAAGGATAGCAGATCACCCCGTCCAGCACCGAATCGCTGAGATTTTGCAAATACAAATACGTAAACGAACGAAAATCTTCCTCTTCTGCACCGATCGCATACAGGCTTGGAAGCTCCTCCTGGCTTTCCAATACGGCGGCGGCCATTTCTTTCACGGTCAGGCTTGTTTCTCCCGAGCTGAAATTTCCGCAGGAAGCAAGCAAAAAGCAAACCGAAAAGAAAGATAACAAACCTCCGATTTTCAGGGATTTTCTATTTTTTCTCACAACGCTTTGGTTCATCGTTTTTCTACACCCAACGCTCATTTTTTATCTTTCCTGCGCACGCCGCCGCGATAGAAAAGAAACCTTGCAGTTCTTTCGCAACTGCAAATCGATCATTCTGCGTCGCTCTCCTTTGTTTTCACATATTGCCTTGGCGTCATATGATAGACGCGCTTAAATACGCGGATCATGGCGGAGCTGTCGCCAAAGCCGCAGAGCTCCGCCGTCTCCTGCTCGGTCTTCCCCTCGGAAAGCTTTGCGATCGCTTTTTTGATACGCAAATTCAAAATATAATGATTGAGCGTGGAGCCGGTATATTTTTTAAAGGCGGTCATGAAAGTCGTCCGGCTGACGTAAAGCTTTTCCGCCAACCTTTCGGCGACGATTTTTTGGCTGTAATGCTCGTTGATATAAGACAGCGCTTCCATAATAAACCTTGGATTTTTTTGAAGATCCAGATCGCTCTCCTCAACCATTTCGGACAGATACGATAAGAGGTAAAATATCAAGAGCCTCTGCCGGAATTGGTTTGCTTCCGCTCCGATTTTCCCGATCATAGCTTCGCAGCGCTCCGCTTCTTTTCTTCCCATTTTTATAATCGTTCCGCTTTTTTCAAACAGCGCCGCCGGCTGCTCCCACTCCGGCAGATAATTGGCAAGAAACTGCCGCGAAACAAGCAGGTACAGGCGCTTATACAAAACACCCGGCTGGCAGGAGATATAATGCGAAACACCCGGGCCGGTCAAAACCAAATACGGCCCGTCCCCCTGCTCCATCTTATCCTTCAGTAAAATATGGACATGACCGGAAAGGATCAGATACACTTCATAAAATTCATGCTCGTGAAAATCGGAAACAGAGGCAAAATCCCCTTCCCGGTAGCGAACCAAACAGTTCTTCCATTCTTCTCCGAAGCCACGGTCGTAAGCTTTCTTTCCCATCGAATCCTCTGCTCTTTCTTTCTGCATAAGACTATCATAGCGAGATTTGAACGATTTGTCAATTTATTTGAATGATTTTCCATTGATATGAAAATTTAACAGATTTATACTTAACTCAAAGCCAAAAATTGAAGTGATTGAAAACGAAAGGTTCAATTCAGATAACGAAAACCATCCATTATTCCTGCGAGCAAATCGAACGCTTTTGCCGCGATGCTTTTGTGAAATTCGGCTTTACCCAAGAAGAAGCCGCCCAGATCACAGTCGTATTGCTGCTGGCGGATCTATACAATATTCGCTCTCACGGCACGCAGCGTTTGGTGCGCTATTACCGGTCGATTGAAAACGATACCATCAAGATCCACGCCAAACCGGAAATCGTGTTTGAAACGCCGGTTTCGGCCGTGATCGACGGTCACGCCGGCATGGGACAGTTGATTGCAAGCTTTGCGACAAAGCTTGCCATTGAAAAAGCAAAAAAGTGCGGCATGGCGTTTGTGACGGTGCGCAATTCCAACCATTTCGGCATTGCGGGGTACTACACCAAAATGGCGTGCGACGCCGGCATGATCGGCATCGCTACCACCAGTACCGAATCGATTATGGTGCATACCCACGCCAAACAGGCTATTCTGGGCACGAACCCCATTGCCTTTGCCATGCCCGCCAAGCCGATTCCGTTTTGGTTCGACGCGGCGACCACTGTAGTGCCGAGAGGAAAGCTGGAGGTTTCCCACAAGGAGGGCAAGCCCCTGAACCCTACCTGGGCGGTGGACGAAACCGGCAAGCCGAACCGGAACGCGGACCATGTTTTGACTTGTATTAACCAAAAGCGCGGCGGCGGGATTTTGCCGGTCGGCGGCGACACCGAAGAAACCGGCAGTCACAAGGGCTATGGCTACGGTATGATCTGCGAGCTTTTGAGCGCCATTACCTCCGGCGGCGCGACCTCTAACCACCATGTCCGGGCAAAAGGGGTGGGCGCCGGTACCTGCCACGCCTTTATTGTGATCGATCCGAAAATTTTCGGCGACGCCGAGGCCATGGAAGAACGCCTGTCTGTTTTCCTGCAGGAGCTGCGCGACGCTGAGCGCGCCGACCCGGACGTCCCGATCTACACGCACGGCGAAAAAGAAGCTATCAGCTGTGAGAGGATTCGAAAAGAAGGAATCGACGTCAATATCAATACCATTGCGGAAATGATCGCAATTTGCAAATACTTAGGGATGGACAGCAAGGAATACCTCGGCGAGGTTGATCTTTCGAACGCCACGGCAGGCGAAATTAAAATGTACTAAGAATTGCATAAAAGACGGCTGCACGAAAGAGCAGCCGTCTTTTTTTCTTTATTTGGTGGTGAGAATAACTTCCAAAGAGCCGGTGATCTTGACGTTCCCGCAGCCTGCCGGCAGATAGAAGGAATCGCCTTTTTGAATGCGTTCCTCGCCGATCTTTCCCTCTCCTTCCAAGCAAATCACGGAGAGAAAGAAGCCGGAGACGGGAACGGTCATTTCGCCGTTCACCATGAAACGGTCAACCTTGAACAAGGGACAGTTTGCCAGCGTATGGCTGTCGCCCCGGCCACAGGCATAGCGCGCCTTTTCGATCTGATCCGGCGTAAAATCCCGGATGGTCTGCATCGCCTGGTCCACATGAAGCTCACGCGGTTTCCCGTTTTGCAGACGACCGTAATCGTATACCCGATAGGTCACGTTGGAGTTTTCCTGGATCTCGGCGACCAGGATTCCGGCGCCGATGGCGTGAACCAGCCCCTGCGGAATGAAAAAGACGTCGCCGGGGTGAACCGGTACCATATTTAAAAGGTTTTCTACGGTGCCGTTTTCCAAAGCCGCCAGAAAGTCTTCCCGGTTGAATTTTTCCTTCAGCCCATAAACCAGGGTTGCGCCCGGCTTACAGTCCACGATGTACCACATTTCCGTTTTCACCGGGTGCACCTGGATCGAAAGCCTGTCGCAGGCGTCGATCAGCTTGATCATGACCGGAAAATTCTCTTTGGTACCGAGGTAGTCGGAAAGAAGCTTTCCGGCAAATTTACCGTTTTCGATTTTGCAAACGCCCTCGGGGTGAACGCAAAGCTCCCAGGCTTCGGCGATCTTCCCCGCCGGTTTATGAAAACGTTCTCCGAGTTGGGTGCCGCCCCAGACGATCTCTTTGCACACAGCCTCGAGCTTCATAGGGTAGGCGTCAAACGGCTGATTTTGCAAATACCACTGGGTGACGCCGGTCAGATGTGCCAGATCCAGGTCTTTTGCCGCCTCGATCACGGTAAGATCGGAAAGCGCGCTCAATCCGTCTCTTAACGCTTCTTCAAAGAGGGCGAACGACTTGGAGATCTGCCCGCCCAAATACAAGGCCTTGATCCGCAGATCTTTCAAAATGGGCCCTATGATCTCGGCAAGATCGGCGCCCATTTCGGCGTGCACGCGAAGGCCGAGCGCATCGCCCGCATCGGCGCGGTCGGCAACCTCCTTGGCGTTGGCGGCGGGCACTTTGGCTTCCTTATTATAGCGGTTTACAATTCCCCGCCCCGAAACGAAATCCTCAGCTGTCGCACCGTGGAAAGGCAGCCGGAAAATGGAATAGGCGGGGCCTTTGTTTTCGTTTTGCAGGATCCTGCCGTTTTTCATGACGGCAAAGCCAAGCCCCGTGCCGATCATCACGCCGGCGCAATCCGTAATTTCCGGATGAGCAGCCGCCGCGCCGCAGAGGAAAGCGGAGCTGTCGTGCAGGAAGCAAACGGGAATCTCCCCGAGAATTTCCTAAAACCACGGACGGAGCGGCACGCCGTAAAGGGCCGTGTACTTGTGCTCCATGCGGCTGAGCCCGTCGGAATCGACCGGTTCGCGGTCAAAGCTTCCTTCGATCAGCTCCCCGTTTTCAGTGAACAGGCAGGATTTGAGGAAAGTTCCGCCGATATCAAGCGCAATAATACAGGACTTCATCTTATTTCAGCAGCGTCTTGTGGATGGTGGTCCACGTTTCCGGACGGTTGTTGATGATTTCGTATTCGCCGAAGCTCGCCGGAACCACCACGATATCGAGGTACTTCATATCAAACTTCAGGCTCGGGTCTTTCTTGGAGCGAACGGTGACGTCTTCGCCGTCTACCAATGCAAGGACGTGGAAATCGCCGTTGGTATTATCGGTCATATAGTTGCCGAAAATGAGGTTGCGCAGGGAGAAATAGAGCTGTTCGCATTCGCCGACTACAACTTCTTTCGCGTCGCCCTCTTCCCGCACAACGCGGTAACCGCCGTTGACAAGATGCTCTTCCACATAGTCCTGCATCATGCCGCGATTGAGGTTCAGATCGCCGAAATACGTGTGGATCGGGCGGGGGTTGCCATCCAGATCCTTGCGAAGATAGTCATACATTTTGTAGGTATAGGAACCGACGGTCAGCGAGCCGATTTCGAGGATCAACTGGTTTTTCTCCGAACCGTGAATCGTGCCTGCCGGGATCATGACCTAAACGCCGGGCTTGCTTTCGATGCTGTAGATATATTTCTGATAATCCACCGGCTGATGATCCTTTTCGGAGCGCTTGACCTCACGGATAAATTCATCCGGATCCTGACCGCGGTTAAAGCCCAGATAGGTGCGGGCGCGCTGCGCAGCTTCCACGATGTAGTAGCTTTCGTCCTGGCGGCCGAGCTCGTTATGATTGTTCACAACATAATCATGACCCGGATGGAGCTGAATGGACATATTGCCCGAAGAATGGTAGGTGTCGTCGTAATTGAAGCGGATCGGGAAGAAGCCGTGGAAAGCGTCCAGGCAGCGCCGGCCCATGAGCTTTTCGCCCTCGGCGGCGACGAGCACATAGTACGGGAATTCAAATTCCAAGCCGTCGATAATCAACACGGTGCTGACTTCCATGGGGATCATATCGAACACCCAGGCGCAGTTTTTCATTGTTCTGGGCAGATTCCGCTGCTGCATGGTGCGATAGCCGCCCCAAACGCCTTCGAGGTAAACCGGGCACTGACGGATCGGGTAATCCAGCGCGCGGGAAATCAGAGCGTGCAGCACGTCGTTGGGAAGCAGCTTTAAGTTCGTGGGGTCGTCCGCGGCGATATAGTAATCGAGCTGATTGTTAGCAAGCAGCTTGCAGCGGAGCGAAAAGCCGAGTTCAAAATCCACATAGTAGCAGCGGCGCATGGTGACCTTGAAAGACAGGTCGCAGTCGTTGCCGAAGTTGCGGTAATGACCGTTCTTGATATTGAGAACGGCTTTTTTCGGGGTGACGTCAACGTAGATCTTCACGTCGACCAGGTCAAAAAGCTCTTCGGAAATCGCGCCGTTGCCATAGAGAACAATGCACTTGTCCGCTTTGTTTTTCAGGGCCTTTTGCAGGGCGGCCAGCTTCTTTTCATCGAAGATGCCTTTGTAGCCATTTTTAAAAAGCTTTCCGTAAAGAAGCACCGGGTCTTTTTCCCGGTCTTCCGGCAGATATTCTGCAAACAGGGCGCGGAGCTCGTCTGCGGATTTATGAATGGAAGCCACAGAGATCAATTTGACGTTTTTCCGAGAAGGCCGATGACCGCATCGAAGGGCGCCGTGGCATAGCCGTCGATCCCAATGACGGTTCCGGGTTTGATTTCTTTTGCCAAAACGGCTGCTACCTGAGCGTTGCCGGTAGCCGTGCGGCCGAGGTCTACGGTTCCGTTGTTGGTGATAGGGTTCACTGCATCCGGATCGTTATAGGGGAAAGGGTTAAACATGAAGCTCATAGTCGTTCTCCTTTTTCAACTTATTTTTATTTATTTCTTTAACAACTTTACAAATTCGCGCATGAACAGCGGCAGATCTTCGGGGCGGCGGGACGTTACCAGATTCCCATCCACCACAACCGGCGCATCTTCATAGAGTGCGCCGACGTTTTTGACGTCGTCGGCAACCCCGGGATAGGCCGTCATGCGTTTGCCGGCCAGAACACCGGCGCTGATCAGGATCTGCGGGCCGTGGCAAATAGCGCACACGGGCTTCCCTGCCCGGAAAATTTCTTTTGTCAGACGGATGACGTCCGGATTCTGACGGAGCTTTTCGGGAGCGCTGCCGCCGGGAAGGATGAGGCCGTCATAATCCGCGGCGCAGAGATCTGCAACCGCTTTCTCGACGTCGATGACGGAATGGAACTTCATGTGAACCGTTTTTTTGGTCATGGCCGCCAGTTCCACCTCCCAGCCCTCTTCCTGCATTCTGTAGTAGGGGTAAAGGGCTTCGCTGTCTTCGGTTTTGTCGTCTAAGATCAATAAAATTTTCATTTTTTCACCTCAATCTATTCTGCAAAAATCAAAATCGCAAAGCGCGGCGAGCTGCTCCAGTTCGTCCAGATGATCCCCGTCTACAACCCCGTAGTGCTGAGTGACGCCGTTTTCACAGATTTTTTGGAACAGTTCCTCCGGCGTGCCGGAAACAGGCTTGAAGTTTGCGTGGGAATAGCTTGCCAGATAGTGCTTGGTCGGCAGGCATTCCACGAGGGTCGCCACCATTTTCATTTTGCCGTCCTTTTCCGACATATGGAGCATGGTTTTCAGCCCCGCAGGGAAAACGTGCCAGGCAAAGGGGGCGCCCGCATATTTCCAGGCGGTTTTGGCAAAGCGTTCGTCCCGGGCGATGATGGTATTCTTCTCGCCGGAATGGTAGTGATTCGGCCCTGCGTGACCGGCTACGATCAGTCCGTTTTCGTGGTCGATGTAGAACGGTTCAATGAAGTTGGCAGGGCAGCCGCCGAGTATTTGGAGAATATAGGTGGCAAGACCGCCGCCGATATCCCCTTCCGGCACCGTGACCATTTCTTCTTTCGGGTCGAGCGGCGTGAACCCCGGGCGAAGCCCGACGTACTGGAACAGGACGGTATCGATATCGTTGAGCACCAGAAGATCGACGCCCTTCTTTTTGGCGACCTGCTCCATAGCGTAGGTCGCTTTGACGGAGGCGTGGAATTTTTCAAAATCCACGTTAGGATAGACCTCGTACTTGGCCGCAAGCTGATCGACGATCTTTTGGATCATGCTGTCGTCGGTACGCTGGATTTCATCCACCACTTCGGCAACGGAAAGGAAATGAATCTCCGGGCCGATTTTCATGAAAATGTTGTAGGGATCCACATAGGTGGCCCACATGGCCTCGTTGTAGCAAGCCAGAAGCCCGACCTTGCTCTCTCGGAGCACAGCGCGAACCTTGGCGGCGGTAGCAAAGGTTTGGATCTTCGGCATGACCTGCGCGATCGTACCGATGCAGAGCCGGCTCATGGGCCGGTTGAAACGGCGGAACGAACCGCTGGCTTCCTGGAAGCCGACCAGCGCTCCCGCCGACAAAAAGTCGATGAACTGGTTTTCATCGTTCGTGTCGGTGATGGCCAGTGAATCTCGCACAAAAGAAACCAACATCAGCGGCATGGGAGGCAGTTCGCGCAGAAAGCGGATCCAGGCAAAATCCTCCGCCCACGACATAAAGGAGGCGACCACGCAGTCTACCTTTTTCGCAAAAAACCGGTCGACAGCCTTTTGCGCCGCTTCTCTGGTATAAACCGGTTCCTCGAAAACGACGTCGGCAAACTTGGTGATATGGCCCAGATACAGCTTTGTTTCTTCGGCTTTTCTTTCTTTATAGGTGCCGTCTTTTGTTCCTTCGCCCAGAGGCTGAAAACGTTCGGCGCCGATCAAAAGAAAGCCGATTTTCGGTTTTCGGTTCAAATTCATAAAAGTTCCCCTTTCTTTGTTATTTTGTTTTCATGCGGTGACAATTTTTTGTCTTTTTTAATTTCCTATTGTATTTTATTAAAAAGGCTGCTAAAATGATAGAGGAAATCTTGTGATAATTTTTAGAAATCTTGTGGTGAAGGAAATGCTGGAAATTATAAAAACAGGGGTGTTCGACAGTTCCGTCGTTTTTAAAAATATGGAAAAAACCCCCGAACGGATCACGGAATCTTTTGAAATCGAGCTGTACGTCTCCGGCAAAGGGCAGTCGGTGATCGACGGAAAAGAATACACCCACGAAAAGGGAAATCTTCTTTTTATCCACCCCGGTCAAAAACGGTACAGCAAGCTGAGTTTTGTGTGCTACCACGTGCATTTGAACATGGATTCCGAAACGGCGGCGCTGCTTGCGCAGGTACCGCTGATTTTCAACGTACTCAATTACAGTGAATATACCAATATTTTTGAGGAGATTATCAAGCTGTATGGGACCCGCAGCGAGCTTGCGCAGCTTATGCTGCAGAGCAAATTATACCAATTACTGCACATGATTTGTTCCGACAGTCGGCTCGATTCCGTGGCTACGCCGAAGCCGATCAAAGCGGCGCTGGCCTTTATGGAGGACAATTTTCAAAAACATATCCTGCTGCAGGATATTGCAAACCATGTGAATTTAAGTCCGACTTATTTTCACAAGCTGTTTAAAAGCGCCGCCCGCATGACGCCGCAGAAATATTTGTCCGAATTGCGCCTGAATCACGCCAAAATGCTGCTTTTGACAACGGACTATTCAGTGGAGGAAATCTCCGAAAAGTGCGGCTTTACCTCGATCTCCTATTTTGATTCTCATTTTAAAAAAAACTACGGGATCACGCCCGTCGGCTTTCGAAAACAAAAATACACCTTATAACCAAAAAAAACTCTTGCCGAAAAAATTCGACAAGAGCAAGACCTCTGACAAAGTGCTGATCGGTTATCTTAACGAGGTTGTTTTTTGAATAGGGATTTGTCATGAAGCTGAATGCAAGGGCTTTGCCCTTGCATTCTCTTTTTGGTGAAGACGGAGGAATCGACCTGCACTGCGATTCAAAGTCGAAAAATCACTGTCTTTCTGACGGCTGTTCTTTGGAGCGTTCAGAAAGGCAGTTTTCTCATACTTTCATGAGCTGTACCGTTCTTTTAAGTCCGCCTTTGAAAATGATGCGGATCGCCCGGCCGGTATTCCCTTGATACATTTCGTATCGTCCCGTATTCGTGTGCGGGGCTTCTTTCCCCATACAGGGCATCGCACCCCAAGATTCTTTCTTTGAGTTATCCATTTTCCACTATCTTTTTTTCCGGCCTGCTATGGATAGAAAAGCAGCGGAAAAGATTAGCGCGCCGAGCGTTTCAAAAAGCATATCCGTCATAGTATCATGCAGACCAATATCGATATAACCATCGATCTGCCTCCCGTCAATCACGGTCTGCCGGACGTCTTTCATATGTTCAACCGTATCGATTTGATCGCTAAGGAGACAGGAATGAATCTCATGTACGATTGTGTCCTGCTGCGTGTCGGTGCCCGCGAGTCTATCCATGCCATATTCGCAAAATTCCCATACGGCGGCAACCGTAATAGAAAAACATAAAGCAAAAATCGCGCACAGCAGGACTGTGTTTTTTGGGTTCATCCGGCGCAGCAGCGCAACGCCCAAAATTGCGAAAACGATTCCGCCGATGAAATGCAAAAGTACGTCCCACCATGCCGTGGTATAATACAGCAAAAAAACATCTCCCATCATCGGGCCAAGCGCATACAGAGAACAGAAGATGAAAAAGAAAAGGGGCAAGCGCTGTCTAAATAACTTTTCCGCCAGAAAAGGAAGAGTGACAAGCAGCATCGTTGCGGCGCATCCCATTGCTTGTGCGTAATCGGATATACAAAGGGAATAAATCAGGCAACCAAGGCAAAAGAGGATCTCCAAAATCCATATTCCTATTTTTATGCGCGGCAGCTTCGTCGCTTTTTTCACGATTGTTCCCATAGCAAATCTCCTGTTCAGATCGATGTTTCCTTGTTCCTTTTTTCAAGATATGCGCAAATGGCATTAGAAGCGTCTCTTGGAATGATTTCGTGCCGGTTTTCGACGGATCACCGGCCTCTCTTTTTTCTCTTTGCGTTCAGGGCTTCGCGAAGTTCAAAGAGCAGTTCACCGTGGCGGTGCGGCCGATATTTTGGGAAAGCAAGCAAAATCCGGTGCTGCTGGCGGCTGATTTTGCTTGCCAGATCCTCATAATGGGCACGAAGCGACTGTATCCTTTCGCTTTCCTGCAGCTTTTCCAAGGCGATTGTTTTCTTTTTGGCAATCTTCTGTGCGGCGCCGCTCAGCTTTTTCTGGAAATCCGTCAGTGCCCGTACCGTTACCCACAAATCACAGAGCATGGCGGCTGCTATCGTCCCGGCAAGTCCGTATCGAATCGGTACAGGGATCAAAGCCGTCATTTCGCGGACAAACGGATGAATCAATCGAACGATCAACACGGACAGCAATCCGAAAATCAATGCGCCTTCCAAGCAGATGCGACCGTGCAGATGAAACCGGCGCGACGAATAATCCCACCATTTGGCGTGAAACAGTTTTTCCATGCCGTAGGACGTCAGGTATTCGAGCGCACAGGTCACAACGGCGCTGCAAAGGAAAAGCTGAAACGGATTTGTCATCTTCCCAAACAGCCAAATCACCAGCAGCGCACCCGCTCCGTAAATCGGGCAATAGGGGCCGTTCAGAAAGCCACGGTTGACAAATTTCCGCTGACTTATTGAACAGAGCGTCGTTTCATAGACCCAACCGAGCAAGCTGTATAGGAAAAACCACAAAAAACAAGATGCAATCATAATGAATCACCTTTCATTGGAAAGCGGCATAGAGGAAAGCATCCTTGCCTTTTCACTTCCGGTTTGCCTTTTTCAGTTCCTTTTGAGCGGCTTTGATCTCCCGCTGCAGTTCGTCAAGCTCCTGCTCCAGCGCGTCGGCAATATAATCTCCGGTAATCACTGCAGCACGAATCATACAAGCGGTGCCTACGATGGCGTCCTCCACCTCTTTTCCGAGGCCGAGAAGCTCCAGAGAGCCGGTGCCGTTTTCATCGTACAGCACCACGTCCGGGATTCCGTTTTGATCCGTATCTCCGAAGTAGAGATTAAATTCTCCGTCGCCGGTGAGATCCACCGCCAATGTATCGACGTTCCCGTCGCCGGTGGTATCCAGCAGCGCCAGATCCGCCTCCTTATCCCCGTCGATATCGATTAGGATTTCGTCTTTCCCGCTGCGAAGCAGCGTCTTGTGCCAGTCGCGGTCAAATTTCATTTTGGTTTTCAGTTTTCTCAGGGTTCCCATAGTCAAGTGCTCCTTTTTTTTGATTTTGAATTTTACAGTTTGTTTTTATAGGGTCATTCCGTCCGCAGCGCGACAACGGGATCTTTCTTGGCGGCGCTTCTGGAGGGGATGACGCCGGCGAGCAACGTCAGCGCCATGCTGATTGCAATCAGGATGAAAGCGACAGGCAGCGGCAGGAAAGCGCTTAAATTGCCGATGCCGGTCAAACGGTGCAGGATCAGGTTGATGGGAATGCACAGCAGATAGGTAATCAACACGCCGAGCGCACCGGAAGCAAATCCGATGATCACCGTTTCTGCGTTGAACATACTGGAAACATTACGTTTCGAAGCGCCGATGGCCCGTAGAATACCGATCTCCTTCGTGCGTTCCTGTACCGAAATCAGCGTGATGACGCCGATCATGATGGAGGAAACGATCAGGGAGATCGCGACAAAGGCGATCAGCACATAGGTGATGGCGTTGATGATCGTCGTGACGGAGGCCATCATGATCCCGACATAGTCGGTGTAATGAATCTGCGACAGTTCCTCGACGTTTTCATTGTAAGCGGCAATGGCGTCCTCGATCACCTCCTTGTTTTCAAAGGTGGAGGCGAAAATATTGATGCTTGCGGGGCTTTCGAGGTCTACACAGCCGAGCGCCGACAAATTATCCTCATAAGTGGATTCGGAAAACTCCGTGATCTCGTCATAGAAAAGCGCACACTGTTCGGTGGTATAGCCGGACATTGCCTGATCCAGCGCGGCGGATAGCTGCGGCGCTTCCATTCCGCTCATCTGCTGCTGTACCTGCGCGGCGTACTGCATCTTCACCTGTTCGGTGACCATTTGCCCAAATAGCCCGGTCAGTTCCTCGTCGCTCATGCCGGTGACGTAATCCTTGACAGTTGCCTCGTCCATTCCCATTTGCTCGGTCAGGCCCCGTACCATCGCCGCTTCCATATCTTCTCTCGTCATGGAAGCCATGATCTGCGAAACGCTTGCATTCAGTTGTTCTTCGGAAGGAATACTCATAATCTGAATGTAGGCGGCCGCCCTTTCGGACTCGTTCATTCCTGCGATATATTCACGGAAGGCGGTTTCCTTTTCCGCATCGGACAGTGAGCCGGTGTTTTCATTGAACGGCAGCCCGGTAAAAATATCGGTTGAAGGCGTCGCCTGTTGTGCCTTGATCGCGTCCGATTCTTTGGAATGCTCGATCACATACTCGGTCAGCTCGCTCGTATAGCCGATCGAGCCGGAAAGCATAGTAGAGACGACGTCCTCTTTCGGACGGATAATGCCGGACACTTTTAACGGGATCGCATTGTCGTATAAATATTGCAGGCCCGCGTCGGTCGAGCGAAGATCCTTGTACGTTCCCGTAGACTTATCCAGCGTATAGCAATCGGAATTGAGGATCGTCCGATACTCCCTACCGCAGATTTCCTCATAGCTCCATTTTCTCTCGGTCGGAGGAAGCTCCGTCTTATTGATCGCCGCATCCATCACTTTGTCTACGTTCTCCTTTGGGGAAAGGCCCAAAGCGTAAAGCGACAAATCGTTCAGTTCATTGTTTTCATCCAGCACCAGTACGATTTCGTTATACTCGGTCGGCCATGAGCCGTAAACAACGTCGTATTGCTTTTCCAGAATAGGACTGATCAGTTTTCTGTTCTCGCCGGGCAGCATTTCCTGCCAGAGCTGCGAAGACATTCCGCCGGGCATCATGCTCGTCATGGGCGAATCGCTGATCCCGTATTGATCCCGAAGCGCCATCAGAGAGGAAATATCCGTACCCAAATACTCCACAAGAAAATCCTGCATGAGTTCTTCCATATCGGAGCGGATAATGTCTCCGTCCACGTTCTTCGTATACACCAGCAAATCCAGATCGTAGGTGTACTGAATCCCGTTTACCGCTTCTTTCAGGGCATTCTCTCCGTCCTGCTTTTCCAGTTCCGCTTCTATGTATTTTTTGAACGACGCCAGATCGTTTTTATTTTCTCCCATCTCGCTGAGGGAATTGACCATATCGTAGATCATTCCCTTGGCGTAGACGGCGTCCTTTTCATGCTCGCCTGCGGACTGCGCGGCGCCGATAAAGGTTTCCATCAGGGAGGTTATGTCCATACTCTGCGCTTCAAGGGTCAGCGGATAGGACGATAGGGTGTCCTCCTCCACGGTATTGATGTATGTGGTCATGCCCTGCGAAACCGCGAAAATAAGGGCTATTCCGATAATTCCGATGCTCCCCGCAAAGGAAGTCAGCGCCGTGCGCCCCTTTTTCGTGAACAGGTTCTTCAGCGACAGCCCGAAGGAAGTGGCAAAGGACATGGACGGCAGCTTCTTATTCTCCGTTTTAGATTTTTCTTTCAGATGCTCCCGGTTTTCTTCTTCCTGCGTGAGCGGGGCAGAATCATCGGTGATCTCGCCGTCCAGCATACGGATAATCCGCGTGGAATATCTCTCGGCAAGATCGGGGTTGTGGGTTACCATCACCACCAGCCGGTCTTCAGAAATCTCTTTGAGAATGTCCATGACCTGAACGCTGGTTTCCGTGTCCAGCGCGCCGGTCGGCTCGTCCGCCAAAATAATATCGGGATTGTTGACAATAGCGCGGGCGATCGCCACACGCTGCATCTGCCCGCCGGACAGTTCGGCCGGTTTCTTACCCAGCTGCGTGCCGAGTCCGACCCGTTCAAGCGCTTCCTTTGCGCGCTTTTTGCGCTCCGATTTCGAGACGCCCGAAACCGTCAGCGCCAGCTCCACATTGCGGAGTACGGTCTGATGCGGGATCAAGTTATAGCTTTGAAATACAAAACCGATAGAATGATTGCGGTAAGCGTCCCAATCCCTGTCCTTAAAATCTTTTGTGGAGCGACCGCCTATGATCAGATCGCCCTCGGTATATTGATCCAAGCCCCCGATGATATTGAGCATCGTGGTTTTTCCGCACCCGGATGGGCCGAGAATGGACACAAAATCGCTGTCACGGAATTTCAGTGAAATCCCCTTTAAGGCGTGTACCGTGCCGTCGCCCGCCGGATAGTCTTTTTTGATGTTTTTCAGTTCCAACATGAACTTCTTACTTCCTCTCTGTGGTTTGTTGTGATAATCTTATCACGAAAATCTAAACTGAAACGAAACTCAGTCATTCAGAATTTTCATAAACTCTTCTCCTGTAATTGTTTCATGCTCATACAGGTATTTTGCCAGTTCATCCAGCTTCTCGCGGTTTTCCATCAGAATTCCCGCCGCTT
>CANQBV010000011.1 GCA_947589595.1 uncultured Clostridia bacterium
GTACCGGGTATGTTTTATATGTTTATAATTTCGAGCTTTATCTTAAACGCTGCCATCGGCTTTCATCTGCCGTGGACAGCAAGCTATATTCTAGCGGGAGTTCTGACGGTCGCCTACGGCGCAGCGATCGTGTTATACGGACAAAAAAGCACAAAGGAACTGAAAGCATAGAGGCGCGAACATCAACATCCTTGTGTAGCTTGCGAAATAACAGTAAAAATCGGCAAGGCATAAGTCTTGCCGATTTTTGGAAGGGTAGACCAAAATAGATGCCGGTTGCATATAAGAGCGCCCCGTGCATTGTGAACCGGCGGGAGCCGCCGACGCAGGGCGAAGCGGACGCGGGGTCCCCGCAAAGTCGGCAGACTTTGTGGGGAAAGGAGCGGCAGTCCGTCAAGCGAAGCCGTGATTTGTGAAAACAAATCGCGGAAAGCTACAAGCACTTGCCGCAACGTGGTCGGAGTGGGGAGACTCGAACTCCCGGCCTGATGCTCCCAAAGCACCCGCGCTACCAACTGCGCTACACCCCGTGATATGGAATTGTGAAAATTATCATTAAATTTGCTGTGGAACAGCAAAACTAAGTGTACCACAGCAAAAAAGAAATTGCAAGAATGTTTGAGGGGAAATCTGCAAAAATTATAATTTGGAGAGCTCCTGCAGGCACTTTTTGCAAATGAATTTTTCTTTCATTTCAGTGAGGGAGGAAACGGAACCGCAAAAGGTGCAAGCGGGTTTTTCTTTTTCGATTACAACTTTGTTGCCGGCAAGGGAAATGGAAAGCTCGTCCCACTCGGCGATCTCAAGAGCCCTTCTCATATCCATCGGAATCACGATCCTGCCAAGGTTATCGATCCTTCGAATGCTTCTGGTTTTTTTCATTTCGGCTCTATTCTCCTTGTTTGTTTAGCTAATTTTAACAAAAATTGTCAGGAAAGTCAATTCTTTCGACAAAAATAGACAGTGTAATCTGTCTGCGTTGAAAAAAATTGTTACTCTTGAAAAACCGGCCGAATCATGGTAGAATGAAGTCGATTTCAAAAATCGGGAAAGGGGACGGATATGAAAAATGTAAACGATCCGGAAATGAAGCGGTATTTTTCGGTATTGACGGCAATTCTTTTGGATCGGGAACTGCCGGCGCTTTCGAAAGAAGAGACCGAATCGATGATCGGACTTTCTCAGGCGTTCTGCACGACGACGGTTCTGGCGGCATCGGAGTCCTTCCTTTCGCTTTGTGAACCGAACGCAGCGGCGCTTTTGTCGCTAAGGCTTTTCAAAACGGTGCAAAAGCAGATCCGGCAGGAATTTGAATATGAGAATCTTTGTGAAAAGCTGCGCAAAGCAGACGTTCGTTTTTTACCGCTGAAGGGAATCGTTTCCCGCCATTTGTATCCGCAAAAGGAAATGCGGCCCTCCAGTGACGTGGATCTGTTTTACGACCGCGACCGCCGCAAAGAGATTCGCACGATCATGGCGGAATGTGGATTTGAGCTTGATCACAGCGACCCGAATCACGATGTGTTTGTCAAAAACGAAATCAAAATCGAAATGCACCACAATCTGACCTGCGAGGCACGGGAATGGGAGCATTATTATGACCATATCTGGCAGCGCCTTCGCCGCGAGAACGGGTCGGAGTATCGTTTTTCACCGGAGGATTTTTATATTTTCCATCTGATGCATACTCGAAAGCATTTTATTACCGGCGTTTTGGATTTTAGATTTCTTTTGGATATGATCCTGATGCGAAAAAAATGGCAGCTGGATCCGGCTTACCTGATCGCGGAGCTGGAAAAATTGCATTTGCGTGTGTTCGAAGAACGAATGCGTTTCCTGGCGGAGGTCATTGCCGGAGAAAGGGAAGCCGATGCAAAGGATCAGAGTCTGTTTGATTTTGCTTTTGTGCATAAAAAAGACCAGTCTTTGGCGTTTTCCGCGTATCAAAACAAGGAGCGGGGAGGAACGCTGCGGTATGCGTTTTCCAAGCTGTTTCCTTCCTATCATTATATGAGTGAAAAATATCTCTCCCTGCAGCGCTTTCCTGTTTTGCTGCCGTTTTACTATATTGGCCGGATATTCCGCTATCTATTCGGGGAAAAAAAGGTCAAAGTCAATGCGCTCGACCGGAACGGCGGCGCCGTTGAGCTGTTTCGGGAACTGGAGCTATAAAATAAGGGTATGGATTTTTGCCATACCCTTAAATGAAGAGAAGCTATTCGATTGCGATCAGCTTGCAGGGGGACACTCCTTTCAGCGCGCTGATTTTATTCAGCAATTCGTTGACGTCGCCGGCCAGATTGGCGGTGTCAAAGGAAAGCAGCACGTGCGCTTTGCCGTTGATCGGAAGATTCTGCGTGATGGTGAGAATATTGGCGCCGTTTTCGGAAAGAATTTTTAAAGCCTCGGAAAGGGTGCCGGTTTTATGCGCCAAATTAAAGGAGATCACCGCCTTGCGTCCCATGGTATTCTGATTCGGTGCAAAAACATAATCCTTATATTTATAATACGTACTGCGGGAAATGCCCACCTGACGCACGGCTTCGCTGACGTCTTTGGCTTTTCCGGTTTCCACCATACTGCGCGCCCGGATGACTTTTTCGTAATAATCCGGCAGAATTGCCTGATCGACGATCAAATACTTGTTTTCCATTGTCCCCTCATCTTTTTCAAACTACCCTTACTTTAAAGGTTTTTCGGGGCTTTGTCAAGGATTTGCCCGAAAAAATTCGTTCCGAAGCGGGAGCAAAAGTCTGTCGTTTGGAAAAACGATGACCGGAATGTTAAAAACGGAGACTGATTGGTAAAAACATGTTAAAATGTCAATTTTTTTGCAGAAAACGTCTTGAAACCTGCAGAATAAAATGTTAAAATAACAAAGATAGTTTTGTGAGAGGTGAAGAAGATGGATTATGCAAAAGAATCTTTAAAGAAACATTATGAATGGCAGGGAAAGATCGAAGTCGTTACCCGTGCGGAAGTGGTAACGCGGGATGACCTTTCGCTGGCGTACACCCCCGGCGTTGCCCAGCCGTGTCTGGAAATCCAAAAGGATCCTGCAAAAAGCTATGAGCTTACCCGCCGCGGCAATTTAGTTGCGGTGGTAACAGACGGCAGCGCCGTACTGGGGCTCGGCGATATCGGCCCCGAGGCCGGTATGCCGGTTATGGAAGGAAAGTGCGCGCTTTTTAAAGCCTTTGGTAACGTCGATGCGATCCCGCTGTGCGTGCGTTCTCACGACGTGGATGAAATCGTCAGAACCATTTCGCTGATCGCCGGCTCGTTCGGCGGCATTAACCTGGAAGATATTTCTGCGCCGCGCTGCTTTGAAATTGAAAACAGATTGAAAGAAGTGTGCGATATCCCCGTTTTTCACGACGATCAGCACGGCACCGCCATTGTAGTATTGGCAGGTCTTCTGAATGCGCTGAAGGTCGTTGGCAAAAAAATTGAGGAGGTGCGCTGCGTCATCAACGGCGCCGGTGCTGCCGGGCTTGCCATTGCGAAGCTCCTGATGCTTTCCGGGTTGAAGGACGTGGTGATCTGCGATCGCCGCGGCGCGATCTGCGAGGGCGAGGAAGGGCTGAATCCCGCCAAGCAGGAAATTGCGAAAGTGACCAATCGCAGCAAACTGAAAGGCGCTCTTGCCGACGTCATACGCGGTGCGGATCTCTTTATCGGCGTTTCCGCCGCAAATATGGTAACGGAAGAAATGGTCGCTTCCATGGCGCCCGGCGCGATTCTTTTCCCCATGGCAAATCCCGTGCCGGAAATCATGCCCGATCTTGCTAAAAAAGCAGGCGCTGCCGTGGTGGGAACCGGCCGAAGCGATTTCCCCAATCAGATCAACAACGTGTTGGCGTTCCCCGGTATTTTCCGCGGCGCTCTGGATGTGAGAGCCAGCGATATCAATACCGAAATGCAGCTTGCCGCCGCCTACGCCATTGCCGATTCGGTTTCGCCCGAAGAACGGAACGCCGATTTTATTATCCCCTCGGCACTGAACCGCGACGTGGCAGCCAAGGTTGCCAAAGCTGTGGCGGAAGCCGCCCGCAAAACCGGCGTCGCCCGGATTTAAGCGAGGACCCCTTGTTCAAGAACCTTTTCGAGAAAAGGTTCTTAAAAATCTCCAAAAGCTTTTCAAACAAAAAGAGACTATCGTTTTTGATAGCCTCTTTTTTGTTTTGAAAGGATTCTCTTTTTTGGTCTGAAACGCTTTTGAAAGTTAAGAAAACGTTTCTAAGCGCCTGTCCCCGGAGGGGAAAAGTTTTTTTGCGGGGCGAAACCCCCTTAATAGGGGTTCAGGGCAGCGCCCGGAGATTCCGGCGCAGACGGTTGAGCCGCCTTTCAAAATGCCCCTCGGAAATAAAGCGTGCCAGCACGTACTGATCAAACGCGGGCACCGTGCAGGAATAAAAGCCAAGCTTTTTTTCGTAAAAATTCCACAGCGGTTCCGGCAGGATCATATATCCCATACGCATAGAGGGCGCCAAACTTTTGGAAAAAGTGTTCAGATAAATCACGCGCTGGCCGCCGTCCATTGAAAAAATCGTCTCCAACGGCTTTTTGGACTGGGAGAACTCCGAATCAAAATCGTCTTCGATCAGAATCGCCCCCCGCGCTTTCGCCCACGCCAAATATTCGCGCCGCTTGCCGGGGGTGGCGCTGATGCCGGTAGGGAAGCTGTGAAAAGGAGAAACGTGCAGAACCTCGGCTCGGGTTTGCTGCAGCGCTTCGCCCGCGATCCCGGTTTCATCCATCGGCAGCTCCTCAAAAACGACCCGCAGCCGACTGTAAACCTTTTTGATCTTTTCGTAAGAGGGCGATTCGATTCCAAACACCTTTTTCTCCCCAAAAAGCTGCGCTAATAATACGTATAAATATTCCGCCCCGCTGCCGATCACGATCCGGTTCGGATCCGTCTTCATGCCGCGGTAATGCCAAAGGTGGTTGGCAATGGCGTCCCGCAATTCCCAAAGCCCCTGATGCGGCACTTTTTCCGATAAGCACGCGCCCCTTTCACTTATCACCTGCCGCATGATCTTGGCAAGCGTCGGAAAGCGGTATTCGCTTGCCGTACTATCAGGCGTCGATACCTGCAGCGGACGGGGGCGCTCTTTTTCCGTGGGGCCTAAAAAAGATTCTTCATCGCACACAAAAAATCCGCTCCGCTCGCGGGAGAATAAATATCCCTCCTCCACCAGCTGCGCGTACACGTTTTCCACGGTTAAAACACTGATCCCCAAATGCTCCGCCAGCGCCCGTTTGGAGGGCAATTTTTCAAGCGGCTGCAATTTTTTCTGCTGAATGTCGTTTTTGATCGCCTGGTACAGAAATTCAAATTTTGTTTTTCCGCCCCGCTGATCCATCAAGTACGTAAGCATATCTGACCTTATAAAAAAATCTGAAATTGGATATTTCTTTATACCCAAATTTAAGTATAATAAAGAAAAAACACCTTGTCAAGGAGAAAACTCATGAAAAAACGCAAAGATTTGGTGATGCTGACCGTTACCGCTATTTTTATGGCCATGAATATTGTCTTGTCTTCTTCTATTTTTTCGATCCCGGTTCCGGGCGGGCATTTCTATTTGAACGACGTGATCATTTGTACCGCTGCGATTTTGCTGCCGCCGATTCCGGCAATGGCTGTCGGCGGTTTGGGTGCATTTTTGGGGGATCTGATTTTTTATCCCACGCCCATGTTCGTCTCTTTGGTCACGCACGGGCTGCAGGCTCTGGTCATTTCGCTCTGCACGCGGTATCTTTTCCACGGTAAGAGGGAAAAGATCGGCGCGGGGATCGGCGTCTTTCTGGGTGCGGTCATTATGGTCGTAGGGTACAGTCTCGGGCGCGCGTTCCTCTACAGTACGCCGGAATATGCGCTTTTAAAGCTCCCGTATCAAATCCTGCAAGCGGGGATCGGCGCCGTCGGCGGGATGCTTTTGGCCTATCCCGTTGGAATCAAAAAGCTTTTTCAAAAAACAATTTCGTAGCTTCTGGTACGAAAAGCGCAGCCGTCAGGCAACATAGAGGGGTTTGGTTTCAACTGCATAAAAAAAGAGAACAGACAGTCCTATGGCTGTCTGTTCTCTTTATTCCGCCGAGCCGAAGCATTTTTTGAGGCGCAGGGCGGCGTCCTTTAATTCATTTTTGCGAAACGGCGCGCCGCTTTGCAGCAAAAGCTCGATTGCTTCCTTAGAGGAGCAATTTTTTTGCAGCATGGCTTCGCACAGCGCCGCTTCGGGGGAGAGGGGAGAGGACTCTTTTTCTGCAAAAAAGGCCTCGTCCAGCTCCAGAATCAGGGTGAATTCGCCTTTTTCCGCATTGGGGTTTTCCAAAAGCTCCGCCAAAACGGCTTCGGGGCTACCGCGGTAAAACCGCTCGTGTACTTTGGTCAGATCGTTGCAAAGGCAAAGGTGACAGGGAATTTTTTCGTCTGCGAAAAACTGAATGGTTTTGAGAATCCGCTTTGGGGATTCGTAGTAAATATAGGTGCGGGTAATCCCGCTTTGGTATTTTTGGATCTCGGCTTTTTTTTCGCTGTTTTCTTTTGGGAAAAAGCCGCGGAATAAAAAGGAGCGCAGATCAAAGCCGGAAACCGAAACCGCGCTGACCGCAGCGCAGGCGCCCGGCACCGGAACCACCTTGATCCCTTCCTCGATTGCGCGTTTGATCAGTTCATTGCCGGGGTCGGAAATACAGGGCGTGCCGGCGTCGGAAATGACGGCAATGCTCTTGCCCATGCGCAATTCTTCCAGAAAATACTCGGTTTTGTGAAATTCATTAAATTTCTGATTGGAGACGACTTTCTTTTTGATCCCCAGAAAATTCAGTAAAATATACGCCCGGCGCGTGTCCTCCGCGGCAATCAGATCGACGCCCTGCAAAACCTTGATCGCCCGCAGCGAAAGATCTACAATTCTGCCGATCGGCGTGGCGACCACATAGAGCTCGCCCTCGCCGACGGTTACGGCTTTCCCGGCTAAAAGCGCCTCGGTTTCTTCAATTTCCGGGCAGAGGGTATCCTCTGGATTCGGCATTTTGTTTCCTTTCTTCCAGCGCCAGATGCAAAAGCGTCTGCCGGAAATGATATTGCTCTTCTAAAGCCAAAAGCTCGCTCAGATCCCTGTTTTTCGGTTCTGCCTTTTTTCTGGCGCGCAGCATCAGGTTTTTCGGCGAATGGGCAAAATCTACAAATTCCAGCACATCCACCTTGTAGCCCGCTTTTTCCAGAATCTGCGCGCGGATCGCATCGGTCAAAAGCGCACAAAAGCGCTCCTTGAAAATACCGTGCTTGAAAAACAGGTCAAAATCGCCGCCCTTGCGAATCGCGGCGTTGATCTCATGCTGACAGCAGGGCACTGAGAAAATGTAAGACGCGCGATGCTGCATGGCATAAAACAGGGCGTAGTCGGTAGCCGTGTCGCACGCGTGCAAGGAAAGCACCATATCGATGTTTTCCTCGGGCAAAGCGTCGCGCGTGACGTCCGCCACCACAAACTGCAGCTGCGCATAGCCGTATTTTTTTGCCAAAGCATTGCAATGCTCGACTACGTCTTTTTTCAGGTCATAACCGAGGATGCGCACCCGCAGCCCGCGGATCTTTTGAAAATAGTAATACACCAAAAAAGTCAAATACGATTTTCCGCAGCCGAAATCCAAAATTGAAATTTCGCCTTTGTCGTATTCCTTCAGTGCGTGATCGAGAATTTTCAGAAAGCGGTTGATCTGACGAAATTTATCGTATCGTGCGCGCACAATTTTCCGTTCTGACGTAAAAATCCCCAAATCCTGCAAAAACGGGGCTTCGTCTCCTTCGCGGATGAAGTAGGCTTTTTCAGCGTTGTTTTCCGAAACCGCTTTTTCGGTTTTTCCCCTGCGGTTGCAGTTTTTTAAAACGTTCCCTTTTTTGGAAATGCGGAAGGAAAGCTCGTATTCCGGCGTAAAAAGATTGACCTGCCGGAACGATCTTTCGGTAAAAAGAGCTTCCAGATAGCGCTCAAAATCCGCTTGGGTCAAATTTTTCTGGAACGCTTTGTTTTGCGTTTGTTCTTCGGCTTGCCAGCGGATCGCCGGGTCGTTCAGCGCCACGGGACGCAGGGCGATTTTGCGCGTTTCGCCGCTTTTGGCAAAATCGCTGAAAACAAGCCTGGCAAGGACTTCCTCTTCCGCCCGGATGGTTTGCAGAATTTCTTCCATGAAAATACCTTAGTTTTTCAGGCTCTGCAGGGGAGCGGGAAGTCTGCCGCCGCGATGAATGAAAATTTCCGGTGAGCGGGTGTTCACCGCCATCACGGGGCCGCCGCCCAAAAGACCGCCGAACGAAAGCTCTTCGCCCACCTTTTTACCGATCGCCGGGATCAGGCGCACCGCAGTGGTTTTGGAATTGACCATACCGATCGCCGCTTCGTCGGCAATGATCGCGGAAATCACCTCTTGCGAGGTATCGCCGGGGATGTTGATCATATCCAGTCCGACAGAGCAAACCGCCGTCATGGCTTCTAATTTTTCGATCGTCAAAGCGCTGCTTTTGGCCGCGGCGATCATGCCCGCGTCCTCCGTAACGGGAATAAACGCTCCGGAAAGTCCGCCCACGTGGCTGGAAGCCATGACGCCGCCCTTTTTCACTGCGTCATTTAAAAGGGCAAGGCACGCCGTGGTGCCGCAGGCGCCGCATTCTTCCAGGCCCATTTCTTCCAGGATATGGGCCACGGAATCGCCCACCGCCGGAGTCGGCGCCAGGGAAAGATCTACAATGCCGAAGGGAATGTTTAGCCGGCGGGACGCTTCCTGCGCCACGAGCTGTCCCATGCGGGTGATCTTGAACGCCGTCCGCTTGATCAAATCCGCCACTTCGGTAATGCTCGCGTCCTTTGGCAGCTTTGCCAGCGCGGCGCGCACCACGCCGGGACCGGATACGCCCACGTTGATCACCGCGTCCGCTTCCCCGACGCCGTGGAAAGCGCCTGCCATAAAAGGGTTATCCTCCGGCGCGTTGCAGAACACCACCAGCTTTGCCGCTGCAATACAGCTGCGATCCGCCGTTTTTTCCGCGCATTCGCGGATTACGCCGCCCATCAGGGCAATGGCGTCCATGTTCAACCCCGCCTTGGTGGAGCCGATATTCACCGAAGCGCAAAGATGCTCGGTCGCAGCCAGCGCTTCGGGAATGCTGCGGATCAGTTCCAGATCCCCGTGCGAAAAGCCCTTTTGTACCAGAGCGCTGTATCCGCCGATGAAATTCACGCCGATCTTCTGCGCAGCCTTTTCCAGCGTCAGTGCAAATTTCACCGGGTTTTCTCCGGGGCAGGCGGCTGCCAGCAGGGCGATCGGTGTTACGGAGATTCGTTTGTTGATAATCGGAATGCCGTAGGTCTTTTCGATCTCGTTGGCAACCGGCACCAGGTCTTTGGCGGTCGTGGTAATTTTTTGATAAATTTTTTCGCAGGCGCGGTCGACGTCGCTGTCGATGCAGTCGATCAGCGAAATGCCCATTGTCACCGTGCGGATATCCAGGTTTTCGTCCTGGATCATGGAGATTGTTTCCAGTATGTCGTGTGTATTGATCATAAAAGCTCCTTAAATCCTGTGCATGGAATTGAAAATATCCTCATGCATGACGTGAATTTTCAGATGATTCTCTTTGCCGATCTTTTCGGCTTCATCGACGAATTCAGAAAAGGTGCCGTTGATCTTTTCAATATCGCACAGCATGATCATGCAAAACAGATTCTGTAAAACCGACTGCGTTACCTCCGCGATATTGACGTTCTTTTGCGCACAAAGAGCGGAAACTTTTGCCAGAATACCGACCGCATCTTTCCCGACGACCGTAATGACACATCTCATTTTTTTATCCTCCAAAGTTTTTACAAATCTATTTTTTTGCCCAGACAGACGGCGAAAGCGTTAAAAGCAGCGGCCAAATTTCCAGCCTCCCAAACAGCATCGCAAAGGAAAGCACCACTTTGGAGATTCCGGAATATGCTGAATAAGAACTTAGCGGTCCCACGCCGCCAAAACCAGGGCCGACGTTATTGAAGCAAGCGGCGACTGCGCTGAAATTGGTTTCAAAATCGAAGGGATCCCACAGGGAAATGAATAAAAACACCCCCGAAAACAGCAGCATATACAAGGCAAAATACGTGCCCACACTGGTGCGGGTACCGGGGTCAACCGTTCTTCCCTCGAATTTCACGGAATTGACGGAACGCGGGTGCAAAAGGCGCCGCAGCTCCGCGCGGATCATTTTAAATAAGATCACCACGCGCGAAACCTTCAGTCCGCCCGCCGTGGAACCGGCGCACCCGCCGATAAACATCAGCACCAGCAAAATATTTTTGGAGAGCGCGGGCCACAAATTAAAATCGGTCGAGGAAAAGCCGGTGGTGGTCATGATCGAGGAAACCTGGAAGGACGCCTGCCGCAGCGCTTCCCCGAACGCTTCGTAGCGCGGCAGGATATCCACGGTGATCACCGCCACGGAAAAGACGACGATCGCAACGTACGTCCACAATTCGCCGCTTTTGAATACCGCTTTGAATTTGCGGATCAGGATCAGGTAATAGAGGTTGAAATTGATCCCGAACAGCAGCATAAAAATCGCAATCACCCATTGCAGATACGGGCTGTAGGAAGCCATGCTGTCCGCCCGGACGCCAAAGCCGCCGGTGCCGGCGGTGCCAAACGCGTGTACCGCGCTCTCAAACAAATTCATGCCGCCCGCCAAAAGGAAAATGATCTCCACCACCGTCATGGCAAGATAGATCAGATATAAAATCTTTGCCGTATCCTTCACGCGCGGCACCAGTTTTCCCACAATGGGCCCGGGCATTTCGGCGCGGATGATGTGAATGGAACGGTCGGAACCGCCGATGATCGCCATCATCAATACCAAAACCCCCATGCCGCCGATCCAGTGAGTAAAGCTGCGCCAAAAAAGCATCCCGTGCGAAAGGGACTCCACGTTCTCCAAAATGGAAGCGCCCGTGGTGGTGAAGCCGCTCACCGTTTCAAAAAAAGCGTCGGTAAACCGGGGAATTTCTTTACCGAAAACGAAGGGCAAAGCCCCAATTAGCGAGAGAGAAAGCCAGGCGAGAGTTACAATCAGAAAGCCTTCGCGGGCATAGATCACGCGGTTTTTCCCGCGGCAGCCAAGCACCAAAAGCAAGCCGGCGACAAGCGCAATGCCAATGGCGACCAAAAAGGGAAGCGCATTTTCCCGATATAAAAGAGCTACGAAAAGCGGCAGAAACAAAAGCGCCGCTTCAATTAAAATGATCTGCCCGACCGTATAAAAAATCTGTTTTCGATTCATAATTCCATATTTTTTTTATTGCATAATATCAGCAAGATCCATCACTTGCTTGCTTCCGGCAAAAACCACGACCTTGTCCCCGGCAAGGATTTTGTCCGAGCCTTTGGGGATCAGCGGCGTTCGGTCGCGGATGATCCCGGCGATCAGGATATTGGGCTTCAGCTTCAGATCCTTCAGTTCAATATCCGTCCATTCAAAATCGGGTAGGACGTTGAATTCCAGCGCCTCTACCTTATCGTCCATCAGCCGGTAGAGCGTTTCCATTTTGCTGCCCAGTGAATTCTGCAAGGCTCTGGTATAGCGCAGCACCATATCGGAAACGGTTTTGCGCGGCGAAACAATACTGTCCAGCCCCAATTTTTCCGCCATGGGGAAATATTCGGCGCGGTTGATTTTGGTGATCACCTTCGGCACGCCTTTGGAGGAGGCGAAAAAGGAGATCAAAAGGTTTTCTTCGTCCATCCCGGTCAGGGAGACGAAAGCGTCCATCGTGCCGATCCCTTCTTCCATCAGCAGCTCCTGCTGCGCGCCGTCTCCGCAAATGACCACGGCGCCGTTCAGCTCGTCGGAAAACTCACGGCACTTTTCCGGATCCACGTCAATAATTTTCACATGGCAGCCGCTGCCCAGCAGCATTTTGGCAAGGTAAAACGTCGTGCGGCTGCCGCCGAGGATCATGACGTTTTTTGCCTGCTTCTGCAAAAGCCCCAGCATTTTCAAAAGCTTGACGATTTCCGCCGTCTTGGCGGTGATCCCAATGCGGTCGCCCCCGCGCAGCACAAAGTTACCGCCGGGAATAAAGACCTCCTCGCCCCGCTGCACGGCGCTGACCAGAAACTGCGCCTGATATTTCTTGCGCATTTCCATAAGGCTCAGGCCGTCCAGAATCGAATCCGGCTTCAAAAGGATCTCGATCATTTCAAAATTGCGGCGGGAAAAGGTTTCGATATTGATCGCGGCCGGCAGCCGCAGAATGCGGAAAAGCTCGTATGCGGCGAGCCGATCCGGGTTGATCGCCAGGGAAAGATCCAATTGATGGCGCAAAAAGCCCAGGCTCTGGTCGTTGTATTCGGGGTTGCGGATCCGCGCGATCGAGTGCTTGGCGCCCATACGCTTAGCCAAAAAGCAGGAAAGCATATTCATTTCGTCCGATCCGGTGGCGGCGATAATCAGATCCGTGTCCTCTGCGCCCGCCTCGGTCAGCACTTCGCAGTCGCAGCCGTTGCCGCAAACGCACATGGTGTCGTAAATATTGCTGGTTTCTTCAATGACCGCGGGGTCGCTGTCCACCACCATCATATCGTGCCCTTCCTCAAGAAGGCTATCGAGAATCGTGGTGCCGACTTTTCCGCACCCTACAAGTATGATTTTCATGGAGTTTTGTCCTTACTGAATATAGATAGACTTATTATATATCAACGCGCCCGATATTTCAAGCCCAAACGCGAATTCCCAAACAAATTCCAAAAAATGGGACAATTATTTTGCTTCCTTGCTTTTTGAACGGTCGAATTTTTAAGAAATACGAAAAACTTTGCAAACCCTATTTCTTTTTTGTTGTTTTGTGGTACAATAGATTTAGTCCCGGTTTTGTATCGGGGCAGGGAGGTTTTTCATGCTGAAGCAAAAAGAAACAATGGCGGCAAAAGGGGCGCCCGCAAAATACCGGACGGAGCAAAAAGCGCCTATTTCGCAGAAAAATATTTCGCCTCGGGCAAAATTTGCCCGTGTTTGCTATGCGATGGTATTGCCGCTTACGCTGCTTTTCCTTGAGATTGTGGCGCATATCGATCTGTTTGGCTTCACTTTCGGCTGGGAAACGCTTTTTCTGCCGGCAATTTCGCTGGGCGTCGGGTTTCTTTTGGCGCTGATTTCGTTTTTCTTAAAACCCAAAGCCGCCAGGATTTTTACGCTTCTCATGCAGGCGGTTTTCGGCTTTATCTTTTCGTTTTATTTGGTTTATTACAGCATTTTCCACACGTTCTTTTCCTGGCAAATCGTCGGGATGGCCACGGACGTCACCCAGTTCTGGCGGGAAGCGCTGTTTTTCATTCTTCGCAGCTTTTATCTGATCCTCCTTGGCTTTTTGCCGCTATTGCTTTTTGCCGTTTTCGGCAGGAAACGAAAGAATTTGCGCTTCGGAAGACCCTGGCGGGTCCTGGCGGCGACGGTTGCGATTTTCTGGGGTCTGGTACTGACTCTTGTACTTGCTTTTTCTCCGACGCAGAGAAATGTGCTTGTTTATCTGCATGGCGATTTTCCCGCGGCGTACCGGAATTTCGGGGTGCTGGCCTCCTCTGCGGTGGATTTTTCACAGGGGATTTTCGGCGCGCCGGAGGAGGAATTCTTCCTGCCCACCGAGCCGGAATGGCAGCCGCCGACTCCCGGTACCACCGAACCCGACGCCGGAGAAACCCAGGAAGAGCCGGATTACGGGTATAACGTTTCGAACATCGATTTTGCCGCTCTTGCCGCTGCGGAGCCCAACGCCGAGATCCGCAAAATGCACGAATACGTCGCCTCTCTTCAGCCGACAAGAAAAACCGAATACACCGGAATGTTTGCCGGCAAAAACCTGATTGTGATCACGCTGGAGGGCTTTAGCGATAAAGTGATTTCCCCCACGGTGACCCCCACGCTCTACCGGATGGCAACACAGGGCTTTTGTTTTTCCAATTTTTATCACACGCTTTGGGGCGGCAGCACGGCCACCGGCGAATACTCTGTCATGACCGGTAATTTCCATAGCAGCGCCAACTGTCTGAAAATGTCGGCCGATACGCTGCAGTACTATGCGTTCGGCAATCTGTTTGGGCGTGCCGGGTACGACACCTACGCCTACCACGATCACACCTACACCTATTATGGGCGCGATCTTTCGCACCCCAATTTCGGGTACCCGAACTATAAGGGAATTGGAAACGGACTCGTACTTCCGCATAATTCCTGGCCGAATTCAGACTATGAAATGGCGCTTGTCACCGGGCCGGAATATATCAACAGCGACAGCGAAAAGCCGTTCCAGGCCTATTACATGTCCGTCAGCGGGCATGCCAATTACACCTGGATGGGGAATAGCATGGCAAGCCGGCATCGGAACGATATCGGAGGATATTCGTATTACAACGAGGATGTGAAAGCGTATTTGGCCTGCCAGTACGAAGTGGAGCTAATGCTGACGGAGCTGGTGCGCCAGTTGGAGGAAGCCGGAAAGCTGGAGGATACGGTTTTTGCAATGTGCTGTGACCACTATCCGTATGCGCTGACGGATTCGCAGCTTTCCGAGCTGTACGGGCTGCCGCAGGCCGGTATCCGCAACAATTTTGATCTTTATCGCAATGGTTTTATTCTCTGGTGTGCGGACATGGAAGAACCCATTACGGTGGAAACGCCCTGTTCCAGTTATGATATTTTGCCCACTTTGGCAAATCTTTTCGGGTTGGAATACGATTCCCGCCTCATCACCGGGCACGATGTTCTGGCATTGGAGGACAACCTTGTTATCATCAACAACGACAACGGCTCCTGGAACTGGGTGTCCGCGCAGGGCTCCTACGACCGGACGGCCGGCGTGTTTACGCCCAATGCCGACTGCACGCTCTCGGAAGAAGAAATTGAGCTTTACGTCAAGATGAATAACACTCGCGTTTCGGCGATGCGTACCTACTCTTTCGCCGTCCTGGAGCGCGACTATTACCGATACGTATTTAAAACCCCTGCCCGATAGGGAAATGGGAAATACGGTGCAGAGCCGGAAACGGCGCTGCACCGTATTCTTTTTTTTACTTTTTATTCACGGAGTCGTCATGGATTCTTCAAAATTAGCGGTCTATAATAAGAGTAGAAAAGTATCGAAAGGAGTTGTTTTTATGTCGGGTTTCGGTTTGAAAAAGATATTGCTGACGGCGGCGGCTGTGGCGTTGGCATTGAATCTTTCCTCTTGTGTCTTAATACGAGAGGGCGCCTCCAATTTCAACGCACCGTCAAACGGCTCCACCAACGAGATCGGCAAATCGAACGCCGGCGTTTCCGCCGGCGGGAACTTGATCACCGAAGAAGAGGCAAAGCAGACGGCGCTCGCCCACGCAAAGGTCACCGAAAAGGATGTGACCGGGCTGCGCATTCGGCTGGAATACGACAATGGACGGCAGGAGTATGAGGTGGATTTTTACGCCAACGGCCTGGAATACGATTATGACATCGACGCGGTCACAGGACAGGTGTTGAGCTACGACGCCGACGTCGACGATGACTTTCGTCCCGGAAATTCCGCCTCCGGCACGGAGAAGGACAAGCCTGCGAACGAAACTGCAATCACCGAAGACCAGGCCAGAGACATGGCTCTTGCAAAGGTGCCGGGCGCAGGGCCCGCCGACGTGAGAATCCACGTGGACTTTGAAGACGGAAGGCAGATTTACGAGGGCTCCATCGTGTATGACAGGCGGGAATACGATTTTGAAATCGACGCCGCCACCGGGCAAATCCTGGAATGGGAGGAAGAGTCGGTTTTCGACTGAGCCTCCGTACAAACGGGCGAACGTAAAAATTGTCCGGAATTTGAGTGATTGACCAGAAAGCGCCCAAATATCCGTCATGAACGGCGGGTATTTGGGCGCTTTGTTTGTGCAGATCAATTCTTCATTTGCGCTTATCGTTTTCTCAAAGCCGGCAGACCTGCTGCGGCCACGCTTTGGCCGACCCGGCGGCTTTTTTCGTCCGGCAGGCAAATATCAATCTCAAGCTGCGGATAGTTTTCCCGCAGGATCCGCCTGGCTTCGGAAAACAACGCCTCGCCGCCCTTGCCGCTTGTGACTCTGCCGAGCAGGAGCAGATGGCGGATATCGTAGATCTCAGCGTACAGGGGCAGCGTATGCGCTAAATACGCGCCGATCGAGCGATAAACGGCAAGCGCATTGTCCTTGCCGTCGTCCGCTTCCTTTTGCACCACCTTTAATTTTTCCGCCGGAGAGAGGGTAGGATCCAGCGCGATTCCCGCGACGGGCGCTAATTTTATTACCGCGTCCTGCGAGAAATACTTTACGCCGCAGCCGATATCGCCGCTCCATTCATCCTCCATTGCGTCCGGGTTTGCGTCGACCGGAGCAAACGCCAATTCGTTCAGCCAGCCGGTAATATTGCCTTGCGCGTCGACATAACCGGCAGCCTCGCTGGTGCCCATGGCAATGCCGAGCACGGCGTTGTCATTCAGCTCCATCGCACCGGCGAGCGCGGTCACGTCGCCGTCGTTGGCAACGAGCACCGGCACATCGCCGATCTCTTTGGCGGCGCGGATATAGATATCTTTGACCTTCGCTTCAAAATCCTCCGGGGAAACCTTCAAAAAGAGGGAAGCCAGCATGGTGCGGTTGTCCACATAAATCCCCGCCGAGCTAATGCCGATCGCATCCACCCGCGGCATTTTCGAAGCGGCGGTGCGGAACGCTTCTACAATACCGCTGAAATGGTAGTCGGGGTCGGAATGGGTTTTGGGGAACCATACGACCTCTTCGGAATAAACGACCTCGCCGTCGATCACGGCGGAAACCTTACGGTCGCTTCCGCCGGCGTCAAAGCCGATCCGGCAGCCGTCTGTGTGCCCACCGATCGAAACGGTTTCGTCACACTCCTCCGGCTTTTCGGAATAGGGAATATTTTCTACGGTAAAACGGGATTCATAAACGTCGCCCATGGTTTTGAAATCAAAGGCGCGCTTTCCCTCTTTTTCGTAAATTTTTTGCACTTTTTCGTAAATTCTGGTATTTCCGCAAAGAATCACGCGAAAGCCGCCTTTCGCCCAGAGCAGAAATTTGATTTTGCGTTCTATGTAAAAAAGATCCGCGTCCAGCATTTCATCTGTTCCGTAGATTTTAGTGTCGAATACGCAAATTTTTCCGTCGTTGCGCTCAATGGCAACGGCAATTTTTTCTTTCGCCCCTTTTAAATATTCCTGTTCCCACAGGTACAGGGGCAGAAAGCCCGGATCCAATTCGGGCTTGTTTTGATAAGCGACTTCAATTCCCAAAAATTTCATATTCAGCAAAACCTTTCTCCGGCAATATAAACCTGGTCAATTTCCATATTTTCGCCGATCAGCAAAAGATCGGCGTCGTACCCGACTTCGATTTTCCCTTTCGGGATTTTTAAAAGCTCCGCCGGCGTTTGCGTGGCCATTTGCACCGCCGTGTCAAAGGGAATGCCCATTTCCACCGCGCAGCACACGCAGTGCCAAAGCGTGCTGCCGCTGCCGCCGAGCGTGTCGGAATCCTTTAAATACACGGCGCCGTCCCGCACGACCACTGGGATCCCGCCGGATTCGGAAACCGTGCCCTCCGGCAGTCCGGCGGGGCGGATGGCGTCGCTGATGAGCGTTAAGCGATCCGGCCCGAAAAGCTTCAGCGCCGCCAGGATGGAAGCGCGGTGAATATGAATGCCGTCGCAAATGATCTGCGCGTAAATGTGCTTTTCGCTCGCCGCGCCGATGGGGCCGGGCTTTCTGTGGTGCAGGGGCTGCATGGCGTTGAAGGTGTGCGTTAAGCAGTTGGCGCCGTGCCGGATGGCCTCGATCGCCGTGTCGTAGTCCGTGTCGGTATGACCAAGCGATGCAATCACGCCATCTTTTGTGATTCGTTCAATAAATTCCATGCTGCCGGGCTGCTCCGGCGCTACCGTGATCATTTTTACATTGTGCACGCGGGAAAATTCGTCATAATCCGGCGCTTTGATATAATCCTCGTTCTGCGCGCCTTTGTACTTCGGGGAAATGTAGGGGCCTTCCAGGTGAAAGCCCAGAATCTGCGTACCGGGAAAATCGGTTTTTTGTTGGGATACCTGCACTAAGGTGTCAATATCCATCGTCATTGTGGTAGGCAGCCAGGAGGTGGTGCCCTTGGAAGCTAAGAAAGCGCACATCGGTTCGAAATTTCCGTCCAGCGCATCCATGCCGATGCAGCCGTGCGCGTGGACGTCGATCATTCCGGGGACAACCTTTCTTCCTTCGGCGTCGATTCCCGGAACACCCTTTTCCCGGTTGATCTCACGAATCTTACCATCCTCCAAAACAAGGTTGCAAACGTCGCCTTTTAGATCAACGTTTTTAATAACGGTTTTCTTCATGCATACTCTCCGAATCTTTTTTTATTTACATTTTAGCATATTCCTTTGGAAAAGAAAAGCGACTTTTGCACGGAAAGCAATGAAAAAATTTGCACATTTTCGTAAAAAATATCTTGCATTTTTTAAGAGATTCGTTTATGATAAAAGCGGAAGGGGAGCGAAGAAAAATGGATTACAAAAAAACGGAACTAAAGCAGGATCTGATCGTGAAAGACGTGATCTCCATTCACTATTTCGAATACGCGGTCGATTTTGCTTTTTCCGGAGAGCTGCACGATTTTTGGGAATTTGTTTATGCCGATAAAAATGAACTGGTCGTGACGGCGGACGCCAAGGAAATTTTGCTGCCGCAGGGAAGCCTGTATCTTCACAAGCCCATGGAGTTTCACAATGTGCGCGGCAACGGCGTGAATGCGCCGAATTCCGTGATCGTTGCGTTTTCTTCCGAGTGCGAAGCGCTTTTTGAAATCGCCGGCAAAATCATTCCCTGTCATGAAAATGAAGTTTCGCTCCTGGCGGGAATCATAGAAGAAGGAAAAAAGGCCTTTTCCTCGCCGCTCGGAGATCCCTATACCGAGGAACTGATCCGCCGGAAATCCAGTCCGTTCGGCTGTGAACAACTGATTTCGCTGCGGTTGGAGCAGCTTTGTATTTTACTGATCCGTAAAATGCGTGAAATGGGGCAGGCCGTCGAGGCGCCCGCGCCCAATCCCAAGCGAAGGAAAGACGAAATGCGCCTGCGCGAGATCTGTAATTTTCTGCAGCAGCACGTGGAAAGCAATATCAGCTCCGAGGATATTCAAAAAGAATTTTTTATCAGCGAATCCTCTCTGCAAAAGCTCTTTCAGCATAAGGTCGGCTGCGGCGCCATGCAGTATTTTCAGCGTATGAAAGTCGACCGGGCAAAGGAACTGATCCGCGAAAAGAAGCTGAATTTTTCTGAAATTTCTGAAAAACTGGGCTTTTCCTCAATCCATTACTTTTCCCGCCGCTTCAAATCCATCACCGGCATGACCCCGTCGGAATACGCTTCCTCGGTCACCTCCATTTCTCTTTCGGCAAAGGGAGAATAAAGAAAAAAAGAAGCAGGTTTCACAAAAAAAGCGCACCCCTTTTGGGGTGCGCTTTGATTTGCGGATGAAGCGCCGAAACGCGTTCGATGCGCCGGCCGTGGGTCGTACTTTCTAAAGCATGGTTGCGGCTTCGGGAAGCTCCGACATTAAAATTCGGTGCCCAGAATTTTGCGGATCTCCGAGGCGACGCGGAGCCCGTAGAGGGTATGGCCGAGGTCGTTGGGATGGAGATACCCGTCTTTGTAAAACTCGGGCAGGTGCGGCACAAAGGACTTCGCGTCGATCACGTGGAAGTTTTCATATTTGGCCGCTTCTTTGGTGATCTCGTCGCGCACGAATTGCAGACTCGGAACCGGACGGCCTTCCTTGAAACCGCCGTCGCGCATGCGATAGGTGGGCAGAAGAATGAACACCGGCACGTTGGCATATCTTTCGTGCAGCGTTTCCAGATAGGTCGTCATATTGTTGAAGAAGAATTCCACGTCCTTGCGGCTCAGGTCGTTCGTGCCGTAGGCGGAAACGACGAAATCACCGTCCGGGTAGGGGACGTCTTTGATTTTGTTGGCCTTAAAGCATTCGCCCCCGATACCGAAATTGAAAAGCTCGGCGTCGAATTCGCGCGCTACGATATTGATATACGAAAGGTAGGGGTAGCTCACTGAGCAGTCCTCGGTGATCGAATCGCCGAAAGCGATGATCCTGTGGCGGTTTACAACGGGTTTGACGTAGCTTTCCCCGTGCAGCTCCACGTCTTTAAGCTGAATATTGTAAAGCGACGGCAGATACACGACGATTTTTTTCTCGCCGGGCTCAAAATTGAATTCCATGGGGATATCCGGCATCAGAGAATCGGCCGGGTCTTCGGGGTTCGGCGATTTTACAAAGCCGCCGTGGCGCACCAGCGCTCCGTTGACTTCCACGTCAAAACAAAAGCGGATCTCGCTGACCGAAGCGCTTTTGAGATTGTTGATCGAAGTGAAAGTCAGCTTGGTAGCGTCCGTATTGAACTCCAGGCGAATACCGGTAATATTGCGCGTGCGCTTTAACCCTACGCCGGTTTCCGGATACACCGTTTTTTGTTCCTCGGTAAAACGGTGGAATGCGATCGCGCCGTTTTCCTCTGCGACCTCCATGCACCCCTTCACGTAGGGGCGGAGCGTTTCTGCATTGAATTTCATAGCACTTTTTCCTTTCTATTGCGGGAAACCCTTGATTTTCCGCGTTTTTTTTCGCACTCATTATTACACAAAGAACATGAAAAGTCAACCTTTTTTTCACAATTTTTTTTCGTTTTTTTTACAATTATTTTCCGTTTTTTAACCCCCGGGAAAAATCGCCGGAAGCCTATTCGCCGCGCTCGTTTTTGCCCGGATCCTCATAGAGGAAATCGGGCGTTTTTTCTTCCAGATCTTCAAACGCCCGATAGGCTCTGTGGCGGGCAAGGGTGAATTGCATCAGCTTCGGGTAGGTCTTGGTGCGGTTTCCCTGGAGATCCTTTTGATAATAATGACGATAAAGCGTGCGCAGGGAAACGAGCGCCTCCTGCCGGACTTCGGGATCGCTGTCGTTTGTCAGCTCCACCAGATACGGCACGCCCTCGTCGCCTAAAAATTCAAGGTATTCGACGTCAATGCCCGAAAGCCTTTGACTCCGGTAGGCCTCGTAGTTGTAGCGGGCGACGACGGCGTTCACATTGCCAAGCCCCAGAACGGCCAGAATCAGCGCCGCACAGACGACGGCGGTTTGCAGCACGCGCACCTTCGGCAGATACAGGCGCAGCAGCATTGCGCAGAATACCACCGCCGCAAACACCATAAACGCACTGGTGGTGATCCGCAGCCCCGTCATGCCGTAGCGGGCAATGTACATGACCATTTTGGAAAGGGCAGTGCCGATCAGAACCAGGGTGAAAAGCCCGATAAAGGTTCCGCATATTTTCAAAGAGACGGGCAGCTTTTCTTCCTGCTTTTTCGCCAGCAGGATCATTGCAAAAAGCATAGCCAGGTTGATGCCGGCAATCATGCTCATTTCAAAAAATCCGCGGCGGGCGTATTCGGCGTAGGAAAAATCAAAGCCCTGCGGCAAAAAGCCGGAGAACGCACTGAAGAAATAGGCGAGCTGGGAAAACAGATAGAGCAAATAGAAGAGGGAAAGCAGCGCGAGAAATGCAGTCAGCACGATCGTATCCAGCCCTTTGAAGCTCGAAGGCGCGCTTTCTTTCGGCTCACTTTTTTTCAGCGAAAAGGCAAAGCCCAGCAAAAACGGCGCCAGCAAGAGGGAAAAAATCGTTTGTGCCGCCAGCGTACCGAGATCGGCAAACAAGCGGGACATCAGCCCTTCAAAGGCAAAGTCCGAACGGATGAGCAGCGGCAGCACGATCATCAGTACCGGCAGGGCGCACAAAAATCCAATCATGGCTTTGGAGAACGATTTCATCCGGCGGCTCTTGGAAGAAAAGATCGATCTTATACTGAGCGGCATATCGCCAAAGGCTTTCCCGATAGGGAATAAGGCGTATCGCAAAACACCCAGATCGCCGCCGGGGATTTTTTTGCCGGTGAGCGCGGTAAACCACAGAACCGAGGTACCGATCAGCAGCGCCATGCTGAAAAAACGTACGGATCCGTTGGAGGTGACGGCAAACACGAATGAAAGAGTGACCGCCAGCGCCCCGCACACGGCGGCAAATAAACCGGGCGTCGTTTCTTTTTTCTTAAAATAAAGACTGAAAACCAGAAAAAGCAAATCAAACGTGACCGTAAATCCGGCGCGGAAAGCTCCCCAAAGGCCGGTGACCACCAGAAAGAAGCTGAGGATCAGCGTGGCCGCCGCCGTGCGGAGATCGGTCTTTCCCAAAGAAAACGGTTCCCGCTTTTTGTTAGGAGCAGGGGAATAGAAGCCGGTTGTCGTGCCGCCCTGATAGGGCGAATAGCCATATCGCGGCGGAACCGTGCCGTATGGGGAGGCCGTATTCCGGGGCGGAACCGTACCCTGCGGCGAAGCGGTACCCTGTGGGGAAACGGTGGTACCCTGCAAAGGAACCGGACTCTGCGGAGAATGAAATGTGCCCTGCGGCGGTGTTTGCATCCCCTGCATCGGCCGCGGCGGCACTTGCACTCCCTGCGGGGAAACCGGTGTTCCCTGAGAGGGATTCTGTTTTTGATTATCCATTGTCTACACCTCTTTAAATTCTAAAATATCGCCGGGTTGGCAGTCTAATTCCCTGCAGATCGCCTCCAGCGTGGAAAAACGGATCGCCCGGGCTTTGCCGGTCTTTAAAATCGAAAGATTCGCCTGCGTAATGCCGATCCGGGCGGCCAATTCGCCGGAGGACATTTTTCGCTTTGCCAACATTACGTCCAAATTGATCGCAATCATATTCTTACCTGCTTTTAAATCGTCAAATCGTTTTCTTCGCGCAGCTCCACTGCCGAGCGCATCACGCTTTTCACCACCAAAAGCAGCGTGCCCACAACCCCCATCGCAAACGCAACGATCACGAGCGGAAAATAGCGCGTTGCGGCCGCCGCACATACCGCGAACACCGCATAGCAAGAGCAGGCAATGCCGAAAAGAAGCGCTACGTTTTGCCGGACAAACACTTTTTCCTTTATAATATTGACCAGCAGCCGGATCAGCATAAAAAGCGCGGCGGCAGCAAACGGGGAACAGAGATAAAACGTGGGGATCACGGTGTATGCCGGGTGTTCCTTCAGCAAAAATTCCGGTCCCAACAGGTGGTAGGTTTCATAAAAACGGGCAAAAAGCTTCGGGAATAAAAAAACGCCGATCACCAGCACGATGGCCGATAAAATGCAGATCACAAGCGAAAGAATGGCAGAAATTTTTCGATTCATAAAACTTCCTCCTTCCAAAAATTACAAGGTCACTATAGCACTGAATTTATTGTTTGTCAATAAAAAATTACTAATTTCCGATAATTTTTTAAATAAAAAATCCGGCAAGGAATTTTCCTTACCGGATTTTCACTTTCCGTAAAGGGATCGATTTTGATCAAAGCGCTATGCGTTTCGAACCGCCTTGAGGATCGCGCCGATTTTCGGCGTGGTGCCGTAGAGCAAAACGCCCACGCGATAAATTTTGGCGGAGAGCACGCCGACGCCGAAAACAGAGCCGATCAGAATGCCGATCGAAAGGGCGATTTCGTGCCACGGCACCGTGCTCATGGCAATGCGGGTAAACATCGCCATCGGCGAGGTGAACGGAATGAACGAGCACGCCTTCATCAACACGGTGTCCACGCTGCCGGAGGCCATCGAGACCATGACCACAATAAAGGAAATGATAAACAGCATCGTGACCGGCATTACCGAGGTATTGATGTCTTCCAGCTTCGAAGCCGTCGAGCCGATCGCACCGAAGAGAAACGCGTAAAGAAAGAAGCCGAGCACAAAGAAGGTCAGCATAAAGAGCAAGAGGGAAAGCGGCATATCGAAAATGGAGTTGATAATGATATTGTCTCCCCAAAAGTCCCGGTTGAGCCGGAAGAAAAGGAACGCGGAGCCAAACACCGCCACGAGCTGCAAAAGGCCCGCCAGGCACGAGGCGATCACCTTGCCGAACATCATGCTGACCGGCCTCGCGCTGGTAATCAGCACCTCCATGGCGCGGGAGCTTTTTTCGGAGGCAACGTTGGTGGCGACCATCTGGCCGTAGAGCAGAATAACCATGTACAGCGCAAAAATCATAATATAGGTGTACCAGTAGTTCTGCGCCTGATTGACGCCCAGGCTTTCCGTTTGACTTTCGATCTGCACCGCCAAAATCTCACCGGCTTCTTCCATTGTCATGCCGGCCTCTGTCATGGCGTTCATCCGGTAAAGCTGCTGCAGTACCTCGTCGGCAACGGCGGTGTTCATGTCGTAGAGCGAAAGATTGTTTACGTAATAGGTGTAGGAGGTGTCGCTCGTCAGTACAAAGGCGCATTCCGCCTCGCCGGTAACAACGGCGTTTTGAATTGCGTCAAGGGCATCCTCGGTGCTTTGCACGTTGTATTCGGGGAACGCGGCGCTGAAAAGCGCGGCCGCGGTTTCCGCTTTTTCCGCGGAATCGGCTTTGAGCAGGATCACGGCGCCGTCGGCGGGAGTGGTCGGCGCTTCCTCTTCACTCTGAAAAAACGCCCAAACGCGCGGGAAAAACATTACGCCGGCAATGAGCAGCACCAGAAAGACCGTCACCCCGATAAACACTTTGTTTTTCAGGTAATACTTCAGTTCAAAGTTGAAAATCGTGCCAAACTGCTTCATTTTTTATCCTCCTCGGCGCTGTCGCCCGCGTATTCTACGAAAATGTCGTTCAGCGAAGGCTCAAAGACCTTTACTTCATCCAGCTCATAGCGCTCTACCAGACGTTTCATAACCTCTTTCTTTTCTCCGGCGTTTCCAAGCTGGATCAAAAGGCTGCCGTTTTCCAGCTTCGTGCAGGCCGTGCCGAAATCGGCCAGGATCGGCGCGGAAAATTCCGTGCGCACCACCAAACGGTCGCGCACGTAGTTCCTCTTGATCTCGTGCAGGTCGCCGTGCAGCGCCACTTTTCCGGCGTTGAGGATGGCAATGCTGTCGCAGAATTCTTCGATATAACTCATTTGGTGACTGGAAAACAGTACGATTTTTCCCCTGGCAATTTCTTCTTTCACTACGTCCTTCAATAGCATCGCGTTGACCGGATCCAGTCCGGAAAAGGGCTCGTCCAGAATCACGATATCCGGGTCGTGCGCCAGCGCCGTAATCAGCTGGATCTTCTGCTGGTTCCCCTTGGAAAGCGTATCGAGCCGTTTGTTTCGGTATTCCGTCATTTCCAGCCTCTCCAGCCAGAAATCGATGGCTTTCACCGCTTCTTTTTTCTCCATACCCTTTAGCCGGGCAAAATAAGTGAGCTGGTCGAGAATGATCTTTTTCGGGTACAGTCCCCGCTCCTCCGGCAGATAGCCGATCTGAATTTTTTTGTAGTCGATCGGCTTGCCGTCGATCAGCACTTCGCCGCCGTCGGCAGGGAAGACGCCCATCAGAATCCGGATCGAGGTGGTTTTCCCCGCGCCGTTCCGCCCCAAAAGGCCAAAGGCTTTGCCGCCCTCCGCCCGAAACGAAACGCCGGTCAGCACTCTCTTTTCGCCAAAGGATTTTTCAATGCTTCTTAATTCCAGTACCATGGTTTTCTCCTTGTCATTTTCTCTCATATAAACTTTCCGCCAAGGGAAACGTCAAGCCCGACGCTTTATTTCAATTTCACCGCCGTGCCGTAGACGATCACCTCGGCGGCGCCGCTCATGACGGAAGAGGAACCGTAGCGGACATTGACAACGGCATCTGCTCCCAGCGCTTCCGCTTCGTCCACCATGCGCTTGGTGGCGATCTGGCGAGCTTCCACCAGCATTTCGGTATAGCCCTTAATCTCGCCGCCGACCAGCGTTTTCATGCCGGCCATAAAGTCCTTGCCGAAGTTTTTGGATTGCACGACCGTTCCTTTTACAAGCCCCAAAGCCTCGATTTCTTTGCCGGGGACGTGGTCAATATTGAGTAATAACATGGTTTTTCTCCTTTCTCTTGATTGATTGGATCATGGATCAGTATTTTTTCGCCTCTTCTTCCTCGCCGCTTTTGATTTCCCGCAGCCGCTGCCGCAGCGCGATCAAAATGCCCGCGATCACGGTAAGGAGGATGACCCCGTAAAAAGCCAGAAAGCCCACGGCCACCCAAGCGTCGTCCGGAATCCAAAACAGCAGGCAAAAGAGCATCGCTAAAAAAAACAGCAGCACGCCGATGATTCCAACGGCGCTGCAAATGGAGGCCTTCTTTTTTTCAGTAGCGTTTGGCATCGTCGATTTCTCCTTTCACGATTTCACGGATCCGCTGCGCCAGCGCCAAAATCACGCCAATCCCGATCGCCGAAAAGACCCCGAGAACCAAAAACAGAACCCAGATCGGCGGCGCCTCCTCCGGCGAAACCCGATACGCCCATAAAAACAGTGCGCTTAAGCTCACCATCAGCGCTACCATAAGAACCGTTACGATCACAGGCGCTACAAAACGCACCCGCACGTCCTGCTTTTCCTGGTTTGAAAAGCAGGTTCCGCCTTTTTCCATTTCTTCCATGCGGGTCAGCATTTCTTCCGCGTCCAGGTCTGCGATCGGGATATCCCGGGTTTGCAGCTCCCGACACAGCAAAATCGATTGCTCCAGGTTTTGCTGTTCCCGTTCCAGGCTGATCAGATGGCGGCGCATGCCGTCTCCGACGGTGTGTGCTCCGCTCAGCATTTTGCGAATCTCCTCGATCGGCACGCCCAGCTTCCGCAGAAGCTTAATCCTGCGCAAAACCTGCACTTCCTTTTCGCCGTATTCCCGGTATCCGTTTTCCGCATTGCGGCCGGGACTTAAAAGCCTTTGTTCTTCATAAAAACGAATATTCTTTTTCGAAATCCCCGCCAAGGCTTCTACTTCGTTGATTTTCAATTCGTTTTCCCTCCTTTCGTCCCTAGTATAAACCTTCCACAAGGAGGAAAGTCAAGCCTTTTTTGCGATTTTTTCTTTTTTTCGCAAAAGATTATCGTTCGCGTTTTTGATAAAACCGAATCGAAAGGCGCCGGGAGAGGACGTTGGGAAACAGCTTTCAAAAATAAATCCTTTTCAGCTTTCAAATGGGCGCACGCGCAGCGTCGCGCCCAGAGAATCGCAAATTTCGCGGCAGCGCGCTTGCTCCTCTGGGGAGGTAACCACGTCCACCACCGTCATCACCACATTGGGAACGTAAGAAACGCAGTCTTTGGTGAATTGCAGCATTGCTTCGTACGAATCCATGCCGAATTTCGGGCGGACGGTTTTCAGGTACTCTTCCTGATTGGCGGCGTTCAGACTTACGGAAACGGTATCGATCAGTCCTTGCAGCTTCGGCGCGGTTTTCTCCTTCCAAATCAAATCGGCAAGGCCGTTGGTGTTGATACGGATCGGAATATCGCGCTTTGCCTTGATATGCTTTGCGACCTCCAATAGATCGTATAGGCGTTCCGTCGGTTCGCCATATCCGCAGAAAACCACTTCTTCATATTTTGCCAAATCCCAGGCGTCTATACTGGCGCACACCTCTTCCACCGAGGGTTCTCGTTCCAGCCAGAGCGAATCGGAGCCGTAAATCCCCTCGCCGTTATGCCGGAGGCAAAAGGTGCAGGCGCAGGGGCAGCGGTTCGTCATATTTATGTAAATTCCGTTTTTTACCGAGTAGGTGATCGTCATCATTTTGTGTTTTCTCCCTCCAGAATACGTTTCTTTATGTTCAGTTTATCAAACGCAAAGCCCAGCACAACAAAAAAAATACTGCTGAGAAGCGACTGCGTGATATATCCGGGAATTCCGGCAAGCGGGGCAATGAAATTCCAGGTGATCAGCGATTCGTAGAGATAATATCCGCCAATGCAGATCGCCCAGGCGGGAATCAGCGCAAACAGGTTGCGAAGAGAAATGATCTTGCCTTTCCGGGTGAAAAACAAAACGGCAACGGATTTGATAATCACCGAGCCGGGCGCCCAGATGGCAAACCCGGTCAGGCAGTCGGCAAGAAGCGCGCCCGCAGCCCCGACGAAAATCGCGTAGGGAAGCGGCCAGAGAACAGCGTCCGAATCCGCAGAAATCATTGATCACCGCGATTTTTTTTCTGGTGGTTGTGCGGCATTTCGTTTGCAACCCTCCTATTTTTTGTATAGCGGTAGGATAAAACAAATCTGACTATTTGAAAATAGTCAGATTACAATAATTTTATAATGCCAGTTTTGGCTTTCCCGTGTTTTCCTTTTTTTATAAAAAATCCTGCGGGATATTTCCCACAGGATTTAAAACTTCTATCCCAGCATCACGTCGAGGAGCATCATCAGGGCAAAGCCCGAAACAATGCCCATCGTGGCAAAATAGGGCTGAGCCTTTTGGTTCCGCTGGCATTCGGGGATCAATTCGTGCACGGCCACCAGGATCATCGCGCCGGCTGCAAAGGACAGGGCGTAGGGCAAAATTGCCTCTACATAAACTACCAGCAAAGCGCCGATCACCCCGGCGACCGGCTCTACCATGCCGGAAGCCTGCCCGATGAGAAAGCTTTTTTTTCGGGAATATCCCTCTCTCCGCAGCGGAACGGAAACCGCGGCTCCCTCCGGGAAATTCTGCAGGCCGATGCCGACGGCGATCGTAATGGCTCCCATCAGATTTTCCGTCGTGTAGCCTCCGTTTTGCAAAGCGCCGAAAGCGACGCCGACCGCCAATCCCTCCGGTATGTTGTGCAGCGTGATCGAGAGAACCAGCATAATAATGCGGTTTAGCCGCTCGTTCGGCTTTCCCTGCGTGCTGTCGGCCACGCCTCTTGCCAGGGAAACCACTTTATCGGACCCCCACATAAACAAAGCGCCGAACAAAAAGCCGACGGTCGCCACAAAGTATGCCGGCAAGCTGGCGGCGGCCTCTGCGCGCTCAATGGCCGGCTGCAAGAGCGACCAAAAGCTCGCGGCGATCATTACGCCGGAAGCAAAGCCCAGCATCAGATTCAGCGCTTTGGGATTGGGGGATTTAAAAAAGGCGACTGTTGCCGCGCCCAGAGCCGTCACGAACCAGGTTCCAAGCGTGGCGAGCAGTGCCATCAGGACAAGATTATCCATGTTACACCTCCTAATCCCAGTATATTTTCACCCGGGAAATTGGGTGCAAAATGAATGCCTTCGCCTGAGAAAATGATCTCAAATTTTATTCGTTTTTTTCAGGTTTGTCACCGTGCGCACGGCGCCTTTTCCTTTTTCGGTTTTACAAATGGCGTGATATCAAACCGGAACAGCCCCTGATACCCCATGGGGATCAGCAGATACCGGCCCATCCGCACCGCGTTGTCCGGATTTCCCGCCACGGGGATCGTTTTCATCACGTGCGGCGCCTGCAGGTCTGAGAGATCCACAAGATGGATCTTGCCGTTGATCCTGTCGGAGGCGACCAGGAGAGTTTCAAAGATAGCGGGCCTTCCGGAAAATGCCGTTTCCGGATCCACCGCGGTGATGACCGGCGTGTTATCCGAGGCGGGATCGTAGATCACATAGCCGCCGGGTCTTCCGTTTGCAATACCGGCGGTGCACAGCACGTAGTCCGGGAAGCCGGGAACGTTACCGGTCATTCCTCCCGTCATGATACTTGCCCGATTAGACGGCCATTTGTTTTGCAGTACAGGGGTATCGTAGTCGTCGTTTACGCCAAAATCGTACCAGAAAGCCTGCTCGCCGTCCGCATAGATGGCGAGATATCTGCCGCCTGCAATGGTGTTGAGGATATTGTGGTGATACATCAGCGTAGACGATTTGCATTCAGCGGCACAGGCCGTGGGGGCATGGGTGCTGATGATCTCGCCAAAACTGGGGCCGCATTGGATGATAGCCCACCGTCCCTGCGGCGAAAGCCTGACTTGCCGCACGACGCCGTGGCTGGATTTGTAATGCCATTTTTCCACCGCGCGCAGGCCATCGTCAGACAAGTCGTATGCGCCAAGACCGCCGTTGCTTTCCGCACAGTACAGGGTTCCGTTTTTGATCTGTACGTCCATGGCAATATCTTGGGTATCCAAGCGGGCGAGGAGGCCCAGGTTCTCGTCAAGCACGGCGATTCCCTCTTTGCCGCAGGCGGCATAGATTTTCCCATTGTGCGCCACGACGGCATAGACCTGACCTGTGCATGCGTATCTGGCAAAACCGGAAAGGCCGTATTTTTTCGGATCAAATGCGTAGAAGTCGCCGTCGGAAGACGGGATAGGCGCGGCGCCGCGTTTTTCGGGAGAGGGGTGCAGGAATTTGTCAAGCTCTGTACCGGTACAAATGTGAAGATCCGTCATGGAGCTTGCAATGTATAAAACCCCCTCGTCGCAGACAATAGCAGACGTTGGACTCTGCCGGCGGACAGACTGATCATAGGGAAGAATGCAGGCCCGTGTCGGGAAAACCAGCTCTTTGATCCGATCGGAGACTACCGTCACCCGCCCAAGACGGATCGGGGCCGCCGGATCCGTTACGTCAAAGATATAGACGCCGTTATACGTATTCAGAAAATAGGCGTAGCATCGTCCCCGGAACCGGGAAACCTCCACGTCCCAGAAGTCGTTATCCGGAAAATAGTAGCGCCCGTCGATGCGGCTGGTGGACAGCCATTTCGGGTCAGTCGGATCCGTGATGTCAAAAATATCCAGACCGTTGCCCTGTCCGTATTTCAGGTTGGACAACCGGAGGTCCTCGGTGGTGCCTTGCAAAAATTCCGGACAGCCTGCGACGTGCTGCCCTGTGGCGGCATACAGATAGGTTTTCTCCCCCTGTTTCATGATCGCCATGCCATCGCCCTTGCCATGCAGACTGACAGAACCGAGACGTTTTGGCGCCGTTGGCTGTGTGACGTCGAACATCTGAATCTCTCGCTCGTTCCAGCAGCCGGCATACAGGATGCCGTCGACTACCCGACAGGATTGGGCGGTACCGCAGCGGACGATGGCCTTCTGAATGGGATGGTATACGTCCCGGATATCAACGATCTCCACCCCGTACTGCCGGTTGCAGACAAATACGTAGTCGCCCCATGCGTCCACACCGGTAGCCATCTCCACGGAGTCATAGCGGGATACGATGGCAGGATGCGCCGGATCCGACACCTTGACAATATAACAACCGTTCTGTCTGGAGGATATGAAGATATGCCGGCCATCGTTGAGCATGACGAGCTGACGGATATCGTTGCCCATACCGCCAAGGGTACTGAGAATCACAGGGGCAGCGGGATCCGTCACGTCGGTAATGGTCAATTTTCCATTGCCAATGGAATAGAGAAGCTTTCCGTTTTTGATCAGATCTTTCGTTTTTCCAACCAGGGGATTGCCACTGTCGGTAATGGAGACGTCAACAAAAGGCTCCAGAAGATGCATTCCGGTTCGTAAAGACAGAGATTGGATCGAATCCGTTCCGTGATACTCGCAGAAAGCTCCTGCCAGCAGAATATCCGCTGTGGGTTCGAGGGAGATGCGCACAGGGCCGGAAGCTTTTAAGGGAATGCCGATCGTCGTCCACTGCACGGGGAGATAGTACGTCTCTTCCGCCGTGCAGCCGTCCTGAATGGAGATCCGGACGGGCGTGCATGCGTCCACCGCCTTCACGGTAAAAGAGATCAGACAGGTGACGGCGCCGTCCTGCGGGGGTACCTGTATCGCAAGCGCAACACAGGTTTTTCCCGCTCCAATGGTTTTGGCAATTGGGAAGCTTTCCCAACCGGTGGGTTGCGCCGCACCGGGAAAGTCGGAAAAGAAATCTTCGGTGATTTCGGAACCGGGAATTGAACGGATCGCCTCTTTGGATGTATGGTTCATATCTTTTTACCGCCTTACTCTGTAAATCGTTATTCTGAGAATACTACTTTGCCGTCCCTGCGAACGCGCACGGCTTGGAGCGCAAAATCACGGCTGTCCCGGTTGAGACTGCCGTTTGCTGCGTTTATTGTAACAGGAACGGATGTTTGTGTCAACGTTTTTCAAAAATGTTCTTGCGGCGGATCCGTCAAAATTTGCGCCGCTATTGTATGAAAACGTGGACTTTTATACGCTTATACATTTTCTCATTCCGCGAGGAATCGGTAGGCCGGGCAACCCAAAAAAGCCGCAGGCATTTGCCTGCGGCTTTTGCAGCTCTATTTCAATTTTTTAAGATTGACTGTCGGCGTTTTCGGTGCCCACAGCTTCTATTGCTTTGATATAGTTATTCAACGCCGTACGAGCAGAGCTCAACTTCTCTTCGTAGAGGGAGGTCAGCGTATCGTATTTGGCGTCGGAGCCGACAGCCCCATTCTTGGTGCCGCCGGTGCCGCCATAGCCGTCGCCGCAGCCGGCGTCACGGAAGATAAACCGTATCGAACCGAAGTTGAAGTATGCAGCCGTATCGTAAATCTTATTGCTCAGCGCCAGTTCCAGCATATCGGCCGTATCTTGATCCGACACCATCTGAAGCATGATGACCTGATCGTAGAAAGCGGGAGTCAGGACATTGCGGGATTCATAAGCGAAAGCGTTCAGGAAATAGCCCACCATTTCGCGGCCGGATTCAAAACCGGCGGCTTCGTATTCCGGAATCTGGTCTACCGTGACCGGAATGGAATAGACGCTGGTGTTACTGGCTTCCTGATACGTATAATATTCCGCCTGCTCCGCGTTGCGTTTCGGGAACGGAACCACTCCCAGGTTAAAGGACACGTCGCCATAGTTCGTAATCGAACCGAGAAGTACGGAGAAGAACGGGGCTTTTCCGGCCTTGAAGCGGACACCGGAATCGGAAATGTCGCGGTGCGGACTGGTTAAGAGAGGCTTGAGCTCGGCCCAAACGTCCAGCAGATCCTGGCTCAGGGTGCCCGGCAAAATGATTTCGCCGGTCGGGGAAATGCTGGAAAGCTTCACGCCGCAGGCCGCCATGTGCGCCCAGTTGTACGTCCCCACGGAGATATAAGCGAAGACGTCGTCGCCGACGGTCCAAACGCCGTCGCCGTTTTCGTCTTTAATACAGGCTTCGCTGATTTCATACATTTTATCAATCGTCCAATTGCCGGACTTCACCAGTTCGTACACGTCCTCCTGATGGTTCTGCTCGAGCATATCGCGATTGACGAACGTGACTGCGCAGGCCCGATCGTCCGCGGTACCGGCGTCGCCGGTGGCCATGAAGTTCTTTCCGGAAACGGTAAGAATCGAGCGCAGCTCCTGATCCCACCAGTTTTTGTCATACTGGAGGTTTTCAAGACTGTTGAGATCCACCAAAATTTGGCTGGTGGCAAAATTGTTCGTGTTGGAGACGCGCATGTAGATTACGTCGTAGGAGTACTCGCCCGCCAACAGCGGTTCGCGGATGAGGTCGTAGGGCTTGCTGCTTCTGTCCTCCTTGATGGTGCAGTTGTACTTCTGTTCCAGAAGGGCGTTTCTTCTGTAGACGGCGTCGTTGATCGTATCGTTGGTCAAGGCTTCCGCATACACTTCGTTGGTAGTCAGATGCTTCGCGGCGACGTCCAGAACCATGAAATAGAATTCATGCCCCTGCAGATTGTGCGTTTCCAGATCCCAAACGTCGTTCGGATCGATCTGTTCTTCGGTCGGTTCGGACGACAAGTCCTGGGTGTTGGTCTTTTTCTCATCGCCGCTGCAGGCAACGAGCACCAGAGAACAAACCATGAGAAGCGCCAAAAGCAAGGATAACAGCTTGGTCGTTTTCATTTTGAAAAACTCCTATCATTTATTTTTCCCCGTAGGGATAGCTTTACTGTACCATAGCCTTTTTGTAAAAGAAAAGCCCTACAGCGAAAGTTGATGAAAAAGTGCAAATATTTTCGGCTTTTTACAAGATGTGAACTTTTCGTAAAAGGGGGAAAATCCCGACTTTTTATCAAAAAATGTGAATAATCACGAAAAAGTATAGGTAACAAACGGCGGCAAGGATTTCTCCCTGCCGCCGCTCCGCCTTAGCTGTAAATCGGTTCATTATTGACCATCTCCGTTGCCCTGCTGCGAATATTGTTCATATTTTCCATAAAAATCTCCTTTCTGATTTCAAATAGATAGTCTTCTTTCGTGTCGGGATTCTTTCTGGCCGCCTCCCGATTTGCCCGAGCGGGTGTGCCGTTACCGTGACACACGACGGATATTTGCTAAGCGTATTCGCTCAGTCTTTCTCTATCATACTAAGCATTTTTGCTATTGTAAAGTGGCTTTCAAAAAATATTAAACTTTTTTGCTTTGATTTCTCTTGACTTTCCTAAGCGTTTATGCTATAATGCGTGTACGATGAATCGACACGCATTACAAGGTTCTGTCAAGCCTTTAAGGGTGGAGATTTTCGCAGAAAATACGACCCGTGGCTTGACAGGTTCTTATACTGCCCGCCAAAGCACATAGGTAAGGAGTGAAATCACAATGGCAATCGGTGAAAGAATCCACTTTTTCCGCACCATGCGGGGCATGACACAGAAGTATCTCGGGTTGCTGCTGGGCTTCCCCGAAAAGAGCGCCGATGTTCGGCTGGCGCAATATGAAATGGGGACTCGTTCTCCCAAAGCGGAGATCACCGCAGCGCTGGCGCAAGCGTTAGATGTTTCCCCGCAGGCGCTCACCGTGCCGGACATTGACAGTTATATCGGTCTTGCACACACCCTGTTTACCCTTGAGGACAATTACGGTCTTACCGTCAGCGAAGCAGACGGCGAGGTTTGCATGAAGGTCAGCGCCGACAAGGGCAAGGACGCAGCTGAACTGCTGCAAATGCTTACTGCTTGGAAAGCGCAGGCAGACAAGTTAGCAGCAGGGGAAATCAGCCGGGAAGATTACGACAGGTGGCGCTATCATTATCCGAAATACGACGATACCGAAATTCGGGCAAGCGTCCCGCCCAAAGAATTAAGCGATACTTTGGTTGAGGCTTTCAAGGACAAACTCAAAACCGATGATTGAAAGGAGGCGTAATATGGCTTCCAGTAAAAATTACCTGAACTTTGTGTTAGACCAGTTAAGCGGCTTAGACGGCGTTTCTTACCGTGCGATGATGGGGGAATATATCCTCTATTTTCGAGGTAAGATCATCGGCGGCATTTATGATGACCGTCTGCTTGTAAAGCCTGTAACCTCCGCTGTTTCCTTGATGGATACACCCGTCTATGAACTGCCGTATGAGGGCGCTAAGGAAATGTTGCTCATCGAAGATACTGACAACAGAGAGTTTCTCTGTGAGCTTTTCCAGACCATATATGATTCGCTTCCCGAACCGAAGAAAAAGAAAATCACCCCCTGACAAACGACAAAAAGCCCTTAGCCGTGAACCCCACAGCGAAGGGCTTTTTGAATATGGATTTTTCAGCCGCAAGCCATCAGAAAATACTCTTAAACCGGCAAACCACCGGGCAGCGGGAATAATGCCGCCGCCCACGGCTGTTATCAAATTGTTATCAAAAGGCACTTTGGAAATCCGAAAACCCGCGGGTTTTCGTCCAAAGGGACAAAATGTGACCAATGGGTGAAAGCCGGTACGAGGCAAACAAAAATCCGATCATCAAATAAGCTGATCGGATTTTTGCTGTTTGAAATACGTTTGACTTCCGTTAAGCGAATATACTTTATTGCATTACCGCATCCCGGCAACCTCCGAAAAAAGGCGCTACAGGGCATACTTGGTTTGCACCCGCTCCAGAATTTTTCCGATGGGTTTACAGAGGAGCAACAGGAAAATCACATTGGATACGGCATAAATCGCCGTAAACGGAAGGGCTGACGCCAAGGCGGCGAAATAACGGGAGAGATTGAAAAAACCGTCCGCCCAAAGCACCGTCCATACATCCATGAGAACCGAATAAAGGACGCCGGAGAGGGCGCCGTATATCGCCAGCAGAATCCTACTGCGCTTTAGGGGACCCGCAAGCAGTCCGGCAATCATCCCTAAAATCCCCCAGCTGAACATCTGGAAGGGCGTCCACGGTCCCTGCCCGAACCAAAAATTGGAGATGACGGCGGAAAGGGAACCGGTGAGGAAGCCGGCTTCGCTTCCAAAATACAGGGCGGTGATCACCACCATGGCCGTCACCGGCTTAAAGCCCGGAATCGGCGTAAAGAGGATCCGCCCCAGTACCGACAGCGCCGTCATGGACGCAATCAGAATCAGCCGTTTTGTGCTGACTTTTTTATGTTCAAATTGCAGAAAAACCGGCAGGCAGGAGAGCAGCGCAACGCAAAAGGAGATCCATGCATACTGCTTTGCAGGAAACAGGAGGGCGCCGCAAAGCACGACTGCGGGAACAAGCAGGCAGAGAACGCCGTAGGAAATCCACTTTTTCATTGTCGACCTCCCGCCGCCCGGCAGCATGCGATCACCTGCTCACAGGTGACCGCGTTCTTCCACAGTCCCCGCGCCATGCGGTTGGCCGCCGTGGTATAAAAGTTGTTTTCCGCAAAGAATTTCTGCGGCGGATCGGCGGAAAGAATTTCCCCATCGAACACAAAGGCGCAGCGGTCGGCGGCCTCGGCGGCAAACTCCACGTCGTGGGTCACTAAGATCACCGTTATTCCGTCTTGCTTTAATTCCCGCAGAATTTCCCGCAGATTTTGTTTGGCAAAGGCGTCGATTCCTTTGGTTGGCTCATCCAGCAGCAGAATTTTCGGCTCGGAGAGCAAAACCTTGGCCAGGGCGCTTTTTTGCTGCTCGCCGCCGCTGAGGTCATAGGGATGCCGGTCAAGCAAATCGGAGATCCCGAGCCTGTCCGCGACGGCTTGGATTCGCGCTGCGCGTTCTTTTTTGGGAATCTCCATGGTTTCCAGAATCTCCGAAAGATCCGCCCGCACCGTATCCTTTACAAAAACTGTCTGGGGATTTTGAGGCAGAAGGGCAAGGTTATTGCGGTAGAGCGCGCTGCCTTTATACTCCCTGATCGGTTTTCCGCCGATCAAAACCTTCCCCCGGTAGGCTCTGTCCAGCCCCGCGATCACATTCAGCGCCGTGGTTTTTCCGACGCCGTTGCCTCCGAGAACGCAGAAAATTTCGCCCCGATAAACTTTTAGGGATACGCCCCGCAGAATGTCCGGCAAATCTTTTTCATAGCGGAACCACACATTTTTCAGTTCTACCGCCGTCTCTCCCGCTTCGGGGATTTCCGACGTCGGGAGCGTTTCGGCGCGGCTTGTAAAATGACGCTCCAAAAAGTCCCGTCCCTCCCGCACCGTCAAAGGACACGGCTCTGCTATGTTCAGCCCCTGCCAGATGCGTACTGCGCTGGGCAGAGCGTGAAGCATGGGATGGTTAGGCCGGAGTTCCGACAGCCGCGGTCCGATCTTACGCGGATCGTCGTCCAGCAGAATCCGTCCCTTTTCCAATATCAATACCCGGTCGGCAATGGGAAAGACCTCCTCCAGCCGGTGCTCGGCCAGCAGGATCGTCAGTCCCAATTCCCGGTTGATCTTTTGCAGCGTGGCGATGAAATCGGCGGCGGCGATGGGGTCCAGCTGACTTGTGGGTTCATCTAATATCAGCAAATTCGGCTGCATCACCATCACCGACGCCAAATTCAAAAGCTGTTTTTGCCCGCCCGAGAGCTCATCCGTCTTTTGCCGGAACCAGCCCTGGATTCCGAAAAAGCTCGCCATTTCTCCTACCCGGCGACGGATCACCTCGGTGGGGACGCCCATGTTTTCCAGCCCGAACGCCAGCTCATGCCAAACCTTATCGGTGACGATCTGGCTTTCCGGGTTCTGCTGCACAAAGCCGATCGCCCCCGCGTCCTCGAGCGCCTCCTGCGGCGCGCCCTGATAAATAATTTGTCCGCTTTTTTCTCCGACCGGCGCAAGCTCCTTTTTCAGTAGCCGCAAAAGGGTGGTTTTCCCGCAGCCGGAAGGCCCGCACAGCAGGGTAAACTCGCCGCTTTCCACCGAAAAACCGATCTCCTCCAGCGCATTTTGCTCCGCCTTCGGATAACGAAAGCTCAGATTTTCGACCTGTAATAGTTCCATACGAGCGCCTCCTTCACTTCCAAAATAAACGGCAGTAACGACAGCAGGCCGAACGCCGTATACACGGCCAGGGCGGCGGGCGTCGTCTCGATGTTGTCCACCCGGGGATAATAGGTAAACTCCGTGATCCCCGCCACAGCCCCGACCAGCGGCACGGCAAGCAGCAGGACGCAGACGCCAAGCAAAACACCGTCTGCGCTGCGGAACCGAAACAGGGAAAAATTCGTCCGGCCCTTTTTCCCGTACCCGCGGGCCTTCATGGACGCCGAGGTCTCCATCGCGTTTTCTAAGGACCAGGAGACCATGGCGGCAAAGACCCGCATGCGGTTTTTGACCCGGTCGGTGATGTTTTTCCCGGCATACAGTCCCATTGCTTTCTGCGCCCGGCTGACCCGCCGCGACTGGCGCAGATAAGCGGGAATGAACCGGAGCGCCATGGACAGCACCAGCGACAATTTCGGAATCGCTTTCCCGAACAGATAGAGAAATTTGTCGCTGGTCATGATCTCACTGTATGCCTTGCACCACAGCAAAACGCCGATCACCATGACGGCCAGGGAGATGCCGTACAAAAACGCCTCTAGCGTCACCGGGTTGCCGTTCAGGAAGAACAGAGGGGTTACCCCGTTGTGGGAAAACAGGGGGTTCGTGACAGCCACCATCAAAAAAAGCGGCAGATAAAAGCCGATATCGCGCAGAGCCGCCCCGCGTTTTTGCAACGTCGCGCAAAACAAAATGCCGCCCAGCAGCGCTTCCGCCTGTAAAACAGGATGGGAAAGAAACATGGATACCAGCAGCACCGACAAAAAATAAGTCATACTCACCGCCGGGTGAACATTGGCAAACGCTTTCATTGCTTTCCTCCCATCCACTGGGCGCCCACGTCCTGACCGAGGTCGCAGGTGTATACCCATTCGATATTTTGTCCGTCGTGCAGCTCGTACCGGGAACAGCCGTAATGCGGAAATTCGCCGTCCACCCGGTACATCCAACCGGAGAGCGGGCCGCAAGAGAACTCATACAGATAGTGAATACCCTGAATATAGACGCTGCCGAAGGGACTTTCTTCCGCCCCTTGAAATTCCATCTGAATTTTGTTGTACCGCACCGCGCGGTCGAGAATATCAAACACCGTGTCGCCCTCCCGGAGGACGTATTGAGTGGGCGGCAGAATCACGCCGTCCGGCGGGACAAATTCCTCCGATTGCAGAGCAGGGTCGAGATCGTCGTAATGCAGCAGGATCGTATCGCAGCGGATCGAGAGCGTCACGGTCTCACTCTCCGGCGTAATGTCGTCGATATGGGTCAGATAATATTCGTCTACCGACTGGATGCGCGTGCCGCTAATCAGCACGGCTACAATCAATAGGATCCCGAAAACAGCCAGAATATCTTTTTTCACTTTTCGCGACACACCGTCCTCTCGTTATTCCTCGTCGTCCTCCGCAAACCGTGCGGCCAGTTCCTCCATTTCTTTCGCCTTGCGCCGTCTCTTTTTGCGGATCCGGCAAACCAGAAATACGGTAAGCAAAACGGCGACGGTCCCCAGAACGATTCCGATCACAAGGGCTCGCAACAGATTGTCCACCTGCGTTTTGGTTTTGACCACGTCTTCCCAACGATTGATTTTCGTGCGGTCGTATTCGCTTAAAGCGTTATACCGATCCACGATGGAATCCACCGTCTTTTTATCAGAAAGGGAAATCTTTTCAAACGGATAGAGCTTTTCGAGTATCTGCGCGTTGAGATCGTCGATTTCCGCCTGGATTTTTGCGATCTGCGCCTTCGCCGCCGTCAGCTTTTGCCGGTAAGCCTCTTTTCCCGCAAAATCCGGCGACTGCTCCAGCTTATCGAGCAGGGTCGTGACGGTCACATACTGCTGTGTTGTGAGGTCTTGCGGGAGGGCGTCGACCGCCTGTTTATCTTCGTCGGAGAAGTACACCCCTTCACCGGGGCCTTCCCCTTTCTCCGGGCGGAAATCGTACAATGTACGCATCCCGTTTTGCTGCCGCCAGAGCGCCGCCATCGCCAGAAGCGTCTGCTCGCCCGCCATGGTATTGGACTGTCCGGGCAAGGAGGTGGGATTGTCCGGGTCGTAATCATAGGAGTGGACAAAGCCGCCGTCCGGCTGACGGTAACGGAGCACGCCGGAGAGCAGGGTGTTCCCGTCCTTGATGAACCGTTCGTCACGAAGCGGGTCGATTCCGAGACAACACAGGGCGATGATTACCTGATCCGTACTCTCCACATTTTGCGTGCCCCAGCTTTTAAAATCGCCAGTGGGAAGCTGCATGGCGGAAAGGCAGGCGAGGGCCTCGTCCACGGATGCGCGCACCGTTGCTTGAACCTCTGCGTTTTCCTGTTTCCGTTGGTACCGGTATTCGGTTTCGTCGGCATAGTAAGGCGCAAGCGCCTGCACCGCCATCGCCGTCAGATCCGGGTCGGAGGCGCTGCCGCTGAGCGCCCAGCCGCCGTCAGGCAGCTGACGGGACAGAATCTCTACAAGGATATCCTCCCGTGTGTAGAAAGCGTCCGCGGGGACTTCATAGCGCATCGTGTCGAGGGCAATCAGCCCCCAAATCCAGCCGTTGATGCCCTGCCGCCCGAGCGGCGTCGTTTTTCCCCGGTCATAGGTTCCGTCCGCAATTAGATTGATGGGCTGCCCGTTTTCATCTGTCCCGAAGGCGGTAGGGTCGCCGCCGGATGCCAGAATCGCCAGCGTCATGCGGTGCCATTCAGTGGCCTTCGCAGCGCTGAGCTTGCCCGACTGCCGGTAACGCTCTTCGATGCGGTCCCGCAGTACGGCAAGATACCCCGCGTAATTGTCGGTTTTTCCAAGACGGGACAGTCCCACCGGATACCAGTCGCCCGCCGTGGAACCGGCAAGCTCCAAATAGGCAACGCTTAGCAAATCGCCGTCGGAGGAACCCACGTCGGATTTCTTCCAGTCGATGATTCCCTGTGCAATCGACAGCGGGTCAGGCTCGTTTTTAGCAGCTGAAACGGGGGATACCCAGCCAAAAAACAGGACAAGGCAGATAAGACCTGCCGTCAGACGTTTCACCATGGCTTTCTACTCCTTGTTCTCCGTGTTTCGGGAGGCCATTTTCCTGCGATAGAGGCGTACCCCGAAAAGAACGGCAAAGCCGGCGGCCAAAACGGCAAGAACGATCCCGATTACGGATGCCGGGCGAGGTTTTCCCGCAAAATCGGCGTCCTGCTTGGATTCCTCTGAATTTTCGGCGGCATCGGAGCCGTTCGGCGCGGTTTCCCTTCCGGGAGCTTCCGTTCCATCCGACGGATTCTCGGACGCATCGGTCTCTCCCGGGTTTTCCGACGTCGCCGAGTCGGTTGTTTCATTCGATGGGTTCGTAGATATTGGGGTATCCGAATCGCCGGACGGGTGGATTTCGCCGGAGCTTCCGGCATTGCCCACGTTTCCCGTGTTTCCTGTGCTGCCGGAATTTCCGCTGTTACCCGCATTGCCGTTACCGCCGGAGGCGCTGTCCGGATTTTGCAGCGCATTTTCCAGCGTTTTGACCGCCCCGTCCACCGTGCTTTGCGAGGCATTCAGCGTTGCCGCTGCGGAAAGCGCCGCCGAATAAGCGCTTTTGACGTTGTTTCTTGTCATCAGTCCGGAAGAGTAGTGCGCCTTTGCCATCGTCCTTGTCAGGGCGTCTTTATCAGCGACGGCGTAGTACCCTGATTGCGGCTGATTTTCCACGCCTGGGATCTGTCCGCCCAGAGTGCTCATGCCGCCGATATCGGCGCCGTATCCCAAGGTAAACTGCACCCGGACAACGTCGCCGTCCGAAAGATACGTATCGGAAAAACCAACGTTGGGAAAATTGTTGTTGACGCAGTACATCCAACCGGAACCGTTGGAGATGACAAATTCGCCGAGATAGCCCGTCCAGTTTTTTTGGTAATCGGCCGGATCGTAAAAGTCCATACCGGATTTCAAAGGAGACTGTAAGTACCCGGGAATGGAGGGACTCAGTCCCAGCTTTTTCGGATTTGACGCCGTGCCGCTTTTTTGATAGCCGTTATAATTCGCCGCCGAAGCGGTGCCGTCCGCAATATAGGCAAGATAAAAGCCCTGCTCCACCGAACCGCTGTAATAGCCGACCAAGCCGTTTTCGTGCAGCAGTCGGATAAGCGCTGCGGCGGCCGATTCTCCGGCGCGGATGGGAAACGACGTCGGCTGTATCAGATACCCGCAGCCGATCGTAAACACCTCCACGCTCCAGACAGCGTGGCCGATGACCTCGCCCTTTGCCGCCGGCTGATAGGTAATACGATAGGTCAGCTGCTTTTTCTTTCCGCCGTCCGACGAGGTGCTGACAACTACCGTATTTTCTCCCGATTTGGAAAGCGCAAGCGTATAGCTCGTTTTGTCGCTGTCGTCCCATGTGGGATCGACCCGTCCGCCGTTCAGGGTGACGGTAGAGGCGATCTTTTTCCCCGCTCCGTTTCTTGCCCACACGTCGAAGGTCAATCGGTCGTTTCGCACCGTGATCCCGTCACGCAGTGTTGTTGTAAGCGTCGGCCCCGCAGCGCTTACTTTGAGTCCGGTCGTCGGAATCAGAAAAGCTGCAAGCAGCAACATGCATACGATCGACGTCAGAATTTTTCTTTTCTTCACGGGTTTATCCCTCCTATGGGAAAGGGGGAATACGGCGATTTGCCATATTTCCCCAAATGAAAATCAACGCTTTTTCTGTCTCTTTCCGGACACGCTTAAAGTGGTAGCCGCAAGGCCGCTGACCAGCATCAGGGAAAGATAGAACGGCAATGGGGTCGTATCCCCTGTTTGCGGAGACGAACTGTCGCCGGAAGAATTGCCGGAGCCGGACGGATCTAACGGCGAGGAAGGCGACGAAGCGCCCGGATCCGTAGGCTTGCTCGGTTCACTCGGATTTGACGGTTCTTCGGGATCCGACGGTTCCGCAGCATCCTTCAAAGCCTGCAATTTTTTCTCCGCCTCGGTTAGGGTTTCGTAATTGGTCACCAGCGCCTGAAGCGTTTCGTCGTCCAGCGCGTCATACGCTTCTCTTGCCGCCCGGATGGCGTCTTCCCGATCCATCGTGACCTCGCCGATGGCGTCAATCAGAGAGATCACTTCGTCCACGGCGTCCGCTTCCTCGGTCTTTTGCCAGATAAGCAGAGGATATCCGCCATTCACCAGCGCATACGGATCGGCCTGAAAAGCGTCGCCAAGCGCAGCCATCAGCGTGCCGTCCTTCATTTGCGCGTCGTCCAGCGAAACCGTCGTATCTCGGATTCCGGCGGCTTTGTTGATACCGCCCTCTTCGCAGGAACCGTCGAGATAATAGCAATCCTTAACCGTATTCTTGCTTGTCGAATTGCCGACGATTGCGCCCGCTCTGCCGCTCATGTTCGGATTGACTGTAATTGCTTGAACGGTTCCGGCGTTGTAGCACCGCGTAACGGTGTGCGGTCCGTCCTGCAGGGCGCCGACAATGCCGCCCACGTTGTAGCCGCCAGCGATATCGCCCAGGTTGTAGCAGTCTTCTACCGTGACGGGATGTCCTGGGTCGAGGTGACCCACGATACCGCCCAGGTGCGTGGAGCTTTCCGGCCCGGTGACACTGCCGCGGTTAAAGCAGCCGGAAATGACGCTTTCGCCGCCGCGCACCGTGCCGACCACGCCGCCGGAGTAGCTGCCGCAGGTTATGTCCGTGCCGTTCCAACAGTTAATAACGTCCGCGCCGTTGCTCCAGCCCAGAATGCCGCCGAAGAAGCTGCAGTAACCGGCTTCTCTTCCGATCTCGCCGCTGGCGACGCCGACATTTCGGATAACGGCGCTGTCCGCCGCATAGCCGAACAGACCACCCAGCGAGGAATAGAGATTATCAATACAGAAGCCCTGCCCGTTGAACGTACCGGCAAAGGGGAACTCTTCCGACAGACCAATGGGCGTCCAAAGAACGTTGCTCAAATCCAGATTCGCGGTAAGCGCCACGGTTCTGTTTGCAAAATTCTCTCCGTTGTTGACCCGCTCGGCAAAGTCCATCAATTCGTCTTCCGTGCCGATTTCAAGGCCCGCGCGTACCGGGGGTTCCTCGCCCAGGGCTTGCTGCCCCCTTAAGATGGGATAACCCGCGTTTATGGAATCCGCATCCTTGGCAAATGCGTCGCCCAGCGCCGTTACAAAATCGTCCGTGCGCATCTCGTCCGCGCTCTTGACCTGCGCGGTTCCTTCGATGGTCTGCTCGCAGTCTTTTCTATCGTCCTGATAGACGCCGATATCCTGCGCGCATGTGCCGGTCAGATAATATACATTCTCCAATTTCGCTTTGGAAAGCGGCGCGCTTCCGATAACCGCCCCGGATACCTTTCCATTTACCTTTCCGGCGTTGTAGCAGTTTTCCAGTTCAGTGACCGTCTCGCTGCTGCAATAGCGCACCGTGCCGACAATACCGCCGTTGCCGAAGGTACCGCTGCCGGAAATTTCGCCCACATTGTAGCAGTTTTTGATAACAGTGCGGCATTTTTTATCCGTAGCGTTCCCCTCGCCAACCCGGCCGACGATGCCGCCGCCGTCATACGGGGTCATGATCTTACCTGCGTTGTAACAGTTTTCAATGGTCACAGTGATTGGTTTATCTGTCCCACTGGCCTCCGGCGAATCGATACATCCCAAAATACCGCCGACGCCAAAGCCGCCGGTGACCGACGCATAGTTCCAGCAATTCCGAATGGTGGCGCTTCCGATGGCTTTAGCGGCAATACCGCCGTGATTGGAGCCTATGGTGTTGTCGCCGCCGATATTTCCGCTGGCAATGCCTACGTTCTCGATGACCGCGCCGTCTCCCAACTTGCCAAACAGCCCGCTCACAGTATACCCCGGGGCTGTGTTTAAGTTCCAAATCTGATGACCGTCACCGTCAAAATGCCCGCAGAAGCCTAAAAACTGATAGGAGTGATCCGCACCGATGGCGTGCCAGTACTGCACATTGGCGAGGTTGATGTCTTGGGCCATCTTGAAATACATTTCCCGGGTATCCAGCCCCTTGACCGACGTGCCGCTGTTTTCCTTGTTGCGCACATAATCGTCCAGTATCACCAGATCGTCCGGCGTTTCAATGAGATAGGGATCTTCCGCCGTGCCGGAGCCATTCCATGGCAGTTTTTCCTCCACGGTGATCGAAACGGTGGTCTTCAGGACGCCGTAGATGACGGTAATTTCCTTATCGTCCAGCGTCAGCGCAGAGGAGGGGACGCACCGATAGCCGCTCACGGTTTGCTCCGTTCCGTCGCTGAAAGCGGCCGCCACCTCCATGCCGGAGGGGTCAAACAGATCGCCCTCAAAGTATTTTTGCTTATTCGGCTGCTTTGTCACCTGGATGCGCACCGCATAGGGGTCGTTTGTCTCCAGCTTATCCTCTCCGCCGATCAGATCCAGCGCCGCGGCCAGGGAGGAATAGTTGCCTACATATCTCCGCTCGCCGGCGGGTACCGCCTGAAATACCTTCAAAGCCTCTTTGATTTTTGCTTTATAATTCTCGTCGAACGGGTCGGGCAGATCGGCAATCGCCGCCACGGCGGCGTCGATCGCAGATCGCTGTTCCTCGGTGAAATTGCCTCGCATATCGTAAAGCGCGCGCATTCCGTTTTCCAGCCGCCAATAGGACACCAGCGCATAGGTCGCCTGATCGTTGGCCATGGAATTCCACTCGCTGCCGAGGATATGGCAGAAGCCGCCGTCCGGCAAGCGGAACTGCTTCAGTCCGTCCAGCAGGGTCTTTCCGCTGGAAGCAATAAATCGGGCGTCGGTCGCGGGGTCGATTCCCAGGCTGCACAGCGCGACCAAAACCTGCGAAATTCCCTCTACATTGGTGCTGCCCCAGGAGGAAAAACCTCCGTTTCGATCCATGCGGGAGGAGAGCACGTCCAGCGCCTCATCGACACACTGACGCACCGTCACGCTGCGCTGCTCTTTGCTGCCGGTGTTCGTATAGGTGTACACCGTGCTGTCGTTGTAATAAGGGGCAAGGGCCTGAATCGCCATGGCGGTGATGTCGATATCCGATTTCGCTCCATAGGCGCCGCTCAGCACCCAACCGCCGTAAGTGTTGCCGCCGACGCCGTCGGAAAGCTGCAATTTCAAAATCTCCGTTATGAAGTTTTCTCGGGAATACGGTGCATCTTCCGAAACTTCAAACATCCCGGTATCCATGGCAATCAATCCGAAAATCCATCCGTTGATCCCCTGCTTTCCGGGACCGCCGCTAATCACGCAGTTGTAGCTTCCGTCGGCGATCAGGTCGATGGGTTTCCCGTTGTAGGTACCAAAATCCGTTGGATCGCCGCCGAGGGCCATGATGGCCAGGACCGCCCGGTGCCATTCGGTGGCTTTGGCGGAATTGAGAATCCCGTTTTGCTCGGCATAGGTTTTCTCAATATATGCCTTCATGGCGTCAAGATAATCGGCATATCCGCTGCCGTCATCGATCAAATGCCGGTATTCGCCATGCACGTCGTAGTATCCGAACCGCCCCATACCGAGCGCCATCCAGTCGGTTCCCGTGGAGCTTGCGCCGCTTAAAAACTTATCGTTGCCCAGCAGCGTGCCGGAGCCGACTCCGTTATGGCTTTTGGCGCTGTTCACTGCTGCGCGAATCAGGTCGGCAAGCTCTTTGGAGCGTTCTGTGCTTTCTACAAAGCCCGGAAGCACAGGCTCCGCCGCGTCGATCTTTTCTTCCCATGTCAGCACGGGGTAGACATCACCGTCGGCAAAAGCGCCGCTAAGCTGAGAAGCCAAAAGCGACTCGACTTCGGTAATGCCTTCCTTTTCATCGACAGCGCCATCATTTTTTATGTAAAAGCAATTTGTTATCGTCTGTGACCTTGCCCGGCCAAGCACGGCGCAGACATAATTCCCGTTTCCCGCTGAATCAATAACGACTCCTGCATTATAGCAGTTTGTCAGCGTCGGAGAGGATGCCTGATGACCGCCTGTAACGCCGCCCACGGTAGCGGGGCCGGTCACTGCGCCGACGTTATAGCAGTTTTCTACAACGCCCGCACGCCAGTGTTGACCCGTAACGCCGCCGATATACCCGGTCGTTGCGGTAATGGAACCGGTGTTGAAGCAGCTTTCAATTTTACACGTATTATTGACAGAGCCGACCACGCCGCCGACATTGCTGCCGCCAGTCACAGTCGCCCGATTGCCGCTGTTTTGTATATTGCCGTTATCCAAATAGCCAACGATACCGGAAACATTCGACGAGCCGGTGACGCTGCCCTCTACCACCAGGTTCTTCACCGTGCCGCCCTTTACGTTTCCAAACAGGCCGACATTAGAGCCGGAGGCAATATACAGACCGCTGATCACATGATATCCGCCGTCAAAAATCCCCTCAAAGGGAGCAGATGTGGAGCCGATGGGCGTCCACGGATTGTTTTTGCCGCCAAGGTCGATGTTGACGTCCAGCTTGATCCGCTTGCCCGCATAGCTGTTGCCGCCGTTCACCTCGTCGGCAAATGCCAGAAGCTCAGCGGCGGAAGAGATGACATGAACATCGTCCGCCGCAAATACGGTGGCAGGCAGCATGGTAATCACCATCAAAAGAGCCAGCAAGCCTGCGACTACACGATTGGATCTTCTTTTCATTTTGTTCTTCTCCTCAATGAGCCTCTCACGGTTCAGAACTTTCTTCTTTTGCACGCTGTTTTTCCAATTTACGTATTGCCGTCAGCCGCACCGTCTTCGCGCTTTTGTACCGCTTTTTCTTTTTCATGTTTGACTCTTCCGGCTTCGGCTCTTTCAACCCGGCAGATTCCAAGGCTCTCGGCCAGGGGCCGAGAAATGCTTTGATACGGGATCTTGTCGCATCGTCGAAGTCCTCTTTTTTCGGCGGCCGACCCAGTTCTTCCTGCTTTTCACGCAGACGCTCTTCCGCCCAGAGCTTCTTTTCCTCCGGCGTCATGAAATCCCTCCCAAAACGAAAATACTCTTTCAGCCCTACGTTCGGGTTAAAAGAGTACAACAGATTATCTCCGAACCGGGAAACGCTTTTCCCGCACAAAAAAAGAGTGCAGACGAAAAGCCGACAATTCGGCGCAAATCGGTTGCACTCTTCTCACCAAAGCGGTGGTAAACCT
>CANQBV010000012.1 GCA_947589595.1 uncultured Clostridia bacterium
TCCCTGCTCTGTTGTATGCAAAAAGAAAGCAGGCGCAACGCGCCTGCTTTCTTTTTGGTGACCCGTACGGGAATCGAACCCATGTTACCGCCGTGAAAGGGCGGTGTCTTAACCGCTTGACCAACGGGCCGTCAGCCGAATACCTGTCTATTATATGCAGAGGAATGAAAAATGTCAAGATGTTTTTGAAAATTCCCCGAACTTTTTTCCAACGCTTCGCCCTGGACAAGGTTACAGGCTGCCATTTTTGCCTGCAAAGCGCCGAGTACGCGCTTTTTATCAGCGCTCCACAGCGGCGCGAGCAAGGTTCTTTTATCGCCGTCGCCGGTCAGACGGTGCACCACGATTTCTTTTGGCAAATAGCGCAAAAGATCGATCACGCGATCGGTATATTCCTCCAGCGCCAGGGGTGTATAAGACATTGCGCTGAGCGCAGTGCCGCGCAGGACGTGCAGAAGATGGATCTTGATCCCCGCGATCGGCAGCGCCGCCAGATAGGCGAGGGTGTTTTTTTCGTCCTCGTGCGTTTCGCCGGGGAGCCCGACGATCATGTGCGCGATTACCGAAACGCCGATCCGGTGCAGTTTTTCCGCCGCTTTGGCGAAACAAGCGTTCGGATAGCAGCGATTGATCCGCCGCGCCGTTTCTTCATTGGCGGTTTGCAGCCCCAATTCCACCCAAACGGGCTTGATTTGGGCTAGCTCCGCTAAAAGAGAAAGCACTTCCTCCGGCAGACAGTCCGGCCGGGTGGCGATGGAGAGAACCGCGACCTCCGGGTGCAAGATGGCTTCATAAAAATATTGCCTTTGCTTCTCAATTTCGCCATAGGTATTGGAAAACGACTGGAAATAGGCAATATAGCGCGGCTTTTCCTCGCTTTTCAGTTTCCGTGCCACGCGCCTTTTGGCTTCCTCGATCTGCTCCGTTACCGTGGAAGCGCCGGCGGCAAATTCGCCGCTGCCCGCAGCGGAACAGAAAATACAGCCGCCTGTGCCCTTGGTACCGTCGCGGTTGGGGCAGGTAAAGCCGGTGGAAAGGGCGATTTTATAAACCTTGCCGCCGAACGTTTTTTGCAGAAATTCATTCAGGGAATAATACCACATATTCTTTCTCCTCTCCCAATACTCTATCACAAAAAAACGCCGGCTGCAAGCCGGGTCTTGCCAAAGCGGGGAAAATCTTATATACTGTTTTCACTATCATAAACGGAGAAAAAAGGATGCAGGAAATTAAAATAAAGGGAATTTATCGGCACTTCAAAGGCGATTACTATTTCGTGGAGGATATTGCCACTCATTCGGAAACCATGGAAAAGTATGTGGTTTACCGCGCCCTTTACGGGGACGGCGCTTTGTGGGTTCGCCCGCTTTCGCTGTTTGCCGGGAAAATCGACCGTGAAAAATACCCGGACGTTCCGCAGGAAAACCGCTTTGAATATCAAGAAATCCAAAGCGCCGCCAAAAAACGGAAATGAAGTATATCACAAATTTACAATCGGCAAAAGAAAAGATCCTTTCCCTCTATCCGGAATTTTCCGGCAGCCGTTTCACCGGGGACGATTCCGGCTGGTGCAACTATGCGGTAAAGGTCGATGACAAATTTCTCTTTCGCTTTTCAAGAAATGCGGAGAGCAGCCGCGTTTTAAAAGCGGAAGCCGCCGTGCTGGAAATTTTACGCCAAAAACTGCCCGCGCACATTCAAGTTCCGCACTATCTTTACCAAAACTTAGAGGGCGACGGACCTTTTGTCGGCTATCGGATGATCGAAGGAGCCTTTTTAACAAAAGAAGTTTTCGATGCTTTGTCCGCCGCCGAAAAGGATCGTCTGCGGGAAAACATGGCGGTATTTTTGCAGACGCTGCACGCCATTGAATTCCGGGCGCTGCCGCTGGATGAGCTGCAGCCGGTTCCCTATTACCGGGAGCAATATGAGAGTTGGCGAAAAATTTGTTTTCCGTATCTGGATCCCGCGCTGCGAAAGGCGAGCGTCATGCTGTTTGAAGCTTTCTTTCAAGACGAAACGCTCCACCGCTATACGCCGGCCGTGGTACACGGCGATTTGAGCGAAGACCATATTCTTTTAACGCAAAACGGCGTCGGAATCATAGATTTTGGCGATATTCGTATCTTTGATCCGGCCTTTGATTTTATCTGGGCGTATGGCTGCGATCCCGGCTTTTTCCGCGAATTGATAAAAAACGTTCGCGGAAATACCGATGACGCTTTTGTGCGCCGGATCCAAAGCTTTTACAGCAAAATTACCGCCTTTCCCGGCATTGTCTACGGCAAAGAAACCCAAAACAACGCGCAAATCCAAAAGGAGCTCCGACGGCTGCGCAAGGATCTGCTGCCTGGGGAAGAATAAAAAAAATCAGACCCCAGAGGAATCTGATTTTTTTGGTGAGAGTTTTCATAAGGGATTTTATCAAAGCACAACCGGCGCCGGCGCACGGATTCGATTCGCACGCAGGATGGCTCTTGCTATTTGATATCCGTTGGGTTTGACGTTTCGCTTGGCGAAATATACACCGCCTGGCTGCCAAGTTCGGCAAATCGTTTTTCCACAATCTCTTTTTGATAGGAAACGACGCTGCCGGACATAGGATCATTCAAGAAATAGTGCGTATCGTCATATCCCACCAGCACCAAACAGTGTTCCCCGGCAATCCAGGTAAAGTTCGCGCCGTTTTCAAAATGGCATTGGAGGGCAAGGGAGCGGAAACGATAGCCCGTATCTTGCAGGAGCGCAAGGTACTTGTTCCGATGGCGTACTGGCAAAGTAAAGGACTGCCGAGAGGAGGTAAGAAAACCCAACCGAACCCGTACCGATGGTGCAAGACCACCGTGCAGAAGATTTTGACCCAGCAGGAATACTGCGGCGACGTTATCAACTTCAAGACCTACTCCAAGTCCTTCAAGAACAAGGCGAGGCTGGAAAACGTCCCGGAAAACTGGGCGGTGTTCAAAGACGTTCATGAGCCGATTATTCAGCGGGCGGATTTTGAAACGGTGCAGAAGCGCATCGCAAAAACGAAACGCAGAGCACCCAAGCCGGAGAACGGAGCCAAAAGTATTTTCTGCGACCTGCTGTTCTGCGGGGACTGCCACAAAAAGCTGCGGTATCACACCAACACGATCAACAAGGAAATTCATTATTTCGTGTGTGCCAACAATGCCGTGGACTACCGTGGAAGCTGTCCCGGACGGCATTATATCCGGGCGGACGCCGTCGAACAGGTGGTGACGTTGGAGCTTCGTCGCATGGCGGAGATGCTGCGGCGGGACGAGAGCGCTTTTGCCGAGTTGCTTGCCCAAAAGAGCAACAAGGAGCTGCTGAAAGAGCAGAAGCGAAACGAGGCGGAACTGCAAAAGGCGATTGCCCGGAACGAGACCGTTGCCAACCTCTATGAAAAGCTCTATGAGGACAACGCCACGGGCAAGGTCAGCGACGAGTGGTTCATGCAGCTTTCACATAAATACGAGGCGGAGCGGTTGGAGTTAAAGTCAAAGATCACCGCCCTGCAAAGGAAGTTGGCGGAATCGGGGCAGCAAAAGCAGGAACGGGACGGCTTCATCGAAGCCGTGCGGCAGTTCATGCGGATGGAGCACCTGACAGCGCCGCTGTTGCGAGAACTCATCGACCACATTGACGTGTTCGAGACAGAGGGCAAAGGCAAGAGCCGCACCCAGCGGATTTTGATCTACTACCGCTTTGTAGGGTATATCGAGATGCCGGCTGCGCCGCCGAGGGAAAGCTACACCGCCGACACCCGCAAGGGCGTCGCCGTTTCGTACCTGACCGACCGGCAGACGGCATAAACAAAGGGTAGGCAACCCCGCCGAGCGCCGCCGGTGGCGGATACAGCGAGGCGGGGTTGGCGCAGCGGTCGAAAAAGCCAAGGAACAGCGCCGATAGGCGCCCGCAGGCTTTTTCGGGCACCGCAAGAGGAAAACCGCCTGCTCAACCATAGGTAAAAAGAAATCGAGCGTTCATAAAGTGAAATCCCTTATGAACACTCGATATGGTCTGAGTAGCGGGATTTGACCTTGACACCGGGGTTTTGCCTGCGCCATTCGGCTTGCCAAAACCGGGTGTCTGCACAGCCCGAAGCACAAAAACGCCATAACATGGCGTTTTTGCACTCCGTGCCCTCGCGGTTCAAACCCTCCCTCAAACAAAAAACCGGGCGCCCCATTGGACGCCCGATTTTTTGGTCTGAGTAGCGGGATTTGAACCCACGGCCTCTACCACCCCAAGGTAGCGCGCTACCATCTGCGCTATACCCAGAAATCATTTGTCATTATAGCGACAAAAGAGGATTTTGTCAAGAGATTTTACGAAGTTTTTTCACTTCCTTTGCCCTTTCTTTGCATCAGTGTTTTCTTCTGTGGGTACTTGTATAAAAGAATTCAGAAAGTAAAATTTTGCGAAAAAAAGACCTTGACATTTTGTTTTGGTTATGGTAACATATTCAAGCGGCGTTTTCAGGCCGAACTTGCGCGGATGTAGTTCAATGGTAGAATTCCAGCCTTCCAAGCTGATTACGAGGGTTCGATTCCCTTCATCCGCTCCAAAATGTGTTTGTAGCTCAGCTGGATAGAGCAACTGCCTTCTAAGCAGTAGGTCGGGGGTTCGAATCCCTCCAAGCACGCCATTTGGTGGATATAGCTCAGTTGGTTAGAGCGCCAGGTTGTGGCCCTGGAGGCCGTCGGTTCGAGTCCGATTATCCACCCCACTCAAAAGAGCGCAGACAAAATTTTCAGCTTATTTGGCGGAATAGCTCAGTTGGCTAGAGCATCCGGTTCATACCCGGCAGGTCGTAGGTTCAAGTCCCACTTCCGCTACCAACAAAAAACGCCAGGCCACGGCTTGGCGTTTCCCCATTCGCGGGCATAATTCATTGGTAGAATGTCAGCTTCCCAAGCTGAATAGGCGGGTTCGATTCCCGTTGCCCGCTCCAAAAGATGATGGCCCCGAAGGGGCCATCTTCTTTTGGTAAAATTTCAAAAAAAAACACCCGCCGATGAGCGGGTGCTTTTTTTGCATTATACGCCGCTTTCGCCGTAGTTGGAAAGTACGCGGGCGGAAGGGTCGTTTACTTTGCAGCCTTCCCAATCGGAGTTTGGCATCCAGAAACCGGCGATCATTTCGCTTTCACCGGGGTAGTACTTTTCAAAAAGTTCCCGGTACAGAAGCGATTCTTTGGTGAAGGGACGTGCGTGGGTATACTGTTGCCGTTTTTCTTCGTATTCGGCGTCCGTATAGAAGCTTTCGGCATATTCCTTGAGATCGTCTACCAAAGAATGCCCCACTGCATCGGAAAAAGCGGCCTTTTCGCGATAGAGAATTTCCTGCGGGAGATAATCCCCCTCAAAGGCGTGGCGCAAAAGATATTTGCCCTTGCCGTAGGTGTTCATTTTCAGCTCCGGGTCGATGGACATCACATAGGAAACAAAATCCAGGTCGCCAAACGGCACGCGCGCTTCCAGGGAGTTGACGGAAATGCAGCGGTCGGCGCGGAGCACGTCGTACATATAGAGCTCGCGCAGGCGCTTTTCCGCTTCCTTTTGGAATTCGGCGGCGGAGGGAGCAAAATCAGTATATTTGTAGCCGAAAAGTTCATCGGAAATTTCGCCGGTCAGAAGCACGCGGATATCGGTGGTTTCGTGAATGACCTTGCACAGCGGATACATTCCCATGCTGGCACGGATGGTGGTGATATCGTAGGTGGCGAGCAGGCGGACCACTTCCTCAAGCGAAGCGAGTACGTCCTCGCGGGTGATGATGACTTCGGTGTGATCGCTGCCGATATAGTCTGCTACTTGCTTTGCGTATTTCAAATCGATCGCGTCTTTTGCCATTCCGATGGCAAAGGTGCGAATGGGGGTTTTGCTTTTTTTGGCGGCGACCGAGCACACCAAGGAAGAATCCAGCCCGCCGCTTAAAAGAAAGCCGACCTTGGCGTCGGCGACAAGGCGCTTTTCGATGCCGCAAATGAGCTTTTCGCGGATCTTGCGGCAGCAGGTTTCCAAATCGTCCCCCGATACGCTTTCGACCCGGGCGATATCGCGGTAGCAATGGAACTTTCCTCCTTGATAGTAATGTCCGGGCGGAAACGGAAAAATGCGCCGCACCAGCCCGACCAGGTTTTTGGCTTCGCTGGCAAAGAGCATCGCACCGGCGGAATTGTACCCGTAAAAGAGCGGGCGGATGCCGATCGGGTCACGCGCGGCGATCGTTTCCCCGGTTTCGCCGTCGTAGAGGATCATGGCAAATTCGGCGTCCAGCATTCGGAACATATCGGTGCCGTATTCCTTGTAGAGCGGCAGGATGATCTCGCAGTCGGAGCCGCTTTTGAATTCGTATTTGACGGAAAGAGCGGCTTTTAGTTTCTCATAGCCGTAAAGTTCGCCGTTGCAGACCACGAAGCTGTTTCCCATTTGAAAGGGCTGCATCCCCTCCGGGGTGAGGCCCATGATCGCCAGCCGGTGGAAGGCCAGAAAGCCGTTCCCGGTTCTGATGACGCGGCTGTCGTCCGGCCCGCGGGAAACGGTGGCTTCGAACCCCTTTTTGAACGCGGCAAAATCGCAGTCGGTTCCGCAGATACCCATAATCGAACACATGGAAATTTTCCTCCGAATCAAAAGTAGCTGCCGCCTGAAAAATTCAGGCGGCAAAAAAGTTTTATCTCACGCCGAACAGCAGTTCCTCGTAGGTCGGGAACGGCCAGAATTTGGCGGCGGTGAGGGTTTCCGCTTCGTCGGCGGCGACGCGCAGCGTCGCCATTTTCGGTAAAATCCCGTCGCGGATGGCAAAGGCGGTCTCCTCCACCCCGGAAAGCGTTTTCAGGTGTACCAGCGCTTTTTCCAGTTCGTCGGCGGCGTTGTGGATCTGCAGCATCAAAGCGGAAAGCGAGCGCAAGAGGCTTTTTTCATAGCCGCAGTCCAGATCGGGATCCACGTTCTTTTTGGCCACAGCGCCGGACGCCAGTTCGCCAACGTAGGCTTCCATGGCGGGCAGAATCTCTTTTTTCGTCATACTGACCATTGTAAGCCCTTCGATGTTGACGGTCTTGCAGTAATTTTCCAGCATAATTTCACAGCGGGATCTGAGCTCCGCTTCGGAAAAGACTTTGTGGGCGGTGAGCATTTTCACGTTCTTTTCGTCCAGAAGATGCGGCATACAATCGGGCGTGGTGCGCAGGTTCAAAAGCCCTCTCTTTTCGGTGGCTTCGCGGATCCAGGCGTCGTCGTAACCGTTGCCGTTGAAAATGATGCGCTTGTGTTCGCGGATCACTTTTTGGATCAGATCGTGCAAAGCGCTTTCAAAATTCTCGGCCTTTTCCAGCTCATCGGCGTACTGACGCAGCGATTCCGCCACCGCGCTGTTGAGCATGATGTTGGCGCAGGCGATGCTGTTGGAGGAACCGAGCATACGGAATTCGAATTTATTGCCGGTAAAAGCAAAAGGAGAAGTACGGTTGCGGTCGGTGGTATCGCGGAAGAAGCGCGGCAAAACGTCTACCCCGAGCTTCAATTGCTTCTTTTCGGAGCCGCTGTAGGGAGCGTCGGTCTCAATGGCGTCCAGAACGGCGGTCAGTTCGTCGCCGAGGAAAATGGAAACCACGGCGGGCGGCGCTTCGTTGGCGCCGAGACGGTGATCGTTGCCGGCCGTCGCCACGGAAAGGCGCAGAAGATCCTGATAATCGTCCACCGCCTGAATGACCGCGCAGAGGAACAGCAGAAACTGGGCGTTTTCATGGGGCGTTTCGCCGGGCTTTAATAGGTTTGTGCCGTTGTCGGTGGCAATGGACCAGTTGTTGTGCTTGCCGCTGCCGTTGACCCCGGCAAAGGGTTTTTCGTGCAAAAGGCAGACCAGCCCGTGGCGGGAGGCCACTTTCTGCATGACTTCCATTGTCAGCTGGTTGTGGTCGGTGGCCTGGTTTGCGGTGGTGAAAATCGGCGCCAGCTCGTGCTGGGCGGGGGCGACTTCGTTGTGTTCGGTCTTGGCAAAAATACCGAGCTTCCACAATTCTTCGTTGAGCTCCTCCATAAATTCTTTCACGCGCGGCTTAATGGTGCCGAAATAGTGGTCGTCCATTTCCTGGCCCTTGGGAGGTTTGGCGCCGAAGAGCGTGCGGCCGGTGAAGATCAGATCCTTGCGCCGATTGTACATTTCGCGGTCGACCAGAAAATATTCCTGTTCGGGACCGACGTAGGTGTGAACCCACTTCACGTCATCCTGGCCGAAAAGCTTTAAAATGCGCTTTGCCTGTACGTTCAAAGCTGCCATGGAGCGCAAAAGGGGCGTTTTTTTATCCAGCGCATCCCCGCCGTAGGAGCAGAACGCCGTGGGGATATAGAGCGTGGAATCTTTTATAAACGCATAGGAAGTGGGGTCCCAGGCGGTATAGCCTCTGGCTTCGAAGGTAGCGCGCAGCCCGCCCGAGGGGAAAGAAGAAGCGTCCGGCTCGCCCTGGATGAGTTCTTTCCCGGAAAATTCCATGATCACACGGCCGTCCGGCGCTTTTTCGATAAAGCTGTCGTGCTTTTCGGCGGTCACGCCGGTGAGCGGCTGGAACCAGTGGGTGAAGTGGGTGGCGCCGTGGCTGACGGCCCAGTCCTTCATGGCGCCGGCAACCGCGTCGGCAAGCTTGCTGTCGAGGCGCGCGCCCTCATCGATGGTTTTTTTCAGAGAGCGATACACTTCGTCGGAAAGATTGGCTTTCATAACTCTGTCGTCAAAAACCAGGCTTCCAAAATATTCGGGGATGTTTTTCATAACGTTACACACCTTTCTTAAAATAATTCTTAAAATAAAAAGAGGCAGAGGTACCGAAAAGACTGTTCTTTTCGAGACCTCATTGCCTCATATTTACGATATGAACCGCCGCCGCGGGAGCGGGGTGCTTTCTTTGTGTGGCATTTTACACCGAAAAATTTTCTTTGTCAAGCCCTTTTCGATTTTTTTTGCAAAATTTCTTGACAAAGCGATAGGGAGGTGTTACAATTTTTCCTGTAAAAATGAGCAAAGGCGTTCATTCCTTAGGGGAAACCCTCCCCTTTCGGATGAGCGCTTTTTCGTATTTGGATTGCAGGAGAAAGAAGGAAAAAAATGAACTATTCGCAGGAAGAGGTTTTACAGCTTGTGAAAGAGGATGACGTCAAATTCATCCGGCTTTCCTTTTGCGATATTTTCGGCCGGCCGAAAAACGTGACGATCATGCCGGGCGAGTTGGAACGCGCTTTTTCCGACGGAATCGCCTTTGACGCTTCCGCGATTGCGGGCTTTGGGGGCGAAGTGCATTCCGATCTTTTGCTGCACCCCGACCCCGACACGATCACGATCATGCCGTGGCGCCCGGAGCACGGCCGCGTGGTGCGGATGTTCTGCAATATTTCCTATCCGGACGGCGCCCCCTTTGAAGCCGACAGCCGCGCGATTTTGCAAAACGCGGTTCGGGAAACCAAAGAGGCCGGAATTTCTTTTGCGTTCGGATCGGAGCTTGAATTTTACCTCTTTAAGCGCGACGAAAACGGCGATCCCACCAAAATTCCCTACGACGACGCAGGCTATATGGACATCGCCCCGCAAGACAAGGGAGAAAACGTGCGCCGTGAAATTTGCCTGATGCTCGAACAAATGGGCATCCGCCCGGAAAGCGCCCACCACGAGGAGGGCCCCGGACAGAACGAGGTCGATTTTCGCTATTCCGACCCGCTCACGGCGGCGGACGAAGCGATGACGTTCCAGTCGATTGTCGATACCATTGCCGCGCAGAACAATCTTTCGGCGGACTTTTCTCCCAAGCCGCTGAAAGGCAAGCCGGGCAATGGGTTTCATATCAATATTTCTGTAAAAGGTACGGATCAAAAAGACCATATGGGGCATATGATCGCCGGAATCCTGGAAAAAATCTCCGATATGACGGTCTTTTTGAACCCTGCCGAAAATTCCTATGCACGATTCGGCGCCAGCAAAGCGCCGCGCTATATTTCCTGGTCGAGCCAGAATCGCTCGCAGCTGATCCGCATCCCGGCGGCGGTAGGCGATTACCGTCGGACGGAGCTGCGCTCGCCCGACCCGCTGGCAAACCCGTATCTGGCGTTTGCGATCCTGATCCACGCCGGCCTTTACGGCATTCGCCGCGGTCTGGAGCTGCCGCCGCCCGCAGACTTGAATCTTTATACGGCGGACCCGGAGATCTTAAAAGAATTCCGCACGTTGCCGAAAACGCTCGGAGAAGCGCAGAAAGCCGCTCGTGAAAGCCGCTTTCTGGCAGAGCTTTTGCCGGAAACGGTGCTGAAAGCATACTGCGGCGAGGCATAACGACCCATCGTCGTAAAAAAGGAGGAAGGCAAGATGCGTTTGGAAGAACTGGTCTACAGCACGCTCGTGGTATCCGCTTCCGAAAAATTGAATCTTGCTCTCGTCCGCTCTCTGCCTTCCCCTAAATACGATCCCGTGCGGGTCGTGACCAGCGTTTCCGCCGCCCGACGGGAGTTGCTTTCCCGTAAATTCGACCTGGTGATCCTCAATTCCCCCTTGCCGGATGAATGCGGCACGCGCTTTGCGATCGACCTGTGCAACGACGCTTCCGTGGGGGTTCTGATGCTGGTCAAAGCCGAAGATTTCGAAGGAATCTGCGACGAGGTTTCAAAATTCGGCGTCTTGACGCTCGCCAAGCCCACCTCTCCCTCGCTTTTGGGACAATCGCTTTCGCTTTTGTGCGCCACGCGCGAGCGGATCCGCCGCATGGAAAAGAAAGCCGCAACGGTGGAGGACAAAATGGAAGAGATCCGCCTGGTGAACCGGGCGAAATGGATCCTGATCGAGGAACTGAAAATGACGGAAGCCGACGCGCACCGCTATATTGAAAAGCAGGCAATGGATCGCTGCGTGACGCGGCGCGAAATCGCCGAAAGTATTATTCAGACCTATAAATAAAAACTTTGACGGAGGGAAGATATGACGAAATTCATTTTCGTGACCGGCGGCGTGGTTTCCGGACTCGGCAAGGGCATTACGGCGGCTTCGCTGGGGCGGCTCTTGAAGGCGCGCGGGCTGAAGGTAGCGGCGCAGAAGCTGGATCCGTATATCAACGTGGATCCCGGCACGATGAGCCCCTACCAGCACGGCGAGGTCTACGTGACCGAAGACGGCGCCGAGACCGACCTGGATTTAGGGCACTATGAACGCTTTATTGATGAAAACCTCAACCAATACTCCAATCTCACCACCGGCAAGGTTTACTGGCGCGTTCTGAACAAAGAACGGCGGGGCGAATATTTGGGTTCCACGGTGCAGGTCATCCCGCACGTGACGAACGAGATCAAGGAATTTGTGTACCGGGTCGGCAAAAAGACCGACGCGGACGTGGTGATCACCGAGATCGGCGGCACGATCGGCGATATTGAATCGCAGCCTTTTATCGAGGCGGCGCGGCAGATCTCCCTGGAGGTCGGTCGGGAAAACAGCCTTTTTATCCACGTCACTCTGGTTCCCTTTCTGAGCGGCTCGGACGAGCACAAATCCAAACCCACCCAGCACTCCGTAAAAGAATTGCAGGGGATGGGAATTCACCCGAATATCATTGTCCTGCGCTGCGACAGGCCTCTTGAAAAAAGTATTTTTGAAAAAATTTCGCTTTTCTGCAACGTCAAGCCCGATTGCGTGATCGAAAATATCACCCTGCCGATTCTCTACGAAGCGCCGCTGATGCTGGAAAAATCCGGTTTTTCCGCTATTGTGTGCCGGGAACTGGGGCTGAAAGCCGGCGAGCCGGATCTTGCGGAATGGACGGCGCTCGTCGACCGCATTCGCAACCATCGCGAAAAAACGGTGCAAATCGGGCTGGTGGGCAAATACGTGCAGCTCCACGACGCCTACCTTTCCGTGGCGGAGGCGCTGCGTCACGCCAGCTATTTTTTGAACGCGCACGTGGACATTCACTGGATCGATTCGGAAACCGTTACCGACGAAAACGCCGCCGAGACGCTTTCCGGACTTGATGGGATCCTTGTGCCCGGCGGCTTTGGCTGCCGCGGGGTCGAGGGGATGATCGCCGCCTGCCGCTATGCCCGCGAAAACGGCCTTCCCTATTTTGGTATTTGCCTGGGAATGCAGATATTCGTGATCGAATTTGCGCGCCACGCCGCCGGCTTTTCTGACGCAAATTCCGGTGAATTCGCCGAAGCCTGCCCGCACAAGGTGATCGATTTCATGCCCGGACAGAGCGACGAGATCAATAAGGGCGGAACCTTACGCCTGGGCGCTTATCCCTGCCGCTGCCAAAAGGGATCGGTGTTGGAAAAGGCGTACGGCAAGGAAGAAATCAGCGAGCGGCACCGCCACCGCTATGAATTCAACAACGACTATCGCAAAGCCCTGAGCGAAGCAGGGTTGACTTTGAGCGGGATTTCCCCGGACGGGCTTTTGGTGGAAGCGGTGGAACTGAGCGAAAGTCCGTTTTTTGTGGGCGTGCAATATCACCCCGAATTCAAGAGCCGTCCCACGCGCCCGCACCCGTTGTTCCGTGCCTTTATTGCCGCCGCTCTGCAAAAAGCCGGCGAAGAAAACAAATGAGCCTTCGCGAAGAGTGCGGCGTTTTCGGCGTATTTTGCCCGAAAGCGACCGACGTGGCGGAATTTTGCTACTACGGACTGTACGCCCTGCAGCACCGCGGCCAGGAAAGCTGCGGGATCGTGGTGAACGACGACGGCGTATTTTCTTCCCACAAAGATCTGGGGCTGGTGAGCGAAGTCTTTTCGCACGACGTGCTTTCCCGCCTGCCGCAGGGTGAAATGGCGGTGGGGCACGTGCGCTACGGCACGACCGGCGCGACCAACCGCAACAACTGCCAGCCGATCGAGGTGAACCACCAGAAAGGCAAAATGGCGCTGGCGCACAACGGCAACCTCAGCAACGCCGCCGCGCTGCGCAATGAATTGGAACTGGCCGGAGCGATCTTCCACACCACCAGCGACACGGAAACGATCGCCTATATCATCACACGGGAACGGCTGCGCTGCGGCTCGATCGAGGATGCGCTCAGCGCCGCGATGAAAACGCTCGAAGGCGCTTATTCCCTGGTGCTGATGTCGCCGCAAAAACTGATCTGCGCGCGCGACCCCTTTGGTTTTCGCCCGCTTTGCTACGGAAAAACGGCGGACGGCGGCTATGTGGTAGCTTCCGAAAGCTGTGCACTCAAGGCGGTCGGCGCGGAATTCGTGCGCGACGTAGAGCCGGGAGAGATTTTGATCTTCGGCAAAAACGGCGTCGTTTCCCGTCGGGAGCACTGTAGGATTCAAGTGAAAAAACTCTGTATTTTTGAATATATATACTTTGCCCGACCGGATTCGGCGATCGACGGCGTTTCCGTGCACGAGGCCCGCGTGCGCGCCGGCCGGATCCTGGCCAAAGCGCAACCCGCAAAGGCCGATATCGTCATCGGCGTGCCGGATTCGGGACTCGACGCAGCACTTGGCTTCAGTCGGGAATCCGGGATCCCCTACGGGATCGGACTGATTAAAAACAAATACATCGGTCGGACTTTTATTTCTCCCGGACAAAGCACGCGGCTCGACCAGGTGCGGATCAAGCTCGCCGCCGTGGAAGAAAGCGTGCGCGGCAAACGAGTGGTTTTGATCGACGATTCCATTGTGCGGGGGACCACCAGCGCCCGGATCGTAAAACTGCTGCGCGAAGCCGGTGCAAAAGAGATCCATATGCGCGTTTCCGCGCCGCCGTTTCTGCATCCCTGCTATTACGGCACCGATATCGATACGCGCGAACACCTGATCGCCTGCAAGCACAGCGTGGCCGAGATCACCGAAATGATCGGCGCCGATACGCTGGGATATTTTCCGTGTTCGGAGCTGGGCAAGCTTGCCGAAACCAACGAGATCTGCACCGCCTGCTTTGACGGGCGCTACCCGACCTCCGTTCCGCTGGACACCCGCAAAGACCGCTTTGAGCAAAAACTTTCCGAAAAAAACAGACAGAAAGAGGAATAGCAATGCACTTTACCAAAATGCACGGCCTCGGCAACGATTACCTATACGTCTACAGTAAAACCGAGCCGGAAAACCCCGAGGCGCTTTCCATCCGTCTTTCGGAACGGCACTTCGGCGCCGGTTCGGACGGGATGATCTGGATTCTGCCCTCCCGGATCGCCGATTTTAAAATGCGCATTTTCAACGCGGACGGGAGCGAAGCCAAAATGTGCGGCAACGGCATCCGCTGCGTGGGAAAATTCGTCTACGACAAAGGACTGACCAAAAAAACCGTTCTCACGGTGGAAACGCTTTCCGGCGTGAAAACCCTGTATCTTTCCGTCGAAAACGGAAAAGTTGCGGAAGCGAGCGTGGAAATGGGCAAAGCCGAGGTCGAAGCGCAAACCGAAATTACCGCTTTGGAACAGACCGTAAAACTTGTGCCCGTATCGATGGGCAACCCACACGCGGTGATTTTTTGTGACGATGCGGAAAACGCGCCGCTCGACACCCTGGGCAAAGCCATAGAGCGCCACAAAGCGTTCCCGGGCGGAGTGAACGTGGAATTTGTCCGGGTGATCGACGGCACGCACCTGCGCATGCGCGTATGGGAACGCGGCAGCGGGATCACCATGGCGTGCGGCACCGGTGCTTGCGCCAGCGCCGCAGCGGCCGTGGCGGCGGGGCTGTGCCCGAAAAACCAAGAGCTGGAAGTGCAGCTGGACGGCGGCACCTTGAAGATCCGGATCGGCGATGATTTTTCTGTGAAAATGACCGGCCCGGCCACTATGATATATGAAGGAGAGACGATCGAATGACCAAACCGAACACACACTATAAAGAACTGAAGGATTCCTATTTATTCTTTGGGATCGCCCAGAAAGTGAACGCCTACTTGGAAAAAAATCCGGGAAAGCGCGTGCTGCGCCTGGGGATCGGCGACGTAACCCTGCCGCTCTGCCCCGCCGTGATCGACGCGCTCCACAAAGCGGTAGACGACCAGTCCAAAAAAGAGTCTTTCCACGGCTATATGCCCGAATGCGGCGATCCCGCCCTGCGCGAATGCGTGCACCGTTACTATGCCGAACGAGGCATTGCGCTGGAAAAAGACGAGGTCTTTGTCTCCAGCGGCGCGAGCGATGAATTGGGCGATATTCTGGATTTATTTGACAAAGACAACACGGTGCTCATTATGGAGCCGGCGTACCCGGCCTATGTGGACGCCAACGTTATTGCCGGGCACAGGATCCTCCACCTGCCTGCCGATAAGGAAAACGGCTTTTTGCCGATGCCAGACAAAGCTCACAAAGCCGATCTTATTTATATCTGCTCCCCCAACAATCCCACCGGCGCGGTGTTCAGCCGCGAGCAGCTGAAAAAATGGGTGGATTTTGCAAAAGAGCACGAGACGGTCATTCTGTTTGACGCGGCGTACGAGGCCTTTATTGAGGACGAAACGCTTCCCCACAGTATTTTTGAGATCGAGGGCGCCAAGGACTGCGCGATCGAGATCTGCTCCCTTTCCAAAACGGCCGGCTTTACCGGCACGCGCTGCGGCTATACCGTGATTCCGAAAGCGCTGGAGCGCGGCGGTATGAATTTCAACGCCATGTGGGTGCGGAACCGAACCACCAAAACCAACGGTGTTTCCTATATCATTCAGCGCGGCGCCGCAGCGGTGTTCACGCCGGAGGGACAGCGGCAGATCCATGAAAATATTCGCCTGTATAAAGAGAACGCCGCGGAGCTGATGAAGGTGCTCGACGCGCTGGGAATCTGGTACTGCGGCGGCAAAAACGCGCCGTATATCTGGATGAAATGCCCCGACGGTATGGGCAGTTGGGAATTTTTTGATTTCCTTTTGGAAAAGCTGCAGATCGTCGGCACGCCCGGCGAGGGCTTCGGCTCCTGCGGAGAGGGCTTTTTCCGCTTTTCCACCTTCGGTAACCCCGACGACACCAAAGAAGCCGCCCGCCGCCTCTACGAGGCATTCAAAAAATAAAAGGAAAAAACCGCAAGACCCTTGGTCTTGCGGTTTTTGAGTGCGTTTCAAAACGGTTAGCCGATCGCGGGGGCGTTTTTCAGGTTTTCGTAGAACTGCGCGCGGGCGGCTTGCATATAGGCCGAGACCCACAGCGTGCCGACGCCGAAGCAAAGGCTGCCGACGATCATCCAGCCGATGAAGCTGAGGTCCTGAATGAAGAGATCCATTTTATGGCCGTTCATCATTTTCCGGCTTTCGTCGAGGCAGGTTTTCCAATCATATTCGGGATGGTCGACTTTGAGGAAAAACGACATGGAATAGGCATAGCTCTTGACGATGCCGGGGATCACAAACAGGAGCGACCACAGCCAAATGAAAATGGCCTGCAGAAGACCGAGCAGGAAATTCCCCGAAAAGTCGGAAGTGAACCCGCTCAAAAGATCTTTCATATCCATCTGCTGTCCGTCGCGCGCCTGTTTTAAGAACAGAAAGGACATCGCATACTGGATCGGCCCGATGATAACGATCGCCGCGATACCGAATGTGACCGCACTGACAACGCCGGTAGCAACGCTGATCAGCAAGAGTGCCAATACGGCGAAGAGCCAGTTGTTGCCGAAGATCTTGAAACCGAGTTGAGCTTTCGCTCTTTCTTTGATTTGCTGCCTTGTCATAATAAATGCCTCCCTTATTATTCCCGAGCGGGATAAAATAGTTCCGAACAACCTTGCGGCTGTTCTAAGTCTATTGTAACAAAAAACACGGCGATTGCAAGATTTTTTGCGCTTTTTCTTAAAAAAATCTTAAAAAAATCTTCAAAATTTTCGCTCGTTACAGTTTATGCGCCGTCGGCAAAAAAGATTGCCGCTTTTCTTTACTTTTTTCCTTTTTTATGATACACTGTAAAAAGATTCTGAAAGCTCACGGTAGAAAAAAAAGGAAAGACACCCGCCGACAGCGAACGTCCTTCCTGGCGCGCTGTAAGGGACTCGAACCCCTGACCTACTGGTTCGTAGCCAGTCACTCTATCCAGCTGAGCTAACAGCGCGTGTTCTTTCGAACACCCGGTATCATATCACAGGAAAATTTTTTTGTCAAGAGAAAACGAAAAAGTTTCTGAAAAAAAGGAAAAGAAAACCATGTATATTCAAATGCCGGAAGAGGTGCGTTTTGCTCTCGACGCCCTTTCGAAGAAAGGATTCCAGGCATGGCTGATCGGCGGCGTGCGCGATTTGCTTTTGAAAACAAAGCCGCACGACTGGGATATTGCCACCAGTGCGCTGCCGCAGGAGATCCGCGCGGTTTTTGCTGACTGTAAGCAAGTTACCGTGGGCGAAAAATACGGGACGATCACGGTCTTTATCGGCCGAGAGCCGATCGATATTACCACTTTCCGCAAGGAGGGGGCTTACAAGGATCATCGTCACCCGGAAAGCGTTGTCTTTACCGACAATTTGTTTGAGGATCTCAAGCGCCGCGATTTTACGATCAACGCCATTGCTTTTCACCCGGAAAAGGGTTTTTGCGATTATTTTTGCGGCAGGCGCGATTTGAAGCGCCGCCTGATCCGCGCGATCGGTTCCGCCGAGGACCGTTTTGAGGAGGACGCGATCCGCATGATGCGCGCCCTGCGCTTTGCCTCAGTGCTGGGGTTTGAGATCGAAGAAAAAACCGCGCTTGCGATCCATAAGAAAAAAGAACTTTTGAAAAGCACCTCGCCCGAGCGGATCCGCGGAGAATTCTGCCGCCTGCTTTGCGGGCGGAATGTCCGGAAAGTTCTGACCGATTTTTCCGACGTTTTGGGCGTGATGATCCCGGAGATTTTGCCGTGTATCGGTTTTTCGCAAAAATCGCCCTATCACCAGTACGACGTGTGGCAGCACACAATCCACGCCATCTCCTATGCCGAAAAAGAACCCTCCCTGCGCCTAGCGCTGTTTTTTCACGATATGTCCAAGCCCTCCTGCTTTTCCGAGGACGCTTCGGGACGCGGGCATTTTTATGCGCACCCCAAAAAGAGCGCCGTTCTGGCAAGAGAGGTAATGACGCGCTTGCGTTTTCCCAAAGCGCAGATCGAAGAGGTCTGCACCCTGGTGACCTTTCACGATTCCCACGCGCGTTCGGAAAGCGAAATCAAATGGCTGCTTGCCGGTGTGGGAGAAGCGCTTTTCCCCGTGCTTTTGCAGGTGATGAAGGCCGACATTCTGGCGCACAGCCACTGGACGATTCGCAAACGGCTCCAAGCCCTGGATTCTCTTGCCGCCAAAGCGGAAGCAATTTTGGAAAACGGCGAATGCTACTCCCTCAAAGACTTAGCCATTAACGGAGACGACCTTGCCGAAATCGGGCTGCAGGGCAAGAGCATCGGCGATGCGCTTTCTCTGGCGTTAAAATCGGTGATCTCGGGCAAGTGGAACAATGAAAAAGAAGAAATTCTTTCCCATTTTCGGAAAAAGTTCTCGTAAATTCCCGAAAAAGCATTGACAAACCTTGCTTTCCGAATTATAATAAAATACTGTCGATACCAAAAGGATGATTGCCATGCAGACAAATGCAGATTTGAATTTTCTGGAGATTTCCGGGCTTCTTTCCGGTGAGTGCCAAGAGCTTTCTTTTGAGCGAAAATGGGCGCTTTCTTTGGAAGAGGGCGGCGTCCGCACCGAAGAAGTTTCTTTTTCGGGGAAAATGAAAAATCTTGCCGGCGATCTTTCCCTTAGCGGAACGGTTCAAAGCACCCTGGTTTCCGAATGCGCGCGCTGCCTTGCTCCGGTGAGCGAAAAGCTGCAATTTGAAATCGAAGTGCCGGTCGTGACCGGGGAAACGGAAAACGAAGACGCGGTTCCGGCAAAGGGAGAAAAGGTCGATCTTCTGGCGGTCGCAGAGGAAAATCTTCTGATGCGTTGGCCCATGCGGCTTTTGTGCCGGGAGGATTGCGCCGGGATCTGTCCAAAATGCGGGCAAAATCTCAACGAGAGCACGTGCTCTTGCGACAAAAAAGAAATTGATCCGCGCCTGGAAGGACTGGCGGACTTTTTCAAGTGAAAACCAAACCGGAAAACGGTTTTAACATGAAAAGAATTGGGAGGTGCTATCATGGCAGTACCGAAGAGAAAAACATCCAGTGCAAGAAAGAACTCCAGACGTTCCAGCGTATGGAAGCTTGAAGTTCCCACCATGCAGAAATGCCCGAACTGCGGCGCATACAATCTTCATAACAGAGTTTGTTCCGAGTGCGGACAGAAAGACGGCAAAGAAGTCATTAAAATCAGCGAATAAGGCTGCCGATCGCTCGTATATCGGTCTCCGCCGGTTTTCCGGCGGGGACGATCTGTGTATATGCGGCACAAAAGATATGTCTTTGGCATAAGCCCGCAAAGGCTTGGTGTGCCCGGGATATATCTTTTTTTTCATTTAAGGCGCCTGTGCGGGAAAGGAGCAAAAAACATGGTTGTTATCCGGGACGTAGAAAAAGGATCCAAAGCGGAAAAGGCCGGTATTTTGCCGGGAGATAAGCTCCTTGCCATTGATTCGCACCCGGTAAAGGACGTGCTGGACTACCGTTTTTTCATTACCGAGCCCCGTATTACCCTCTCCTGCAAGCGCGGGGAAACGGTATTTGAGACTGAGATCCGCAAAAGCCGCTATGACGATATCGGCCTGGAATTTGAAACCTTTTTAATGGATCAGAAACGGCGCTGTGCCAATCGCTGCATTTTTTGCTTCATTGACCAAAACCCCTGCGGCATGCGCGAAACGGTATATTTTAAGGACGACGATACCCGCCTTTCCTTTTTGATGGGCAATTACGTGACCCTGACCAATGTTTCCGACGAGGAACTTTCCCGCATTGTCAAAATGCGGCTTTCGCCGGTCAATATTTCGGTACACACCACGAATCCCGAACTGCGCCGCAAAATGCTGGGCAATAAAAACGCGGGGAAAATTCTCGATCAGATCCGCGTTCTGCACGAGGGAAGGATCGATCTCAATTTACAAATCGTTTCCTGCTGCGGGATCAACGACGGCAAGGAGCTGGAGCGCACTTTTTCTGACCTGGAGCCTTTTTTTGACTCGATCCGCAGCATTGCCGTGGTTCCGGCAGGGCTGACGCGCCACCGCGAAGGGCTGTACGAGCTTGCGCCCTACGAAGCCGAAAGCGCCAAAGGCGTAATCAAAACCGTGGAAAGCTACGCGGCAAAATACCTTGCCGCATACGGGGAGCGAAAAGTCTTTGCCGCCGATGAATTTTACGTCCTTTCTTCCCTCCCCCTGCCGGAGGAAGAAGCCTATGAGGGCTACCCCCAGCTGGACAACGGGGTGGGACTTTTGCGCAATACGGAAAGTGAAATTCTGGACGAACTGGCGTATTTGGAAGAATCGGGCGAGATCCGGGAATTTTTGGGAAAAGAACTGCGCATTACGGTGGCGACCGGTATGGCGGCGCTCGCCTTTCTGAGGAAGATCTGCGGTAAAATATCCGAACAGATCCCGAATGTAAAATTGGAAGTCATTGGCGTGAAGAACGATTTCTTCGGGGAAAGCGTCACGGTGGCGGGACTGCTTTGCGGCTGCGATATTTTAAAGGCGATTCAGGGAAAAGCGATCGATACCCTGTTTTTCCCGGCCGTTTCGCTGCGGCATGAGCGCGACCGGTTTTTGGATGATATGACGGTGGAGGAATTTGCCGAAAAAGCCGGGTGTACCGTGGTGCCCGTGGAAAACGGCGTCGCAATTTTAGACGAAATCAAAAAACTTGTTACGGGGGGAAACTGAATTGGCAAAACCCGTTATTGCCATCGTAGGCAGGCCGAACGTCGGCAAAAGCACTTTTTTTAATAAAGTGTGCGGCGATCGGCTTTCGATTGTAGACGATACGCCGGGCGTCACGCGCGACCGGATCTATAACGAAACCGACTGGGCGGGCCGAAGGCTGGTGCTGATCGATACCGGCGGGATCGAACCCGGCAGCCACGACGAAATTTTAGAGCATATTGAAACCCAGGCCATGCTGGCAATGGAAAGCGCCGACGTGATCGTGTTTATGACCGATCTGCACGCCGGCGTAACCGCGGCGGACCGCGAGATCGCCCAGATTTTAAAGCGCAGTCAAAAGCCGGTGATCCTGGCGGTCAACAAGGTCGATACCATTGGCGCTTTGCCACCGGAATTTTATGAATTTTACGAATTGGGCGTGGAGTATGGGCCGATCGCCCTCTCCTCCATTCACGGCACCGGTTCGGGCGATATTCTGCAGACGGCGGTCGAGCTGCTCGGCCCGCAGACGGACGAGGACGAAGACGAGGACGCCGTACGCGTTGCGATCATCGGCAAACCGAACTCCGGGAAAAGCTCCTTGGTCAACGCCCTTTTGGGCGAAAACCGCGTAATCGTTTCTCCCATTGCCGGTACCACGCGCGATGCGGTGGACACCATGGTGGAAAACCAATACGGAAAATTTATTTTTATCGATACCGCCGGTATTCGCCGCGCCAGCAAGATCGACAACCGCATTGAAAAATACAGCGTGCTGCGGGCAAAGCTTGCCGTGGAGCGGAGCGACGTGTGTATTCTTATGATCGACGCTTTCGAGGGGATTACCGCGCACGACGCTACCATTGCGGGCATTGCGCACGAAGCGGGCAAGGCGTGCATCATTGCCATGAACAAATGGGATCTGCCGGACAAGGACAACGATTCCGTAAAAAATGCCACCAAAAAAGTATATGATATTCTGCCCTTCATGCAATATGCGCCGTTGCTTTTCATTTCCGCAAAAACCGGGCAGCGCGTGGAAAAGCTGTATGAATATATCAATTACGTGCATATGCAGGCGGCCACCCGCATTTCCACCGGTATGCTCAACGATATGCTCAACGACGCCACCACGCGCGTGCAGCCTCCGAGCGATAAAGGCAGACGCCTGAAAATCTTTTATATGACGCAGGTTTCCGTAAAGCCGCCGAAATTTGTGATTTTCTGCAACAGCGAACCGCTTTTTCACTTTACCTATCAGCGCTATATTGAGAATTGCCTGCGGGATACCTTTGGGTTTAAGGGCACCCCGATCCAATTTATTATTCGTGAAAGGACCAGAGAAGAATGACCTATCTCTTTCCGAAGTTAGCAAACGGGCTGCTTTCGCGTCTGCTTTCCGGCATGCAGGGAACGCCGGCGCTCCTTGTTCTGGCTGGCGGATACCTTTTTGTCATGATCGCCGCGTATTTACTGGGATCGATCAATTCCGCGATCCTGATTTCCCGCAAAGGATATGGCTATGATATCCGCGATTACGGCTCCGGCAACGCCGGCATGACCAATATGTTCCGCACCTTCGGCAAAAAAGCCGGGATCTATACCGCGCTGGGCGACGTCGGAAAAGCGCTTCTTTCGGTGATCCTCGGCTTCCTGGTGCTGGGCGATAAAGGGCAATATGTAGCCGGGTTCCTTTGCATGGTCGGGCACGTTTTTCCCGTATTTTTCCGGTTTCGCGGCGGCAAGGGCGTTATTGTTTCGGCCATTACGATTCTGCTGATCGATCCGCTGGTCTTTGTGGTGCTGCTGTTGATTTTCGCGCTGATGTTCGCGGCAACCAGGATCATTTCCGCGTCCAGCATTACCGCCGCCTTTTTCTATCCGCTGGTGGTATATGCCTTTCACGTCCGTACGCCGAATATTATTTACACCCTGTTTTCGCTCTTTATTTGCTTTTTTGTCATTGCCATGCACCACGAAAACATTGTCCGGCTGATAAACCGTGAAGAAAAGAAAATCGAATTCGGCAAAAAGAAAAAAAAGAAGAAAAAAGAATCGGAAAAGAAATGATCACCGAAAAAGCCTACGCCAAAATCAACCTCACCCTGCGCATTACCGGCCGCCGTCCGGACGGCTATCACGAGCTTGAAAGCGTGATGCAGAAAATTTCCCTGTGCGATACGCTGACCCTGGAAAAAATCCCCCGCGGGATCGAGCTTTCCTGCACAGATCCTGTGCTGGCCTGCGATGAACGAAATCTTTGCTGCAAAGCGGCGAAGGCGTATTTTGCAACGGCCGGGATCGCGGGCGGCGTCAAAATGCACCTGGAGAAACAAATCCCCATGGAAGCGGGGCTGGGCGGCGGCAGCGCCGATGCAGCAGCAGTGCTGCGCGGACTTTCTCGGCTTTATCCTGCCGATCTCGATCTGAACCGAATCGCCGCCGAAATGGGCGCGGACGTCCCGTTTTGCCTGCATAGCGCCACGGCGTTCTGCGCGGGAATCGGAGAAAGGCTTCGGAAAATTCCCTTTTTCGGGAAAGAATCGCTTTTCGTCGTGGTTGCCAAAAACGCGGCCGGGCTTCCTACCCCGCTGGTGTATTCCCTTTTTGATCAGGAGGAACGCACACAAAACGCTCCCGGCTCCGGAAGCATGATCGCCGCCTTGGAGCAAGGTGATTTTCAAAAAATTCAGGAAAGTCTATTCAACGACCTGGAAGCGGTTTCGCTGAAAGAACGCTCCGAAATTGCCGAATGTAAAGAAATAATGCGTGTCTTCGGCGCCGAAAGGCCAATGATGACCGGCTCAGGCGCGGCAGTGTTTGCTCTCTTTTCCAATGAACTAGCCGCGCGGCACTGTGCGGAGGCTTTGCGATCCGAAAATATTTTTGCCACTCTTTGCACTCTCCTTTGATTAAAGCCGGGAAATCCCGGAAAAAATAGTCTTGCAAGCAAATTGCAAGACTTTTTTACTTATAAGGAGAAATACCATGAAAAAAGAACACTTACGGTTAGGAATCCTTTGGGGGCTGGCTCTGCTGTGTATTTTCGCACTCTCTCCCATTGCCGGCGCAGAGGAAATTTATTCCTCGGTGATCCGGATCCATGTGATCGCCAATTCTGACTCGGACGAGGATCAGGCGCTGAAGCTGAAGGTTCGCGACCGGATTTTGGAATACGCCAAGGAAGAACTGGCGGGTACTGATATGCAGGACGCCGCCAAGAAGATCCGCGCCGGACGCAAAACCATAAAGGCGCTTGCCGAGGAAGTGATCCGCGAGGAAGGGTATGACTATCCCGCAGAAATTGATTTTTCAAAAGAAAACTATCCTACCCGCCACTACGAGGGCATTTCGCTGCCCGCCGGAAATTACTTGTCGTTGCAGATCCGCATCGGCAGCGGCGAAGGAAAAAACTGGTGGTGCGTGCTGTTTCCGCCGGTGTGCCTGGATTCCGCCACAGAAAAGGAAGACGCGCTCCTGGCCGGCGGTATGAGCGAGGAAAACATAAAAACCGTAGAATTAGACGGGCGCGAGTATGAACTGCGTTTCCGCACACTGGAATGGATACAGGGAGTCAGGGAAAAAATATCCGCCGTTTTTTCCTGAAAGGGCTTTTCTTTTTTTCTTAAAAATGCTATACTAAATTTGTAAAGGCATTTTTTAGAAAAAACGGGAGTCGAAATGAAAAACGGAAAGCCAAAAAGCGTGCGTCTTTCTCCCGCCGTAAAACGAAACGTCGGCAGAGCGGCGGCGGCAGTGATCCTGCTGGCAATGGGATTTGTTCTGGTCTTTTGGAATCAGGGCAAAATTTCGCTGCCCTTTTTGCAGCGGCGCGATTTTTCCAAGAAAGAGGCGCCCCAAACCACGGAAGAGCAGGTTTTGCTTTTCGACTATCCGGCTTACCGAACCGATATTTTAAAAAGCCTCTATTCTTTTCGGGACGTAGAAAACGGCGCCGGACTGATTACCGGCACGCGCTTTGAATGGGAAACGCAGTCTTTGGTGCTGGATTCTCTTTCAGGGAAAAACGGGTCTTATTTGCCGTTTGCCGGTTTTCTGGAAAAGCGGGAGGAGAATGGTTCCGCCTATTTCCTTTTGCCCGATAACGAAAAATTCGCCGATTCGGCCTCCTTTTCCCCGCTTTATGACCGCGACGCTGACGGAAACCCGGTTTTCCGCGGGCAGGACGGAAGCTACTATATTTTTAACCAGGCCGACAAGCAAATGACGGCGGCAATCTTTGACGCCAATCTTGATTCCAAAAAAATCGACGCCTACTGCCCGCCCTACTGGTTTTCGGAAACGGACAGGATGCAGCTTATCTTGGAAAACGGGCTTTACGGTTACAAGGGAAGCTATGAAGATAAAAACGGCAGAACCCAGGAGGTTCTGATCGAGCCGCAGTACCCGATCGCTTTTCCCTATAACGAGGGCTTTGCCGTGATGATCGATGCGGAAGATAACCTGATCATCCGGAATGCCGAGGGCGAGATCGCCTTTGCCGGAAAGCGTTTTGTAAAACCGGAGGCAGAAGGGATCGATGCATTGGGATTCTCTTACTTCCAGAATGGGCTTTTGCGTGTAATCCTTGCGGAAACGAACGACGAAGGCCAGGAAATCTTGCGTGAGGCTGTGATCACGACCTCCGGCACAGAATTTTCCATTCCGCAGGGGTATGCGGCGGTCAGCTATTCGGACGGCGTCTTTTTGCTGACAGACGGCGCAAAATTCGGGTATTATGACGCACACGGCGCCTGGGTCGCAAGTCCTGTCTATGCAAACGGCAGTCCTTTTTATGAAGGGCTGGCGGTCGTACAGAACGAGGAGGGACTGTACGGCATCGTTGACCTGCGCGGTGTGGAAGTGATTCCCTGCGCTTTTCCTTTCATTTCCGATATGTCCGGCGGTGTTATGACGCTCTATTCCCCCGAAGCGGGCTGGCAGCTGATTTATAAAGTACAGGGCGTTTTCGGAGATCGTGAAAGCGCCGTTCCGCCTTCCTCGAGCGATTATATTGTCAAAGTACCGGTCACCCGCCACGATGGCAGCGAAACCAAGGAAGAGGATGATCTCTTTGTTTTCCCGGACGTAACGCCGCCCAAGCGCACAACCGTTCCGGAAATCACCGTCAAGCCGCCGTCCACACGGCCGCCGAAGCCTACGGATCCGCCGACGACCGATCCGCCCGCAACCGACCCGCCGACGACCGATCCATCCGTCACCGATCCGCCGGGAACGATCCCGCCGACAACCGACCCGCCCGTGCCCGATCCGACCACAGCGCCGGATCCGACCGTCAGCAAGTAAGCGCCGTGTTTGCAGAAAGGAAGCCTATGATCAAAGCCATTCTTTGGGATATTGACGGCACGGTGCTGGATTTTCTGGCTTCGGAGAAAGAAGGCATCCGCCGCTGCTTCCGCATTTTCGGCTTGGGAGAATGCAGCGATGAAATGCTCTCTCGCTACTCTGTGATCAACCGCTGCTGGTGGGAAAAGCTGGAACGCGGCGAAGCCACCAAGCCGGAGGTTCTGTATAATCGCTTCCGCGATTTTTTCCGGGCGGAAGGAATCGTCTTCCATGAAATCGACGCTTTCAACCTGCGCTACCAGGAAGAACTCGGCGTGACGGCGGTTTTCCACAAGGGGGCGGAGGAAGTGATCCGGGCATGGCAAGGACGTTATTTTCAGGCCGCCGTGACCAACGGCACCCGCTATGCGCAAAAAAGAAAGCTTGCCGTGACCGGGCTGGATCAAATTTTCGACGCCACCTTTATTTCCGATGAAATCGGCTATGAAAAACCGAGCCGCGAATTTTTTGACGCGGTTTTCGCCGGGATTCCGCCGTTTGCTAAAAACGAGATCCTCATTGTCGGGGACTCCATGACCAGCGATATGAAAGGCGGTCATGACGTCGGCATCCTCTGCTGCCACTACGCACCGAAGGGCTATACCGGCAAGGAAACCACCCCCGTGGATTTCCGCATCCGCGATTTTGCCGAGCTGAAAGCCATTGTGGAACATACATAGTTTATGGGGCGCCGGCCGTTTTATGGAACTCTTCAGACAAAAGAAAAAGCAAAAGAGACTTGCAGAAGCAAGTCTCTTTTTGTTTCAAAAGTTTTGATGCGTCGAAACTTCATCCTTATTCTAAAGTATCGGCAATTTTATAGATCAAAGCTTCGCTCTTTTCCCAGCCTAAGCACGGATCCGTGATCGATTTTCCGAACACGTGTTCGCACACGTCCTGCGCGCCGTCCTCCAGGTAGCTTTCGATCATCAGCCCTTTGATCATGTGCCTGAGATCGGCATTGTGATTGTAGCTATACACCACATCTTTGGCAATGCGGATCTGCTCGAGGTATTTTTTACCGGAATTGGCGTGGTTGGTATCGATGATCACGGCGGGATGCCGGAGACTGCTTTCCTGATAGCGCTCGTGCAGGGCGACCAGGTTTTCGTAGTGGTAATTGGCAACCGTTCTCCCTGCAAAATCCACATAGCCGCGCAGAATGGCGTGGGCGTAGGGATTGCCGCTGCTCTGCACCTCCCAGCCGCGGTACAGGAAGGTGTGCGGGTGCTGCGCGGCGTAAATGGAATTCATCAAAATTGTCATATCGCCGCTGGTGGGATTTTTCATGCCCACCGGAATTTCCAGGCCGGAGGCGGTCAGGCGGTGCTGCTGGTTCTCCACCGAGCGCGCGCCCACCGCGGTGTACGCCAAAAGGTCGGAAAGGTAGCGGTCGTTTTCGGGATAGAGCATTTCGTCCGCACAAGTAAAGCCATAATCCGCCAGTGCGGAACGGTGCAGCTCGCGGATGGCCACGATCCCACGGAGCATATCCGGCTTATCCTCGGGATTGGGCTGGTGCAGCATTCCCTTATACCCCGAACCGGTGGTACGGGGTTTGTTGGTATAAACGCGCGGAACAATGAGGATTTTATCTTTCACTTGATCCTGTACGCGGCGCAGACGGGAAATATATTCCAGCACCGCTTCGCGGTTGTCCGCCGAGCAGGGCCCGATAATGAGAAGAAACAGATCAGATTCGCCGCGAAAGATCTGCTCGATCATCTCGCGCCGCTTATCGTGCTGTTTTTCCATTTCCGCGCTGAGGGGGTATTGCTTTTTGATCTCCTGCGGAATGGGGAGCTTTCGTAAGAATTCCATGGTTATCCTTTCTTATCGAACTTCGCTCTTCTCTGCGTGGAAAGACGCATGAGAGCGCGTATTTTTTCACGGTCGCCGTTCTGAATGGCGGTGTAGAGTTCATCAAAGCTTTCGCGGAAACGATTCATTTCCAAAAGCAGCGGCTTTTGATTTAATAAAAAGAGCTCGCTCCACATTTCGTCGTTGATCCGGGCGATACGGGTTAAATCGCGGAAGGAATCCCCGGTATAGGCGACGAGGTTTTCGTTATCGTTGCAGCACATGAGCGACACGGCAATACAGTGTGTGAGCTGCGAGAGAAAAGCGATCATGTCGTCGTGTTCCTCGGGGGTCAATACCGAAATGCGGGAAAAGCCCAGCTCTCTGCCCAATTCCTTGCAGAGCGCAATGCCCTCCTCGGTGTTCTTTTCGGTGGGAACCACAATATAGTTGGCGCCGTGGAAGATCGAATCGTCGCTGTTCTGCACGCCGTAGACCTCGCGCCCGGCCATGGGGTGGGAGGCGATGAATTCCACGCCCGCGGGAAGAAGTGCCTGCACTTCATTCACAATACCGCTTTTTACGCCTGTTACATCGGTCAAAACCGCCCCCTTGGGGAAAAGGTGACCGTTTTGGCGGACCCAATCGATCAGCACGGTCGGGTACAGTCCGAAAACCGTAAGGCTTGCCTGCCGGATCCACTCGGGGCGGATCTCCGCCGCGCCGTCGTCGATGATGCCGTTTTCCAGCGCATAATCGATCGAGGACTGACTGCGGGTAATGGCCTTGACGGTATAGCCCTTTTTCTTTAAGGCTTTGGCGTAGCTCCCGCCCAAAAGTCCTAAGCCGATGATCAGGATTTCGATGTTCTGATTTTGATTGAGTTTCATAATTTTTCTACCTTGATCTGCAGATTTGCAAGCACATCCCAATAATTCGGGAAGCTTTTTTTCACACATTCCGCGCCGTGCAGTTCCCCGCCGGTTTGCGAAAGCACAAGCGACATCGCCATGGCGATGCGGTGGTCGTTGTGAGAATCAATCGGTGCGGTGGGGCGCTTTCTCTTGCCCGCCGGTACGGAAATACTGTTTTCCTGCACATCGATCGAAACGCCACATTTTAAAAGTTCCTCCTGCATGGCCCGACCCCGGTCACTCTCTTTGATTTTCAGCCGCCGGGTATTTTGAAATTCGGCGCCGTGGAACAGCGCCGCCAGCGCAATGAGTACCGGTCCTAAATCCGGGCAGTCGGCAAGATCAATCGTGGGGTGGGAACGCTGTATTTCAGGGAACCATTGGCGATAAACGCGGTCCCCCTGCAGGCTTTGGGGTGAAAGACCGTCTACCTGCACCTGACCGGATAAAAGCGAAAAGGCCTCCAAAAAAGCGGCGTTTGAATAATCCCCCTCGACAGAATAGCTTTGGGGCACATAGCGCTGCGAACCGGGAATGAAAAAGACGTTTTCCCGTTCCCTTTCAATGCGGACGCCGAAATGCGCCAGTACCTGGCGCGTCAGATCCAGATACGAAGCGCTTTCAAGCCGGGTGGTGGAAACAATGCGGCTGTCCTCCCGGCAGAGCGGCAGGGCAAAGAAAAGGCCGGTTAGAAACTGGCTGGAAACATCGCCCCGCACGTGGTATTCTCCGCCGCAAAGCGTACCGCTGACCCGAAGGGACTCTTTTCCCAGATCAAAGAGAAAGCCCTTTTCCTGGCAGAGCGATTCGTAAATACTCATATTCCGCGCGAACAAGCGTTCCGCGCCACGGAATTCGATCTTGCGTCCCTGCAAAAGCGCCAGCGGGATCAGAAAGCGCAGGGTACTGCCGCTTTCCCGGCAGCAAAGCGGTGGGATCTCCGTTTTTTGCCCGGCGATCCCCCGCACGCGCAGAGCGCCGTTTTCAAAGGAAAATACCGCGCCCAGTGCCGAAAGGCAGTCCATGGTGGCCTTCATATCCTCGGAATCGGAAATGCCGGAAAGCACGCTCTCCCCCTCTGCCAGCGCCGCGGAGATCAGCGCGCGGTGCGCCAGGCTTTTGGAGGGCGGCGCCGTAACGCGGCCTTTGGCAACGGACGGAAAAAGAAGAAGATTCATGCTTTTCCCCTCGGATGAACCAGTTCATCCATGGCTTCCAGATACCCCTGAAAGCCTTTTCCGGCAATGGTTTTCCGGCAGGCGGCGCGCACAAAGCTTTTTTGGCGGAACTCCTCCCGCGCGGCAACGTTGGAAATATGCACCTCAATGGTGGGAATTCCCACCGCCTTGACCGCGTCTAAAATGGCGACACTGGTGTGGGTATAGGCGGCGGGATTGAAAACGATGCCGTCCACCTTTTGATAGAAAGCGTTCTGAATGGCGTCCACCAGATCGCCCTCGTGGTTGGACTGGAAAATTTCCACCTCGACACCGAGTTTGCGGGCGTGCGCGCGAATCAGAGTGCAAAGATCCTCATAGGTACCCGAACCGTAAATCGCCGGTTCGCGGATCCCGAGAAAATTTAAATTAGGGCCGTTTAGTACCAGTAGTTTCATTTTAAAAATTCCTCTAGGATGGCGTTGACGTTATCGGAAACCGATTCTCCGGCTAAAAAGCGAAAATCCGCCGTGCGGCAATAGACGTCGTACCGTTCGCGGTAGCGCTTTTCCAGATCCTCGCGGTTGGAGGAAAGCGGCCGGTCGGAGGTCGCCTGCAAAAAGGAGAGCGGCCGATCCAGAAATACCAAAAAGCCGTTGGAGCGCAGCGCCTTTCTGTTTTCCTCCCGCAGGACAGCGCCGCCGCCGGTGGCGAGAACAATGCCCTGTTTTTCAGACAGCGCTTTGATCTGGGCGCTTTCGCGGTCACGGAAACCACTTTCGCCCTCTTCGGAAAAAATGCGAGGGATGGACTTTCCCGCCGCTGCTTCCACTGCCTCATCGGAATCGAAAAAGGAGCGGTTCAAAGCGGCTGCCGCCGCTTTGCCGAGGGTGGATTTGCCGCTGGCGGGCATCCCGATCAGCACCAGATTTTGTTTCTTTTTCAAAAGACTTTGATAGATACGCTCGATTTCGCTTCCCGGAAATTCGGTATCCAGAAAGATCTCGGCGGCAAACACCGCCTGCGCCACCAGCATATACAGCCCGCCGCTGGCGGGAATCCCGCGCGCTTTGGCATCCAGCACAAGCTGAGAACAGAGCGGGTTATAAATGGCGTCCGCCACGCCCGAAAGGCAGGAAAAGGCGGAAAGATCGATCGGAGAAACCCCCGCCTTGGGGAACATCCCGCAGGGGGTGGTATTGAGGATCACCTCGGCGTCAGTGTGAGCGGCAAGCGCTTCCTCGTAGGAAACCGCGTCCTCCCGCGCGCTGCGGGAAACGCGCAGCACCGCCCGTGCGCCCAGGTGCATGGTCAGCGCTTTTGCGGTTTTGGAGGTGCCGCCGGTGCCGAGAATGAGAACTTTTTTATTTTCCAGCGAAATCTTTTCTTTCGCCAGCAGCGCTTTCATGCCGGCAAAATCGGTATTGAAGCCGCAGAGCCGGCCGCCCCGGTTGACAATGGTGTTCACCGCGCCGATCGCGGCCGCCTCGGGCGCGATTTCATCTAAATACGGGATGACCTTTTCCTTATAGGGAATGGTGACGTTGATGCCGCAGAACTCTTTTTTCTGCAAAAAGGAAGGCAATTCCTCCGGCGCAAGCTCGCAAAGCTCGTATGGATAGGGGGCAAAGCTTTCGTGGATCTCTTTGGAAAAGCTATGCCCTAATTTTTCACCGATGCAGCCGTACTTCATTTCGTTTCTCCCAGAAAATCGGTGCCGAAGCGTTGGGTCAAAAGATCCGCCAGTACCAACGCTGTGATGCTGTCTACCACCACACGGGCACGGTGGACGATACAGGGATCGTGCCGGCCTTTGGCGGCAAGCGTGGCGTTTTCTTTTTTCTCGTAATCCACGGTTTGCTGTTCACGGAAAATGGTGGGCGTAGGCTTGATGACCGTGCGGAACAAAATCGGCATGCCGTTGGTGATGCCGCCGTTAATGCCGCCGTTGTGGTTGGTGAGGGTACGGACCCTGCCGTTTTCCATACAAAACGGATCGTTCGCCGAGCTGCCGCGCATGACGGCAAAGCCAAAGCCCTTGCCGAATTCAATGCCTTTGACGGCGGGAATGGAGAAAACGGCGTGGGAGAGCAGGCTTTCCACACTGTCGAACCACACCTCGCCCACTCCGGCGGGCATGCCGACAACGCAGCTTTCCAAAACGCCCCCCACGGAATCTCCGTCTGCTTTCGCAGCCAGAATCGCGGCGGTCATTTCTTTTTCTTTTTCGGCATCCAGAACGGCAAATTCTTTTTGTCGGAGGGCGGCGATATCGCTTTCAAGATTTTCAAAGCCGCGGTCGTTCACTCCCGCCAAAGAGGCGATATGCGTGCCGATACGGACGCCTTTTTTCTGCAGAGCGGAGGAAAGGATCGCCCCGGCCGCGACGAGCGGCGCGGTGATCCGGCCGGAAAAATGGCCGCCGCCGCGCGGGTCTTCAAAGCCGTGGTATTTTTCATGCGCGGTAAAATCCGCATGACCGGGCCGGGCGAGCGCGGCTTTTTCAAGGTAGCTCTCCGAACGGGCGTCCTCGTTGGGGATCAGGATGCAAAGCGGCGTTCCCGTGGTTTTGCCCCGGTACACCCCGCTCACAAGCTGAAAGGGATCCTTTTCCGAGCGGGCGGTGGAAATCGCCCCCTGCGGGCGGCGCAGGGAAAGAAAGTGCGCAATTTCTTCTTCCGAGATCGAGATCCCCGGAGCCAGCCCGTCCAGAACGGCGCCGATCATGGCTCCGTGGCTTTCACCGAACAGAGTAAGCGTGATGCTGGTACCAAAGGTGTTTTTCATTTTCCGCGGTTCCTTTCCAGTCGGGTCCTGAGCTCGGCAAACGAAACGGTCTGCATTTCAAAGCGGCCGATCTCCGGTACAAAAATAATGGTGATCTGATCGCCGATTTTCTTTTTGTCGTGCTGAATATCGGCAATGACTTTCTCCACCTGCCAGTCCCACTCAGTCGGCAGGGCAAATTTTTGCAGCACTTTTTTCAGCCGTTCGCGCACGTTTTCGCTGCACATAGGCAGCATGCCGAGCGCTACGCACTCGCCGTGATAGAGCGTTTCCAAGCCATTTTCCTTTTCAATGGCGTGTGCCAGGGTATGGCCGAAATTCAGCACCTTGCGAAGGCCGTTTTCTTTTTCGTCCTCCTCGACCACGCGCCGCTTGATGAGAAGCGCCCCTTCCAACAGCGATTCGAAATGTTCGTCGAGTTTTTCCGTTTCAAAGCGCTCGAATAAATCCTTATCAAAGCACGCCGCCATTTTGACGGCCTCGGCAAGGCCGCAGGAAATGAGGCGAGGCGAAAGCGTTTGTAAAACGTTCGGATCGATCAACACCGCCATGGGCGGGTAAAACGCACCGACGAGATTTTTATAGCCCTCGAAATTGATGGCGACTTTCCCGCCGATGGAAGAATCTACCTGCGAAAGCACGGTGGTGGGAACGTTGTAAAAATCGATCCCCCGCATATAGGAGGAGGCCACAAAGCCGGCTAAATCGCCGACTACGCCGCCGCCGACGGCCACGATGCAGTCGTGCCGGTCAAATTCCTTTTCCACCAGAAACGAGAGGATTTCCTGATAGACGGGAAAGCTCTTCGCGCCCTCTCCCTCTTGAACGGTGAAGAGGGCTCCTTTCTTGCAGAAAGAAAGCACTTTTTCGGCATAGGCCTTCGGCACGCCGCTGTCGGTCAGAACGAGCACGCGGCGGTCAAGGTTGAAAAGCTCCCCCGCCCGGTCGAGCGCGCCCTTTTCCAAATAGATGGGGTAGGAGCCGGTTTTGGTTTTGACTTGGATCATGCCTCTTCCCTTTCAGAGCAAAACGTCTTTTTCAAAGCTGCCGAGGATTTTTAAATCGCGGCAAGTGGATTGCAAAGCTTTCATCATGCTTTCGCCCGCGGGAGAGGACAAGGTTCCCTCGCCCTCGAGGAAGAAATAATACTCCCAGTTCAAATCCTTGGTTGGACGGGATTTTAAAGCGCGCAGGTTGAACCCGGCTTCGCCGATTTCGGAAATGGCCTTTGCCAGAGAACCGGCTTCGTTTTTCACGGTAAAGAGCATGAAGAAGCGCTGGTCACGCGGGTCCACGTTTTTCCGGGTACGGGAAAACACGGCGAAGCGCGTGGTATTGGAGCCTTTGTCGTTAATATGGCTTTCAAGCTTTTGAAGCCCGAAGGCGAGCGCCGCTTCCTCGCTGGCAACGGCGGCCAGGGTGGGATCGCCCCGCTCGGCCACGTACTTTGCCGCCAGCGCGGTGTTTTCCGCTTCCTGCAGGGTATAGCCCTTTTGGGTCAGGTATGCGTCGCACTGGGAAAGCGCCTGCGGATGACTGATCACCGTTTTGATTTTGTCAGGATCCGCGCCGGGCAGCGCCAGGAGGTGATGCACCACTTCGATCTCATACACGCCGTTCACAAACAGCGAACCGAAAAAAGAAAGATCCAGCACCTTGCCGACCTCGCCGCCGAGGCTGTTTTCAATGGGCAGCACCGCGCAGTCGCAATCGCCGTTTTCCACGGCTTCGTACGCTTTGGAAAAGGAAGAAAAGGCGACGAGATTGGCCTCGGGGAAAATTTTCCGCGCGGCCAGCTTGGCAAACGCTCCTTCGGTGCCGCTGTACGCCACGCGCATGCCCTCTAAAAGGCGGCTTTGGAAGGCTTTTGAAATATTCATATTGGCATTTAAAAACTGCACGAAATACGAACGCAGCTCCTCTTCTTCGATCAGAGCGGAGTTCTTGCGAATCACGGCGTCCTCACGCGCAGGATCGAAAATCTGCAGTCCGTGCGCCTGTTTATAGGCCGCCACGTCGCGCACCGCCTGCATCCGTTTTTCGAACAGGCGGGCAAATTCGCGGTCGATTTCGTTGATGACGCTTCTGGCCTCGTCCAAGCTTTTCATGTTTCACTCTCCTGATACTCGTTCCAGAGGGCGCGGAAGGCCGGCAAAGAATCGAGAATTTGTTTTTTCGTCACACAGTACGAGATCCGTACATAGCCGGCGCAGCCAAACGAAGCGCTTGGCACCAGCAGAAGATCGTATTTTTTCGCCCGTTCGCAAAAGGCCGCTTCATCCGGCTCCAGGCTTTTGACAAACAGGTAAAACGCGCCGTCCGGCGGAGAAAATTCATAGCCGATCTCCCGCAGCGCCGAGCAAAGCAGTTCGCGGTTTTCCCGGTATTCGGAAAGATCTGCCGTTTTGCCCAAATTTTCGGCCACAGTGTATTGCAAAAGGCTGGGCGCGCAGACAAATCCCAGGCTTCTGCCCGCGCCGCAGACGGCGGCGAAAACGCTTTTTTTCTCCGGGCAATGAGGCGACACCGCCAAATACCCGATCCGCTCGCCCGGAAGCGAAAGGGATTTGCTGAACGAATAGCACAAAAGCGCCGCGTCGTAAAGAGAGGGCAGGAACGGAACCTTGACGTCCCCGTAAACCAGTTCCCGGTAGGGTTCGTCGGCAATGAGAAAAACGGTGCTGCCGAAGGCCTTGCGTTTTTCATATAAAACCGCCGCCAGTTCTTTTAAAGAAGCTTCGCTGTAAACAGCGCCGGTGGGGTTATTGGGAGAATTGACAAGAATCGCTTTTGTTTTCGGTGAAATGGCTTTTTCCACTGCCGCCGGATCGATCTGAAAATCGCCGGTGCGGCACGGTACCTCTATAACCTTTGCTCCCGCTTTTTCGGCAAACACGCGGTATTCGGGAAAATACGGAGCCAGCACGATCACCTCGTCCCCCGGCTCGACAATGGCGTGGAGCGCGATGGTGAGCGAGGCGGCGGCGCCGCAGGTCATATAGATCAGGTTCGGGTCAGCCTCAAAGCCAAAGCTTTCCCGGAGAAAAGCCGCGATCCTGCCGCGCACGCCGGCGTCCCCGGCGGCGGAGGTATAGCCGTGCAGCGCGCAGGGTTCCCTTTCTTCAACGAGCTTTAAAAGCGTCTCTGTGACGCTTTCCGGCGCAGGAATACTGGGGTTGCCCAGCGAAAAATCATAGACGTTTTCCGCGCCGATTTCTTCTTTGCGGCGTCTGCCGTATTCGAAAATTTCCCGGATCGCCGAGGCCTTTTCCCCGAGCGCCTGCATTTTTTTGGATATCATCTTTTCCTCTTACTCCCGATAAATAACAAAAAAGCCGCAAACCGGTTTGCATTTTGCGCAAACAGGAATTGCGGACGCTTGCCGAAAGATTCAGGCTCTGGAAGGCTCTTTCGTGTGCAAACTGTCCGCCGGTGTAAAGAAATAATAAAATCGGGTCGCTGCTACAAACATTTTTGCACACTCCTTTCCAAAACTTTCTTTTAGTATTATAGCGAAAGAGGCAAAACTTGTCAAGTTTTTTGCCAAAAGAAATCGGCGTCATGGTACGGAAAAGGCGCGTTTCGGTTTGGCGCAACCGAAAATTTTCCCCCATTTTGAGCGCAGACGAAAGATTTTATCCGTTTTTTTCAAATTTGTTGGCAAAACTTCCTCAAATGTGATATACTTGATAGCGAAAAATGCGACGAAAGGAAAGAAAAAATGGAACCAATCAAAATCGGATGGGCAAAGCGGGAAATTTCTACCGACAAGCCGGTGTCGATTCCCGGACAGATGTATATGCGCATCTCCGAAGGCATCCACGACCCGCTCTATGTGACCGCGCTGTGCGTGGACGGCGGCGAGGGACAGGACGCCGTGATTTTCTGCACCTGCGACGTGGTGGTGCTGCGCGGTAATGTAATTGCCATCACGCTGGACAAGGTGCACGCCAAAAATCCGGAAATTCCGACGGACAATATCATCATGGGCGCGACGCACTCGCACTCGGCCGGCTGTATTGCCGACACGCCCGCCAAATCGCCGGACGGCGCGGAAATTTACCCCGGCGCCAAATACCGTGAATTCTTTACCGACATGGCGGCCGAGGCCATTTGCGAAGCCTGGGAGACCCGCAAAAAAGGCGGTTTTGCCTTTGGGTACGGCTACGCCGTGGTCGCTCATTCCCGCCGCGTGGTTTACCTGGACGACGTTTCCCTGCGCGGGGAGGCCAACCCCGTGGCTCCGAACGGGCACGGCGTGATGTACGGCAACACGAACGACGACAAGTTTTCCCACTACGAGGCGGGCGCCGACCACTACCTGAACGCGCTCTACACCTTCGATGAAAACAAAAAGCTGACGGGGATGATCATCAACGTTCCCTGCCCCAGCCAGATCAGCGAGCACTTTACCAAGCTTTCCGCCGACTACTGGAACGAAGTGCGCGAGGGCGTGAAAAAGGAATTCGGCGAAGACGTTTTCGTTTTGCCGCAGTGCGCGTGCGCAGGCGATCTTTCGCCGAGAACGCTGCACTACAAACAGGCGCAGGCCCGGAGAATGGCGCTGAAATACAACCTGCCCTACGATCTCAAAAAAGCAAAACAGGGCACGCAGGATCTTTATAACAAATGTATGTCCGAGCGCTACGACATTGCCGAACGGATCCTTTGCGCGCTGAAAGAAATCTATTCCTGGGCGAAAAAAGAGATCTACACCGAAGCGCCGGTGCAGCACGTTAATGAAGTGATAGCCCTCGAGCGCCGCTTCATTACCGACGAAGAAAAAGAGTGGTGCGAAGCGAATATCAAAGCCATGGAGGACAAGATCCCCGAAAACGGCACGCCGGAGGAGATCCGCGTGGCGAAATCCCGCTACAACTCCATTAAGAGCCGCAACACCCGCGCGATCGGTCGCTGGGAGCTGCAGAAGACCGATCCGACCCTGCCGATGAAAATGCACGTGCTGCGCATTGGCGACGTGGCGTTTGCCACCAACCGCTTTGAGCTTTATATGGACTTCATGCATCGCATTCAGGCCAGAAGTCCGTTTTTGCAGACCTTTTTGATTCAGCTTGCCGGCGACGAGGGCGGTAACTACCTTGCCACCGAGCGCGGCAAGGCCAACAAGGGCTACAGCGCTTCTCTGTTCTGCAACGTGGTTTCCCCCACGGGCGGCCAGCAGATCGTTGACGAAACGGTACGGGTTCTGAAAAAATTCAAAGAATCCGATCCTCAGTAACGCTCCAAACCAAAAGCAGTTCGGATCTTTTCGATCCGAACTGCTTTTACGTAACGGCGAAAAAGGCGCGCAGCTTCTGGAGGATCTTTTTCTCCTCGCGGGAAACCTTGACCTGCGTTACCCCCAGGATGCGCGCGGTTTGTTCCTGGGTCAAATATTTTTCATAGCGCAGCGTAATCAGCTTTCGCTCCTCCGGCAAAAGGGTATCCAGCGCTTCCTTCAGCGCCAGGCGCGTGACCTCATCCTCGATCGGGTCGTTGCCAATGATATTTTCGGGCGAAAAGCCGGTTTCTTCATCTTTTTCATAGAGTGAGATCTGCGGGCGGGAGGCTTCCATGGCGAAGACCATTTCCTCCTCGCCCAAACCCAGCGCGGCGCCGATCTCCTGCAAGGTAGGGGCGGCGCCGTGTTTTTTTTCGTATTCCTCGCTGAAACGGAAAATATCCGCCGCCTGTTTTTTGGCCTCGCGGGAAATTTTGATCCAACCGTCGTCTCGCAGAAAGCGCTTGATTTCCCCGTAGATCAGCGGCACGGCATAGGTCGTGAAGCGACAGTTTTTTTCCGCTTCAAAGCCATATACGGCTTTGATCATACCGATCGTGCCGAGCTGCATCAGATCTTCAAATTCGCAGCCCCGCCCCACAAAGCGCGCCGCAATGCTTTTGACCAGGCCCAAATTGGTGGAGACGATTTGCTCCAGAGCGCCTTTGTCGCCGTTCTTGGCGCGGGAAAGGGTTTCGGAATCGTTGACGTACGGGGTCATAAAAGCTTTTTCTTCATGGTCACGCGCGTGCCTTTGGGAGAGGAAGTAAGGCGGAGCGAATCCGAAAAGGCGTCCATGATCGGCAGACCCATGCCGCTACGTTCCCCCTCGGCGTCGGTAGTAAAAAAGGGCTGCATGGCTTCTTCGATATCCGGAATCCCGCAGCCGCGGTCTGTAACGGTGATGATCAGCGTTTTATCGCTGTAATATTTCAGTTCCAGAAAGACAAGGCTGCTTTCCGCATCCCGGCCCCGGTAGCCGTGCACGATAGCGTTGGTCACCGCCTCGCTGACCACAGTTTTGATATCCGCTAAAAGCGAAGGCGTCACACCCAGGTTCCGTACGAAGCCGGCGGTGAAAATGCGGGCAAAGCTTTCGTTTTCCGAAAGCGCTAAAAATTGTGTTTTGGCTTTGTTTTTCAGTGTTTTCATTTCTTTTCCTCACAGTATTCTGATATCCAGCATTTTTTCCACGCCCGCCAGGCGAAGAATTTTGATCACCGGCGGCCGGGGATTGACCAGTACAAAGCCAATCTGGGCTTCGGTACATTTTCTCAGGCGTCCCAAGATCAGTCCTAAGCCGGAGGAATCCATAAAATCGGTCTCCGAAAGATCCAAAATTAGTCGTTTCGGTTTGTTCGTCACAAGCCCCGCGTCGATCTCCTCCCGGATCCCGAGAGTGGTGTGGTGATCGATATCGCCCGAAATGCGCACAATATATTCGCCGTTTTTAAAGGCGCTTTGCGTTTTCATAAAAAACTTCCTTTCCCTTCAACTTTGCCTTTAGCATAGCAAGGGAAAACTGCAAAATTTGTCGCATTCGGGAAAAGAAAATTGACTTTTTTCGTCCTTACAAGTATAATTTGTATAGAATTCAAAAAAAGGGGGAAAAGCCCATGAAACTGATTTCCTGGAACGTCAACGGACTGCGCGCTTGTATTCAAAAAGGCTTTTGGGATTTTTTTAAAGAGTCAAACGCCGATCTTTTTTCCATACAGGAAAGTAAAATGCAGGAGGGGCAGGCGGACGTACTTTCACCCGGGTATCACCAGTTTTGGAACTCTGCCGAAAAAAAGGGCTATTCCGGAACCATTATTTTCTCGAAAAAAGAACCGCAGAACGTCTTTTACGGGATCGACGGCAAATACAGCGAGGAAGGGCGCCTGGTGACTCTGGAATTCCCGGAATTTTACCTGGTCAATTCCTATACCCCCAACGCCCAGCCGGAGCTCAAGCGCCTTTCCTACCGCATGAAATATGAAGACGACCTGCGCGCCTACCTTTGCGCCCTCAAAGAAAAAAAGGGCGTGGTGCTGTGCGGCGATTTGAACGTGGCGCACCAGGAGATCGATTTGAAAAACCCGAAAACCAACGTCGGCAACCCCGGCTTTTCCTATGAGGAACGCGGAAAATTCACCGAGCTTCTGGAAGCGGGTTTTGTGGATTCGTACCGTTATTTTTACCCCGAAAAAACCGACGCCTATACCTGGTGGAGCTACCGCATGAACGCCCGCGCCCGGAATATCGGGTGGCGCATTGATTATTTTGTGGTATCCGAAAATATAAAAAACGCCCTGAAGGACAGCAAAATTTTCCCGGAGATCCTGGGAAGCGATCACTGTCCGATCGGGCTGGAATTAGAATTTTGAATATGGATGAAATTCTGTCTGTCACTTCCCTTTCCTTTTCCTACGGAAAAAAGGAAGTGCTGCAAAAGCTTTCCCTTTCGCTGCGGCGGGGCGAAATTTACGGCCTTGCCGGAAAAAACGGCAGCGGCAAAAGCACGCTGATCCGTCTGCTTCTGGGGCTGCACACACCGCCGGCGGGCGCGGTTTTTGTTGCCGGAGCCGACCTGTGTACAGAGCGTGAAAAAGCCCTGGAACAAATTGCCGGAATGCCGGAGGAAGCGCTGTTTTACCCGCACCTGACAGGAGCGGAAAACCTGACTTTGGCAGCCGCGCTTTACGGCAAAGACGAATCTTCGCTTGCCCGCGCAAAAAAAATCTGCGGGCTGGGAAAGGAACTGGAACGGAAAACCCGGCGCTATTCCTTTGGCATGAAAAAACGCCTGGGGATCGCCATGACCCTGCTGAAAGCGCCCTCGGTGCTTGTTTTGGACGAGCCCATGCAGGGACTGGATCCCGAGGGAATCCTGACGCTGCGCGAGCTGCTTTTAGCGGAAAAAGCAAAGGACAGCGCGGTTTTCCTGGCCGGGCACTCACTGCGTGAAATGGAGCTTTTTTGCGACCGGATCGGCTTTTTGCACGAGGGAAAGCTTGCCCGGGAATGGAAAAAAGGCGAAGATAAATCGCCGGAAGAGCTTTTTCTTACGGTGATACGGGGGAAGGAAGGATGAAGGCGCGTCTTTTTTCTCTGGAATGGCAGAAGCTGCGGCGGCGACAGGGACTTTTGCTGCTGTTTTTCTTTTTTCTTTTTGCCGCGCCGCTGACCACGATCGTGCTGCGCGCGGCGGCGATTCCCGATTCCGCGCCGCCTTCCACGCAGCTTTCGGAAGAAGACCGGCAAGACCTGGAGGAAATGTACCAATCCTCCTATCGCAAACAAATTTCGCTGGAGCGGCGGCTTTTGGAGGAAAACGCGGACGATAGCCTGTACGACCAGATCTACTGGGCGCGGCAGGAGGTTTTGTTTTTTGAAGCGGCGCTGGTTTACGAGCTGCCGATTTGGGATTTTTCCTATCTTTCCGAAACCGCTTCCGTCTATGCCTGGAACCGGGTAAATCTCTCGCTGTATGAAGAAGCAAGCGACTCCGAAAGCTTAGCGGAAAAAGAACGCCTGCTGGCGGAAAATGAGCAGTATTTGGAAATCATGCAGAAGAAAGATTACGGTCTGTATTTGGATTTTCAGAAGGAAAAGGTCGAAGCTGACAGCGACCTCTCCTCTCAGGAAAAAGAGTGGGAGCTGGAAAGGCTTGCCTATTTGGCGCAGTACGATCCGCAGGGCGCGGGGATCCACTTTGCTCTCCAGAACACGCTGAATGAAAAGGAGCGGATTGAAAAAAGCCTGGCTTCCGGTGCGGATTTTTACCACGATACGACCGGTTCCACGCCCCTTAACGAAAAGACGGAAGCGCTTTTGCAAAAGCGCTCTCTGATTTTAAAAACGCAGCTTGCAAACGGGCTTGTTGATTTTTCCTATTTTGGAAATCGCAGTGTGCGGCTGCCGGCGCAATCGGCGGAGTTTTTCCTTTTGCTGTTTTTGGTGGTTTTCCTATATTCTCTGTTTGCCGAAGAGCTCCAAAGCGGCAGTATTGGCTTTTTGTTTTCCGCTCCTGTACCCAAAAAAGCCGTTTTTTCTGCCAAAGTCCGGGTTTTATTGTGTGCGCTGGCTGGCTGTTTCCTATTGCTCTATGCGGAGCTGCTTTTGGGGACGGTGCTGGCGTTTCCGAAAAGTACGGTTTCCTTTGTGGTTTTTTGGGGCGAGATCCGAATCCTGCCCTTTGCGCTCTATTGCGCGCTCTCCCTTTTGAGCCGTTTTTTGGTAGTGTTCTTTTTGGCGGCTCTGGCGCTGCTTTTCTCTATCTGGATTCCGAAAAAGCCACTGGGGCTGATCGTACCGCCGGTTCTGTATCTGGCTTCTCCGGTTATTTTGACCGGGCTCGAGCTTGGCTCTTTTTCGGAAAAGTGGACTCTGCTTTTACCGTTTCCGCACTTTTCTCTTTCCCATGCGCTTTTTCCCACAGCGCTGGAAGAAATGACCGGGTCCGCTCTTTTTTCTCTGGGGTATTTACTGCTTTTCGCGCTGCTCTTTTCTTTGACCGCCCGCGTGCTCTTTTGCCGGAAGCAATATTATAAATAGGAATGTGGGACGCTGCCCCCACTTAAAAAAAGTTCCTTGAACATTCTCAAAACCTTCCGAACAAAAATGAAAGAAGCGATCGGTCCCCCATGATTTCTTCCTTTCCTTTTGAAAGCTTTGGAAGATCAAGGAAGCTTTTCCCGAAAAGTTTCCTCGCAGGACACGGGGCGGAGCCACGCAAAAAAGCTTGCAGAAATAAAAAAAAGAACAAAAAAATTTCAAAAAACCTATTGACAAACCGAAATCAAATGAGTATAATACTATTTGGTTAGCGAGGGCTAACTTATATTTCAAGTTATTGGTTAGCTGCCACTAACTTACATTTTGAGTCACCGGTTAGCTGGCACTAACTATATATCGTATCCGTGAAAGGAGGGTCAAAAATGATGCCGCTTACATTTGCAGAAGTCGGCGAAGAGAATATCATCCGGAAAATCGGCGGGAAACAAGAGGTCAAAGCCCATCTTGAAAACCTTGGCTTTGTCGTGGGAGGCGTTGTCACAATCATTAACACCATTGGCGGAAATGTAATTGTAAATATCAAGGAATCGCGCATTGCAATCAGTAAAGAACTGGCGCAGAAAATTATGATCTGATTTTCTGTGGCTGTTGCACTTAAAAAAATCAAATTTCAAGGAGGGAAACAGAAATGAAGACCCTGCGGCAGACAAATATCGGCGATACGGTCAAGGTTGTAAAGCTCCACGGCGAAGGAGCTGTCAAGCGGCGTATCATGGATATGGGGCTGACAAAAGGCGTAGAGGTACAGATCCGTAAGGTTGCGCCTCTCGGCGATCCGATTGAAGTGACTGTTCGTGGCTATGAGCTGTCACTTCGCAAAGCGGATGCGGAAATGATCGAAGTCGAGTAAAAAAAGCAAATGATCTTCGGGGAGAACGCTCCCCTATTATTTGACATCGCAGTTAGCATACGCTAATCAAGAAAGAGAGGAACAAACCCATGAACTTACGAATTGCTCTTGCGGGAAACCCGAATTGCGGCAAAACAACCCTGTTTAATGCGTTGACCGGCTCCAACCAGTTTGTCGGTAACTGGCCGGGTGTTACAGTGGAAAAAAAGGAAGGCAAACTGAAAAAGCATGACGGCGTCATCATCACCGACCTTCCCGGAATCTATTCTCTTTCTCCTTACACATTGGAGGAAGTTGTAGCAAGAAATTATCTGATCAACGAGCGACCTGATGCGATCTTAAATATTATCGACGGCACCAATTTGGAGAGAAATTTGTATCTCACCACCCAGCTTACAGAGCTTGGAATTCCTGTGGTCATCGCGATCAACATGATGGACGTTGTCAGGAAAAGCGGCGATAAGATCAATATAACCGAGCTGTCCCGGGCTTTGGGCTGCAAGGTGGTTGAAATCTCCGCTCTGAAAGGCACAGGTATTGCAGAAGCTGCTGAGGCGGCTATTGCTGCTGCGAATAACGGCAAAACAGTGCCGATGCACACTTTCTCAGGAACGGTTGAGCACGCAATCGCACATATTGAGGAAGCAGCCGTACATCATATGCCGGAAGAACAGCAGAGATGGTATGCAATTAAGCTCTTTGAGCGTGACGACAAAGTACTTGAACAACTGAAATTGGATCAATCTATACTTGACCATATTGAAACGGATATCAAAGCGGCCGAAAACGAACTGGATGATGATGCGGAATCCATTATTACCAATGAACGGTACGTCTATATCGGCGAGGTCATCAAAGGCTGTTATAAAAAGAAGTCTGTCGGCAAGCTCACGATTTCCGATAAAATCGACAGGGTCGTTACCAACCGCTTTGCTGCGCTTCCCATCTTTGCCGTCATCATGTTCCTTGTATACTACATTTCCGTTTCTACCGTTGGCACTTATGTAACGGACTGGACAAACGACGGCTTGTTCGGCGACGGATGGCATCTGTTCGGTATTGGCTCTTCCGCCTATGACGACGCCATGACCGACTATGCAGGCGAAAACGTTTGGACGGATGAAATGATCGATCTTGTGGACGCCGCCGCAAAGCAAGGGGTTGTTGGTGCAGAGGATATTCAGTCTGCAATTGCCGATGAGGACTTCGGAGCTTTCGATGAAGCCTATGGCACTTTCGCAGATTCTTTGGCGGAAGAAGGCTATGATATTGCCTCTATCTATGACGCCGCACTCGGCGAAGAAGCAGAAGGGGTGCCGGATCCGTCTGAATACGGCGTATGGGTTCCCGGAATCCCCGTACTGGTACAAAACGGTCTGGACGCAGCGGGCACTCCCGAATGGCTGAATGGTCTGTTGGTTGACGGTATCGTCGGAGGCGTCGGTGCTGTTCTCGGATTTGTTCCGCAAATGTTTGTACTTTTTATTTTTCTTGCTTTTTTGGAAGCCTGCGGATATATGTCCCGTATTGCCTTTGTTCTGGACCGTATCTTCCGCAAGTTCGGTCTTTCCGGAAAATCCTTCATCCCAATGCTCATCGGCACCGGCTGCGGTGTTCCCGGAATCATGGCGTCTCGTACCATTGAAAACGAGCGTGACCGCCGTATGACAATCATGACTACAACCTTTATTCCTTGTGGAGCCAAGCTGCCTATTATCGCCCTCATTGCCTCCGCGCTGTTCAGAGATGCCTGGTGGGTTGCGCCGAGCGCATATTTTATCGGTATTGCCGCCATTATTATTTCCGGTATCACGTTAAAAAAGACCAAAATATTTGCGGGTGAGCCTGCTCCCTTTGTTATGGAGCTTCCTGCCTATCACTGGCCGACTGTCGGAAACGTCCTTCGCTCCATGTGGGAACGCGGTTGGTCTTTCATAAAAAAGGCCGGCACCATTATCCTGCTTTCCTCTATCCTGATTTGGGCAGGCTCTTGCTTTGGCATCATGGATGGAGCGTTTACATTTAGCACCGAAATGGAACTTGAAAGCAGCGTTCTTGGTATGATCGGCAATGCTCTGTGTTGGATATTCGCACCGTTGGGCTTCGGCAACATCAAAGCAACGATTGCTACCATCATGGGACTTGTTGCAAAAGAGGAAGTGGTTGGTGTGTTTGGCGTTCTCGACTTTGAGAGTATGACACAGCTTGCGGCATACGCATTCTTGGTGTTCAATCTGCTTTGTGCGCCTTGTTTCGCAGCAATTGGGGCAATCAAACGTGAGATGAACTCTGCTAAGTGGACTTGGTTTGCGATTGGTTATCAGTGCGTATTCGCCTATGCTGTTTCACTGATGATTTATCAGTTTGGCTCAGCTTTCACCGGCAATCTCAACGTAGTCGGTTTGATTGCTGCCATCGCTGTTCTTTCCTTTATGTTGTATATGCTGTTTAAGCCTTATAAAGAGTCTACTAAGTTGACAAAAACCGTAAAAATTAAAAAATAGCGTTTATACAAAATCAGGAGGGATCAAAATGCTTGCATGGATTTCTGAAAACATCGCAACGATTCTACTCTGTGTGGTGCTGATTGCTGTAGTCGGATCTATAATCGTCGGTATGATTTGTAACAGGAAGAAAGGAAAATCTTCCTGTGGATGCGGATGCGCCGGTTGTCCTATGAGCAATTCATGCCATCCGAAAAAATGAACGATTATGGCGATTCACAAAAAATCCGGTGCAGTACCTGAAACGGTACTGCACCGGATTCCTTTCATAATTACTTCCTTATTCCGGCGTTGCCAAAGCAAGCTCCTTTTGGTTTGATTCGGATTTACCGGCAGAGGGCGAAGGTGTCTTTGGCGATCATCAGTTCCTCGTTGGTGGGAATGACCAGCATTTTCACCGCCGCGTCGGGAGCGGAAATATCCACTTCCTTGCCGTTGCGCTTGGCAGCGTCGTTGACTTCTTCGTTGATCTTCACGCCCAGAAAGGCCAGTTTTTTCGCCACGCGGGCACGGTAATGCGGATTGTTTTCGCCGATACCGCCGGTAAAGACGATCGCGTCCACACCGCCCATCGCCGCGGCAAAGCCACCGATGTATTTGGTAAGCTGGTGGCAGAGCATGGCTTCGACCAGCTGATAGCGCTTATTGCCCTCTTTGGCGCCCTGCTCGATATCGCGATTATCGGAGGTCACGCCGCCGGTCACGCCCAGAATGCCGCTCTTTTTATTCATCACGGTATCCATTTCATCCGGCGTAAGGTTTTCTTTTTTCATGATCAGCGGCACGATCGCCGGGTCGATGGAGCCGCAGCGAGTGCCCATGATGATTCCCTCCAA
>CANQBV010000013.1 GCA_947589595.1 uncultured Clostridia bacterium
GCGGTAACAAGAATGGGGCTGTCGGCTCCGACGCCAAATACGATACGCTGACTTCCCTCTACGAACAGCGCCTGAGCTCTGCCCGTACGGCGCTGAATAACTATCTCAAAGCAATAGAAGCGGCGGGCACCGCGACCGGCGGCCAATCTTAAAAAAGGCCAAAAAGGGCCGCAGTGTAGGAGCCCCAAAAAGTTAGATCATATTTTGAAGTAAGAATTGTTCAAGCTGCCGAGAGGGCTTGCTGCCTGCGAATTTGCGGGCGGCAAGCCCTTTCACTTTGGCTTGATACGGCGGTTGTTGCAGGAATTCAATTGAAACAGCCCCATTTTTCCTTTTCTTAACACGTATCACGCAACAATAGAAACCGGTGATGTTAGCGCCTTGACAGATCGAAGCGCTGAATGTTATGATATAAAAAAACAAATCGGAATCGAACCCCGGTGTTGAATCGGGCAAGAGAAGGAGGAGTTTTGAAAAAAAAGGTTTATTATACGATCTGCGTGGTATTGGCGGCAGTGTTTGTGTATTCGGCGGTTCAGATCAGTATTACCCTGTATCGTTACCGGCAGGCGGACAATCTTTATCATGACCTGCAGAATCGGTATGTTTCGCAGAATCCGCAGAACCCAGAGCCGGCTACGGAGCAGACCGCGGAAAACGAGCCCTTGACGGAGCAGGAAAAAACAGAATCGGCGCCGATCCAGGTGGATTTTGCAGCGCTTTTGCAGGAAAACAGCGACGTCATCGGTTGGCTTTACTGCGAGGGCACGCCGATCCATTATCCCGTGGTACAGTCCCACGACAACGAAGAGTACCTGCACCGGGACCTGAACGGCAACTACCTTGGCAGCGGAACCCTGTTTGCCGATTATCGCTGCCCGGCTTTGGGAACGAGTCAGAACCATATTATTTACGGGCATAATATGAAAAACGGCACCATGTTCCGCACCCTGGTCAAATATAAGGAGCAGAGCTATTACGACGAGCATCCGGTTCTGTATTATTTGACGCCGGACGGCGACTATAAGATCGAACTGTTTGCCGGAGCGGTTATTCAGTCGAATTCAGACGTTTACAATCCGAACTTCGGCGGAGCGGAAGAATGGAAAACGATTTTGCGGGAATTGAGAGAGCAGTCGTCCTTTGCGTCCGATGTTTCCGTGACCGAGGAAGATCATATAGTCACCCTCTCTACCTGCTCTTATGAATTCAACAATGCCAGGTACGCTGTCTTTGGAAAGCTGACCGCGCTTTCCTGAACCAAAATTCGGAATAAAAAATGCGCCGAAATGAAGTTTCGGCGCATTTTTTTTGAGCCGTGCATTTTTTTGAGCCCGCCCATTGATTTTGCAGGATAAAATTGGTATAATAAAAAACAGCGTCAAATAAGCAAAATTGCAGGAAACAAGCGGAGGATCAAAATGTTTTTTGTGGCAGCGGCTTTGTTTTTGGTTCTGTTGGCAGCAGGGGCGGTTTATCTGGTGTTTCGCTTTCACAGGTTCCGGTTTCTGCGCCGATTGGCAGAGCGGCATAGAGCGTGGTCATGGGTTATCGCTTTTGCCATACCGGCGGCGATAGCGGCTTTCTTTACCTTGATCAACGTGACCTCCTCGGTTGTTGTCATGCTGCACCTGACGGTGTTCTGGCTTGTTTGCGATTTTGCGGGCTTTCTGGTTCGAAAGATCGGCAAAAAAACCTGTCGCTTCTATTTTCAGGGAATCGCGGCGCTTTTGATCACCACAGTTTACCTGGGGACCGGCTGGTTTTTTGCACATCACGTTTTTCAAACAAACTATGCGTTTTCCACCGAAAAAGAGCTCGGAGCCTCCTCACTGCGTGTAGCGGCAATCGCCGATGCGCATTTGGGCATTACCCTGAAGGGGGCGGATTTCGCCCGGCAGATGGAGCGCCTCCAGCAAACCAACCCCGACCTTGTGGTGGTCGTTGGAGATTTTGTGGATGACGATACCGAAAAACAGGATATGGTCGAGGCTTGCCGCGCCCTCGGTACGCTGCAAACCACCTACGGTGTGTATTTTGTGTTCGGAAATCACGATGAAGGATATTTTAACACCCGCGACTTCAGCGCGCAGGAGCTGCGGGCGGAGCTGACAAAAAACCAGGTGACGATTTTAGAAGATGAAAGCGTTCTCATCGACGACCGCTTTTATCTGATCGGTAGGGAAGACCGTTCTTTCTCCGGCAGACAGACCGCGCAGGCGCTTACTGCGGATTTGGATCCTTCGAAATACAGCATCCTCCTGGATCATCAGCCGAACGACTATGCCGCGGAAGCGGCGGCAGGGGTCGATCTTGTCCTTTCCGGCCATACGCACGGCGGACATATTTTTCCGGTGGGGCCTATTGGGCTTGCCATCGGCGCCAATGACCGTGTTTACGGGGCAGAGCAGCGGGAAAACACCGTGTTCGTTGTAACTTCCGGGATTTCCGGCTGGGCAATTCCGTTTAAAACCGGCGCGATTTCAGAATATGTCGTGATCGATATTACAGCGCCGTAAATAAGATTTTATCAGGCTGTCGAAACCATTTCCGGCAGCGACCAAAAGGAGCAGAAAATGAAAGATACCAAAGAGCGCCGCGTCAACCTATGGCCGATCGTCTATGGGATATTGCTGACGGCGTTTGCTGTTTTTATTTTGTTGGATGCTTTTGTGCTTCCGAAAAAAATCGTTACGGTCGATCCGCCTCCGGAGGGAGAGAATCCTGTGGAGGAGGACGCTGTGATTACGGAAAACAGCTATGTCAGCGAAAACGTTGCGATCAACATTTCCGTGTGGGAGCGTTTCGACACACAGATCTACGTTGCGGACGTAGTGCTGAAGGATCCTTCTTTTCTGAAAGCCGGATTGGCAAACGGCGCCTTCGGACGAAATGTTATGCAGAAAACCTCGTCCATGGCCAGAACTTACCATGCGATTCTGGCGATCAACGGCGATTATTACGGGTTCCGCGAGCGCGGTTACGTCATGCGCAACGGCTATCTTTACCGGGATTTCCCGCAGCGCGGTGCAAAGTATGAGGATCTGGTCATTTATCAGGACGGGCATTTTGAGATCATCGATGAAACCGAGGTCGACGCCGAAGAACTGGTAAAAGCCGGTGCAGAGCAGATCTTTTCCTTTGGGCCGGGGCTGATCCGGGAAGGCGCGATTACCGTTGGTGAAAACAGCAAGGTCGACCTGGAATGGAACGGCAATCCCCGTACGGCGATCGGCGAAATCGAACCGCTCCACTATGTGTTTGTGGTGTCGGACGGGCGCACGGAAGAAAGCGTGGGTCTTTCCCTGTTCCAATTGGCGCAGGTCATGCAGGAATTAAACTGCCAAAACGCTTATAACCTGGACGGCGGTGATTCCGCCACCATGTGTTTTATGGGAGAAATCGTCAACAAACCGAATTTCAACGGTGAGAAATTGGTAGAGAGGAGTGTCAGCGACATTGTCTACATCGGAAAATAAGAAAAAAGAGCGCCTCTCTGCGGGGATTAAAATTTATGCTTTCGTTACGGTCTTTTGCCTGATCGTTTTTTTGGTTTACGATCGTTTTTCCCACGGGGTGCGCTCTCCTTATATGACTTTTTTGTTTTTGTGGCCGCTTGTTTTAGGGCTGATCCCCGGTATTTTGTTTTGGCGTTTTCCCCGCATTCCCCGGCAAAAGCGGATCTCGGCCAATCTTTATCACGCCGGAGTCGCCACCGTTACTGTGAGCAGCTTCCTGCGAGGCGTTTTTGAAATCGCGCGCACGGCCTCCCACTATCAGGAATGGCTTATGATCGCAGGTGTTTTTTTCCTGTTCAGCGGCGTTTTTGCCTATTTGGAAAAGAAATAAGCGAGCGGAGGGATAGAGGAAATGTGGCTGATCTTGGCGCTTTTGTCCGCGCTTTTTGCGGCGGCTACTTCGATTTTAGCAAAAATCGGTATCGACGGCGTGAATTCCAATCTCGCCACGGCGATTCGCACTGTGGTTGTTTTGGTTATGGCTTGGGGAATGGTTTTTTTGACCAACACGCAAAACGGCATTCTGGAGATCAGCCGAAAAAGTTGGTTGTTTCTCATTTTATCGGGGCTTGCTACCGGCGCTTCGTGGCTCTGCTATTATAAGGCCCTGCAGCTGGGCGACGCCTCCAAGGTAGTGCCGATCGATAAATTGAGCGTGGTGCTTACACTTGTGATGGCATTTGTGTTTCTGCACGAAAAATTTACTGTAAAATCGTTTTTCGGCTGCGTTCTGATCGGCGTCGGCACGCTTTTGCTGGCGGCTTAGTTTCCGGAGAAGTTTATGCACTTTGGATTTTTCTGCGTCGGGCTGATTTTTCCGGCGCTGCTGTTCTTGCCCCATTTTCTTTGGACGAAAAACAAGCCGAAAGAGAAAGATGAAAAAAAGCCGCTCGTTTTAGCGATCGGGCCGATCGAAATCCATTGGCAGCACAAAAGGGAACAAAAGTAACAAGCGGCAAGGGGAATGGATGGACAATCAAAAAATTTGGGAAATTGCCAAAAGGCAATCGGCGATCGATCTGAATTGCCGGGCAGAGGATTTTGACAGAGCGCATCCGGTAATCGTTTCTTCCGCCGCTAACCCGGGCGCGCGAAAATATTTGGAGCTGCCGTTTGTGTGCAATCTGGTGTCCTACGGCAACAATATCGTGGCTTCCATCGATAGCCGCTATGAAACGATCGTCAGGGACTATATCGAAAAATATCCGGCGGAGCACTGTATGGAAACGCCGAATCTGCAGGTGCTGAACGATGCTTTCTCTGCACATGACCTGCGGGTTTGTTTTATGGCGGAGTATTTTTTGCCGGATCTGAGCTTTTTAAAGCCTTTGTCCTGCGATTTTGAAATGAGAATTCTTTATCAGCCGGACTTTGCCGGGTACTACACCCCGGCCTGGAGCAACGCGCTTTGCGAAAAGCGTAAGGAGCTTGATGTTTTGGGGGTCGGCGCTTATGACGGCGATACCTTGGTTGGACTTGCCGGCTGCTCGGCGGATTGCGATTCCATGTGGCAGATCGGGGTGGACGTATTGCCCGCTTATCGCCGAAAGGGAATCGCTTCGGCTCTGACAAGTCGACTGGCTTTGGAGATTCTCAAGCATGGAAAAGTGCCGTTTTATTGCTGCGCGTGGTGCAACGTCAAATCTGCGCGCAACGCTGTCAAAAGCGGATTTCGCCCCGCCTGGGTGGAAATGACGGTCAAAAGCCGTGCGTTTATCGAGCAAATGATTTTATAAAGAAAGAGAGAGCCTTTTCATGCAATACCGCAAAGATAAATACGGGAATCCCATTTCGGTGCTGGGGTACGGCTGCATGCGTTTCACGCAGGGGGTGACCGGCGTGAATCTGAAAAAGACCGAGGAAGAAATTTTGGCGGCCTATGAAGCAGGCGTCAATTATTTCGATACGGCGTATATTTATCCCGGCAGCGAAAGCGCACTGGGGGAGATTCTCGCCAAAAATAAAATCCGTGAAAAAGTCCATATTGCCACGAAATTGCCGCATTATATGCTGAAAAATTCCGACAGCATGGAAAAATTCTTCTCCGAGGAATTGAAGCGCCTGCAAACGGATTACGTGGATTTTTATCTCATGCATATGCTCACCGACGACAAAACCTGGGAGCGTCTCAAGGCGCTCGGGATCGTGGAGTGGCTGGAGGAGAAAAAGAAAAGCGGCGCCATCCGGCAGGTGGGTTTTTCCTACCACGGCAACAGCGATACCTTTTGCCGCCTTGTGGACGCTTACGACTGGGATTTCTGCATGATCCAGTATAACTACCTGGACGAGCATTCCCAAGCCGGCGCGACCGGGCTTCATTATGCTTCCTCCAAAGGGCTGCCGGTCATGATCATGGAACCGCTTCGCGGCGGGCGACTTGTGAAAAACCTGCCGAAATCGGCGGTAAAATTGTTTGAAGAATATCCCGTTAAGCGCAGCCCCGCGGAATGGGCGTTCCGCTGGCTCTGGAATCAGCCGGAGGTGACCTGCGTGCTTTCCGGCATGAATTCGCTGGAAATGGTGCAGGAAAACACCCGTGCGGCTTCGGAGGCGCAGGTAGGAGAATTCGGCGAAGCGGAATTTGGGCTTCTTTCCGATGTGGTCAAGGCCATAGGCGGCGCCATGAAGGTGGGCTGCACCGGCTGCCGCTATTGTATGCCGTGCCCGCAGAAGGTGGATATTCCCGGCGTATTTTCGGCGTATAACCGCCGCTATTCCGAGGGCTGGTTTTCCGGCATGAAGGATTATTTTATGTGTACCGCGCTCCGTAAGGATTCCACTGCCGCTTCCAACTGCATCGGCTGCGGCAAATGCGAAAAGCACTGCCCGCAGGGAATCGAGATCCGCAAGGAGCTGCAAAACGTGAAAAGCAAAATGGAAGGCGTCGTCTATAAAACTGCCGCCAAAGGCTTTCGCCTGTTTATGAAATATTAAAGTCCCTTTTCTTCTTTTGTGCAAAATTTTGCTTTTTTTCGAAACAAATTTTGCAAAACCCTTGCAATGAGCAAAAAAGAATGCTATACTTGACCGGGTTATCAAAATAAATAATTTATGCCTGAGAACTTAAAAAAACGAAGGAGAAAGACTATGAACAAAAAGAAATTTCGAGCGCCGGCCGTTCCGCTGGTTACGCATGACCCGATGTTCAGCAATTGGAGCTTTGCCACCCAGCTTACGGACGATACCACCCGCCACTGGACGGGCATGAGACAATATATGATCGGCATCCTTTCGATTGACGAGGAACTCTATGAATTTCTGGGAAAAGCGCAGCCGGTGAACGATTTCTATTCCTCGGGCTATCCGAAGCTTCCGCAGGTGAATTGTGAAATTCGTCCCATGACGACGATCTACACCTTTGAAAACGAAAAGATCCGTTTGGAATTGAAATTCACCTCTCCCTTGCTTTTGAACGATCTGATGCTGCTTTCCCGCCCGGCCAGCTACGTGACCTATCGCCTGACCGCTCTGGACGGAAAAGAACATAAATTGCAGCTCTACTTTGGCTTTTCCGGCGAATTCTGCGTCAATAACGGCAGCCAGGAAGTATTTTTCGGCAACGATACGCTTTCGACCTACGTTTCCAGCGGCACGGATAAAATGCTGCAGCGCTGCGAGGACGACCATCGCATTGAATGGGGCTCCTTCCATGTGATCGCGCCGCATATGGCGCAGGACGTTCTGGGCCTGCACTATTTTCTGCATAAGATCCACCAGGCTCACAACGATTTGAAATTCGGCATGAATTCTTTCCACTTGCCCGCACCGCGTCCGCAGACCTACGGGCTGGAGTGGTACCCGAACTACGAAAAAATGCGCCTGGACGAGTATTATCCCACCATTGCGCTGGACGAGATCATCGAGCTTGGCGGCGAGCCTTATGAAAACAAGATCGTCCTCTGCTATGACGACGTCAAATCGCTCGAATATTTTGGTGAAAAGATCGACGCGTACTGGAAAAAGAACGGCGATGATTTTAATCGTCTTATGCGTCGCTCGCTGGACGAATACGAGGAGATCATGAAAAAGGTCGCCGCTTTCGAGGACGAGCTTCTGGCGCGTGCAAACGCCCTTTCGCCCCGCTATGCCGATATTGTTTCGCTTGTGTACCGCCAGGTGATCGCCGGGCATAAGCTGACCTGGCACGATGGGGAACTGCAATTCGTTTCCAAGGAGAATTTCTCCAACGGCTGCGCCGCCACCGTGGACGTGACGTATCCCTCCGTACCGCTGTTTTTGGCCTACGCGCCGGAGCTGGTGGAGGGCATGCTCAATCCCATTTTCAAAATGATCGAAAAAGGCCTTTGGCTCTATGAATTCGCCCCGCACGACGTGGGCACCTATCCCTGCTGCAACGCGCAGGCCTACGGCTTTTATCTCCGCCATCGCAAAACCACGCGCGACCCGTTTATCAAGCAAATGCCGGTCGAAGAATGCGGCAACATGCTGCTGTGTGTGGCAGGCGTCTGCTATGCCGAAAAGCGCTTCGATTATTTCCTGAAGCATGAAACCATTCTCCGCCAGTGGGCGGATTACCTGGTGAAGATCGGCTACGATCCCGATAATCAGCTTTGTACAGACGACTTTGCCGGGCACCTGGCGCACAACTGCAACCTTTCCATCAAAGGTATCTGCGGCGTCGCCGTTTTCGGAAAGCTGCTCAAGGATACCGGCCGGACCGAGGAGGGCGAAAAGTACGAAAAGATCGCCAAAGCCATGGCCGCAGAATGGGAAAAGAACGCGCTGGATCCTGCCGGCGACCACTACAAGCTGGCCTTTGACCAGGACGGCACCTGGAGCGTGAAATACAACATGGTTTGGGATCGACTCTTGGGGCTGGGGCTCTTTTCTCAGGAAGTGTACGACAAGGAAGTCGCCTATTATAAAACGAAATTCAACCGCTACGGCCTGCCGTTGGATAACCGTGCCGATTATACCAAAAGCGACTGGCAAATGTGGTCTACGGTTCTGAAAGACGATCCGGAATATTTCAATATGATTGTCGATCATATGTGGGATTTCCTGTGCGATACCCCGGATCGCACGCCCTTTACCGACTGGTATTTCACCTCGCGTCCGCTGGAAAGAGGCTTTCACGCGCGCACGGTTCAGGGTGGCCTCTTTATCAATCTTTTAAAATTCTAAATCGTCAGATCAAAAAGCGCCGTGCGAAAGCACGGCGCTTTTTGATCGACAGGGAATAAAAAAATCTGACCCCGCACCACGCGGGGTCAGATGGAAAAAAGCGATTACGCTTTGCCGGCGCAGCCGAGCACGTCGACCAGCTTGTGGCGAACCAGTTCCTTGATATTGGCTCTGGCGGGCTTGAGATATTCGCGCGGATCGAACTTGTCGGGGTGCTCTTCAAAGAAAGCGCGAATCGTACCGGTCATGGCAAGGCGCAGGTCGGAGTCAATGTTGATCTTGCAGACGGCGCTTCTGGCAGCTTCGCGGAGCTGTTCTTCCGGAATGCCGACGGCGTCGGGCATTTTGCCGCCGTGTTCGTTGACCATCTTCACATATTCCTGCGGAACGGAGGAAGAACCGTGCAGCACAATCGGGAAGCCGGGCAGGCGTTTTTCGCATTCATGCAGAACGTCGAAACGCAGGGGCGGGGGAACAAGAACGCCTTTTTCGTTCACCGTGCACTGATCCTTGGTGAATTTGTAAGCGCCGTGGGAGGTACCGATCGCAATGGCAAGAGAGTCGCACCCGGTTCTGGAAACGAATTCTTCCACTTCTTCGGGACGGGTGTAGGAAGCGGCGCCGGCGGCGACTTTCACGTCGTCTTCAATTCCGGCGAGCGTACCGAGCTCGGCTTCTACCACCACGCCGTGTGCGTGCGCATATTCCACGACCTTTTTGGTGATTTCAATATTCTCTTCAAAGGGCTTGGAGGAAGCGTCGATCATAACGGAGGTGAAACCGCCGTCGATGCAGGATTTGCAGGTTTCAAAATCGGGACCGTGGTCCAGGTGCAGCGCGATCGGCAGATCGGGGTTGCACAGGATTGCGGCTTCCACAAGCTTCACCAGGTAATTGTGGTTGGCATAGGCTCTGGCGCCTTTGGAAACCTGGAGGATCACCGGCGCTTTTTCTTCTGCGCAGGCTTCGGTAATGCCCTGTACGATTTCCATGTTGTTCACATTGAAAGCGCCGATGGCATAGCCGCCTTTGTAGGCTTTTTCAAACATTTCTCGGGTATCAACTAATGGCATATTTGTTTTCTCCTTTGCTTTTTTTGGTTTTGTTTCCAATCGTGTAATTTTAGCACGCCCGGCTCAAAGTGTCAAGGCTTTCCGCAAAAAAACGGGAAAAATTCCGCAAAAAAACGGAGGGAAAAAAGCGCGCGGAAAAAATCTTTGAAATCCTGCCTTGCTCGATTGACTTTATCAGCTTTTCATGGTAAAATATAGTGATATTATATATCTGTGTCCAGATAAAGGCAGGTTAAGAGGAAAATGACGGTTTTAGGAATCGACCCGGGCATTGCTACCACGGGTTTCGGCGTCTGCGAGTATGACAATAAAAAGTTCAAATACATCAACTGCGGCGTCATCGAAACCGCCAAAGGGCAAAATGTGGAATGCCGGTTGGAGCGCGTCTATGCGTCTGTTCTGAAGCTGATCGATACCTATATGCCCGAAGCTCTTGCCATTGAAGAACTTTTTTACCACTCAAACCAAAAAACCTTTATCAATGTGGCGCAGGCGCGCGGAGTAATCCTTTTGGCGGCACACCAAAAGAGCTTGCCGATCTTTGAATACACGCCCCTGCAGGTCAAACAGTCTGTGACCGGCTACGGCCGCGCCGAAAAATACCAGGTGCAGGAAATGATGCGCGTTCTCTTCAAGCTGCCCGGCATCCCGAAGCCGGACGACGCGGCGGATGCGCTTGCTATTGCCGTTTGCCATTCCTACCGCACCTTTTCCAAATTAGCGTCGATTTCCACGCTCGCTATCGCCAAAACCACGGGAGGAAAATAAATGTTTTATTCCATTACGGGAAAAATCGTTGTTGCGGCGCAGAATTTCTGTGTGGTGGAAGCGGGCGGCGTTGCCTTTCAGCTCGCCTGTTCCGACAAATCGCTTGCCGCTTTTGCCAAAAAGGGAAACGAAACCGTGACCGCCTATACCTATCTTGCCGTGCGGGAAGACGCCATGGAACTTTTCGGCTTCGCCACACCCGAAGAAAAAAATCTTTTCACGCTGCTGATTGGTGTGGACGGGGTCGGCCCCAAGGCCGCTGTCAGCATTTTATCGGTATTGAGCGTAGAGGAACTGTCTCTCTGCATCCTTTCGGGGGACGCCAAGACCATTGCCACGGCCAAAGGTATCGGCTTGAAAACCGCGCAGAAGGTGATACTGGAATTAAAAGATAAGCTTGCAAAAAACACGCCGTCAGCTGCTGTGCCGGCGCCGGGGGCTGCCGCAGAGAGCGGCGGACTCGACCGCACCGAAGCGGTCAACGCGCTCATTGTGCTGGGCTATACCCCCAAAGACGCCGCTGCCGCCGTGCAGAAAGCGGCGCCGCAGGCAAAGAATCTGCAGGATCTGATCCGTCTTGCGCTCAAATCCATGGGAGAAAAATAGACCATGACCGAAGAATTTGAACCCGATTTTGAAAACCGCATTGTCAGCGCTTCCTTCACCCCGCAGGATCTCGATCCCATGGGGACGGAGGAATTGTCGCTGCGCCCGAAAATTTTGGCGGACTATACCGGGCAGGAAAAAATCAAATCGCTTCTGAGTGTTTCCATTGAAGCGGCAAAGCTGCGCGGGGAACCGCTCGAGCATATTTTGCTCTACGGCCCGCCCGGACTGGGCAAAACCACGCTTTCCCACGTGATTGCCAATGAAATGGGCGCGAATATTAAAGTGACCTCCGGCCCGGCGATCGAAAAGGCCGGCGATCTGGCCGCCATCCTTTCCCAGCTTTCGGCAGGGGATGTGCTTTTTATCGATGAAATTCACCGTCTTTCCCGTGCGATCGAAGAAATTCTCTATTCCGCCATGGAAGACTTTGTGATCGATATCATGATGGGGCAGGGGCAAGGCGCCCACTCCATTCAGATCCCGCTGGAAAAATTTACCCTCATCGGCGCCACCACCCGTTCCGGGGCGCTTTCCTCGCCGCTGCGCGACCGATTCGGCCATTCGTTCCGGTTGGAAATGTACACGTATGAGGAATTGGCGCGCATTGTTTCCCGCTCGGCGGGCATTTTGGGGATTCCGATCGAAAAAGAAGGCGCTTTCGAAATTGCTCGGCGAAGCCGCGGTACGCCGCGTATCGCCAACCGGGTGCTGCGCCGTGTGCGCGATTACGCGCAGGTCAAGGGCAACGGCGTGATCGATCACCAAATCGCCGGAGTCGCGCTGGATCAATTGGAAATCGATGAATTGGGACTCGACCAGACCGACCGCCAGATCCTGACCTCGATCATTCAAAACTACGGCGGCGGCCCCGTCGGACTGGAAACGCTTGCCGCTACGATCGGCGAAGAGGCCGTCACCATTGAGGACGTTTATGAACCGTATCTCATGCAGATCGGCTTTCTTTCCCGCACGCCGCGCGGCCGCTGCGTGACTGCCGGCGCTTATCGGCACCTGGGGCTGGCACAGCCGCAGAGCGCCGCTCAGCTCACCGTGGAGGATCTCTGATGTGGTGCAGTGAGAATTTGGGCGATTACGAGCTTTTGGATTGTTCCGACGGTCAGCGTCTGGAACGGTGGGGAAAGTTTGTTCTCATCCGTCCCGATCCGCAGGTCGTGTGGAAAAACCTGCGCCGTCACCCCGCCTGGAAAACGGCGGACGCCTCGTATTCCCGCGCTGCCACCGGCGGCGGGCACTGGAATGAAAACACCCTGCCGGAAAGCTGGCGCTGCCAAATCGGCGGCTATACCTTCTGCGTGAAGCCTATGGGCTTCAAGCACACCGGCGTATTCCCGGAGCAGGCGGTAAATTGGAAATGGATCGACGCCCTTTGCCGCAGGCGCATGGCAGAAAAGGGGAACGTTCGGGTTTTGAATTTATTTGCCTATACCGGCGGCGCCACGCTTGCCGCCGCCTGCGCCGGTGCGAATGTGGTCCATGTGGACGCCGCGAAGAATATGGTCAATTTAGCGAAAGAAAACATGCGTCTTTCCGGTATGGAAACAAGCCCCTGCCGATATTTGGTAGATGATTGCCTGAAATTTGTGCAGCGCGAAGCGCGCCGCGGCAATACTTACGACGCCATCCTCATGGACCCGCCCTCCTATGGCCGTGGCCCGAAGGGGGAAATGTGGCGCCTGGAAGAAAATATTCATGAACTGATCGCCGAAGCCGTTAAGATTCTCTCGCCCGATCCGCTTTTTTTCCTGGTCAATTCCTATACCACCGGACTTTCGGGCGGCGCGATCGCGTATTTGCTGCATGAGGAAATTGTAAAAAAGCACGGCGGCAGCATCACCTGCGATGAGATCGGCTTAAAAGTGACCCAAACCGGGATGACGCTCCCCTGCGGCTTTGCCACCCGCTGGGAAAAAGCGAACGGCAGAACAGAAAGGTAGAAACAAATGCCGATGATTCAATGCGAAAACGTAAGTTTTTGCTATGACACCGAGAATATAGATGAAAAAAACGCCGCGGTCAAAAACATCAATTTTTCCGTAGAGCGCGGCAGCTTTGTAGCTATTTTGGGGCGCAACGGCAGCGGAAAATCCACGCTGGCAAAGCTTTTGAACGGCATTTTAGTGCCGAATTCCGGGCGTGTTTTGGTGGAGGGGATGGATACCGCCGAGGATGAAAACCTCATCCCGATTCGCAAAAAAGTCGGCATGGTGTTCCAAAATCCGGATAATCAGCTTGTTTCCAATATTGTAGAGGAAGATATCGCTTTCGGCCCCGAAAATCTGGGGATCGATCCTGCTGAGATCCGCAAGCGCGTGGATCGCGCGCTTGAGATTGTCAATATGACGGCGTTCAAAAAGCACGCCCCGCACAAGCTTTCCGGCGGGCAGAAGCAGCGAGTTGCCATTGCCGGGATCCTCGCGATGAAGCCGGAATGTATTCTTTTCGATGAATCCACCTCCATGCTCGACCCGCAGGGGCGGGCAGAGATCATGCAGACCATCCGGAAACTTAACCGCGAAGAAAACATAACCGTGGTGATCATCACCCACTTCATGAACGAAGCTGCTATGGCGGATCGCGTCGTCGTGATGGATCAGGGTAGCATTGTCCGGGACGGAACCCCGCGAGAGATCTTTTCACAGGTGTCCTTCCTGCACAGTATTGGGCTGGACGTTCCGCAGGTAACGGAGCTTTTGCATTTGCTTTCAGAGGATCCGGCTCTTTCCGGCGCCGTCTCCTTCCCCGAAGGCGTGATGGATGAGGAAGAAGCGGCGGAATGGATCGTAAAATTATTCAAGGCAAGGAAAAATGGCTGTACTGCAATTTGAAAACGTTTCGTATCTTTACGGCGCCGATACTCCGTTTGAAAAAGAGGCGCTCAAAAAGATCAATCTCACCTTTCCGGAGGGAAAAATTATCGGCCTGATCGGGCATACCGGCTCCGGAAAATCCACCCTGGCGCAATTGATGAACGGCATTCTGCGCCCCACTGCCGGGCGCGTGCTGCTGGACGGTGAGGATATTGCCGCCGAAAAGGGCAAGCTTGCCGGGATTCGTGCGCGGGTGGGACTGGTGTTTCAATATCCCGAATACCAATTGTTTGAAGAAACCGTGGAAAAGGACATTGCCTTCGGCCCGAAAAATCTGGGCAAAAGCGAGGAGGAGATCCGCGCGCTCACAGCAGAGGCCTGTCGCTTCACCGGCGTGACGGAGGATCAGCTTTCAAAATCGCCCTTCGAGCTTTCGGGCGGGCAGAAAAGGCGCGTCGCCATCGCCGGGGTGATGGCCATGGATCCTGAGATTTTGGTGCTCGATGAACCGGCGGCAGGGCTGGATCCCGGCGGCAGGGAAGAGATTTTCGGCGGCCTTCGCTCCTATCAGCGCGAAAAAAAGAAGACCGTGATCTTAATTTCCCACAGCATGGAGGATATGGCGCGCTACGCCGATGAGATCGTCATTATGAAAAACGGCGAAGTTTTTGCGGTCGATACCGTGGGGCATATTTTTGAAAACGCGGAATTGATCCGTCAGGCCGGTCTGGAATTGCCGCAGATCACCCGACTGATGATTCTTTTGCAGCAAAAGGGCGTGCCGGTTTCTCCCGGTGTGCACACGGTGGAGGACGCGGTCATGGAGATCTGCACTCAATGGAAAGGCGGGATGTAAGTTGCTCAAAGACGTTACCTTAGGGCAGTATTTTCCCGGGAATTCTTTCTTTCACCGGCTCGATCCGCGGATTAAGATCATTTTGATGCTGCTTTTTGTGGTGGTCACGTTTTTTGCCGCCAATCTTGTTTCCTTTGCCTATCTTGTGGTGCTGCTCGGGGTGATGATCGCCGTTTCCAGGCTCCGGCTCGGCGTTTTGCTGCGGGGGCTGAAGCCGATCATGGTGATTGCGATCTTCACCGCCTTTATCAATATTTTCTGGACAAAGGGCGAGGCTTTGCTCGTGCAATTCGGGTTCATTCATATCTACGCCGAAGGACTCTGGCGGGCACTGTTTATGGTGGTGCGTATCGTTTCGCTGGTGTTGGGAACAAGTGTTTTGCTTTCCTACACCACCACGCCCATGGAGCTGACAGACGCGCTGGAAAGCCTTCTTTCCCCCTTAAAAAAGATCCGCGTGCCGGTGCATGAATTTGCTATGATGATGTCGCTGGCGCTGCGCTTTGTACCGACTTTAGTGGAAGAAACGGAAAAAATCATCAATGCGCAAAAGGCCCGCGGCGCCGATTTTGAAAGCGGGAACGTCCTGCAGCGCGCCAAAGCGCTGATCCCGGTGCTCATTCCGCTGTTTGTTTCCGCGTTCCGCCGGGCGACCGAGCTTGCCACCGCCATGGAATGCCGCTGCTATACCGGCGGCGGGGGGCGGACGCGTATGAACCAACTGAAACTCCACGCGAAAGACGTGGCAGGGCTTCTGGTTTCCCTCTTTATATTAACGGCGGTCTTTGCTTTCAACCAGATCCCGCTGCCGTTTGGGGTGCTTTAATGCCGCGTTTTCGATTAAAGCTTGCCTTTTTGGGAACGGACTTTCACGGCTGGCAGGTTCAGCAGAATGCCCGCACCGTGCAGGGAACGCTGAATGAAGCCCTCTCCCGGCTTTTCGAAGAACCGATTTCGGCTGTGGGCTGCAGCCGTACCGACGCCGGCGTACACGCCGAAGAATTTGTTTGCCATTTCGACGCGGCAAAATCCTTTCCCGCCGAGCGGCTGCCCATGGCGCTGAATCCGCTTTTGCCGGATTCCGTGGCGGCGCTTTCCTGCGAAGAAGCCGAGTCCGGCTTTCACGCCCGTTTTGACTGTACCGGGAAAATTTATCGCTACGATATTTTTAATTCCCCGCTGCGTCACCCGTTTTATGAAAACCGCGCGGCGCGGATTCCCCGAAAACTGGATGTGGAAAAAATGCGCCGGGAAGCGCAGGCCTTCCTCGGTGAGCACGATTTTTCCTCATTTATGGCGGCCGGGTCCGATATCAAAAGCACCGTGCGCACTGTTTTTTCATTGGACCTGCAGCAAAAAGGCGATCTTGTTTCACTCACCGTCGCCGGAAACGGCTTTTTGTACCACATGGTGCGCATTATGGCGGGAACCCTGATCGAGCGCAACTTCGGAAAGGATCTTTTACCGATCCCGGAAATTTTAGCAAAAAAAGACCGGAACTTTGCCGGCGTGACGGCGCCGGCCTGCGGGCTTTATCTGCAGAACGTATTTTATGAGTAAACGAAAGGAGCAGCGTTATGAACGGAAGCGAAAAAACACAACCGAATTTTTTCGATGAAAAAGCAAATACCTATCGCCGCTATAAGTGGATAACGCTGGTCTTTTTTATCATTTTTGTCTTGTTCGGCCTGGTGGCGTTTAAAAACGAAATCACGCCGGAGAATATTCGTTATCTGGTGAAATATATTGATTTTGAAAACGGCTTTTCCGGCGCATCGGAAGGCTCCACCATTTATTACGATGCGGATTCCAACAACCGTTTTGCCATTTATCACGGCGACCTTGCCGTGGCCAACAACGGTGGGATCACGCTGTTCGACTCAGCCGGCAATATCACGATGTCCGACTCGTTCAGCATGTCCAACCCCATTATCGTGGCAGGCGGGAAATATCTCGTTGTTTACGATCTGGGCGGATATTATCTGAAGATCTACAATTCCTTTTCCCTTCTGCATGAAGAATCGTTCAGCTATATCATTCAGAGCGTTGCTGCCAACGACAACGGGTTGATTTGCGTGGCAACGGCGGAAAAATCCTATCACGCCGCGCTTTTGGTGTATAACAACGATTTCGAGCAGGTATATAAATGGCTGTCTGTCGATAAATTTATCACAGATTGCGCCATTGCTCCCGATGATAAAATCCTTGTCAGCACCGTCCGTGCCGAAAACGGCGATCTGATCAGTGAGCTGACCGCCCTGCAGATCGGGAAAAACGAAGCCGACTACGCCATTCCCTTATCGGAAGAATTGCCGATTGCGCTGCTGCCCAAACGAAAAAGCGTTTTGCTTTTAAGCGACCGGGCGCTTCGAAATATCCGGGAGGGAGAGATCACGAAGGAAGCGCTTTTTGATCAGGATTCGATCGATCTTTTCACCCTCGGGGAAACCGTCAGCGCCGTGGCGGAAAACGAATTGCTGGTCGGCGTGAACTATAAGGTGCGCGTTTTCGACGTGGACGCCAATGAGATCAATTCTCTGAATTTTTCCGTTCAGATCTTAGATATGAAAACTTTTGGCGATAATATCTATATCCTGACACGCAATGAGTTCTACTGCCTTGAAAACGGTGTGGAGACCCGGGTTTTTGAAATCAACGGCGACTATGCGCAGTTTGAAATGCTGTCGTCGAACACAGCGGTGCTTTGTTCGGATCAGGCCGCACAGGTTTTGATATTGGAGTAGGGAGGAAAAAATGAATCTGATTTGCGATATTTTGATTGTCGGGATCGTCCTGGCGGCAGCCTGGATCGGGAAAAAAAGAGGACTCGTAAAAACGTTTTTCAACTTTTTCGGTTCTCTGATCGCCTTTTTCACGGCGTTTCTTTTGGAACGTCCGCTGGCAGTGTTTTTGGATGAACGTATTTTCCGTTCCGCTCTTGTCAAACAGTTTTTAAGCGCTGTGGAAAGCGCCGCGCAGAAAACCGTCAGCGAGCTGGATTTTGCCGCTTTGCCGGAATCGGTTTCGGAGGTTCTGGCCCGTTTCGGAACAGACAGTGAATCGGTGAGGAGTCTGGTGCTTTCGGCAGGAGAGGGAAGCCTTGCCGAAAAGGTGGCGACAGGCATTGTAAGCCCGATTTCCGCCGTGCTTTCCGGGGTAGTGGCGTTTGTGCTCCTGTTTGTTTTGGCGTCGGTTCTGATCCGTGTTTTGGAGCGTGCGTTCAACCTGGTTGCCAGGCTGCCGGTGCTGAATTTTTCCAATCGCTTTTTGGGACTTTTCTGCGGCGTGGTTTGGGGGCTGTTTCTGGCATTTCTTTTCGCCTGTGCCATGCAGCGCCTGGCTCCCGCCCTGCAGGGAAGTGAAAATCAATTCCTGCAAAGCTTCGATCCGGAGAAAACCGTGCTGCTGCGCTGGTTCTCCGCCGTAAATCTTCTGGGCTTTCTGACAAATAATTAACGAGGAACGAGGACGTATGAAAAAAGAAAATATCCCCAATTACATTTCCCTGATCCGTATCCTTTTGGTGCCGTTGTATGCGATCTTCTTTTTCGGGACCGGCATTTTCGACGATCCGGACCGGCGCTTTTTCGCCGCCGGGATTGTCTTTATTTGCGCCGGCCTTTCCGATGCGCTTGATGGGTACTTAGCCAGAAGATTCAATTGGATCTCCGATATCGGCAAGCTGCTCGATCCGTTTGCCGATAAAATGATGGAGCTTTGTGCGACCCTTTGCCTGGCGATCGAATTCAAAGGACCGTTTGTGTTTCTCGCTGTGATCATTGTGCTGAAGGAGGTCATCATGATCGTCGGCGCCGGGTTGATTATGGCGAAAAGCAAAATCTATCTTTCCAGCGTGTGGTATGGCAAAGTCACTACGCTGGTGTGGTACGTGCTGATCTGTCTGGTGACGTTCTTCCCCTCGGTGCGTGCCAATGTGGCGTTTTGCCACGCGCTCTGTATCTTCCTCATTTTGATTATGATTTTGGCGTTCATTTTATACCTCTGCAATTACCATCCTCAGATCAAATCCACCAAGGACGTGATCCTGAAGGACACGAAAAATTCTATTCGAAAGAAGTAATCCCCTATGAAACTTTGTTCACGTTGTAATAAAAGACGCGCCGTTATTTATATCAACCGGATCAACGGCGATAAAGTAAGCACCGAAGGTCTTTGTCTGCATTGTGCCAAGGAATTGAAAATCAAACCCTTCAGCGACTATATGGATCGAATGGGCATCGGGGACGATGATATCGATTTGTTTGAGCAGCAAATGGGACAAATGATGGGGGGCCTCGAGGAAGAAGGCGCAGAAGGAATCATGCCGATGTTGGATCTTGGCTCCATGCTCGGCGGCGCCGTGCAGCCCGCGGAACAGCAAAAGGAAGAGAAAAAAGAAAAGCCCTCCGACAACAGAGAAGAAAAACCGAAGAAAAAGCACGGAAAAATGCTGGATACCTATTGTATCGATCTCACCGCCCGTGCCCGTGAACAAAAGCTCGACCGCGTGATCGGCAGGGAAAAGGAGCTGGCGCGCGTGATCCAGATCCTTTGCCGCCGCCAAAAAAACAACCCCTGTCTGATCGGGGAGCCCGGCGTCGGAAAAACCGCCATTGCCGAAGCGCTCGCTCAGCAGATCGCGGAAAAGAAAGTGCCGTATCGCCTGCAGAATAAAGAGGTCTTTCTTTTGGATCTGACGGCGCTTGTTGCCGGCACGCATTTTCGCGGCCAGTTTGAGGGGCGCGTGAAAAACCTGGTAGACGAGGTCAAAAAGCTTGGCAATATTCTCCTGGTGATCGATGAGATCCACACCATTGTCGGCGCCGGCGATTCCGAAGGCGGCATGAGCTGCGCCAATATTTTAAAGCCCGCGCTTTCCCGCGGCGAGATTCAGATCATCGGCGCCACCACGCTTGCGGAATACCGCAAGCATATTGAAAAGGATCAGGCGCTGGAGCGCCGTTTCCAGCCCGTGCAGGTGGACGAACCCACGGTGGAAAAAACCGTGGAGATCCTCAAGGGCGTGAAAAAATATTACGAAACCTATCACGGCCTGCGGGTGCCGGATGAGGTGCTGCGCAAAGCGGTGGTTCTTTCCGAGCGCTATATCACCGACCGTTTTCTGCCGGATAAGGCAATCGATATTTTGGACGAAGCCTGCTCCAAAAAATCGCTCGACAGCACGGTGATTAACCGGATCGATTCTTTGAAAGACGAAATCGAAGCCCAACGCAAGGAACGCGAAGAGCTGGAGGCCAAAACCGACCCGGACGATTCCACCTACGCCCGCATTGCCGAGCTCAAGGTTTCGGAAATGCGGCTGACTTCGGAATTCGACGCGCTTTCCCGCGAGCGGGATGCGATCGCGCTGACCGAAGAAGATATCGCCAAGGTCATTGAAGCCTGGACGGCCATCCCGGCTGCGAATATTTCCGAAAACGAATTCGAAAAAATCGCCGGTCTGCAGGAAAAACTTTCCGCGCGCATCATCGGGCAGGACAAGGCGATCCTTTCCGTGTGCAAAGCCATTAAGCGCCACCGTGCCGGCATTTACGCGAAGAAAAAGCCCGTCAGCTTTCTCTTTGCCGGGCCGACCGGCGTGGGCAAGACCGAGCTGGTAAAGCGCCTGGCGATCGAGCTGTTCGATTCCGCCGAATCCCTGATCCGGCTGGATATGTCTGAATTTATGGAAAAGCACTCGGTTTCGCGCATCATCGGCTCGCCCCCCGGCTACGTCGGGTACGACGACGCCGGCCAGCTGACCGAAAAAATCCGCCGCAAGCCCTATTCGGTCATTTTGTTCGATGAAATTGAAAAAGCGCATCCCGACGTTTTGAATATCCTGCTGCAAATTCTGGACGACGGTAAGATTTCCGATGCGCACGGCAAGGAGATCAATTTTGAAAACACCGTACTGATCATGACGACCAATGCGGGCTCCAACCTCAAAACCGGGGTTCCCGGTTTCGGCCAGAGTGTGCAGGAGGCTCAGGAGGGGCGCACCATGAAAGGGCTGGAAAGCTTTTTGCGGCCGGAATTTATCAACCGGATCGATCAGATCATCACCTTCTCCTCGCTTACCAAAGAAAACTTTGTTGAAATCGCGCGCATTCAGCTGGGCGATTTGAAGGAAAGCCTGGCGGAAAAAGGCATGGCGCTGTCCTACGGGGAGGATGTAATCGCATTCGTGGCGGAAAAATCCTTCAGCGCTAAATTCGGCGCCCGCAACATGGCGCGCTTTGTGCAAACGGAAATCGAAGATCCCATTGCCGAAAAGATCATCAATTCCTATCGGCAAAAGGTCAAAAAAATACAGCTTACCGTCAATCAGGAAAGGATCGAGGTTACGCTCGAGAATTCATGAATCTTTTAGAAGTCAATCTGGAAAAACTGTTCGCGGTTCTCGGTACCGACCCGGAAGACGGGCTTACCGAGGAGCAAGCGCAGCGCAACCGCCGTGAATTCGGGGAAAATATTCTTTTTGAAAAAAAGGACAGCACGTTTGAGCGTCTGAAGAAAATCTTCGGCGATGCCATGATGGTCGTGCTGCTTTTCACCTGCCTGTTTGATTTTCTCGGTTCCGGTTCTTTTGCTTCACTGGTGTCTCTCGTTTTGGTGGTGGTTTGTTACTTTGCCTATGCGCTCGGCACTCGGTATTACGTGGCGCGCGCACAGAAAAAGGTGGAAAAGTACTGCAAAAGCAAATACCGTGTCCGCCGGGAAGGGCATATCCGCTCGGTGCGCAAAAGCGAACTTGTGGCCGGAGATATTTTGATTCTGGAAAAAGGCGACGTCATGCCCTGCGACGGCATTATTTTGCAGCAGAAGTCGCTGCGCATTCTGGAGGCCAGCGTGACAGGCCGCCGAGTGCCGCTTTTCAAGCGCAGCCATGCCGAGGTGGAGAAGGAAGAAGGCTACCCTTATTTTGAATGCATCCTCTTTGCCGGCAGCGTGCTTCTGCAGGGGCAGGCGATCGTATTTGTGTGCAACGTGGGGAAAGATATTTTCGATAACGAAAACTTCGCCATTTCCCGTCAGAACACCACCGTTCCGCAGATCTATGAAACCGCACTGTATTTGAAAAAGCAAATTTCCCTGATTTGGGTACTGGCGTGCTTTGTGCTGTTTGCCTGGGGCATTTTCCGCGGACAGGGAATTTTCCGGATCTTCTATTTTACCGTCGCGTTGGCGATTGCCGCTTTTCCGGATGCGATCGAGCTTTTGTGCGATCTTTCCGTGGCGTATATGACCTCCAAAATATTCGACGAGGGTTGTGTCCTGCGCAATCCCGGCGCGATCGACCGGCTTTGCGATGCCAACTGTATTTTTGTCAATTCCAGCGACTATCTGTTTTATGCGCAGCCGGTGGCAGGGCAGTATTATGTCGGCGACCGGGGCTATGACTTTAAGGATACGCCCGAAAAGGCCAGGCCGCTTTTGGAAAATCTGCTCCTGACCCAGCCGCCCCCCGCGGTTTTGAAATCATTACCGCATAAAGAGCAGCGTGCCGAAAAGGTATTGCTCAGCGCGGCGGCGTCGGTCGGGCTTCAGCAGCGCACCCTGCGGCGGGACTTTTTACATATCAATACCTATGATTATGACCCGAGATACGGCTTCGCTGCGTCTCTGGTGCTGAAAGGCGACGTTTACCGCCTGGCGGTGCGCGGCGACTTGCAGGCCGTGCTCAACGCCTGTACGACGATCGAGCGCGACGGTGTTGTCGAGCCGCTCACCGAGGGAGATCGCATTCGTTTGCGCTCTCTGTACCGCAGCATGGCAGCCTCCTGTGAAAGAATTTTTAGCGTAGCCTCCCGCGAGCTTTCGTCTCCCGCGGCCGGTGATCAGCGCCAAAACGCACGGGAAATGACCTTTCTTGGCTTTTTCGGGCTTTCCACGCCTATCAGCGCCGCCGCTGCCAAAGCCGTCAGTACCTGCCAGAAATCCGGCATCGAAACTTATCTTCTGACAGACGACTACCCCGAAACGGTGGCGTCGATTTCGCAGAGCGTTTCTATTATCCGCGAAGAGGATTACCCTTACGCGCTCGGCTTTCGCACCTACCAAAGAATGGATCGCGGCGTCTTTATCGCCGATATCGGAAAATACAAAGCGTTCTGCAATTTTCCGGCCGAGGAAAAGCAAAGCGTGATCCGGTACCACAAGGAAGACGGCGACATTGTGATTTCGCTGGCCGGTGGTCTGTACGATACCCTGCCGCAAATGGAATCGGACATTTCCTTTGTCAGCACAAAAGAGCGCTATCACGCCACCAAGCTCAATGCCGATATTCTGGTGCGGGAAAAGCGCTTTGATCTGGTGCCGCTCTGCATCAATTGGGCGCGCACCTTTTACCGCAATATCGTGCACATTATGCAGTACACGCTCGTTTTGCAGGTCGCGCTGTTCTTAACGGTGTTTATCGGACTGGCTTCTTCGGGAACTACCGTTTTTTCCGTGCTGCCTCTTTTGGCTGTCAGTCTGACCATTTGTCTGCCGTCCGCCATGAATTTGTTTCATCGCCGGCCGGGCATGAAGTTGGAAAGCAACGAGGGGGTTCTCAGCAAAGACCGCATCTATTCATTGCAGGCGCTTCTGATCATCCCCGTGGTGGTCGGCGTTGCCACGGCGATTGCGGTTATGCTGTCCTACCGGGTCGCTTTGTTTCTTTCCGGTTCGGTGGACGCCGCCGCCGGTGCGGCGCTCGTTACCTTTGGTTTTTCCTCGTTTTTTACTTCACTGACCATTAAGTTTGATGATTTTTTCTACCGTAACGTCAGACTGCTCGGAAAAACCGAACTGATTTCGTTTTGTGCCACGGTAGTCTCGCTGGGGATTTTGATTTTCAGCCCCTTCGCGCGCCTGTATCAAAGCGGGGAGGCCGCTTTCGGCTCCGGGCTTTCCTTTGCAGGCCTTCTGTTTGCCTTTTTATTCTCACTCGTTCCGTTTGGCATTATGGAATTGATGAAGCTGGTTAAAAAAGATGATTCCGCTCAAGAGCGTGATTCATAAATGATACCCAATACGAAAGGAGTTTTGTTGACATGACCGTAACCAAAGACAGTATTATCGGCGAAATTCTCGACGCCGATGAAACCACTGCCGAATTCTTCTTTGAAATCGGGATGCATTGCCTTGGCTGCCCTGCTTCCAGAGGAGAATCCATCGAACAGGCTTGTGCCGTTCACGGCACCGACGCCGATGCCTTGGTGAAAAAGATCAATGAGCATCTCGCCGGCAAGTAATTCCGGCAAAAAAGATCTTTCGGATCGCCTTGGCGCCATCGCCCGGGCGATCCCGAAAGGGAGCCTTGTTTGCGATATCGGTTCCGACCACGGCTTGCTGCCGCTTTTTTTAGTAAAGCACGGCATTTGTCCGCAGGTACTGGTGACCGATCTCAATGCCTTTCCGCTGGAACGGGCCAAAAGTGCGTTTGCTAAGAACGCGCTTTCCGATCGCGCCCGTTTTTTACAATGCAACGGCATCGCGGAACCGCTTGCCTTTCGGCCGGATCTTTTTGTCATTGCCGGTATGAGCGGGAAAACGATCGTGCAGATCCTGGCGGAAGCGGAGGGAAAAATCCCCGTGGGCACACGCTTTTTCCTGCAGCCCATGACAAAGGACGCCGCGCTGCGTCGCTATTTGTACGCGGCGGGATTTGCGATTCAAAACGAAACCGTGGTTTTGGAAAACAGGAAAGTCTTTTTGATCCTGGACGCCGTTTTTGATGGGATTTCCCGCACGGCAAACGAGGCGGTGCTTGCTTTTGGAGAAACAAAATTTGCGTGCCCTGAAAGGGCGGCGTATTATAAGAAAAAGAAGGAATCCCTGGAAATACAAATCCGGGGAAAGGAATCGGCAGGGCAGAGCGTCCTGCATGAAAAGCACCTTTTGGAAACCCTGTGCGGTGTTTTAGGAGGTCTGAATCATGAAAATCAGTGAATTCTGCGCGTATTTCGACCGACTTTATCCCCGGGAACGCGCCTGTGACTGGGATAACGACGGGCTGCTTGTCTGCCCGGATCAGGAGAGAGAAGTGACGAGTGTTGTCACCTGCCTGGACGTGACCTTTCCCGTGATCGAAAAGGCCATCGAAATCGGCGCCGAGCTGATCATCAGCCACCACCCCCTGATCTTTTCACCCGTAAAGGCGATCAATGAAGATACCATTGTGGGGCAAAAAATCCTGCTGCTCCTGCAAAATGGAATTTCGCTCCTGTCCTGCCACACCCGATTCGACGGCGCGGAAAACGGCCTGAACCGGGAACTGGCACAGCTTTTGGAAATCAAATTGAACCCCGCTGCCGTTCTAAACCCCGAGGAGCCGTACGTCGGCGGATTGGGAACGCTTCCGGAAAAAATGAGCCCGGAGGAATTGGCACGCCTGGTTGCCGAGACGTTGGATTGTCCGGTGCGGCTTTACTCCGCCGGCGCCGGGATCGAAACCGTTGGGCTTTGCAGCGGCGCCGGAAAAGACCTGATCGCACCGGCGCTCTCCATGGGAGCGGACGCTTTTCTTACCGGCGACGTTTCCTATCACACTGCGCTGGACGCCGTGGAAGCGGGAATGACCGTGATCGATTTCGGTCACCATGCTTCGGAATGCATGGCCGCGTCTCTTTTTGCCGACGCGGTGGAAGCGGCTGCGCCGCAGACAGAGGTTTTCCCGTTTTATGAAGCACTCGGCGGTGAGATCATCCGTTAAAGCGCACAAGCAAAATTCGCCCTTATGCCCGAAACCCCGGCATTTTTTGTGGAAAAAGCACAAGCTGAAAAATCTTTCCTTGTGCAAATAAAAGAATTTTCGGATTGTCCGAATAGTTCTTGATTCATTCACAATTTTGTGTTATACTTATAAAAGCAGAGTTTGCAGGTGCCCCGGAAAACCGGACGCGCTATGTTGCAAGAGCAGACTTTTTCTCTTTGCATTTCAGATACCAGTTTAGGAGGAATTTCGAATGAAGCGCATTATTGCCATGCTGTTGCTCGGTGCAATGCTGGTACTTACTCTTTCCGCATGCGGAGTGGATATGGAGGATCGCGGCGCAATCATCCCCATGTATCTCACCACGCCTCAGACCAATCTCGATCCAACCCGCATGATCTACGACAAAAATTTTGTCAAGGTTTCCGGCCTGATTTACGAGGGGCTTACCGAAGTCGGTGAAAACGGCAAGATCACCCCGGCTCTGGCGAAAAGCTGGGTGAAGAAATATAACGAGGAAAGAGACGAATACTTCCTTGAAATCAATCTCGATTCCACCAGGTGGAACGACGGACGCACCTTTACCGCGTATCATGTGATTTATGCGTGGAAGCAGGTGATCTCGCCCGAAACCGCTAGCCCCGCCGCCGCGCTTCTTTTTGATATCAAAAACGCCAAAGAAGTCAAAGCGGGTCTGAAAACGATCGATGAACTCGGCGTTGCCGCTGTCGATACCTACACGCTTGAAGTCCAGTTCGAAAGAGCGATCGACCCCGAGCTTTTCCTCGAAGCGATCTCCTCTCCGTCTCTGGTGCCGATGCGCGACGACGTTGTTGTAAATAAAGAAACCACCTGGGCGACCAATGTGGACGATATCGCCACGGTCGGCAAATTTACCATCAAAAGCATGGATCCTGTCGGCGAATACCGTCTGGAGTACTCCAAGTATTATAAACTGACCTCCGAAGCGAAAAAAGGCTACAATGAATTTGTAAAGCCCTATAAATTGATCTCGGATTTTTCCAAGTCCGCGCAGGAAGCGCTCGCCGCTTTCAACAACGGTGAAATCTATTACGTAGGCGAAATGACCGCCGAGGATTACGCCGCCAACGAAAAGAACGTCAAAACCGGCGCTACGCTTTCCAACTACACCTATTTCTTTGATTGCAAAAATCCGGTACTCTCCAATGCCAAGGTGCGCTCCGCGCTTTCTTTGGCGCTTGACCGCAATCAGATTGCTTCCATCATCGGGCAGGGAACTACCGCGGCAAAAGGCTTTGTCAGCGAATCCGCCACCGGTACGAGCATGAAAAAATCGTTCCGCAAGGAGGCGGGGAATCTGTACCAGGCTTCCGCCAATATGGACGCTGCCAAACAGCAGCTTTCCGAAGCCGGCGTCAGCAGCGGCTCTTTTACCATTACCTATCGTCAAGACCGCGCTTACGATTCGCTTGTTGCCGAATACGCCAAGAGCGTTTGGGAACAGCTCGGCTTTTCCGTCAGCCTCAAGGCTCTTCCTCTGTCTGCTTATGAAGAAGCCCTCTACAGCGGTGCTTTCGATGTGATCGCGCTGGACTACCAGGGGCTTTCCACCAACGCCTATTCGTTCCTGGCTCCCTTTGCTACTGCCTATAGCGGCAGCGTGGTTTCCGTTGCGGACGATTCTACCGGCGTCACCCCGCATATCACGGGCTATGCTTCCGAAGCGTATGACGCCCTGATCGACGCCGCCATGGAATGCACCACCCGTTCCGATCGTGCCAAGAAATTGGTTGAGGCCGAAAAGCTTCTTGTCGAAGACAGCCCGGCGATCGCCCTGGTTTCCTACGCCAACTATTACCTGGCTTCGTCGCAACTGAAAGGCCTTTCCTTCAGCCCCTACGGCTATACCCTGTTTACCAACGCCACGTTGAAAAACTATGCCGAAAAGAACGCCGCCTATGAAGCGGCGCAAGCGGCCAAAACCGCCGAATAAAACGGCATAAAAAGAAGAATTACGTCAAAAGACGCCGGAAAAAACCTCCGGCGTCTTTTGACGCTTTTATCTATGATGTCCGGGCGGACGGCGCCTTCGGCGTACGGAAGCGGTGTACGAAATGCGATCACAATCCAATCTTTTCGAAAAATGATCGTATTCCGAAGCTTCCCAAAACCCTTTCAAAAACGACCGTTTACATCAATGCATAGGCGTTCCATTTGGAAGAAAACGATGCCTAGTCATATAAAAAGAGCAGTCTTATGTCGGACAGAGGTGTTTTGTATCAAAAAGAATTCAGCAAAAGCATTTATATTAACATATAAACAACAATTTTTATTAACAAATTAACAAAAAATCCTTTTTTTCTGGGAGGGCGCGCATTTCTTTCGAAAACAATTGATTTTTTTATAATTGTATGATATAATACCTTGATAAGGTATGAAATTTTGGGATTTTCGGCCTTGACCGATTCCCCGATGAAATCAGGTGTTTGTATGAAAAAGAAAATTTTCCGCATTCTTTCCGTTCTTTTGGCTGTAAGCTTTGTTCTCATCGCCGCCGGCTGTTCTCAGCCGGAGCCGGCTGCGACTACCACCGTCACTTCTGATCCTGTCCAAACGGCTACGGAGGAACCCCTTCCGGCTACAACAGAGGAAGTGCCCGTGTTTCGGAACCCTTATACCGGACTTGCCATGGATGAATCGCTGGTGGGCAAACGGCCGATCGCCGTGATGTTCAATAACCTCCGCGAGGCTTTACCGCAAAAGGGCATTTCCGCATGCGACGTTGTCTATGAAGTGCTCGCCGAGGGCGGGATTTTAAGGATGTGCGGTGTCATTCTCGATTATGAAAACGTGTCCGATCTGGGCAGTATGCGCTCGGCGCGCCCGTACTACGTAGAGCTTGCTCTGGCGAACGACGCGATTTTTGTGCACGCCGGCGGTACGGAAAGAGCATACGAGGCGATTGCCAATTTTAAGGTCAACGACGTGGACGGTACCAAAAACGGGCCGTTCCGGGTAGACGGCAAGGATGTGTTCTGGCGGGATCAGGATCGGCTCAAAGCCGGTCTTGCCTACGAGCACACACTCTTTACCAGCGGTGCGGCTGTGACGGCTGCCATCGGTGCACGCCAGTACCGCACCACGCTCAACGACGAAAATTTCACGGCCTTTAAGTTCAAAACCAAAGCCACGGCGCTCGGCACCGGTAAAAGCGCGCTGGAGATCACGGTGCCGCATTCCAATTATTCCGTTTCCCAATTTAAGTATAATGCCCAAACAGGGCTCTATGAGCACAGTGAATATAACGCGCCGCATATCGACGGCAATAACAACGCTCAAATCACCGCGGATAATGTTTTCATCCTCTTTGCCGCGCACAGCCTGTATCCCGGTCAGACCGTAACGGCCTACCAAAAGATCGATCTGGTCGGCACGGGAGGCGGTTGGTATTGCTACGGCGGCGAAGCCCAGCAGATCACCTGGAAGCGCGATTCTCAAACCGGCTCTTTCCAATATTTTGACGCCAGCGGCGCGGAGCTTGCCGTCAACCCCGGCAGAAGCTATATCGCCATCGCCAACCAAAAAATAGAACAAAATATCACCATCTCTTAAAGGGACTTCTATGAACGTACTCAAACGGCAAATTGCAGAAAAAATCGCTTCGGTCGCGGCGAATCCCGCCCTTTCGGCCGAAACGCTTCTGGACTTTTTCGATACGCCCCCCAATCCCGAAATGGGGGATCTGGCACTGGCGTGCTTCCGGCTTTCCAAAGTGCTGCGGAAAAGCCCGGTCGCCATCGCTTCGGAACTGTGCGAAGCGCTTTCGCAGGATCTTCCCGCCGGTATTGCGCGGGTGGAAAATGCTTCCGGGTATTTGAATTTCTTTATTGCCGATTCCTACCGGGTCGATCAGCTCCGCTCCATTTTAAAGGCGGGCGCTGATTTCGGAAAAAACGAAATCGGAAAAGGCAAAACCATGGTCATCGATTATTCCTCCCCGAATATTGCCAAGCGCTTTCACATCGGTCATCTCGGGACGACGATCATCGGCCATTCGATCAAATTGATTCACGAATTTTCCGGCTTTCACTGTATCGGGATCAATTACCTCGGCGATTGGGGCACCCAATACGGCAAGCTTGTGGTAGCATTCAAGCACTGGGGCGATGAAGAAAAGATCAGGCAGGAGGGGATCGACGAGCTGAACCGCCTGTACGTCCTGTTCGGCACGGAGGCGGAAAAGAACCCCGCGATCCAGGACGAGGCACGCGAGGAATTCCATAAGCTTGAAAACGGCGATGAGGAAAACCTGCGTTTGTGGCGGCTTTTCAAGCAGATCAGCCTGGAGCGCTACCTGCAGACCTATGAGCTTTTGGGGATTCATTTCGACAGCTTCAACGGCGAGAGCTTTTACAGTGATAAAATGCCCGCCGTTATTGAGGAATTAAGAGAGAAAAATCTTTTAAAGCTTGACGACGGCGCTTCTCTTGTCGATCTTTCCGCCTATAATATGCCGCCGTGCCTCATTTTAAAGCGCGACGGTTCCTCGCTCTATCCCACGCGCGATATCGCCGCCGCTTTGTGGCGGAAAAAGGAATATCAGTTCGACAAATGTATTTACGTTACCAGTGCCGGGCAGAGCCTGCATTTTGCCCAGTGGTTCAAGGTAGTGGGGCTGATGGGCTACGATTGGGAAGATCAGCTCATCCACGTGCCCTACGGCACCTTTAGTATCAACGGGGAAAAGATTGCTTCCCGTACCGGCAACGTGGTTCTTTTGGACGATCTGTTCGACGAAGCCATTGAAAAAGCCGGCGCGATCATCGAAGAAAAAAATCCCGATCTTGAGGACAAACAAAGCGTGGCCGAGGCCGTGGGAATCGGCGCGATCATTTTTAACAGCCTTTTGGCAAACCGTATTAAGGACGTTAATTTCAACTGGTCGGAAGCGCTGAATTTTGAAGGAAATACCGGGCCGTACGCCCAGTATACTTACGCCCGCGCCTGCAGCATTCTGCGGAAAAACGAAGAATCGGAAATTGAAAATGCCGTTTCGCTGCAGCCGGAGGAAAAGGAACTGCTTGCCAGCCTTTCCTCTTTCCCGGAAAAAGTTGTGCGTGCGCTCAATGAGTATGAACCGTCTGTAATTACCCGCTATATTTTAGAAGTGTGCCAGAATTTCAACCGCTTTTATAACGTTTGCTCGATCCAGAAATCGGAAGGCGCCGAAAAAGCATTCCGTCTGGGTCTTTGCCGGGCTGTAAAGAATATTCTCGGCAACGCGCTGCATCTGATTGGGCTGCGCACCCCTGAAAAAATATAATCCGTTTCAATTTTGGAGGAAAACCATGTCCGGACATTCTAAATGGAATAACATCAAGCATAAAAAAGAAAAAACCGACGCGCAAAAAGCCAAGGTCTTTACCAAAGTCGGCAAAGAAATCGCCATGGCGGTCAAGGCGAGCGGGGCAGACCCTTCCGCCAATTCCAAGCTGCGCGATCTGATCCAAAAGGCCAAATCGCTCAACGTGCCCAATGATAATATCGACCGTATCATCAAAAAAGCGGCTTCTTCCGATTCCGAAAACTACGAAGCAATCGTTTATGAGGGCTACGGCCCCAACGGCATTGCCGTGATCGTTGAGTGCGCTACCGATAACCGCAACCGCACCGGCGCCGATCTGCGCCATTATTTTGATAAATTCGGCGGCAATCTCGGTACCACCGGCTGCGTTTCTTACCTCTTTTCCGATAAAGGTGTGATCCTGGTTGATCCCGAAGGCGTCAACGAAGATCAGATTATGGAGGACGCGCTGGAGGCCGGCGCCGAGGATATCGGCCTGGAGGACGACGTTTTTGAAATTCTCACCCAGCCCGCCGATCTTTATACGGTGAAGGAAGCACTGGAAGGAAAATACAGCATCCTTTCCTGCGAAGAAGAAAAAATCCCCTCAACTTACGTCGAACTGACGGACGAAGAAGCCACGGTTAAAATGCAAAAGCTTCTCGATGCACTGGAAGATAACGACGACGTGCAAAATGTTTGGCATAACTGGGAAGAATAGGATATGAAAAAAGAAGAGGAAAAAAAGCGCGATTCTTCATTTGCGGAAGGAGCCATTTCCATCCTTTCCGTCTTGCAGCATCATTCGCGCCCTATTTTCCGGATTCTTGTTTTGCCCGACGTAAAAAAGGAGGAAACGAATCTTGGAAAGCTTTTCCGTCTGGCAAAAAAAGAAAAAATCCCCATCGAGCTTTCCAGCCCCGCTTTTTTCGAAAGCGTTACTACCGGGCATACGCACGGCGGCGTGATCGCCGAGGTCGGCAGCCGCAAAATGCTTTCCCCGGAGGAGGTTTTTGCTCCCGAAAACGGCTTTGTTTTCCTGCTGTGCGGCCTGGAGGATCCGTTTAATTTCGGCTGCGCAGTGCGTTCATTCTACGCTGCCGGCGCCACCGGCATGGTGCTGACGCCGCGCAACTGGCTTTCCGCCGCCGGGGTCACCATTCGTTCCTCCGCCGGCGCCACCGAGGCGGTTCCCTGCGCCGTTGCCGAGGATAACGAGGCGCTGATCGCCCTTGCCCGGGCGCGCGGCTACCGCGTTGTCTGCGCTTCGGAAAAGGATTCCACGCCGCTTTTTTCGGCGGATTTAAAAAAACCGCTGTTTCTGATTGTCGGCGGGGAAAAACGCGGCATCACCAAAGACCTTTTAAAGGCTTCGGATTTGCGGGTACGCATTCCGTACGGCCGAAATTTTTCCGCTTCGCTCACGGCTTCCGGCGCTGCCGCCGTGTGCGCCTTTGAGGTATTTCGCCAAAACCAAATTTGTAAAGGAGAAGGAATATGAGAGATCAAATTGTAGCTTGGCTGATTCAATTTCTTCTCATGCTGCCGGTGATTTTGCTCTCCCTTTCCGTTCACGAATTGGCGCACGGGTGGACTTCCTATCGTTTGGGAGATTCCACCGCCAAATATATGGGCAGGCTTTCGCTGAACCCGTTAAGGCATATCGATCCGCTCGGTTTTCTGGCGCTTTTGTTTTTCCACGTCGGTTGGGCAAAACCTGTGATGGTGGATCCACGCTATTTCAAAAATCCCAAACGCGATATGGCGCTGGTATCGCTGGCGGGGCCGCTTTCCAATTTTCTGCTGGCGTTTTTGGCCGCTTTCGTTTATGAAGCCATGGCACATTTTTTGCCCGGCAGCGGCACAGTTATTGAGATTTTAAAGCTTCTTGTCTATCTTTTGTTGATCACCAATCTCGGCCTGGGCGTTTTCAACCTGATTCCCATTCCGCCGCTTGACGGCTCAAAAATCCTCTACGCCTTTCTGCCGGATCGCATTGTCTATCGGATCATGCCGTATGAATTGTATATCCGTCTGGCGCTCCTTGTTCTTCTTTGGCTGGGCTTTTTGAGCAGACCGATTCATTTCTTGGTCGATCTGTTGTATCAGGGCTTTGTGTGGCTCCCTCATTTGCTGTTCGGAGGGATCGTATAGTGCCGCAGGATAGCTTGAATTTTAAACTGGAAATTTTCGACGGCCCGCTGGATCTGTTGCTCACGCTGATCAACAAGCAGAAAATCAATATCTACGATATTCCCATCGCCGAGATTTTGGAGCAGTATTTACAGTACATGGAATTGGCGCAGATTTATAACGCCGAGCTTTCCAGCGAGTTTATCGTCATGGCGTGCGAGCTTTTATATATCAAGTCGCGCATGCTGCTCCCGCAGGAGGACGACGAGGAAGACCCGCGTGAGGATCTGGTCAAATCCCTCCTTGAATATTCCGAAGTCAAAGCCACCGCGGCATATTTGGCGACCCGTGCCGAAAAGTATTTGAAACGCTATTACCCGACGCCGCAGGAACCGGTTGTCAAAATAGAAGTGCTGGAATACGACGCCGCGCTTCTTTGGAAAGCGTTCCGCGATATGCGTACAGCGCTGAAAGAAGAGCGCGAACGCAAAAAGAAAGAAGACGTCCAGAAAATTTTCTCCGTCAAAGTCGCCCCCGTGGAGTCGAAAGTGGTGTTTGTTCTGCGCCGTTTGGTAAAATCGCTTCCGCTGGGCAATGCGGTATCCTTTGAAGCGATGATCGCAGAGCAGGGCACCAAAAGCGACCGGGTGGCAACTTTCCTTGCCATTTTGGAGCTGGTACAAACCGGCAGGATTCATTTTCACCGCAGCAGCCGGGATTATATCATCAGTCTCAATCCCGGAAAAAAAGAAAGGGCAAGTGTGTAAATGGAATTTTCGTTAAAATTCGTCAGCTACGAAAAAGGATATCTTGTCAACGCCATGGAAGCGGTGCTTTTTGCCGGCGGAGAGCCGGTGGAAGCCGAAAAGCTGGCGGCCCTTTTTGAGATCACGAAAATGGAAGTAGCCCTGGTCGCCGAGGAATTGCAGGAGCGCTTGAAAAAAAAGGATTCCTCCTTTGAGCTCTGTATTTTAGAAAACGCCTATCAGCTTTGCACCAAAGCCGCCTACGGCGACACCGTACAGAAATTTCTGGAAATCAAAAGAACCGCGCCGATTTCCAAGGCCGCGTTGGAAGCACTGGCGATCGTGGCATATAAGCAGCCGGTCACCAAAGGCTATATTGAGCAGGTGCGCGGCGTGGACTGCAGCGGCATTGTGAACACCCTGCTGCAGCGGGAGCTGATTTGTGAATGCGGCAGGCTCGACGCCCCCGGCAGGCCGATCCTTTATGAAACTACCGCCAATTTTCTGCGCTGCTTCGGGCTCCGTTCCTTAAAAGAATTGCCCGGGGACAATTCCGTTCAGCTTGATCTCAAGGAAGCTGCCGGAAGTATCGGTGCGGATTCCGTATGATCGCGCTGTATATTCTCGGCGCGCTGGCGCTTCTGATCGTTTTGGTTCTGTTTCTCAATTTGCATATTACCTTTTCCTATCAGGATCAGATCGATATTACCTGCCGCATCCTTTTTATTCGCTTTCATGTGCTTTCGCTCGTGGAACGCATGCAAAAAAAAGGAAAGGACGCGCCGAAAAAGAAGCCCGACGCCCCCAAAAAGGAAAAGGAATCGGTCAAAAAAGGGCGAGGCTCTCCGCGCGATTTTCTGGAATTTATTCTGCTTATTACGCGGATCGTCCGGGAAGGCGTCGCGCTGCTTTTCGATAAAATCCATATCAAGCTTTCCCTGCTGCAGGTTTCCTTCGGCACGGAAGACGCCGCTTCCACCGCGCTTTTATACGGCGCCGTCACGCAGGCGGCATATGGCCTGGTTGCACTGCTGCAGCGGTTCTCTCACTTCGCCTATAATCCGGAGGCGCTTACCCTCCGTCCCGATTTTACCGGGAAAGAGAGCAGCTTTGCCATTCACCTGACCATCCGCTTGAAACCCATTCATCTTTTGCAAGTATTTTTCCATTCATATTTTCTTTTTCTGGAAGGAAAGGACGGTAAAAAATGAGCGAAATTCCATTGAAGCAAGTGATTGACAGTTCTCTGGAAAATATCAAAAAAGTATTGGATGCCGATACGGTTGTCGGCACGCCGATCTCGCTGCCGAACGACGTCACGATCATCCCCATTTCGAAAGTCAGCTGCGGGTTCACCTCCGGCGGTGTGGATTTTGACGGTAAACTGAATCCCCGCCGTGAAGTGCCGCATTTCGGCGGCGGCAATGCAGCGGGTGTTTCCGTGACTCCGGTCACCTTTCTGGTGATCCAGGGGGAGGACGTGCGCATTATGAACGTCAACGGCACCAGCGCTTCCTCCGAAAGCGCGGTCGTTAGCACCATTTCAGATCTGGTGGAAAAATCGCCGGCGATTTTTGCCAAACTCAAATCGTTTTTCAAAAAAGAGAAAGACGATGAAGAGAAAGAAGCCGAAGAAATCGTCGAAGAGGGCAGCGAGAAAACCGAAGCATGATTTTTCTTTCCTCCCAATATAATGAATCAAAAAAGGGAGGAAATTATGAAAAAAAACGGGTTTCGTTTGCTTTGTGCGCTGCTTGGCGCGATCCTGCTTTCCGGTTCTTGTTTGGCCGCGGAAAGCCCTACGCCCGCTGTGGTGGAAACGGCAGTTTCCGTTTCGGCGGAAAGCTATTGCCTTATGGATGGGGAAACGGGAAGGATCCTTTCGTCTTCCCATGCCGACGCACGTCTTCCCATTGCCAGTACCACCAAAATACTTACCTGCCTTGTTGCGCTTGACGCGTGCGATCCGGACGCCATGGTTACCATCACAAAAGAAGCCGTGGGGATAGAAGGCTCTTCCATGTACCTGTACGCGGGAGAAAAACTGACCCTGCGGGATCTTTTGTACGGGCTCATGCTCGAAAGCGCCAACGACGCTGCCGTGGCGATCGCGCTGGCGGTTTCCGGCAGCATCGAGGGCTTTGCGGAGCTGATGAACCAAAAGGCGCAGCAGCTTGGCATGAAAAATTCCCATTTTGTCAATCCCAACGGCCTTTCCGACGAGGGGCATTATTCCTCCGCCTACGATCTTTCCCTTTTAATGAAAGCGGGACTGCAAAATCAAACCTTTGCTGAAATCGTTCAGACAAAGTCCTGTGAAATCAAGTACCGCGAGGGGAAAACGCAGCTTCTTTCCAATCATAATCGTCTTTTGCGCACGCTCGCCAGCTGCATCGGCGGCAAAACCGGCTATACCATTCTTGCCGGTCGCTGCCTGGTCTCTGCCGCCCGTCAGGACGGCAAAACGCTGATCTGCACCACCCTGAACGACCGTAACGATTGGGCGGATCATAAAGAACTATACGAATACGGCTTTTCGCTTTATGAAAACAAAGTGATCGCCGCCAAAGGAGAGCTTGTGCGTACCCTGCCCGTAGTCGGCGGTGAAAAAAGCGAGGTGGCGGTGTGCAATTTGGAGGAGGTCGTTTTGCCCGTTTTTGCTTCACAGGAGGTCGAAATGCGCTATGAATTGCCGGCTTTCCTCTATGCGCCCGTGGCGGTAAGCGCCGGAGAGCCGGTAGGGGAATGCATCCTTTCGCAGGATGGGGTGGAGCTTGCGCGCTGCCCGCTCTTTGCAGCGGAAGAAGTTGCCTATCATCACACACTCTCCTTTTGGGAGCGGCTTTGGCAGACAATCAAATCTTGGTTTTAAGTGAAACATATGGAAAAAATCAGAATTCAAAAATACATCGCCGACTGTGGGGCTATGTCCCGCCGGAAAGCGGAGTCGGAAATTGAAAAAGGAAACGTCACGGTCAACGGCAGAGCCGCTCAGATCGGGCAAAAGATTGACCCCGAGGGGGATATCGTAGCGTTTCTCGGCAAGGAAATTCTGCCGGAAACCGAGCGGAAGATCTATATTAAGCTCAATAAACCGCGCGGCTATGTTGCCACGATGTCAGACGAAAAGGGCAGAAAATGCGTGGCTGATCTTGTTCAGGATATCCCCGCGCGGGTCTATCCCATCGGGCGGCTGGACCTGGATTCGGAGGGACTTTTGCTCATGACCAACGACGGCGCTCTTGCCAACGCCGTCATGCACCCGCGTTCCGAAATCGAAAAGGTCTATATCGTGAAGGTGCGTTCCATTCCCAGTGAGGAGCAAATGCAAAGGCTCAACCGCCCCATGACGCTGGACGGCTATACCATCCGCCCCTGCCGGGTCAGCTTTGCCGATCCTATGCAGCAAATGAAGCTGCGCTTCATTTTAAAAGAGGGGCGCAATCGCCAGATCCGCAAAATGTGCGAACAGGTCGGATTGGAGGTAGCGCGGCTGAAGCGTGTCGCGGAAGGAAGGATCCAACTGGGGCAGCTCCGTTCCGGCGCCTGGCAGGAGCTTGATCGTCAGGAGATTGAGTATTTAAAAGCATATAAAAAATAGGGGTGGAAATAATAAAATGGTACAAATCGCACCGTTTTCTTCGCAAGAAGAACATCAAAAGTACTGCACGCTTTGCGAATTGTCGTATGAAGAGGGAACCATTGGATTCAAAATCTTTTCGGAAACGGAATCGCTCGGCGCTTGTCTCTTTAAACTGGTTGGGGACGCCGCCTATGTGCTCGGCATTGCCAACGCCGCCGAGCATGAAGATCCGGAGCTTCTGAAAGCCGCTTTCGCCACCGTACTGGATTTCTTTGAAAAAGCCGGGCTTTCTTCCATCATTTATCCCGTTCAGAGCGGCCGAGATGTGGATTTTGCAGAAGATGCCGGCTTTGATCGGCTGAGCGATACCCTGTATTCGCTGGAGTTTGATTCTGCCCACGCGTGTTCGGATCCGGATTGCCACTGCCACGACCATGATGACTGCGGCGATTCCGATTGCGATTGTCACCACCATCATTGATTTTATATAAGGGGGCGTAAAGGTTTCGACGGGGTTTCTGAAGCAGAATAAGCGGGTAGAGACGCAGAACTCTTGAATCTGCAAACTTAAATAATAAACGCTAACAACGAAGTAGCACTCGCCGCCTAATTACGGCGGCCATCTGCCCGGGGAGGACTGCGGCCCCGGAGCGGGTGTCATTTAGCAGTGAACGTGCATCGGGCAAAGCTTTGAGCCCGGTCATGAACCGATGAAGCTACCTTTTCCGCAGCCTGTCGGCAGGCGGCGATAAAAGGGAAGTCAAAATACCGACTGCACCCGGAGAAAGTTCTGTGAATCAAATTTCGGACGGGGGTCCGACTCCCCCCGCCTCCACCACGTCGCGGCAAGTCCTTGTGGCTTGCCGCGATTTACTTTGTAAATCACGGCGTCGCTTGACGGACTGCCACTCCTTATCCCCACGAAACTCCGTTTCGCGGGGGCCCCGCGTCCGCCTTGCCTCCGGTTGAAACTTTTTCTAAAAAAAGCAAAAGTTCCACCCTTCGTCTGCGGCTTCCGCCACCCACACAGGAGTTCAACTCTCTCCGCCAAACAGCCGAAAACATCTTTTTATAGTCTCCGGACAAACGGTACTCGGACGAACACCTGTCATTTCAGCGGCGGATTCGCCGTGAAGGCGCCTCTCTGAACCCAAGCAGAAAAGGCCGCCGTCTTAGATTTCTAAGGCGGCGGCTTTTTCTATTTTGGAAGAGTTAAGAGTCCAGATTGATCCACAAAGCGGGGCGAACAGCGGCACGGACGGTTTTTGAAAGAGAATCAGCCGCATCCGTTCCATCCGCTGCCGGTGCTCTGTGCCGGTGGAGATGATATAAATTCTCGTGGTGTTGATGCTGCTGTGGCCGAGGATATCGGCAAGCTTGGCGATATCTTTTTCAATGCCGTAAAACACCCGTGCGAACAAATGACGCAGGTTGTGCGGAAACACCTTCAGCGGATTGACGCCGGCCTCTTTACATAAACCTTTCATCTCCCGCCAGACGTTGGTACGACTCATGGGCTTGCCCGTGCGGGCGACGAAAACGGCGCCCGACTGTATTTTCTGCTCCGCAAGATAGCGAAGCAGCTTCTTTTGCAGGGTTTTGACGAGAAAAACCGTTCTGGTTTTGCCTTTGAGCGATACGACCGCTTCGCCGTTTTTGACTGCCTCCGTCGTAATAAACGGCAGCTCGCTCACCCGGATGCCCGTTCCGCAGATGGTCTGCAAAATGAGATTCAGCCGTTCGTTGCGCTTTTGCTGCGCCGCCCGGCAAAGGCGTTCGTATTCGGCTTTGGTCAGTAGGTACATACGTTTCAGGAAATGTTCACTTTTGTACTCTTGCTTTCTTCGAGATAACGAAATATAATATTCTTATCTCTTTGTTAGAGGCGCAATATGGAATACATGACGCTGAAACAGGCCGGTGAAAAATGGGGTATCTCTCCCCGCATGATAAACTACTACTGTTCGGAAGGGCGTATTCCCGGCGCAGAAAAGATGGAAAAGGTTGATCCCAAAGGATGCGAAAAAACCTGCCGATGCACGAAGAAAAGGCGATGGTTCCGTTTAGTTTCAGTTTCGAATAGAACGCTATCTTTACCTAGGAGGTGGAAACGATGTTCCGCATTCTTGTTGTTGACGACGATAAAAACACACGCCGATTGCTCAAAGCAGTGCTTGAAACGGAGCATTATTCCGTATTTACCGCTGCAAACGGCGAAGAAGCCCTCAATGTCATGGATAAAGAGTATATTGATCTTGTAATCCTTGATATCATGATGCCGAAAATGGACGGATATGAATTTACAAAGATCCTCCGCGAAAGCAAAAATAATCTTCCCATTCTTATGGTTTCGGCAAAACAGCTTCCCGAAGATAAACATAAAGGTTTTTCGTTAGGGATCGACGATTACATGACAAAACCGATCGATGAGGAAGAAATGCTCTGGCGAATCAAAGCGCTCCTGCGCCGCGCGCAGATTGCGAGCGATCATAAAATGACGATTGGAAACGTCATTTTGGATTACGATTCCTTTACCGTGACGAAAAACGGCGAAACACAGGAACTCCCGCAAAAGGAATTCTTGTTACTTTATAAACTGCTGTCCTACCCCGGAAAGATTTTTACGCGGATCCAATTGATGGATGAAATTTGGGGCGCCGACAGCGATACCGGTTGGGAAACGGTGACGGTTCACATCGGACGGCTGCGCAAACGGTTCGAGGGCTGGGAAGAATTTGAAATTGAATCCGTGCGCGGACTTGGATACAAGGCGGTGAAAAAAGTATGAATAAGCAAAATCGAAAACATTATTTTGCCCTCACATTTTTAATATCGATACTCTTTTTTCTCATTCAATTTATCATTACTTCCATAACCGCCGTTATTATTTATTTGTTGGTACATTTTCAAGTGATTACACTTGACGTCGATATTCGGCCAACCATCGGTATCCTCATTCTCTACATGATCGTCATCAGTAATATCGTCGGTGTTATCGTCGCCTTTTTATCCAGTAAAATATCCGCACGCCCCTTGCAGAACATGATCTATCAAATTGATCGGCTGGCGTCCGGTGATTTCAGCGCCCGACTGGATTTTGGATGGTCAATCTCCAAATATCCAACTTTTTCGCAGCTCTCGCACAGTTTCAATCGGATGGCCTCCGAACTCAAAAACACAGAGATGCTTCGCGGGGATTTTATCAATAATTTTTCGCATGAATTCAAAACGCCCATCGTATCGATTGCCGGATTTGCAAAGCTGCTTCGCCGCGGCGACCTGACAGAAGAACAAAACGAGGAATATTTGGCGGTCATTGAAGAAGAATCCTTGCGGCTTTCCGATATGGCGACAAATGTATTGAACCTGACGCGGGTAGAAAACCAAACGATATTAACGGATGTTGTAGTGTTTAACCTTTCGGAACAAATCCGGTCGTCCATCCTGCTGCTTGCCGACAAGTGGGAAAAAAAGCAACTGGAGTTTAAGGCGAATTTCGGCGAATACAGCATTTCCGCCAACGAGGAGCTTTTGAAACAGGTATGGATCAATCTGCTGGATAACGCAATCAAGTTTTCTCCGGACGGCGGCATCATTGAAGTCAATATCAAGAATCGGTCGGATTCCCTGTCCGTGCATATTATCAATTCGGGAGAAGAGATTCCGGCGGAAAGCATAGCAAGGATCTTTCAAAAATTTTATCAGGCTGACAGTTCACACTCCGGCGAAGGAAATGGAGTCGGACTTGCAATCGTCAAAAAAGTGGTGGAATTGCATAGCGGAACGGTTTCGGTTCAAAGCGAAAACAATCTTACCATGTTTACGGTAACATTGCCGAAGTCGCAGCCAAACACAGGAGAAAAAAGACGGTAAAACAGATTTTTATGAGAACCTTCGCTTAGAAGGTTCTTTTTTATGTAGGTTTATGCCTTTTGCGGCGTTTTAGCAGAGCTATCGGAACTGAACTTACCGAAAAAAGTCTGGAAGAAAGTTCTCCGCAGTTTCGTTTCAGTTTAGATTTCTCTGCTATCGTTATTTGCGAGAAACGGCGGAGCCGGTATCGCTCCAACAAGGTTTGCTTTTGGAAAGGAAGACCCATCATGTCCGAATGGAATCAAGAGGATGAAAATATAAAAACACGAATGCTCCCTATTGTGGACGAACGGGCAATCGATTGGATGCAGAGAAAATCTGTGCCGTTTATCCGCCTGATGTCCTATTACAAATGCGCCATGATGGAGATCGAAACAAAATTCAATGTGTTGAATGAAGAATATTCTTTGGAGTTCGACCGTAATCCGATCAGCAGCATCAAAACACGATTGAAAAACCCCCGCAGTATAAAAGAAAAACTGGAACGGAGAGGCTTTCCGCTCACGCTCTCCTCAATCGAAGAAAATCTAAACGATATTGCCGGCGTGCGGGTGATCTGCTCATTCCCGGAGGATGTCTATGCGCTGTCAGAGGCGCTGCTCATACAGGATGACATTACCCTGATTGAGAAGAAGGACTACATAAAAAATCCGAAAGCAAACGGGTATAGAAGTCTGCATCTGATTGTCGCGATCCCGATTTTTTTGGCACATGAAAAGCGGATGATGAAAGTAGAGATTCAGTTACGCACGATAGCGATGGATTTCTGGGCCAGTCTTGAACATCAGCTTCGTTATAAAAAAGATTCTGAGTTCACGCAGGAAATGGCCGAAGAACTTTATCAGTGCGCAAACCTCAGCGCGGAGCTTGACCGGAGAATGGATGGCCTCCTAAAAAAGACACGCCAAATCAATGCTTCGGAATACTCTAAAAGCACGATGGAATCGGATGGAGCGGCTTTATGATTTCACTGGCAGCCCCTGCCAAGTTTCTGCAAAGAAACTGTAAAATAGCGAGGTGAATAAAAAAGAAGGAGGTTCCGCCATGCAAAATACAAAAGCGAGCAAAAAAGCCCGAATTTTCATGGGCGTTAAAATCACGGTAATGGCGCTGTTTTGGGGCGGGATCCTCCTTCTTTGGTGGAAATATCGCAAAGAAATTTCCGTGGAAAGCATCGCAAATTTTGTGCCCGGCAACATCGCGGCCGCCATCGTCGTTATGCTTCTGCTTTTCGCCCTCAAAGGAGTTTTGATCACCGTCTATGGCGGAATCCTATATGCTGCCAGCGGTATCCTCTTTCCTTTACCGACAGCGCTTCTGGTAAACACCGCAGGCACGATTCTCATGACCGGCGTCCCCTTTTTCATTGGAAAGCGAACCGGAACAAAACTGCTGGATAAACTTATTCAGAAAAACGGGCGTTTAAGGCAGCTACAAAGCATTGAAAGTCAAAATGAATTTTTCGTTTCCTTTGCCGTGCGGATGATCGGGCTTCTGCCCGGCGATTTGGTGGGGATGTATTTCGGAGCCAGTAACTTTCGTGCAAGCAGTTATTTTCTCGGAACCGTGTTGGGACTGCTCCCGTCCATTCTTGCTTTTACCGTGATCGGGATGAGCGCCCGCGACGTAGCCTCCCCGGCATTTTGGATTGCGGCGGGCGGAGAAATTGCCATCACTGTTTTTTCCCTTGCGTTTTATCTGTTATGGAAGAAGAAAGAGTCAGAAAGAAGGAATGCTCCATGAATTCGGAATCGGTCAATCTTCTCGTTACGCTGGATGAAAACTACCTCACACAGCTTGACGTGATGCTTTTCTCGCTGATCCGCAGCAATCCGGACTGTGCGCTGAACGTTTATCTGCTTCATTCCTCCATTCCCGAAAGCGCCCTGCTGCCGACCGAGAAGCTCCTGTCCGGTCACGGCCGACTGTTTCCCGTACAAGTACGGGATCTTGATTTAGAGCAGGCGCCCACCACGGCGCGGTATCCGAAAGAGATTTACTACCGTATTTTTGCCGCCCGTTATCTTCCGGATACGCTGAACCGCGTTTTATATCTCGACCCGGATTTGATTGTAAACGGTTCCATTCTTCCGCTTTCCCGCACGCCGATGGAGGGATATTATTTTGCCGCCGCCACGCATATCCGCTCCTTTCTTCATAAGGTGAATTCCATGCGATTGGATATGGAGGAGGACAGTCCCTACATCAATTCCGGCGTGATGCTGATGAATCTGGAGCTTTTGCGGAAAGAGCAGAATTTGGAGGAAGTCTTCGGTTTTATAGAAAAACATAAGAACTTGCTGATATTGCCGGATCAGGATATTATCAGCGGGCTTTACGGCAGCAAAATTCTTACTCTCGACGCTTTTCGCTACAACATGACCGAGCGGCTCTATCAGCTGCACGCCCCTTTTGAAAAGAACATGACGCTCGATTGGGTGCGCAAAAACGCGGTGATCATCCACTACTGCGGACGCAACAAGCCCTGGAAGGAAAATTATAAGGGCGTTTTGGATGTGTTCTATCGAGAGACCGTTGCAAAAATGGAATCATATGAAGCGGAATAAATCAAGGGAGGATATTCCATGCACAGAATATTCAAAAAAGAACAAATCCTGACCATACCGAATTTGCTTAGTGTTATAAGATTACTGATGATCCCGCTGATCGTATGGCTTTATTTCGACGTTAAACACTACCCGGCGGCCACAGGGGTTCTTGTTGCGTCAGGAATTACAGACATTGCCGACGGTATCATTGCGCGGAAGTTTCACATGGTATCCGATCTTGGCAAGATATTAGACCCCATAGCGGATAAATTGACGCAAGGGGTACTGATTGTTTGCCTTGCGATCCGGTATAAGTGGATGTCTGTTCTGATAGTATTATTTATTGGAAAAGAATGCTGCATGGCGGCACTTGGATATCTTGTTTTGAAGCGGAAAGATATTGTCAACAGCGCAAAATGGTACGGGAAAGCGAATACCGTTTTCCTGTATGCCGTTATGATGACGCTGATTCTTTTTCCGAACATTCCCCTTGGTATCGCCAACGGCCTGATCTTTTTCAGCGGGTGCTTTATGATCGTGTCATTGGCTCTATATGTGCGCTTCTATATTCATATTTTAGGTCGGAGTTCAAGCAAGGAACAGAAAGGTCATGAGTGATCAAAAGCACAACAGCAAAGAGAGATTTGTCAGAGTGCTTTTTTGGACAGCGGCAGAATTGTTTGCTGTGTGCTGTCTGATCTATTCGATTTGGATCAAAGATACCTATCAGACATTCGCCTGCATTGCCTATACCTTTCTCATTTCAGGTCCGTTTATCGTCGAAAAATGGTTTCGGTGCAGGATTAACACATGGTTTTTCTTGTGCTGTATCGTATATGCAATCGGTCCGATGCTTGGGGATGTGTTCGACCTTTACTACATAACCCCGTGGTGGGATAAGCTACTGCATTTTATCGGCGGTCTTGCCTTTGGCGTGCTCGGCGCATTCCTCCCGCGCCTTTTGGATAAAAAGCAATCCTCGGTGTTGCTGTGCGCTGCTTTCTCACTGTGCTTTTCTCTTTTCATTTCGGTATGCTGGGAATTTTGCGAATACGGAATGGATCAAATTGCGGGCACGGACGCACAGCACAGCAGCGTCGTTACCGAAATACATTCCTACCTTTTAGGCGAAGGGGCCGGTCAGATCGGTTCCATAGAGGATATTGAGATCACCACCGTAAACGGCGACCCGCTCCCGGTGAACGGATATCTGGATATCGGGCTAAATGATACCATGACCGATATGCTGTTTGAAGGTTTGGGAGCACTGGTTTATGCGGTGATCTATATTGCTGACAAGGGAAAGCATTTTGTTTTCGGCAAGGCGGTGGAAGAACCAATCGCATGAAAAATGGCGTCAGTTTCGTTTCAGTTTAGATTGTACAGCTATCATTATCCTGAAATGGAACGAATCCAAACCGGAAGGAGAATCTTTATGAAAGAAGTAAAGCGTCCAAAGAAACCGTTATTGTATTATTACGGCATCGTCATGCTTGTACTGGTTCTTTTTAATCTGATTGCCATGCCTTGGATCGCGCAGCGTCAGATCCGAGAGGTCGATTACGGCACATTTATGACCATGACGGAAGAAAAGAATATCGGTCGGGTTGAAATTCAAAGCAATCAGA
>CANQBV010000014.1 GCA_947589595.1 uncultured Clostridia bacterium
AAACAGCGGTTCGGCGTCGTAAGCGCAGACGCCTGTTGGAAAACAGCAGTTTGCCGTTTTCATATTGCCGTATCCGTGGTCGATCCCGATGATTTTTGTGTTGTTGATGGTTTTCATAATACTTTTCCTTCTTTCTTCCCGTCTTTCCGGGACGTCGTTTTTAATGACCTATTTTGTTCTGCCGTAAAATGTCCCCATACAGTTCTTTTTCGGCCGGCAGCACCGCATTTAGAAAATAGTTACAGTAGACGCCGTACCGGGAAATGAGCTGCACGCATTTTGTTTCTTCACCGTCATCCAACAGCAGGCAGTTTCCGCCCACGCAGTTGCAGCACTTTTTGCGGGCAAGCGCTCTGACCTTTGCCGACTGCTTTGCGGTTAGCTTCAGAACCATACATATCACCTCCGTTCATTTTGAAATTCGGGCAGAAAAAAAGCCGCCGAGTGCGACCTCGACGGCTGTGCATTGCTGCCTTCTGTATATATAATAACGGAAATCGGTGTTTTTCTATGATATGGCGCAACATGTGAAACTGCAAAAGCGAAACAACTGCGACCGATTGATTTTATGCGAAATTTGTGATATAATTATCTTGACGAAAAAAGAACGAACAATCTTCTTTCACAAAGTACGATATTTGGGACAATTCTTGTGATACCATGAAGGCAAAGGAGCAAAACGGGATGATTTCTTCCTTTTTCACATCCGACTACCGGGACGGCAGGGTGAGGTTCGGCGGCAAGCAGTATCCCGCCGGGGTGTTTGCCGTGCATCTGCTCAATCAGTTTTATGTGGACGATACCGCCGCACGGATCGCCGTATTTCGGGACAGCCTGCATTTCCATATCCTGCGGCAGCTGCAAAACGGGTATCTGAATATTTCCGAGTTTGCGAAAACCGGCGCAAACACGCTGGAAGCCGTAAAGACGCTGCCGAAGCTGCGCCCGTTTGACGGAGTGGATGTTGAGGAACTCCGAAACACGATTGCTACTTTGTTTACGAAGCAAGTCGGACAGGAAATTTGCGAATACTTTGCCGCAAAAGCGAAGCTCAGTCTGCTGCCACAGGAGGAAATTGCCGCAGGCACAGCGGGAAAAATGATCGGTGACTTTTCGGAAACCGAGCAAAGGATAGCCAAAATTAAATCGATCCTGCGTTTTTTTGATACGCTTGCCGACGATCTGATCCTCGCCCATCAAAATCTCTTGAATTTCTGTAACCGCATAGATGAAGCCGACCGGCTGGATGAAGCGCATTTGCTCCCGTTGGCGCTTGAAATCTTCGAAAACCCCCGCTTTACGAAAAGCGGCGAATATATCGCCGTGAAAAAGAACGCCAAAAGCGTAAGCGCAACGCTTGCCGACCGACTGGATTTTGACAGCTATTATGATTTAATCCTGACCGATTTTTTTGAGGGGCTTCACTTCGGACATTATCCCCGCAAATGTGAGATTTGCGGAAGGTATTTTCTTATGCAAAGCGCACGGCGGCAAAAGTATTGCTCTTATGGAATTGCGCCGGAGCCATACCGGGGAAAAAGTATCTCCTGCCGCAAATATGCCGCCGTACTGAACCGAAAAGAAAAGGCGGCAAACGATCCGATCAAGGCGATCTACGATCTCCGCTGCGCTGCGATCCGCACCGAATGCGGGCGGGGAACGATTCCGAAGGATTTTGCCGAAGCCGCCAAACGGATCGCCAAGGAGCATAAGCTGCGGGCGCTGTCCGACGATCGCTATGCAAAAGAGCAGTATGAAAAAGACATGAGCCGGGCGGCGCTGTATGCCGAAACGGACGGAAAGCTGAAATGAGAAAGGAGGCGTGCCGGTGAAAAACAACCGCTGGATGGAAGATCTGTATCTGTACCGCATAAAGCCGGCGCCGCCGAAGCTGGACGATTTTCAGGAATATATCGCCCTGTACTTTTCCGAACAGGATGAAAAATATCTCGACTGGTTCCTGCATCACTATGAGCCTCGGCTCAATACGATCATCATGCAGACCGTGCAGGAATATGCGATGCCGGGACATTTTGCGGATTTGAAGCAGGCGTATCTTTTCGGAATATGGAAGGCGCTGCAAAAATACGAGCCTTCCGCCGGCGTTCCGTTTCTTGTTTATAAAGAACACTATGTAAAAAACGAAGTGGATGAATATATCCGCACGATGCGAAAGGGCGCTTCCATGGGGAGCGTGGACGAATACCGCACCCTCAAAAAAGCGATGGCGCTGTTCGCCAAATACGGGTACAAATTTGACGAAGAAACGGTGACGCAAATAGCCGCCGAGATCGGCAAGAGCAGCAAAGTCACAAAAGAGATCATCCGATGCGGGATCGACAGCACGCACTATACGGATTTTTACCGCCGGTACGCCGACGAGGAGGGCGAAAGCACGGCGGAGGACGTAACGAGAGACGATACCTCTAATCCCGAACGACTGTTTTTCAAGCAGTGGCAGACAGACGCCGTATTTGACGCCTATGAAAATCTGGATTACCGAGAGCGAAGTATGGTTGCCGATCATCTCGGCTTTTGCCCGGAATGTTACGGAATTTACGAGCTTGGAAAAGACGAAGCCGGAAAATCGGTCAAGCTGCTCCGCAAAGGAAAAGCCTATATCGACCTTGCCGCCGAGCATACGCTGTCCTCGCCCGACACCGCCTTTCGCATTGTAAACGGCGCATACGAAAAGATGCTGATCGAGCTTGCCATAGACGGTTATATTCATATCGTGGAACTCAGGCGTAAGAAAAAGACGAAAACAACCATCATCTACGAATACTGCGCCGATCATAATAACGACTGGGGCGAGATTCACTACACGCCGGGCGATGACAATTACGAGGTTACCCGCTACGTCTACGCCGACAAAAAGGGCGGCTTCTTCTTTGCCGCCGCAGGCGACTGGATCGTTCGACAATCCGAAAAAGAGAAGTTCCCGCAAACGGTCATTATTCCGGTCACAAAAATATAGCTACGCAAAAAAGCCCCGTCCGAAACGCAGAAAATCTGCAATCGGGCGGGGCTTTGCTGTGCCAATCGGCACATTCGATTTACGGCTCGGTTTTGCCTAAAATGGGGATGACAATTCGCAGTCATACTTTTCGGGTAAAATAGATAGGAGAATTATCCGGAGGTAAATACACATGGAAAGGATCATTACAGAAAGAACAATTCAAGATTTTGAAGCGCACCTCAAAAGCGACGAAAAGAGCAAAAACACCGTGGAAAAGTATATGCGGGACGTGACGGCGTTCGTTGCTGTGCTGAACGGCGAGGCGGTGACAAAAGAAGCTGTGATCGCCTATAAGCAAAAACTGCTCGACGGCGGTTACGCTATCCGCAGCGTCAATTCCGTGCTGGCAAGTCTCAACAGTCTGTTTTCCTTTCTCGGTTGGACGGACTGCAAGGCGAAAGCGTTGAAGCTCCAGCGGCAGGTTTACTGTCCCGAAGAAAAGGAACTGACCAAAGAAGAATATGAGCGGTTATGCCGGACGGCGCAGGAAAAACACAACGAACGATTGAGCCTGATTTTGCAAACCCTGTGCGGCACGGGAATCCGAGTAGGCGAGCTGCATTTTATTACGGTGGAAGCCGTCAATAAAGGGGAAGCGCTCGTTTCACTTAAGGGAAAAACACGAACGATCTTCCTCGTTAAGCCCTTGCAAAAGAAACTGCTCCGCTATATTGCAGAGCAGAAAATACAATCCGGCGCGGTTTTTGTAACAAGAACCGGCAAACCCATGAGCCGGACAAACATCTGGCGGGAGATGAAAGCGCTGTGCAAAGAAGCAAATGTCAACCCCGATAAGGTGTTCCCGCATAATCTGCGGCATCTATTCGCACGGGTGTTCTACGGGATCGAGAAAGACATCGCAAAGTTGGCGGACATTCTCGGTCACAGCAGTATCGACACTACCCGCATCTATATCGTCAGCACCGGTACGGAACACCGCAGGCGGATGGAGCGGATGAGACTGATCATCTGACGCAGAAAATAGAAAAGCCGCCCAAATCGGCGGCTGCAACATAAACGGCATTATGTTGTATGTGTATGAGCGTGTAAATGCAACACACCCAATTATACATATGGTATTATAGCACAAACAGAGCCGTTTTTCAATATGTTTCGGAGAGAAAAGTATGATTTGTTCGGAAATTGTCGAAAATATCGCAGCACGAGAAAGCCTTTTCAAATGAGAAAATGAAAAGGCTTGGATCACTGCGCTCATTTTTGGTTTGTAAACGTTCCTCGTTCGGTCGGGAACGCTTTTTTCTGTCTGCCATTACAACATAATGCCGTTTATGTATTATCAGATTCCATATCGGGAGGTGCTTTCATGGCAAAAATTGCGGATATTATCAAATACGAAGGCGACAATACCACCTTCATTTGGAAGCATCCGTGCGAGGATTTTAATACGACCACGCAGCTGATCGTCCATGAATCGCAGGAGGCCATTTTCTTTCTGAACGGGCAGGCGCTCGACCTGTTCGGTCCGGGTCGTTATACGCTCGAAACGCAGAACATCCCGCTTCTTCGGAAAATCATCAATATTCCCACCGACGGCAAAACACCTTTCCATTGTGAGGTTTATTTTATCAACAAAACTGAGCAAATGGCGATCAAGTGGGGTACCGACAGCCGGGTACAGTATGTGGAACCGACCTATAAATTTCCCATCTCCATCGGCGCTTCGGGAGAAATGGCGTTGTCGGTCAACGATTCCCGCAAGCTGCTTGTGAAGCTGGTCGGTACGGAGCGGGTTTTGGAGCGAACGCAGCTTGTGACCTTTTTTCGAGCATTCCTGATGACAAGGGTAAAAACCTACATCGCACAGGAAATGAAATCGAGCGCCATCAACATCTTTGAGATAGACGAAAATCTGGAAGCCTTTTCGGACGCTTTGAAAGCACGGCTGCTCGAAGATTTTGCAGATTATGGTGTGACGCTGAACCGTTTCTTTGTCACAACGATCGTCAAGCCGGATGGTGATCCGCAGTACGAAAAATTCAAGGAACTGCATTTCCGTCAGTATACGGACATTGCCGAAGCGCAGCTGCAACAGAAGGTCGGGATCATCGAACAGGAAACCGAAGCGAAAAAAATGGTGATCGAAGCGCAGGCGTTGGCGCAAAAACGGGCGACCGAAGGCTACACCTATCAGCAGGAGCGAGGCTTTGAGGTAGCCGAGACCGCCGCCGCAAACGAAGGCGCCGGGCAGATGTCCAATTTAGGAATTGGACTTGGCATGATGGCAGGCGTCGGAGGAACGGTCGGGAATATGATCGGCGGCGCAGTGAGCGATGCTTTTGCCGGCATCCATGCACAACCGACAACGCAGCAAAATACACCGCAAGCATTGTTTTGCGAAAACTGCGGTGCAAAGCTCTCACCCGAAGCCGCTTTCTGCAAGGAGTGCGGAACGCCCGTGCCGAAAGATGAAACGAAATGTGCAAACTGTGGATATAAGTTTGAACGTCCCGGTAAATTCTGCCCCAAGTGCGGCGCAAAACGGGAGGGTTAAAAATGAAAAAGCAAAACAGAATGGCGTATCTCGCCCTTGGCATCGTTTTCGTTGTATTCAACGTTTTAGCGTTTGCGATCCCGACAGAAAAGACGGGGACGTTCTGGACGGCATACGTCTTTACGGTGCTTGCCTTTGCCGCCCAAATCGGGATTTGGTATATTGCTTTCGGCAAAGCCGAGACGCTGAAAAGCAAATTTCTCGGAATCCCGCTTCTGCACGTCGGCGTCGCTGCTCTGATCGTTCAGCTGATTGCGTTTGCGGTATTTATGGCAGTGCCGAGCTTGCCGGTTTGGGCAGCCGTCGTAACGTCAGCAATCATTTTCGGCGGTGCGGGCATTTGCCTGATCGCCGGAGACGTGGGCAGAGATGAAATCGAACGGGTAGAAGAAAAGGTAAGCCGAAAGGTATTTTATCTGAAAGATTTGCAGACCGATATCGAACTGCTTGCCGAACAGGAAGCCGACCCGGAAGTGAAATCCAAACTCTTGAAGCTGGCCGAAGCCGTGCGTTTCAGCGACCCCATGAGCAATGCGGCGCTTGCCGATATCGAGGCAGAGATTGCCGGTAAGGTAGCCGCCCTAAAAAACGCAGATCATAAAGCGGACGTGATTGCAGAAGTGAAATTGCTTTTAGCGGAGCGGAACAAAAAAGCAAAACTGTTAAAATGAGGTGGGTACAATGAAAAGAATGCAATGCGAAGCCTGCGGCAGCAGCGACATCAGAAAGATTTCCGACGATATTTTTGAATGCCAAAGCTGTGGCGTTCAATATGAAAAAAGCCAAATTCAAAAGCTCTTGGTTGAGATCGACGGCGAAGTAAAAATTGACCATTCGGGTGAAATTGAAAACGCCTTAAAACGGGCTGCACAATTTTTAAGCGAAGGCGATTCAGAGAAAGCATTAGAGTATTACAATAAGGTGCTGGATCTTGACCCGGACAACGAAGCGGCACGGCAGGCCGTTTTAAGGATTCGTGAGGGAAAAGATTCGGCTTTGAAGCAAAAGCGGGAAGAAGAAAACATCCGCGGCTCCGCAATTCAAATTGTTAAACATACGCTCGACCCGGAAGACGGGGTCAAAATATTTTTACATACATTGAGAAATGCGCCGGACGTCACGCCCGATATTTATAAAGAGATTGAGATCATCTCCGTTACGGAGGGATACTATCCTTTTTCAATCGTGTCAAAACAATATGACGGGAAATACGAAGGGACTGCCTGTTATCGAAAGATGGTGCCATATACCGATTATAAGACGGTGACAGATTATCACAACAAAAATCAGGACGGCACTTATAAGCAAAAGCAAGAGGCCGTCACGAGATATCGGGAAGAAATTGAGCGCAAGCCCGCACACGGGACTTTCACGGTCGATCATTTCGGAGCCTATATCGTCAGTCAATCGCTGAGCAAGCAATTCACTAAGATTGAGCCAAACCAATTTGACACCAGTCTGGAACGAGACCTCTACCGTGATGAAAAAATAGGCAAAAACAGCTACCAAATGTATTGGAATGATGTGTTGCTGCAAAAAATCGAGCAACAGGTGTCTTTGGATTATGGAAAGTGGAAACATGAGCTGACCGAGGTGTTCACGGCAAAACAGCAAACGGTTGATTCCATTGCCATCGTTTGTGACGCAGAGGATCGGTCGTGGAAGGAACGGAGCGAAAAAGTAATTAAAAAAGCAATTCTTGCAAAAGCCGAAAAGAAAGTTGAGGAAATTATCCCGGGCGATTTTCATGAAAACGTCCAGTATCGATGCTCGGAAAAATACAGCAACGTACATTCGATCTATTTACCCATTCAGGTGATCGAATATGCCTATCGGGGGAAATTTTATCTTTTTGCCATGATTCTAACACAAGAACATCCGATGTTCTGTTCTTATCCCTTTTTTGCAGAAGTTAGAGAAACACAAGTTTCGGCAAAGCAAAACATTGTAAAAAACACAAAGGGTTTCCCGCCTGTGCTATTGATATTGTTTATTATTGGCGGTGTATTACCTTTGGTGGCATTATGGGAATCTATCACGGATGAGAACTTGGATGCCTCTTTTGCATTGGCGTTTGGCAGTATCGGATTGCTGTTTTTAATTCCCGCCATCATCTGGTGCGTTGTATGGAAAAAGAAAAAATCAGCATCCGTAATCAAAGCTGTGCTTGAAAATGACACTATCGTAAATGCTGTGACAAATCAATATGAAACAGAAATCAAACGAGAGTATCAAGCGTTCTTTGAAAACTTTACTGATATAAAATCTATTGAAGCGGCTGTTGCAGCGGCTAAAAACGTATCTACGTTCAGCCCGAATTTGGATATGGTACGAAACTGTATTTACACTTCCGTCGAATCTAATATTTCGACAAAAGGAAGTGCAGATATCGGTGGCAAATTAAAAGATACGGACGGGCAGGAGCTTGTAGGCGGATGCGTATATACTGTCTGTTTGATCGATGCGGGAGCATCCAAAACGGAGGTTGCAAAAATTGTCCGGGAGGTGTGCGGCGTCGGTCTGGCAGTTGCCGGAGAAATGATTGAAACGCCACATTCGGTGATAAAAAGCGGTATTGAAAAAAGCGAGACCGAGGAGTTGGCTTTTCGCTTGAAGGCGGTCGGAGCTTCGGTGGAAATCAAGAAAGGAATGTGAGGGTCATAACATGGAAGACAAGAAAATCGCATACTTAAAAAATCGTCTGGAACAGGCTTTGCAGGATGACAGCGCCGGCGATGTGAACAACTGCTATCAGGAATTGAAAGATTTGCTTGACGGCGCGCAGCTTGCCGAGATATCTCAAAAAGTTGCCGATTATAACAGCAGACGCTCAAAAAACATTTCCCAGAGTAACACAGCCAATGAAGAAAATGTAAAGCAAAATATTCGTTCGGCCAAACATACTTACCAAGTGCATTTGCACATTGAAATAGCAGGTCTGGTCGGCGGTTTTGGGGCTTTATTGCTCGGATTTCTATTTGTAATGTGCGGTACAGGTGTTCTAATTGATCGTTTTTATAATGATTTTATCATGTATAGCGGTGTTGGAATCGCAATCCTTGGTGGCGCAATGATTTTTATCGGCATAATTTTTGCTTTTATAAAAAGCAAGTCATTCCTTAGATTTTCAGAGTGCCGAAAAGAAGTATTTGATTATGTCTGTGAAAATGACAGTCGCCTGCAAAAATTGGTCGGCATTGTCAAGAACGGAGAATTGTCGTTATACAAAACAACAGGGGATAACAAAGGGATTGGCGCAACCGGCGGAGGAGAAATCTACATAGGAGGAATTGCAATAAAGGAAAATCCGTTTAAGGGTGTTGCCGCAGCTCCGAAGATGATTTTGGAACGAAGCGGGATTGGAACCTTATATACCGATGATTTGTTGATGAAATTGGAAGGAGAATTTAACGGCGGTACTCTAAACGGCGTTGTCGATATTCAGTGGGAAGACGGTAATGAATGGCACGGTCAATATAAAAACAATCTTCCGTGGGACGGCAAAGGAAAAGCATATTTGAAAAATAAAAAAGCCGTGATCGGCGTTTGGAAAAACGGCATGAAAATCGGCTGATTATTTTAGGAGCATTCATTATGACTAATGTTAATACTTTTGTCTTTCGCATTGCTGCCGATTCGGAATATGTCAAAAAGGAATTTGAACAGGGACGACTGCGGCAAGGTTGGGGAAATTCCGATTCCAATATGCGCCTTGAAGAAAAAGAATGGGTAAACAGGCAATGCCAAAGAGACCCGTTTGAAAATAACGATTCCTATTATACACGAAAATATAACAATCACAAAATCTTATTGGAGATCAAGGCGGGAGATATTTTAATTATTCCAAAGTTGCCGCATCCTTCCCAGTTTACGGTATGCCGTGCTGCCGGAGGCTATGAATTTCTAAAACCAGATGGGTTTGACGGAGACGATTTCTATCATACAATTCCCATCGAGCGAACCTCCGTGCGTCAATTTGATTACCATGCCGATGAAACCTGCGAAAACATTCGAGCAAAGCTGCGCGCATACCAATCGCCATTGAATCATGTATGGAATCAAACCGTACAAGACTGTGCCGAAAGGCTGTTGCAGACAGATTCTAACATACAAGGCAGCGAAATTTCAGCAGTCATAGAGGAAATTAAATCAGATGCTCGCAAGGGAGCATTGCAGAGATTTCGTGATTTAGGAAACAAAAATATCGAAAAAATTGTAGGGATAATTTTTGAAAAGCTCGGATATGAGCTTATTGGTAAAAACAGCTATGATAAAAAAGGCGGAGATGCTGATTTGATTTACATAAGCAAGTCCGTTTCCGAATTTTTTGAAGTGTCTGCTAACGGCACAGACATAGTCGGACAAAAAATCTATGTTCAAATCAAAAACAAGAGCGGTATAGACACCGGAGATACGGAGGGACTTGAACAATTGAAACAGCGGACATTAAACGAGCCGGGCGCTGTAAAGATATTGCTGTCCACTGCGGATAAATTTACGGAAGAATGCAAAAAAATTGCGCTGGAAAACAATATTCTGTTGATAGACAGTGATGGCTTTTTGAACATTGTTTTCAAATATACCGATTGAGAGAATTTCTAACAGATACCGCCGGGTGCAACACGATAAACGAATTGCACTCCGGCGGTATTGTTGCGGATATTGAAATTTAAGCAAAAATCAAATCATGATAAACAATCTCCGTTGCTCTGCTTCGGATATTGTTCATTTGCCTAACCCACGCCATCTGGTCTTGTGCTTTGAGCGTTTCGGTTATACCCTCTTGCTCTGCCATCTGCGTTACCAGCCGGGAAAGCATTTCCTCCGCCTGCCGGTCAACGTCGGCAAGGTAGCTGTTCAGCTTGCCATCGGTGAGCAAGCTGTAATACATAATACGGTGATGCTCTTTCAAAAACCGTCCGTGCCGCTGTCCCCAAATCCCAACAGGTTGTTCCTCCTCGGCGGGTAAAGTCAGGCAAGGAAGCAGATAATCGCCCTGTCGCTCGTATTTTCCGCCCATTTGCTCAAATAAACTCTGTTCCATCATTGTACCTCCTCATACTTCACTTTGAATTTTTTGATCGGTGCGTTGGCGATTTTTAAGAGAATATCATCCACGGCGTCGGTGTACCTGCCTGCGGCAATCAGCTTATTTCGCACCCTGTTCAGGCTGTCGATAACGATTCTCCTTTCATCCCTGTTTAGCGCTATGTGGTATTTTGTCTCTCGCATATCCCCTTGACCTCCTTTGCTTATATTGTAGCAAAGAGATTTCCACTTGACGAATGTGCGATTTTGAATCTGGGCATAAAGAAAGGCAACACAGAAAGCATTTCTGCTCTCTGTGTTGCCTTTTGCCTTTGCTGACGCCTATTCAGTTGTAATTGAATGATGTTTTCAAATTACTGCCTTATGTGGCGTTAGCATTGATCGCCTCTTTGCTTTTTCTTTCGAAAGTTTTCTTGCAGGGCTTGGAAAAGCGTCTCCATCTTTTTGCATAATTCCTATTGACAAGATAGGAATTCGGTGATAGAATGCGTTTAGCGTTGAAAAATACGCTCCTTTTTGCGCCGCGCAAAAGCTTCTTTGGAGGGTTTTGGTATGGTCGGCGCGAAAAAACGTTACAATAAGGATAAATAAAAAAGAATAGAGGCAGACACTTGGAAAAACTGATTTATGCGGATAACGCCGCCACCACGCCGATTTTACCGGCAGCGCTGGAGGCGTACCGGAAAACCGCGCTGGAAGCGTGGGGAAATCCCTCCAGCTTATATACGCTGGGGCAAAAAGCCAAAGAAGTGCTGGAAAAGGCACGGGAAGAAATCGCCGCCTGTATCGGCGCCAGTCCGCGCGAGATCATTTTTACCTCCGGCGGGAGCGAAGCCGATAACCAGGCGCTGCGCACCGGCGCTTATTTGGGAAAAAGAAAGGGCAAAACGGAAATCCTCTCCACCGCGTTTGAGCACCACGCCATTTTGCACACGCTTGAAGACCTCGGCAAAGAGGGCTTTACCGTGAAGCTTTTACCCGTAGGGAAAAAGGGCGTTGTAGAGCCGAAGGTGCTGGCGGAAGCGATCAGCGAAAATACGGCGCTGGTTTCCGTGATGACGGTGAACAACGAAATCGGCACCGTACAGCCCATTGCCGAGCTTGCGAAAATCTGCCGCGAAAAAGGCGTTTTGTTTCATACCGACGCCGTGCAGGCCGTTGGGCATATGGAAGTAGACGTAAAGGCGTGGGGGGTGGATATGCTGTCCGCCTCCGCGCATAAATTCCGCGGGCCGAGAGGGATCGGGTTTTTATACGCCCGCCGCGGGCTGGTGCTCAAGCCGGTTATTTTCGGCGGCGCACAGGAACGAAATAAGCGCGCCGGAACCGAAAACCTGGCCGCGATTGCGGGAATGTCCGTCGCGCTGCGGGAAGCGGTTTCTAACCTCGGCAAGGACCGCGAAAAAATGATCTCCCTGCGTGAACGGCTGATCGCCGGATTGCAGGAGATTCCCTACAGCTGCCTGAACGGCGACCGTGAAAAGCGAAATGCCGGTACGGTGAATTTCTGCTTCGAGGGCATTGAGGGCGAATCGCTGCTTTTGCTTTTGGATGAAAAGGGCGTTTGCGCGTCCTCCGGTTCGGCGTGCACGTCCGGCTCGCTGGATCCCAGCCATGTGCTGCTGGCGATCGGTCTGCCCGCGGAGGTGGCGCACGGCTCCCTGCGGCTTTCGCTTTCCGCCGAGAATACGGAAGAAGAAGTGGACGCGATCGTAGCCGCCGTCAAAGACGCGGTTGCCTTTTTGCGTTCGATCTCTCCCTTGTGGGAGAGCTTGGAAACCGGCAAAAAAGAGCATTGGCTCAAGAAATAAGGAGGAGTTTAGATGCTGTACAGTGAAAAAGTAATGGACCATTTCCGCAACCCGCGGAATTTGGGGAAAATTGAAGACGCCGACGGCGTGGGCGAGGTCGGAAACGCCACCTGCGGCGATATTATGAAAATTTATTTAAAGATCAAAGACGGGATCATTGAAGACGTGAAGTTCAATACCTTCGGCTGCGGCAGCGCCATTGCCTCGTCGTCCATGGCGACCGAAATGATCAAGGGGCAAAAGGTGGAGGACGCGCTGCAGCTTTCCAACCGCGCCGTGGTGGAAGCGCTGGACGGGCTGCCCGCGCATAAGATCCACTGCAGCGTACTGGCGGAGGAAGCCGTCAAAGCCGCGGTGAAGGATTATTACGATAAAAATAAAATCCCTTACGATCCGGAGCTGTTTAAAGAAAGCCATTGTGAATCCTGCGAGGCGTGCAAATGAAGATCGCAGAATTGCAGGAAAAAATTCTCCGTCTGAAAAAAGAAAAGGGCGTGCTGATTTTAGCGCACAGCTACCAGCGTCAGGAAGTCATTGAAATTGCCGATTACGTGGGCGACAGCTTCGGGCTGGCACAGCAGGCCGCCAAAACAGACGCCGAGCGCGTGCTGCTTTGCGGCGTGCGCTTTATGGCGGAAACCGTCAAGCTCCTCTCGCCGCAGAAGGAAGTGTATCTGTCCCATTCCGGCGCGGGCTGCCCGATGGCGGATATGATCGACCCCGACGAACTGACCATGCTCAAAGAAGCCTACCCGGATCACAAGGTGGTGGCGTATATCAATACCACCGCCGCGGTCAAGGCGATTTCCGACGTGTGCGTAACCTCCTCCTCCGCGGTGCGGATCGTGAAGGCGCTGCCGGAAAAGAAGATTCTTTTTGTGCCCGACTGTAATCTGGGCGCTTATGTGGCGCAGCAGGTGCCGGAAAAGGAATTTCACTTCCACCACGGCGGCTGCCCCACCCACTTGCGCCTGCGCAAGGAACATATCGAAAAGGCGCGCCGCGAACACCCGAACGCCAAATTCCTGATCCATCCCGAAGCGTCGCCCGAAGTCGTGGCCATGTGCGATTTTGTGGGCTCCACCACGGAAATTATGGACGAAGCCATCCGCTGCCCGGAAAAGGAAGTCGGCATCGGTACCGAGCGCAGCATTGCCGAGCATTTGGCGTACCTGTGCCCGGAAAAGCATTTCTTCCTGCTTTCCAAGGATCTGGTTTGCCACAATATGCTCCTGACCACCCTGCACGACGTTCTCGCCTGCCTGGAGGGCAGAGGAGAGAAGATCGAGCTTTCCGATGAAATGATCGCCGCCGCCCGCCGCCCCATCGATGAGATGCTGCGTTTGGGCTAAAGGATTTTTTGGGGCGCCGCCCCAAACCCCGCAAGGAAGTCTTTGATAAAAGCTTTCCCTGACTTTCCAAAATTTTTCAGACCAAAAAGAAAGAAGCAATGGGTCGTAAGAAACCCATCGCTTCTTTTTCTTTTTCGAAAGTTTTGAGGTTTTTCAAGGAACCTTTTAAAAGTTCCTTGAACGGGGGGGGCGGCGCCCTGCAAAATTTTAAAAATCAAACACGGCTTTTCCGTCCTGCAGCTTGAGAGCGGCGTCGAAAAGGGTATTTTTTTTGGAAACAAAACCGGTGATTTTGGCGGTTTTCCCGGTCTCCAGCAAAAGCGCGGCGTTCTGCTTGGAGATCACGCGGTGGCAGATCTCGATCCCGACCTTGAAATGGCAGCCGGTTTCCTTGTAGCCGCTGCAACCGTAGGAGTAGCGGCCGCGTACGACGTCTTTGCCGCACAGCGGGCATTTTCCCACCACGTCGCCGTAAAAACCGGTATCCGTGTCCGTTTCGGGCGGGGCGGGACGGCGCTCAAACACCGCGCGGATCTCCTCGGCCGCCAGCGCCACGGATTCCTCTACCCGCATTTCCTGGCGGTACACCTTTTTGAGCGCGCGTCCGAGGGTGCTGGTTTTGTATTTATCCATGGAAATGCCCATTTGCAAGAGCTGCTCGATCAGGAAAATTCCGCCGGGCAGAATGGTATAAACGTCCTTTTTCAGCTCCAGATACCGCGATTTTATGGCGTTGTCGATGATCCCCGTGCGCGTGGCTTCCGTGCCCAGCTCCAGACCTTCGAAAATCGCGCGGTATTCCTCGGCGTCGTCGAACTCGTCCTGTTCCTCGGCCTTGGCCTTGTCTTCCTTAAAGGGATTTTTCAGATAGTTGTTCAGTGTTTCAATCGTGTAATGCTTGGGCGGCGAGGTTTCTTTTTCGCGCGGGGCGAAGTGGATAGCGACCTCATCGCCTTTTTGCAGATCGGGCAGTATTTTATCGTTTTTATTGTAATCGTCGTATTGAGTCCAACCCTTTTCGAGGATCACCGTGCCTTTGAGCGTAAATTCTTCCAAGTCTCCCACGCGCACGGTTAATTCGTTTTTGCGGCAGACGCATTCCTCGGCGCAAAATACCGCCGCGAACCGGCGGAAAATGGTTTGGTAAACCTTTTGCTCCGGCTCTGTAAGGCTGCTTTTGGCAGGAATTTTGTAGGTCGGCGTCAGCGCCGAGTGGGATTCGATTTTGCTGTCGTCGAAAATGGTTTTCGCATCGCGGAACGCTACCGGGTAGCCGAGGGCCTTGACGTTTTGGAGAATCTTTTTGATTTTTTCCTTTTCCGCCGTTGCCAAATATTCGGAATTGGTGCGCGGGTAGGTCACAAAGCCCTTTTCGTAAAGGCCCTGCAGGACCTTCAGGGATTCTTCCATGGGCATTTTATATTTTTTTCCCAAAACGTTCTGCAGCTTGGAAAGCGAATACAGCTTGCCCGGCGGCAGGGAATCTTTTTTGCTTTTTTTGCCGGTTACCACGGCCTTTTCGGCGTTCAGCGCGGCGGCGTAGTTCTCCGCCTTTTCTTTTTCATCCCCGGTGAATTTCTGTTTGGAGTTCAGTTCCAGCATGACCCCCGCCGTTTCCTCTTTGGAGGAAACGCCGTAATAGAGCTCCGGTACGAAATTTTGGATCGCCATGTCACGGTCGTACACCGCCTTGACGATCGGCACGATCACCCGGCCCACGCGCAGCAGCGTGCCGGTTTTCAGGGTGGCAAAGCGCGTTAAATTGACGCCATACAGCCAATCAATATAGGTGCGGGCAAAGCCTTCGTCCGCCAGCGGATCGTACTCCGATTCTTCTTTTAGTTCCTGCAGGGCGGCGCGCACGGTTTCCGGCGTTTGATCCGGCAGCCACAGACGCAGCCGTTTTTTGGGCGCTTGCAGGGCGTTATCCATGCAAAGACGAATAATGATCTCGCCCTCTCTATCGGCGTCCCCGGCATTGACGATCGCCTCTACGTCCTCGCGGTTGCAGAGCGCGCGGATACATTCAAACTGTTGCTGTACGCCGGGGTCGACCTCCTTGGTGGCGGCGTTCTTTTTCAGGCGAAAGCGGAATTTTTCGGGAAAGCAGGGCAGGTTTTCCAGGCTCCAGCGGCCGCTGGCGGTGGGACCGGTGTAGTCCTCGATATCGCACAGGGAAAAAAGATGACCGAACGCCCAGGTGATCAGGTACCCCTGTCCTTCCAGGTACCCCTGCCGCTTTTGCATAGACCCGATCGCATCGGCAATATTGCGTGCCAGCGACGGCTTTTCGGCAATGATGAGGATCATCGGCGCCGTTCTCCTTTCCTGTTTCTCCTCCCTATCATACCACAAATCCGTCTGCATTGCAAGCAGCGCGGCCATTTGACACCGCCGCGTTTTTGTGCTATCATACCCAAGATCAGAAAAAGAAAAAGGGGGGGACGATCATGCAAAAGCTCTGCCGCATTTCGGTGCAGGGAAAACGGCTTGTTTCGGGCGAAGCCTTTTCCAGGCAGAATCCCGCGGAATGGGAGCGTGTTCCGCACGTGCTGGAGGACAGCGACTTTGCAGATGACTTTGCGGAGACGGAGCTTTTGAGCAAGTCTTCGGTACAGACGGCGCTGGAAAATTTTCTCGGCCTGGAAAAGGAAAAAGAGGCGCCCGCCGTGGAGCTTTGCACGTATGGCGTTTTTGAAAAGGAAAACGGCGTTTATAAAATCAGCTATGAAGAATCGGAAATTACCGATTTCGAAGGAGCGCTGACCACCTTTTGCGTGACGCCGGACGGGTCGCTTTCGCTGATCCGCCGCTTTCCCAAATGGAAAGAGGCCTCCTTTTACCGCAGCGCCGCTCCCTGTATGATCTTTCGGGGGCATACCCGCACCCAGTGCGATTACGGAAAAGAGCTGGGCTTGCCGCCCGTTTTCCTGTGCACGCATGCGCTGCTCGTTGATCTTTCTTCCTACGGCGGCACGATCGACCTGGATTACTCGGTGGAGATCGCCGGCTTTTGCGTGGAGCGCAACGCGTTTCATATTGAAGTGGAAACGTGAGTCGTTTGCGGGGCGCTGCCCCACGCGCCGCAGGAAGCCCTTTTCCCTCTCCGGGGGACGGGGATTTCAAAGGGCTTCTTGGCTTTCCCAAACTTTTCAGACCAAAAAAAGAAGCGATTGGTACCCAATCGCTTCTTTTTTTTTTAGGAAAAAGTGATATTGGATTCGCCCCAAAACGCGCGCAGCGAATTCCACTCGCCAAAGGCGAACCGGTTAGGGAGCGCAAAGCGCTACATAACCTGCACGGGGCCGACCGGACGGATGGTGAGAATGTGGCAGGAACCCGGGCCGAAAACGCGCTCGATTCCGGTGCGGAAAGCGGGCACCAATTCATCCGGCACAAAATTCTGTGTCGTTCCGCCAAAACCGCCGCCGTGAATGCGCCACGCGCCTTTGCCGCGCAGCAGCGTGGAAGCCAGATTCAGCGCGATCGCCGCGCCCTGCTCTGCACCCGGCTTGGGTACCAGTACGTTCTGCAAATATTCATAGGAGGAATGGCCGGATTCGGTCACCAGCTGCAAAAATTCGGCAAAATTGCCGCTTGCCAGCGCTTCTCTTTCCAGCGGTACGCGCTCGGTTTCTTCCACAAAATGCAGCGCCGCCAGCACCGCGTCATCCCCCGTCGCTTTCCGAACCGCGGCCAAATTTTCCCAAAGCTGCGCAAGGGTGATTTCATTTAAAAACGGCTTGCCGAAAAAGGCGGCCACGTCCCTCATGCGCTGCGGCAGTGCGGCGTAGCAATCCGTCAGGTCGGAGTGATCGCCCCCGACCGCTACCAGACAAAGCTTGTAGCCGGAATCGGCAAAGCGAAACGGCACGCGTGAAACGCGGGGGTTTTCTTCATCGGCAAAATCAATTTCGCAAATGCCGCCCAGCGCGCACGCCGCCTGATCCATCAGTCCGCAGGGCTTGCCGAAGTATTCGCGTTCGGCGAACTGCGAGATCTTGGCAATTTCAATCGCCGGGATTTTTCCTTCGTTATAGAAGAAATTCAAAATCGAACAAAGCAGCACTTCAAACGCCGCCGAGGAGGAAACGCCGCTCCCCTTGGGAACGTTGGAGGTCGTATAGGCGCAAAAACCGCCGCGCCGGTAGCCCTTTGCATCAAAGCGATTGGCGATCCCGCGGATCATGGCGGAGGAATGCCCGATTTCGTTTTCATCTTTGCCCTGATCGTTCATATCAATATGATCGGGCGCAAATTTATCGGAATGCACGCGAGCATAGGAATCTTCGGTTTTTGCAGCCACGGCGATCACGTCCAGGTTCACCGAGCCTGCCAGCACCTTTCCGTGGTTATGATCGACGTGGTTGCCGCCGATCTCCGTTCTGCCCGGCGAAGAAAAAACACAGATCCCTTCCTGCTCCCCGAAAAGGGAAACAAAGTGTTTGATGGCGTTTGCATAGCGCTCTTTCTGGGGCGCGATCGCTTCTCCGTACAATTCGTGCAATACGCTGTCATAAGCGCCGGCGTTGATTTTTTCGATCAGTTCTTTGGATGTTGACATTTTGTGATATTCTCCTCTTTTTCTCAGAATCGATTATACTAACTCGGCAAAAATTTGTCAAGAAGAAAGATTCCTTTCCCTTTTTCTTGCACCGAAGCGGTATTTTTGATACAATAGAAGCAGAACGGGGAAAAAGGAAGTGTGCGCGATGGCGAAAAAGCCGAATCAGAAATTAAAACTGGCGCTTTTGGCAAAACTATTTTGGGAACAAAGCGACGAAGCGCACCCGATCCGTACGGCGGATATGATCCGTTACCTGGCGGCAAACGGGGTCTCGGCGGAGCGCAAAAGCCTTTACGACGACCTGGAAGCCCTGCAGCTTTTGGGAATGGATATCGTATCGACCGGAACGGGCAGAACCACCGGCTATTTCCTGGCTTCGCGCCTGTTTGAACTGTACGAAGCGCGCTTACTTGCCGACGCCGTGCAGTCCTCCCGCTTTCTCACTGCCAAAAAAAGCAAAGAGTTGATCGGTAAAATCGCCTCGCTCCTGAGCCGCCACGAGGCAAAAGAGCTGGGGCATTCCGTGTTTGTGGCGAACCGGATCAAATCCATGAACGAAAGCATTTATATCAATGTGAACTTGTTAGAAAGCGCCATGGAAAACGACCGCCAAATCGCTTTTCAGTATTACGACTGGGACAGCCGCGGAAAGCGCATTTTGCGGCACGACGGCGCATTTTACCGGGTATCCCCCTTTCATTTGGCCTGGAACAACGAAAATTATTACCTGATCGGCTTTGACGAAAACCGCCGCGAGATCCGCCATTTCCGGGTGGATAAAATGAAATCGCTCTCCGAAAAAGAAGAGGCGCGGACGGGCAAGGATTCCTTTGTCGATTTCGACCCGGCCGTCTATACGCAGCGGATCTTTTCCATGTACGGCGGCCGCGAGGAAACGGTGACGATCTTTTGCCGAAAAGAACTGGTCGGCGCGATGATCGACCGCTTTGGCGAAGGGCTGGTTTTCCGGCAGCGGCAGGACGGTGTGGAATTTACCGTACCGGTGGAGGTCAGCCCGGTGTTTTTTGCCTTTCTTATGTCATTCGGCGCGAAGGTGCGGCTGGAAGCGCCCGCCGCGGTGCGCGCGGAAATGAAGACGTTTACCGAAGAAATTTTGAAGCAATACGGGGGAACCGATGAAGAAACGTAAATTTTTGGTTTGTCTTTTGTGCCTGGAGCTTTTGCTGGCGACGGTCGCTTTTGCGGCGAACTACGGCAGGATCCGCCTTTCCGCGGACAAGACCGAGCTTGCCCGCGGGGAGGAATTTGACGTGGCCGTGGAAATGACGCGCAATCCGGGAATTGCCGTATTGCGGCTGCGGGTGGAGTTTTCCTCGGAGCAATTAGAGCTTGTGCAGGCGGAGGATGAAAAGCTTTTGCCCGGCGCGCTTTTTTCCGATTCAATTCCGGCGGATTCCTACGCGCTGTATTGGTCGGCGGGAGCGGACAGTACTGCTACCGGGCACTTGGCAAGGCTGCGCTTCCGGGTGAAAGAAAAGGCGAAGGTCGGCGAATGCACGGTCGCGCTTTCGCTGAACGCATGGGACAGTACCGACGCCGACGGCCGGCGCGTGGGCTTTGATCTGGAACCGCTGGAGCTTACGATCCCGTGCCGGCATGAGGAGATGGAAACCGAGATCATCAAAGAGGTTTCCTTTGCCGAAACGGGGCTGGCAAAGGACGTTTGCCCCGACTGCGGCGAGGAATGGGAACGGGTTCTTCTGCCCACCATTGAGAGCCGGGACGGCAAGGCGAGCGCTGTGGTGACGCCCGGAGAATTCAGTGCGGCGGCGGCGGAACCGACCTTTACGGTGCAGTATCTTTTTTCCGGGGAGGAATATGACCGGGCAAAAGAGGCGTTCGGCGAAAAGTTTTACCGGGTATTCCGTCTGCACTTCACGCGGGAAGGGTTGGGCTATGTGCCGAAAGAGCCGGTCACGATCCGGCTGGAAGCGCCGGAAACGGGGCTTGCTCTCTACGTGCCGGGGGAAGCCGGCTTTGAAAAGGTCGATTATGAAAAGGACGAAGAGGTCTTTGGTTTTTCTTACCTCGATTCCTGTTTTGTTCTGATCCGTGCGGAAAAAACCGAAGCGCCGCCGGAAACGGAGGAACCCGGCGTGACCGATCCCGCAGCGTCGGAATCGCCCGCGCCCTCGGAAGCGGAAGAGCCGGAAACGCTTTTTGACTGGCGCTACCTTGCGGTCGGCGGGGCGATTTTGGCGGTGTGCGGCGGCGGGATCGTCTTTTTCCTGATCCGCAGCAAGCGCCGCGACCTGTGAGTTCCGGAATCCTTTTTAAAAAGAGTTCAAACTCCGAAAATTTTCGGAATCGAAAAAAAGAGGCCCCCTGGCCTCTTTCTTTTTTGGTCTGAAAGTTTTGGAGATTGTCAGGAACCTTTTTTAAAAGGTTCTTGACCGGGGTGTGGGGCGGAACCCCGCACGTTTAAATTCCGGCGCAGAAGGCTGCGACCGCGCCAGGAAAAGGCCCGCTCGGAAAAGGCGTGTTTTTCCAGCTCGATCAGCTCGGGCGTCAGTTCCTCTACCAGGTTTTCGCGGAAAAAGGCGATCGGCGTCAGCGCGGCGTTTTGATTATAGGGACACACCTCCTGGCAAATATCACAGCCCCACTTGCAGGCCGCCGCCGCTACCAGCGCGTCCTCCTCTGGCGTACGGTTTTTCTTTTGCGAAAGAAAAGAAAGGCAGCGGGACCGTGCCGGATCGAGCACCGCGCCGGTCGGGCAAGCCTTGACACAAGCCCGGCAGCCGCGGCAATTTTGAATGGGCAACGGCGCGGCGGGCGCGTCCTTCTCTGTCAGAAACACCTCGCCGATAAAGCAGAACGAGCCGTATTTTTCGTTTAAAATCAGCCCGTTTTCGCCCAAAACGCCGAGCCCGGCCTTGAGCGCCGCATCGCGCTCGTCCAGGGGGGAGGAATCCGTAAAGCCCATAAAGGCAAAGGAAAATCCCTTTTCTTTGCAATAGCGCCCGAGCCGCTCCATGAAAAGGCGCAGGTACAGGTGGTAATCGCGCGGCATCGCATAGACCGAAAGATTGGTCGCGCGGCGCGCCGCATAGTAGGGAATCAGAAAAACCACGGCGCTTTCCACCGTGCCGATCGCCTGCTGCATGCGGTCGAACTTTTCACGGTTCCAGATTTTCAGATCCGCCACGGCAAGCTCGCGGCGGTATTCAATGTGTTCGCTTTCAAAAAATGGGTCCAGCCGCAAAAAGATCCCCTCCTTTTTGCCTAGTGTAGCAGAAAAAGAAGGGGCTTGTCAATTATTTTTGCAGGAACGAAAGGTAGGAGGAGTTTTTTTCTTCCCGGCCGAAAAATTCCTCGCGGATCGAGCGCGGCTTGGGGCGGATTTCCTTTTCCTCGCCCGGCAAAAAGGGCAGCTGCATCAGCCCGTAGCGCAGCGCGTCCGGCGCGTGCGTGTATTCGTGCGGGGTGGAAGCGGCGTCTTCGGTGACGTGCGGATCGAACGAAAGCCGCGGCAGGGTGCGGATCAGATTCCGACACTGCGGAAAAATACCCAGAAACGGCGTACCGGGCTCGCCTGCTTTTAAAAACTCGCGCACGCGCCGCCAGCCGGGGATGCGCGCGTTTTCCGCCGGGATCAGCCCGTGCAGTCCGTGGAGGGAGAGAATATCAAAACCGGTTTTGCCGGAATCCTGCCGCCTGCCCGCCAAATCGGGCGAAGCGGCGACAAAGCGAATCTTTTCGCCCCGTTGCAGGGCGCCGATCTCTTTGGCCGCCTGGGAAAGGATCAGATCCGGCCGGTAAAATTCGCGGTAGATCACCAGGCGCGACTGGTCGCGCGGGTAGGCAAACCACAGGCACGCCGTCATGTCCAGCCCGTAGTCCATGGCGGCAAAGCGCAGCCAGTCGGAAGGAATGGAGAACGGCTCGATCACGTGCTTTTCACGGGAAAATTCGGGAAAGTACTGCCCCTCGAAGGCGTCCCAGTCGCCGTAGAGCATGGCGCGGCGGCGCACCTCCGGCAGACTTTCCAGGCTTTGCACATAGTCGGGGTTTTCCCGCATCAGATATTCGTTGTCATACACCGTGGAGGGGATGAAAACATAGTCCTCGCTCTTTTCCCCGTCCCGGTATTCCCGGTCAATAAAAAGGCGCTTTACCCACCCGTGCCCCACGCCGCCGGGGTTGCAGGTAAAATACATACGCGGTGTGAACGGCACCTTCAGATTGCCGTGCAGACGGCAGCATTCCGTCATGGCAAAGTACTGCGTTTCGGTAAACTGCGTGGCTTCTTCCATGCCGATCACTTCGTAACTTTGCCCCTGGTATTGCAGGGCGTCGGCTTCGTCGTTTAAATACCCTAACTTGATGCGGCTGCCGCCCGGAAACAGAAATTCCTTGGTGGAATCCTTGTAGGAGGCGATCCCGTGCAGCATGCGCCGCATGGGATGAATGTGGTTTTCGCGCAGCTCCGGAAAGGTGCGCCGCAAAAGCAAAATCTGAATCCCGGGGTAGCCCAGCGCCAGCAAAATCAGTTTCATGCGCATGGCAAAGCTTTTGCCGCCGCCGCGTGCGCCGCCGTAGGCAATGCGCTTGGCCGTGGCGAGGAAAAATTTTTCCTGCGGCGGAAATGGGTGCAGGGTAGAGAGCAGCTTTTCGATTCGGTTCATTCTCTTGACAAATTGTGAAAAAAAGCTATAATGAAGAAACAGAAAGAAAATGGGGTTTCGCGCCAATCTCCATTTTCTCTTTTGAATTCGGTAAAAAGAAAAGAGGTCGCTATGGGAAAAAAGTGTGTCATTATCGGCGCCGGCGATTTTTCCGCAAAGGATTTGCCCGAAAAACACACAGGCGAGCTTTGGATCGCCGCGGACGGCGGCTATGCCTACTGCGTAGCCTGCGGTTTTTTACCCGATTTTTTCATTGGCGACGCAGATTCTGTTGAGGACGTCCCGCGCGAGGTGCCGATGCGCCTTTTGCCGCGCCGTAAGGACGATACCGATATGATAGCGGCTGCCCGCTATGCGCTGAAATTGGGCTATGACCAGTTCGTTTTGCTGGGCGGATTGGGCGGCGAGCGACTTTCCCATACGATCGCCAATTTACAAACCCTGTCCTTTCTGAAAGAAAACGGCGCCGACGGCGTTTTGAAGCACCGCAATATTGAGGTCTATGCCATGGTAAGGGGCGAAAACCGGATCTTCCGTGAGGAAGCCGGGTATTTTTCGCTGTTTGCCGCTACGGAAAGAGCGACTGTGACCGTTCGCGGCGCCAAATTCAACGGCGAACGGATCCCGCTTACCCGTCGCTTCCCCATGGGCGTGAGCAATGAATTTTCCGGGAAATGCTTGATTTCCGTGAAAGCGGGCGAGGTCTACCTGATTATCGAAAAAAGATAACTCTTATTTCGCCCATACCGAACAAACGCCGAGGTCGGTTTCCCCTTCCGCCTCCGCGGCGTTTTCCCGCCAGCGGGAAAAATTAGTGGCGAGAAAAAGCCGGGTGCCGTTGTAGGTTTCTTTGTGGAAAAGCTTTTCCTCCGCACTTTCTTCTATGCGTAAAAGCGCTCGGTCAATGAGCGCTTTTTTCTTTGGCTCCCGTACAAGGAATAAATCCTCGCGCCGACAAAAGCCCAGCGCCAGCGCCAGTCCCGTAATGGTGGGCGGCTTTTCAAGATACTGCACCTCGCCGGTTTTGGAGGTGATCACCTCGCCGTTTTCGTTTTTCAGCACGGTTCGGCGAGATTGAAAATACCCTTCGATCCGCGCTTCGATTTCTTTTTCCGTCAGCGTCTTTTTCACAATCTTTCTCCTTTTTGGTTTTCGCGCAGTATACCACGCGGCTACCCTGCCACACAATGACAATTTTGCGCTTTGACTTGACAGAGAACGAAATCGAATTATAATAATAAGGAAAAACAGGCAGGAGGCAGAGTCATGCAATTACTTGTATATATTATGAAAAAAACGGAACGACTGCCGCAGGTGCTCGCCGGCTTTATGCGCGAGGGGATCAGCGGTACCACCGTGCTGGACAGCCAGGGCGCTTTGCAGCTCATCCATCAGAACGGGGTGGACGATCCGCCGATCTTCGGCTCGCTCCGGCGGTTTCTGAATCCGCAGGGAGCCGCGGAAAAAATGATCCTCGTGGTACTTGAGGACGATATGGTAAAAAAAGCCGCGCAGGTGATCCGCGAGACTGTGGATATCGAAAAGCCCGACACCGGCATTTTCTTTACCCTTCCCGTAACGCACGTGGAGGGCTTATCCAGGTAAAATTCCATGAATAGCACGCAAATCTTACTATCGTTAGCCGCAGCCATGTGCTTCGGGCTTCTTTTTAATCGCTTTGCTAAAAAAATCGGTCTGCCGAATGTAACGGGGTATTTGGTCGGCGGACTTCTGATCGGCCCCTCGCTCTGGGGACTTTTGCCGATCAAATTCGGAGGGCTCATCCCCGAAAGCGCCCTTTCTTCCCTGAGCCTTATTTCCACGGTGGCGCTGGGCTTTATTGCCTTTTCCGTCGGCGGGGAATTTAAGTGGTCGAACTTAAAGCAGATCGGTACAAAGGCGATCACCATCACCTTTTTCGAGGCGCTCGGCGCCGTTTTCCTGGTGGATCTGACCCTTGCCGCCGCGGCATTTTTCGGCATCGGCGGCATTACCGTGCCGGTGGCGATCACCCTGGGCTCCATCGCCGCGGCTACCGCGCCGGCGGCAACGCTTATGGTGATTCGGCAGTACCGTGCCAAGGGCCCGGTCACGCGTATGCTCTTGCCCGTGGTGGCGCTGGACGACGCCGTGGCGCTGATGGCGTTTGCCGTTTCGTTTGCCATTGCCCGTTCGCTGGCCGTGGGGGAGAAAATGACTTTTCTCACCATGATCGGCGAGCCGCTTTTGGAGATTTTTCTTTCGCTTTTAATCGGCGCGGCGCTGGGGTTTGTACTCAGCTTTTCGCTGCGCTTTTTCCACTCCCGTGCCAATAAACTGATGGCGGTATTGGCAACGATCATCACCGGCACCGCGATTGCCCAATGGCTGGATCTTTCCGCGCTGCTTCTCTGTATGGCGGCCAGCGCCTTTCTGGCGAATTTTTCGCAGGAGGCGGATGCTTTGCTCTCGCAGCTCGACGACTGGACGCCGCCGCTTTTCATGCTCTTTTTCGTGATCAGCGGTGCGCAGCTTCGACTGGAGATTTTGCCGCAGATCGGCGTAATGGGCGCGATGTATATCCTTTTCCGCAGCCTCGGCAAATACTTTGGCGCGCGGCTCGGCTGTACGGTTGTGAAGACGGAAAAAACCGTGAAAAAATATCTGGGGATTACGCTGCTGCCGCAGGCGGGCGTGGCGATCGGGCTTGCCACCATTGTGGTATCGACCCCCGGCTTCGAGGCATACGCTGACAAGGTGCAGGCGGTGATCCTGTGCGGCACGCTGATTTATGAATTGATCGGTCCTCTTTTGACCAAGGCTTCCTTGATGAAGGCCGGTGAAATCGAAAAAGAAAGATGAAAAAAGAAAAAAGCGAAGTTTCCTTCGCTTTTTCCGGTTTTGCGGGAGCTTATACTTCTTCGTTTTCCGCTTCGAACGCAGTGCCGCATTTCCGGCAAAACGCATCTTCAAAGGCGGACGTTGAGCCGCAGTTCGGGCATTTCTTTTCGTTTTTCAGTTCGGAAAGCCGGACTTTCAGGTCGGCCAGCTTTTGTTTCTGCGCATCGATTTCGGCAATTTCTTCGGAAAGGTCGCGCTCGCTGCCGTCTTTCGCGGAAGCATAACACAAAACGCCGAACCGGGCGAACCGGTGTTTCAGCTTGCGGTCTTCCTCACTGATCTTCCAGCGCAGCTTGCCGATCTCGGAAGCTTCTTTGGCGGCGCGGTAGGTTTGTTTTCCCGCGGCGGAAATGGTGGAAGCCATTTCGTCAAAAAAAGACATCATGATGGTGGTTCCTCCTTGTTGTTAATCTGATATCAGTATAGCAGAAAAAGTTACTTTTGGCAAGTTTTTCAGGAAACGGAGTGCGGAAGAATGGAAAAACGCAGCATCCAAAGCTTTTTGCTGGCGCTGTTTAGCGCCGGGATGCTTCTTTTTGCGCTTTTTACCATTGGCTACGGGTCGGATTTTTCCGGCGGTAGCTTTTCGTTCGGCTTTTCTTTGCCGCGTTTTGAGGGGGAAGCGCTGCCGTTTTTGATGGAAGTTGTTTTGTTGCTGGCGCCGCTTTTTGCTTTTTTGTTTGCGCTGACGCTGCCGCTTTTGCCCCACCCGGAAAAAGCGTTGTTTTTCCCGTGCGCTTTTCCGGCGCTGTATGCCTGTCTTCGGCTTTGGTACTGCCTGAAAAGCTATGAATGGGAAGCGTTCCGGAATGAAATCCCGCTGTGGATTTTCTTATTTCTCCTGCTGGCGGCGGCCTTTTTTGCCGGGAAGCCTTGGGGAAAGCATGCCTTTTGGCTGCCGGTCGTATTTTTGACGGTGGAAACGGCGCTCTTTTTGATTTCGATTTTCACGCGCCGGAGCCTTTCTTCCTTTTATTTTGCCTATGCCGCCTATCTGCACGCCTATGGGGGCGGGTTTTACCTGGTGCGGATCGCGCTTTCGCAGTTTTTGTATTTTGTTTTCTTCGGGCTGTATACAGGGGTTTTGTTTTTCCCGCAGAAAGAAAAGGATCGGAAAGAAAAGGATTGCAATTTTTGCTGAAATATGCTAACATACCGTTTATAGATTATTTTTTTGGAGGAATTGAAATGGATATGAATGTTGTTTGTCTGGATCTGGAAGGCGTTCTGGTGCCGGAGATCTGGATTGCCTTTGCCGAGGCGACCCAAATACCGGAACTGCGGCGTACCACCCGGGACGAGCCGGATTACGGCAAATTGATGCAATACCGGATCCAGATTCTCAAGGAGCACGGGTTGGGGTTAAAGGAAATTCAGGAGGTCATCGCCGGGATCGACCCCATGCCGGGCGCCAAAGAATTTCTGGACGAGCTGCGGAGCCTGACGCAGGTGGTTATCCTCAGCGATACCTTTACGCAGTTTGCCGCTCCGCTGATGAAAAAGCTGGGTTGGCCCACCATTTTCTGCAATACGCTTAAGGTTGCCGAAAACGGCGAGATCACCGGGTACCAAATGCGAACGGAAAGATCCAAATACACCACGGTAAAAGCGCTTCAATCTGCAGGCTTTCAGACCATTGCCGCCGGAGACAGCTACAACGATCTGGATATGATTTTGGCAAGCAAGGCAGGCTTTCTTTTCCGGAGTCCGGAATCGATCCGCAAAAACTATCCGCAGATCCCCGCGCTGGAGCAGTACGACGAGCTTTTGAACGCCGTCAAAGCGGCGCTGTAAAACCAAAAAGTCGGAAGGAATTCCTTCCGACTTTTTTATGCGGCGAATTTTCAGTTTTTTTCCAAAATCTGCGAATTTTCAGTTTTTTTCCAAAACCTCTTGACAAAAGGGAAATTTTGTTGTATGATAACTTCATCAATTTAGCAAACTAAAGTGCTGAAGAAACTTAAAAATGTTTAAAGGAGAAAAACCATGAAAAAACTGACTGCAGTTCTGCTGGCGCTTTTGATGGTGCTGGGCTGCTTTCTGCTGACTGCCTGCACGGGCGACCCCCAGAAAACCAACGAAACCGGCGCTAAAAACACCGAAGAAGCCGACAGCGACCTGGCTTACGTTCAGAACAAGGGCAAGCTCGTCGTTGCGGTAACCGATTTTGAACCGATGGATTACCAGGATGATGACGGCAACTGGATCGGCTTCGACGCGGATCTTGCCAAAGCCTTTGCCAAGTCTCTGGGCGTGGAGGTCGAATTCGTAGAGATCGACTGGGACAACAAGGTTTTCGAACTGGAAGCCAAAACCATTGACGTCGTTTGGAACGGCATGACCCTCACCGATGACGTGAAGGCCGCCATGGAAACCAGTAACCCTTATATCAACAACGCGCAGATCATTATCGTTCCCAAGGAAAAAGCAAACCTTTATAAGACGGTGGACGACTTTAAGGCCCTGCAGTTTGCCGTGGAGAACGGCTCTGCCGGCCGCGATGCCGCCGAAGCGAACGGCTTTCACTACACCGAAGTACAGTATCAGTCCGATACGCTTCTGGAAATCTCCGCCGGTACCAGCGACGCCGCGATCATCGATTCGCTCATGGCGGGCGCTATGGTAGGCGAGGGCACGGGTTACCCGAATCTGGCGGCGACCCTGAAGCTGACCACCGAGGAATACGGCGTGGGCTTCCGCAAGGGTTCCGACCTGGCGGCCAAGCTGAACGAGTTCTTCGCGGCCAACCAGACGTTGATCCGGGAATTGGCTGAAACCTACGGCGTGCAGGAAGCGCTGATCGACTGAAGAAAAAAAGAGCAGCGAAACGGAGGGCGCTTCGGCGCCCTCTTATTTGCCGTAAAGGAGGATAAGAGAGCGTGGCAGAATTCTGGAGCAGTCTGGTCGCGTTTTTTGAGCGGCTTTCCGGGCAGTTTCCCATTGTATTTCAGGCGCTGAACAGCGGGTTTTTGCAGACCCTGAAGCTATTTGCCGTAACCCTGCTCGGAGCGATTCCGCTGGGGCTTATCATTGCGTTTGGGTCGATGTCCCGCTTCGCCCCGCTCAAGGGCCTGACGCGCTTTGTGGTATGGATCGTGCGGGGCAGCCCCCTGATGATCCAGCTTTTGATCGTCTATTATTTTCCGGGCATGGTGTTGAAAAACAACTGGTGGGGCAGCGGGGAGACCGGCCGCTTTCTGGCGGCGTCCTTTGCGTTTATCATCAATTACGCCTGCTATTTTTCGGAGATCTACCGCTCCGGCATTCAGGCGGTGCCGGTGGGGCAGCAGGAAGCCGGGCAGGTTTTGGGCCTGACAGGCGGACAGATCTTTTTCCGCGTCAAGCTTTTGCAAATGATCAAGCACATTGTGCCGCCTATGACCAATGAGATCATCACTCTGGTAAAGGATACCTCGCTGGCGCGGATCATCGCTCTGCAAGAGGTTATTTGGGCGGGGCAGGCCTTTATGAAGGGGCGCTCCGGCATTTCCGGAGAGTTGTGGCCGCTGTTCTTCACCGCCGTGTACTACCTGGTGTTCAGCGGGCTTTTGACGGTGCTGTTTAGCCGGCTTGAGAAAAAGCTCTCCTATTTCAGAACGTAAAGGAGGAGGAAAAATGGCATATTTTGAAGTGAACGGCGTTTCCAAATCCTTCGGGTCGAACCGGGTGCTCCGGGGCGTGGATTTTTCCATGGAAAAGGGCGAGGTGGTTTCGATCATCGGTTCCTCCGGCAGCGGCAAGACCACGCTTTTGCGCTGTATTACGCAGCTTGAGCAGGCGGACGAAGGCCGGATCCTGGTGGAGGGCGAACCGGTTTTTGACGCGGCGGAAACCAAAAGGCTTTCCAAAGAAGAAAAGCGCCGCCGTCAGTTGAATTTCGGGCTGGTTTTCCAGCAGTTCAATTTGTTCCCGCAATACAGTGTTTTGGATAATTTGATGCTGGCGCCCAGGCTGCGCGCCAAAAAGGAGCCGGACTTTTCCAAAAGGAGAGAGGAGCTCTTGGCCGAGATCAAAGAAAAAGCGCGCGCGATCCTGGAGCAGGTGGGCCTGACGGAAAAGGCAAAGCAATACCCCTGCGAGCTTTCCGGCGGGCAGCAGCAGCGCGTGGCGATCGCCCGGGCACTGATGCTTTCCCCGAAAATCCTTTGCTTTGACGAACCGACAAGCGCACTCGACCCGGAACTGACCGGCGAGGTGCTGCAGGTGCTGAAAAACCTTGCCAAAGAACATATTACCATGATGATCGTAACGCACGAAATGAAATTTGCGCGCGAGGTTTCCGATAAGGTGGTATTCATGGCAGACGGGGTGATCGCCGAGGAGGGCGATCCCGAAACGCTGTTTCAGAATCCCCGGTCGCCGCGCCTCAAGGCGTTTTTGGCCAATACGACCTTGTAAAAAGGATAAAAAAATGCAGCCCCGATTTCGGGGCTGCATTTTTGTTTCTCTCTCTTTAGCCAAGGAAAACATAGATGCAGGGACGGATACCGTTGTTGCTGCTGACGGCGTTGCCGTAGGTAACTTCGCCGTCTTTGGTAACGGCGCTGGCAAACCCGGCCGCTTCGCCGGCGTTTCTCAGCCAGTAGCTGGTTTTCGCACCGGCCTCTTTGGCGGCGTCGGAAACCTTTTCGGCTTTCACGAACTGAGCCAGCGTTTCGTCTGCAAGCCATTTGTTGACGTCTTCAACCGAGGGAACGAATACGTATGCTTCCACTTCCTCGCCGGAATCCACACCGTTGGGGGAATCTTCGGTAGTAAGGCGAACCTTTGCAATCTTGCCTCTCACGTCGATGTTGGAGTTGAAAGTCAGGTAGAAGTCCGTGTTGCACCAGGCGTTGATTTCGCTGGAGGCGTAAGTAGTGTTGGAATCGTTGCGGGTCCAGCCGTGATCGCTGTAGCCGATGACGTCTTTGGTCATCAAAAGAGCGGTCTTATTGTTGGGGTTGACTTCCATAACGATCCATTCCAGGGGTTCTTCGCCGCTGCCGCTCTGGTTCCAGATACCGAACTCGGCAATATTGCCGACTTTGGTCAGATCCAGGCCGGGGGTCTTATAGATTTCAGAAAGCTCTTCTTCGGTGAAGGAGCCGGAATTGATGACGGTAGCGGCTTCGAGATACTTGCCCTGTACGGCCAAAACGTCCAGCGCATAGGTCTTTTTGATCAGATTGGAGTCGCTCACGTTGGCAAAAACAGAAGCGAGCGGGAAAGAGATTTTGCTGTACGCTTCTTCGTACTTGGCAGCTGCGGTTTCCGCGTCGCCGCTGTTGGCGGCAGCCTGTGCTTCCTGGTAGGCGGAAATGGCGCCGCTCTTGAATACCACGCCCAAAACAACGCACACTACGACGGCGACCACTACGACCGCTGCTGCAATAATGCCCGCAAGGGCGCCGGCGCCCAGTTTCTTTTTGCCGGTGTTTTCTTTTGCTTCTTTGACTTTCTTTTCCGCCTTTGCCTTAACTTCTTTCGCCTTTTCTTCGACGGCTTCTTTTGCTTCGGCAACCTTTTCTTCGACGGCTTCTTTTGCTTCGGCAACCTTTTCTTCGGCGGCTTCTTTGATTTCTTCTGCTTTCTCTTCTGCTTTTTCTTTCACTTCTTCCACAACTTCCTTTACTTTTTCTTCCTTTGCTTCAGGAGTGACTTTGTTTTCGTTGAGATCAGCCATGTTTCCTCCTAAAAATATAAAATTTGAGCGTAAACTAACAAAACAATTATAAAGGAAAGGAGCCCTATTTTCAATTTCAATATTCACCAAAAAGTTAGGCTGTTTTTGTAATTTTTGCCTAAATATTTCGGGCTTTTGCGAGGCTTGAAAAAAGGAGAAAAAAATATGGTATGATAGAGATAAGGAATTTTTGCTTTTCGGTTGTATAAGAAGTGAAGGGGTCGGACGCGACCCCGGAAGTCAGGAGGAATTCTCATGGATAACGGCGCTTGTAGCTACCGCCGTTTCCTCGATGGGGATGAAAGCGCCTTTGACGAAATCATGAAAGAGCTGTTCGACGGGCTTGTCTTTTTCATCAACGGTTATGTGCACGACCTTCATGCCGCCGAGGATTTGGCGATAGACGTTTTTTCCGATCTTGTGGTGCATAAATCCCGGTACAATTTCAAGGTAACGCTCAAAACCTATTTGTTTATGCTCGGTCGCAGCCGTGCGCTCAATTACCGCAAGCACCAAAGGGTGCTGTCCTTTACAGAGCTTTCCGAAGCGGAAAACGCCCTGTGTGAAGAGCGCACGCTGGAGGAAACCGTTCTTGTCGACGAGCGCCGGCGCGCGGTTAACGCCGCGTTGGCAAAGCTGCCGGATCCGATGCGCGTTGCCGTGCATCTGATTTACTTTGAAGAACTGTCCTATGCGGAAGCGGCGAAGGTCATGAAAAAGACCCGTAAACAGGTGGATAATCTTTTGTATCGTGCAAAAAAGGAGCTTCGTACCCTGCTGGGAGAGGATGGGGAGCAAATATGATGAGGAGTTTTGAAGAACGTAAAGCGGAAATTTTCCGCCGCAGCGAAAAACGGATCCGGGAACAGAGACACCGCCGCCGGATCTTGCTGAGCTGCGTGCCGCTTTTCCTATGTGTTTTGCTGGCGGCGATCTTTGTCTTGCCGGGCCGCGGAACGAATGAGAGCGCCGACCGGGAAAGCCAGCGCGCCGAGGCGGCGGAAAACGCCTCCGGCCCGATCGCTTCGGTACACGTCGAGGCGCTGGGGCAAGCCGGCGCCTCGTGGGAGATCGGCGACGAAAAGGCGGTGCGGGCGCTTTCCCGTCTTTTCGAGAGCGCACAGGAACGAAGCGAGGAGCCGTCCTTTCCTCCGGACTCCTCCCTCGCACAGGCAGACAGGATAGGAGATTTCCGGATTACCTGCGTGCCGGAGAGCGGAGAACCCGTTTCCTGTCTGTTGGAAAACGAGACGCTGTATTTTGAAGGAAGCGGCAAAACGGCCGTTTTGACCGTGGAAGAACAAGCGGAGCTGGCAAGGATTTTGCAGCTCCCTCAATAAGGAAGAGAGGGGTACTTTATGAAAAAGAAAATGGGGATCGCGGCAATCGCGGTGCTTTTGGCGGCGCTGACCGTGCCGGTTTTAGCGATCGCGGTGCAAAAGGGAAGCGATTTGCCGGAAAACGGTGCGGTGCGGATCGACACGGTCCGTCCGGAGTTAGAGGAAAAGGAACGGGAAAGCCCGACGGCGCCGGCGGAAAATACCGTGGAGTGCGCGGGGATCTCGCTCAAAATTCCCAAAGGCTGGGAATATGAGATCGAAGAAAATGAGAACGACGCCATCTGTGGGATCTCCCTGCGTCCCGCCGGGCAGACCGGAAAAATCGCCGTGCGGTATTACCCGATGTTCGGCGTATGCGGTAACGGCCTATCCGAAAAAGAAATTTCACTGGGGGCGTACCGGGCCTGGCAGGGCACCTATGACAACCGCAGCGTTTGGGATTTTATGGTGATAAAATCGGACGCGGCGGAGGGCAAATACGTGGTGCTCAACGAGGGAATCGACGCTTGGTGGGGTGAATTCGGCGCCGAGGCGATGCGGATTCTGGAAACGCTTACGATTGAATAAAAAGGGAGAGCCTGATAGGAAATACAGGGTTTTTGTTTGCCTTTTGCCGAGGATGCCTGCGGCCTTTATCGGCTCGGTGACGGGTATCGGGAAGCGAGGGACTTTGCGGGGCGCTGCCCCGCTCCCCGCTTAGAAAACTTTTTAAAAGTTTTCTAAAAACTTTCAAAACTTTCCCAAACAAAAAGAAGAGGCTGTCACAGCCTCTTTCTTTTTTCGTCTAAAAAGTTTTGAAGATTTTTCAGGGACTTTTTTAAAAGGTTTTAGGACGGCGCCGTTTCTTTTATCGCTTTCGGTACGGAAGCGCTTCAAAATTTTCTTTGCCGCTTAAAGGGAGGGGAGTCGATGCGGGCTCGGCTCCCCTCTTCTTCCTTTCGCCGTTCTTTTGCCTCAATTCGCATTGCCGTTTTTCGAAAGATTCTCTCCCAAAAGCCGCTGCCAATCAAAAAGCTCGCCGGGGTCGTTTTTTGCCGGTGCATATTCATCGTGGCCGAGGATATGGGTTTTGTCTGCGGGGATGCCGTTTCGTTGGGCAATATCCGCGATTAGTGCCTGCAGCGCCTCGTACTGAGCGTCGGTATAGCCGATCCAGGCGGAATCTAGGCGCGCGTATTCGGCAGGGGTCAGATAGCCGGCCATATCGTTCTGGGAACCGATGGCGAGGAGCTCAATGCCAATGGCAAAGCGGTTCATTTGGTTGGTCAGGCGCTCATCGCCGCCGTAGGTTCCTGCCCCTGCGTGGTATGCAAGGCGGTCTTCCGGGACAAGGCAAACAATGCTGCCGTCCCGATCGATGATATAGTTGGCGTCCACGCCGTTTTTGAGAAAGACGCTGCGGACAAGCTCCCTGTTATAAGGATCGTTTTGATTCAGGACAACGGCACTGGAAAAGTGCAGCATAATGTACTCCGGCCGGATCCCACGGTTTTGCGAATAGCTTTCCGCAATGGGAAAAAGATCGCTCTTTGCCAAAGGGAAAATGGTGTATAGGGCGGGATCTACCGTATAGTTCAGTTCAATAAAATCGGCAGAGACGTAGGCGGTATCGTCGCCGTGCCGAATGCGGTGCCAGCCGGCGTTGGTGCCGACAATGGTCACCTTTTCGCCCTCGGGAAGGACAGCGAGCACTGCGCTTTCGGCATCCGGCGCGCTGTACACAGGGACTTCCTGCACGGTGACAATGCCCTGCACGGTTTCTTCGCCTGCACTGCTTTCCGGCTCTTTTCCCTCTGAAACGGAAAGGAATTCGCCCGGATCTGTTGCGGCGGGAGAAGCCGTTGTGCTCCCGGAAAGCTTTTCCGCGCAGCCGCCGAAACAGAAAGCCGCCGCGACCGCCGGGAGCATGGCAAGGATCCACAAGAATTGTTTTTTGCTTTTTTTCATCACAGCAACTCTCCGAATTTCAATTTCCCTGTCTTTTCACGCCAAAAGGCGCTTTCCGCTCCGTGTGAGCGGTTCCGCTTTTGTTTCTTTTCATCCAAAAAATTACGGGGCTTCAAAGGAAGCCCCGCATTTTTTGGTCGAGGCGACAGGAGTAGACCTTGACACCGGGGTTTTGTCTGCGCCATTCGGCTTGACAAAACCGGGTGTCTGCACAGCCCACGGCTCGAAAACGCCATACCATGGCGTTTTTAAGCCCCGGGCCCTCACGGTTCAACTCCTGTTTCTTTTCATCCAAAAAAATACGGGGCTTCAAAGGAAGCCCCGCATTTTTTGGTCGAGGCGACAGGAGTTGAACCTGCGGCCTCCGCGTCCCGAACGCGGCGCTCTACCAAGCTGAGCCACGCCTCGAAAGTTGTGCTTTGGGAATCAAGCCTTGCAAGTATATCACAGTTTTTCAGAATTTGCAAGAGTTTTTTCTTTTTTCCGAAAAAAGTTTTTGAAAAAAGTTTTTCGGCCGCTGCCTTCGGGCGGTAAACCAAAGAAAAAAAGGCAAGAATAAGAAAAATAAAAAAAATTTCTCCGGGGACTTGACAAGCCGGGAATTTGGTGGTAAATTATTGGCAGAGGAATTAGCACTCAGGCTTGTTGAGTGCTAAAACCCGAAAAAGGCGGTGAATCCTGTGGAACTGAGCGAAAGAAAAAAAGAAATCCTCAAATCCGTGATCGATGCCTATATTTTAACGGGCGAGCCGGTGGGCTCCAAATTTGTGGCTCAGAATTTAAAAAAGCCGTGCTCCTCCGCCACGATCCGCAATGAAATGAGCGACCTGGAGGAGCTGGGGCTTTTGGAGCAGCCGCACACCTCTGCCGGCAGGATTCCCACGGGGCGCGGATATCGCATGTATGTGGATTCGCTGATGGAGGAATATCGCTTGAGCTTTGAGGAAACGCTGATTTTGAATGCGCTTCTTTCCGAAGCCGAGCGAGACCGCGAAAAGGGCATTGCCGATATGACGCGGCTGCTTGCGAAGATGACAGACTACTGCGTTGTGACGTTTTCCAAAGAAAACACCGGCACGATCGAGCGGTTTGAAGGGGTGTATATTCACCCGCGCTCCTTCCTTTTGGTGATGATCACCTCCTCCGGCAGGGCGATCACCAAGCAAATGAAAAACTCCTTTCCCATCCCGGCGGAGGGCGTGGAATTTCTCATTGAGGTTTTAAACGACCATCTTGCCAAAAAGGAGCTCGGCGGCGTGACCATTGAAAGAATGGCGGCGCTGGAAAATTCGCTCGGGGAATACCGGGGACTGATTTCCGTCATTTTGCAGGTGATTTACGATGTGATGGCCGAAATCGGCAAAACCGCTGTCAAAACCGCCGGCGTGTCCAATCTGTTCCGCTATCCCGAATTTCACGATCCCGATCATGCCCGGGTGCTGCTGAGCCAATTGGAGGACGAGGACGGGCTGATCGCCCGCTTTGCGCAGGATCCCGCGCCGAGTTTGCAGGTGCATATCGGCACCGGGGAAAAGGGGCTGGACGGCGCGAGCTTTGTTTCCTGCCCGTTCCGAATCGGGAAAAGGCGCGGCGGCGTGGTGTGTATCCTCGGGCCGCGGCGCATGAATTACGCCAAGGCCATGGCGCGGCTGGAATACGTCGCCAAACAAATCAGTGCGGTGCACGGTTTTGAACCGACGCTGCCGATGATCGAAACAAGGAATGACAATGAGTAAGAAAAAAGAAAAAGAAGAAATTGCGGAAAAAGAAGAATTTGCGGAAGAAGAAATCAAAGAAACCGCAAAAGAAGCCGAAGAAAGCGCGCCGGAAGAAAAACCGGAAAAAACAGACGAGGCGCGCGAGTGGAAGATCCTTGCCGGAAAGCTGGAAAAGGAAAAAGCGGAGCTGGAAAAGAAATTGGCGGAAGAGGCCGACCGGTACCTGCGCATTCTGGCCGAGTACGACAATTACAAAAAGCGCACCGCCCGCGAAAAGGACGAAATTTATTTTGTTTCCAAGAGCGATGTGGTCAAAAAGTTTTTGCCCGTGGTAGACAATCTGGAACGGGCGGAAAAATTCTCCTCCGGCGAAGAATTTGCCGAGGGGGTGAAAATGATCATCCGTCAGTTTTTTGAAACGCTGGATGCTTTGGGGATCTCCGAGGTACCGGCGCTGAACGAACCCTTTGACCCGAACCTGCACGAAGCCGTTTTTCACGACGAACGGGAGGGCGTGCCGGAAAACACTGTCACCGAGGTGCTGCAAAAGGGGTATCAATTGGGGGATAAAGTAATCCGCCATGCGATGGTGAAGGTTTCCAATTAAATTTTTGCAAAGAATAATTTTGAGTATTTTTAGGAGGAAAAGAAAAATGGGAAAAATTATCGGTATTGATTTAGGTACTACGAATTCTTGCGTTGCCGTTTTTGAAGGCGGCGAGCCTGTGGTCATCCCCAACCCCGAGGGAGCCAGAACAACGCCCAGTGTGGTGGCGTTTTCCAAAACCGGGGAAAGAATGGTCGGTCAGATCGCCAAAAGACAGGCGATCATCAATCCCGACCGCACAATCGTATCCATTAAGCGCGACATGGGTACCGCGCGCAAGGTAGCGGTGGACAACAACAACTACACCCCGCAGGAAATTTCGGCCATGATCCTGCAAAAGCTGAAATCCGATGCGGAAAACTACCTCGGCACCACCGTTTCCGAAGCGGTCATCACCGTGCCGGCCTACTTTTCCGACGCGCAGCGCCAGGCCACCAAGGACGCCGGCAAGATCGCGGGTCTGGAAGTGAAACGAATCATCAACGAGCCGACTGCTGCGGCGCTGGCTTACGGGATTGACAAGGAAAACGAACAGAAAATCATGATCTACGACCTCGGCGGCGGTACCTTTGACGTTTCGGTGCTGGAAATTTCCGACGGCGTTTTTGAAGTGCTTGCCACCGCGGGCAACAACCGTTTGGGCGGCGACGATTTCGATGAAAAGATCATCAACTGGATGGCCGATCAGTTCCAGAAGGAAAACGGCATCGATCTGCGCCAGGATAAAACCGCGCACCAGAGGCTGAAGGAAGCGGCGGAAAAAGCCAAGATCGAGCTTTCCGGCATGCAGTCCACCAATATCACGCTGCCGTTTATTTATGCAGACGCCAGCGGCGCCAAGAATTTTGACACCACGCTGACCCGTGCGAAATTCAACGAATTGACCGCCGATCTGGTAGAAAAAACCATGGGCCCGACCCGTCAGGCGCTTTCCGACGCCGGGCTGAAGCCCTCCGATATTTCCAAAGTCCTGCTCGTAGGCGGCTCCACCCGCATCCCCGCGGTGCAGGAAGCCGTGAAAAACTTTACCGGCAAAGAACCGTTCAAGGGCATCAATCCCGATGAATGCGTGGCGATCGGCGCCGCCATTCAGGGCGGTGTGCTGGGCGGCGACGTGAAGGACGTTTTGCTTCTCGACGTGACGCCCCTTTCTCTGGGGATCGAAACGCTGGGCGGCGTTTTCAACAAGCTGATCGAAAGAAATACCACCATTCCGGTGAAAAAGAGCCAGATCTATTCTACTGCCGCTGACAACCAGACTTCGGTAGAGATTCACGTACTGCAGGGTGAAAGAGAAATGGCGCGCGACAACAAAACGCTCGGTCGCTTTGTGCTGGACGGCATTGCGCCCGCCCGCCGCGGCGTACCGCAGATCGAAGTGACTTTCGATATCGACGCCAACGGAATCGTTAACGTAACCGCCGCCGATAAGGGCACCGGTAAGGAACAGCACGTGACCATTACTTCCTCTACCAATATGAGCAAGGAAGACATTGAAAAGGCCGTGAAGGAAGCGGAAATGCACGCTGCCGAGGACAAAAAGATCAAGGAAAACGTGGAAACCCGCAACAACGCCGAAAACCTGGTCTTCCAGTGCGAAAAAACGCTGGCTGACGCCGGCGATAAGCTTTCCGAGGAGGACAAAGCGCCGATCAACGCGGCGATGGATACCTTAAAAGAAACGCTCAAGACCGAGGATTACGACAAGATCAAGGCGGACACCGAAGCGTTGACGCAGGCGCTCTACAAGGCGAGCGAAAAGCTCTATCAGGCGCCGGGCGGCGCACAGGGATTTGATCCCAACGCGCAGGGTCAGGCCGGTACGCAGGATGAAAACGGCTACTACAACGCCGATTTCACCGACGCTTCGGATAACAACAACCAGTAAAATTCCCTTTCCTGCCGCACCCGGGATCCCGGGTGCGGCACAAGGGTTTCTACGCAGAACATAAAAAGGAACGACTATGGCAGAAAAGCGCGATTATTATGAGGTATTGGGGCTTTCCAAGGGCGCCTCGGAGGACGAGATCAAAAAGGCATACCGGAAACTGGCAAAAAAATATCACCCCGATATGAACCCCGGCGACAAAGACGCCGAAATGAAATTCAAGGAAGTCAACGAGGCCTATTCCATTCTTTCCGACAGTGAAAAGAAAAGCCGGTATGACCAGTTTGGGCACGCCGGGGTAGACCCCAGCTACGACGCCGGACAGGGCGGTTTTAGCGGATTCGGCGGTTTTGGCGGGATGGATTTCGATATGGGGGATATTTTCTCCTCCTTTTTCGGCGGCGGTCAAAGCCGGCGGAACGGTCCGGTACCGGGCGAAGATCTTTTGGTTCGTACCACGATTTCCTTTGAAGAAGCGGCTTTCGGCTGCCAGAAAACGATCTCCTTTACCCGCACGGAAAGCTGTTCCTCCTGCGCAGGAACCGGCGCTGAGCCGGGCACGCACCCCGAAACCTGCTCCAAATGCGGCGGCACGGGGCAGATCCGCGTGCAGCAGCGCACCATGCTGGGCATGATGCAGACCTCCCGTCCCTGCGATGTGTGCGGCGGCACGGGCAAGATTATCAAAACACCGTGCAAAACCTGTCGCGGGCAGGGCTTTGAAAAGAAGAACAAAAAATTTGACGCTGCCATTCCCGCCGGGATTAACGACGGCGAACGCATTGTCATGCGCGGGCAGGGCAATACCGGCCGGCGCGGCGGCCCCAACGGCGACTTGGTGGTGGAGATCCACGTGCGTCCACACCCCGTTTTTGAACGCAGCGGGTACGACCTGTACTGCGAGGTGCCGATTTCCTATACCGAAGCGGTGCTGGGCGGCAAGATCATGATTCCCACGCTGGAGGGCAAGGAGGAATTCAAGCTCCCCGAGGGTACGCAGACCGGCACGCGCTTTTCTTTAAAAAACCGCGGTGTGCAAATGATCCGCAGCAAGGCGCGCGGCGATCTGTATTTTACCGTGCAGGTGGAGGTTCCCAGAAATCTTTCCGCGGCGCAGAAAGAGCTTTTAAAAAGCTTCGAGGAAACGCTCGGGAAAGACAACATGGTCAAGAAAAAATCTTTCGGCGAAAAGCTGAAAAATTTGTTTCAGTGAGCATACGGGGCGCCGTCCCAAGCCCTTTCTCTGGGGCGCCGCCCCAAACCCCGGCAAAAAACCTTTTTGAAAAAAGGTTCTTTGCCATCTCCCAAAACTTTTTAAGACGAGAAAAAGGAAAGGCTTTTTGTTCTTAGCTTTCTCCCCAACAAAAAGCCGAAAAGGAGCTTGCCTTGTGCAGGCTCCTTTTTGTTGTTGCAGTCAAAAACAATCCCCGGTTCTACCGGGGGGGAGAAAAAACGCTTCAGTAAAAATAAAACGGGTGAGCTTTACGCAAGCCCGGAAGCCTTGAAAAAGATTAAGCCTCCGAGTAAAATGGTAACGGTTTGGCGACCGCATTACCAAAGAACAAGGAGGCATAAT
>CANQBV010000015.1 GCA_947589595.1 uncultured Clostridia bacterium
GGGGCGCCGCCCCACACCCCGGTTCAGGGGGCTTTTTTAAAAGCCCCCTGAAAACCCGCAAAACTTTTTGAATGAAGGCTTTAGGTTAGAGAAGCTGCGGGGATGCAAGGGGAAAGCGAAAAACCATTTTTCTCCGCTTTCCGAAAGCTTTCGGGAGGCGTCGAAACCCCTTTCTCGAAAGGGGTTTCGACAACTTTTTCTGAAAATCGCAAAAGAAACGAAACCGTACTTTTCGGTTGCATTTCATTTTTTTTGTGGTATAATAGGAATGTGGTTTTGTTCCGCAAAACTTGAAAGCTTCGCTTTCCTGCGAGCTTTTCGATCGCCGCGGTCGTCGGCGGCCGCGCAAAAACGCCTTTGCCGGCAAGCATTTTTGCTTGCGGCAGAAAAAACAGAAAAGAAAAATAAGAGGAGGATCTGCTGTGAGTGCAATCGTTTATTTTTCCAAAAATATCGCGCCGGAAACGGTGACGGCGCTTTTTGCCCGCGTGGGGAAGGCGCTGCCGGGGCGCGTGGCGATTAAGGTGCATTCCGGAGAAAAGGGCAATCAAAATTTTTTGAAGCCGGATTTCTGGAAGGATATCATTACCCGCGTCGGGGGCACGGTGGTGGAAACCAATACCGCTTACGGCGGACAGCGCAACAAAACCGAACTCCACGAAAAGCTTTTGCAGGAGCACGGCTGGACAGCGCTTTTCCCGATGCAGATTTTGGATCATGACGGCCCCGATTGGGAGCTGCCGATCCCGAACGGCAAGGTGATCAAAAAGAATTTTGTGGGAAAGGGCACGGCGCAGTTCGATTCGCTTTTGGTGCTCTCTCACTTCAAGGGGCACCCGATGGGCGGCTACGGCGGCGCGCTGAAGCAGCTTTCCATCGGCATGGCTTCCTCGTTCGGCAAGCAATATATCCACGGCGCCGGCAACCCCGATCTTTTTTGGAACGCCGATCACGATTCGTTTCTGGAAGCCATGGCGGACGCCGCCGGCAGCATTGTGGAGCGCTTCCGGGGGAATATCGTGTACGTCAACGTGATGAAAAACATGAGCGTGGACTGCGACTGCTGCGCCGTTGCGGAGGATCCCTGCATGGCGGATATCGGCATTTTGGCGTCTGATGATCCGGTGGCGATCGACCAGGCCTGCCTGGATCTGGTGTATGCGTCGAACGACCCGGGCAAAGCGCACCTTTTGGAGCGGATTGAGAGCCGGAACGGCGTGCACACCATTGAAGCCGCCGCCGCGCTCGGCTACGGCACCAGAAAATACGATCTTGTTTGTATCGATTAAAAAAAGGGACTTGTTTGCAAAAAACAAGTCCCTTTTTCTTTTTCCGAAGGTTTTGCGGGGTGTGAGGGAACTTTTTGAAAGCTTCCCTCTCCGGGCTGCAGGGCGGCCTTAGAGAAAAACGGGAAAGCAGAGCGAATTTCGCTCTGCTTTCTTTTTTTTGGCGCGCGCTCAGCCTGCTAAATTACGCATTTTCAAACGCAGATTATCTGCGATCATGGCAATAAATTCGGAATTGGTGGGTTTGCCCTTGGTATTTTGTACGGTGTAGCCGAAAAAGGAATTGAGCATATCCACATCGCCCCGATCCCACGCCACCTCAATGGCGTGACGAATGGCTCTTTCCACGCGGGAGGACGTAGTGGAAAATTCCTTGGCGACCGAAGGGTAAAGCGTTTTGGTGACTTCGTTGATAATGCGGTTGTCCTTCACCACCATCATGATCGCGCAGCGCAAATACTGGTACCCCTTGATATGCGCCGGAATCCCGACCTGATGAATAATGCGTGTGACCTGCGCTTCCAGATCGAAATCATCCGCCGGGGATTTGGCGCCGAGCGTGGCCTGGCGGATCTTTTCCGCCAGCACCTCGTAATCAAACGGCTTGATCACGCAGCTGGAAATGCCGCTCTGAAACGCGTCCTCCAAAATGCTTTTGTTATTGATCCCCGTGACCAGAATGAATTTCGGCGCGCCCGCCTTAAGGCTGCGCTTGACTTCCCGGATCAGCGAAGCCAGGTCATACCCCGGAAACCAAAGATCCAAAAGAACAACGTCCGGCAGGAGATGCTTGATCGAAACCAGCGCCTCCTGACCGTCTCCTGTATCCCCGACAACGTCAAATCCTAAATTTTGTAAGCTCTCTCGACAAACAAAGCGAAAATCCGTGCTGGAATCAATGATATAAATTTTTTGGGTGGCTTCTTTCATAGTATTTCTCCTTGGTTTTTCGTTTTTTCTTTGAATGAATTTTACCAAAAATTGGTAAAAATTGCAAGAGGTTTTGAAGAAAAAAATCTGTTTTTTTCTCATTTCGGCAACATGGACAAAAAGAAAGAATTTCTTCGTGTTTTTTTACTGAAAACGGAAATCGATTGCGGTCGAAATTTCGAAAACGGCGGTATTTTGCGCGGCGGGGCGGCCTTTGTTTTTTTATGGAAAAAGCGTTTTCTTTCTCGATCCGACAAAAAACCGGCCGAAAGATGCTTCTTTCGGTCGGTTTTTATCCGTTTTTTCATTGCGAGAGCATATTTTCAATAAAAATGCCGTAGCCGCGGGTGGGATCCTGCACCAGAACGTGTGTGACTGCGCCCACGATCTTGCCGTTCTGCAAAATCGGAGAGCCGCTCATGCCCTGCACGATCCCGCCGGTTTTTTCCAAAAGGGCGGGATCCGTTACGTGCAGGATCATATTTTTCGTTTTGCTTTCCTTGTCGATGATCTCCTGGATCTCGATTTCATATTCCTGTTTTCCGGTGGCGTCCAGTGTACAGAGTATGCTTGCTTTGCCGGTCTGCACTTCGTTTTTCAGTGCGATCGGCAGGGCGGCGGAGTCGTGAGCGAAATTCTTGGAGAGCGTGCCGTAAACGCCGGTTTTCCTGTTTTTTAAAAGCGCCCCCACGTGGTCTTTTCCCAGGCTTCCGCAAATCTCTCCGGGAATTCCGCTTTTTCCTTTTACAACCCCCTCCGGAATGGCGGGAGCAACCTCGCCGCTTCCCAGAGGAAATAAAACGCCGCTTTCCGTATCGCAGATGCCGTGACCCAAGCCGGCAAAGGAGGAATCGACGGGATCGATAAAGGTGATGGTTCCGATCCCGCTGGCTCCTTCGCGCACCCAAAGACCGGCTTTATAGCTTTGATCCGTGCTTTTGGCGGGCGAAAGAAACGTTTTCTTTACACTGCCTTCGCGCTCGTACTCAATTTCCAGGCTTTTGCCGGCCGATTTGGTAAACAGCTTTAAAAGATCTGCCGTGCTTTTCAGCTCGACGCCGTCGGCACGCAAAAGCAGATCGCCCGCTTCCAGCCCCGCGTCCGCACCCGGACACCGCGCGCCGGTTTCCGTTTCCACTTTGCCGATTGCGGAAACGAAAAGTCCTTTGGTTTCCATGCGGATCCCGAAAAGCTCCCCGCCGGGGATGAGGCTGGTTTTATCGTAATACGATACCGCGACCTCTTTGATCGGGAACAGGCCGAACAGGGCGACCTTGCCGCGCTCCGTGCGAAAGGAAGCGCCTCCGGAAAACGTCTCTACCGCTTCTTCCTTTTGATAGGAAAAAAGAAGCGAGGCCGGGATTTCGTCTCCCGTGCGGCAGGAAATGTGGTTCGGATAGCAAAAATCGCAGACCGCAAACAACTGCAAAAATAAAATACTCAGGCAAAAAAGAAGAGAAAAGCTTCCTCTTAATATTTTTCTTGCCATACTTTGCTCCGAAGTGGATTTTGTCTTTTCAGACAACAATAATTTGTGCCGAATTTTAAAATTTAACCGTAAAATAAATTGGAGAAAATAAAAAGGATTGTTAAGGGAAAAAATAAATGGGATTTCTTGAAATCCGCAGCTTTTTGTGCTACAATAGGAGTGGAAAGAGAAGGAAGAAACGGAAAATTTTGACCGAACGCTCCGGAATTTGTCAGTAAGCTTTCGTCCTTTTTTCACATAGCATTCAATTTTCTTTTTTAAAATACAATCAGTTCCAGAACTTCATTCAGAAAGGAAGCATCGATATGTTGGAAGATCAAAATCAAAATCCTTCTCCGGAAAACAACAACGAAAACCCGGGTGCGGGCACGCCCTCCGGCGCGCCGAATCCGGAAGGGCAAACGCCGCCGTCCTACGGTCAGCAGCCGTATTGGCAGGGGACTCCAAACCCGTATCCGCCCTACCAGCAGTTTCCGGCTCCCGGCAAACCGCCGAAAAAATCGAAAACCTGGCTGATTGTTCTGATCATCAGTTTGGTGTATTTGGCGCTGCTCGGCGTCCTTATCGCAGGGGTGTGGGGCGGTTCTGTCGCGGGCCCGACCGGAAATAACGGGGCGGAAACGCAGGATCAGACCGAAGCTAAGAACCCCAACGAGCCGATCAACGGCACCGAAGACGCCAACGGCAAGATGAATATCAAAGCGCCCGACTACACGGGAGAAACGCTTTCCGCCGCCGAGATCTATGAGCAAAACGTGTCCAGCGTGGTCTTTGTCGAATCCACCGGCACCAATTCCAAGTCGCTCGGCTCCGGCTTTGTGATCGATTCGAAAAATGGCTATATTCTTACCAATTACCACGTGGTGGAAAACGGTGAAAGCTTTGCCGTGACCTTCGACAGCGGCGATATCTATAAGGCGGAGCTGATCGGCGGGGACGAAGTAAACGACATCGCCGTTCTGCGGGTGCAGGCGCCGAATCTGCGCAACGTCACGATCGGCGATTCCGATAAGCTGCAGATCGGCTATGACATCGCCGTGATCGGCAATCCGCTCGGGGAATTGACCAACACCCTCACCAAAGGGGTCGTTTCCGGGCTGGATCGCGCGATCAACACCGGCGAATACACCATTGACACCTTCCAAATCGACGCAGCCGTCAATTCCGGGAACTCCGGCGGCCCCGCGTTTGACGCCACCGGCGCGGTGGTGGGCGTGGTTTCCGCCAAGTATGCGGCGACCGGCGTGGAAGGGCTCGGTTTCTGCATTCCGATCAACGACGCCATGCGTATTGCCAACGACCTGGTGAATTACGGCTATGTAAAAGGCCGCGCCAATTTCGGTATTACGGTCTCGACTTCGCCGGGCTATATCATCACCTATGACCAATTCGGCCGCCGCGTTGTTCAGGAAACCGCGGAAGGCGCCTATATTGAGGAAGTCGCTGCCGATTCGGCCGCGGCCAAGGCCGGTCTGAAGGTCGGCGATATTGTGACCAAGCTGGACGGTACCCGCATTACTTCTTCGAGCGAACTGATTAACGCCAAAAACCGCTATAAAGCCGGCGATGAAGTGGTGCTGGAGGTTTATCGGAACGGCGAAACCGTAAAACTGACTCTCGTCTTTGATGAGTATAACCCGTAAAGCAAACCAAAATTCGCGCTTATTTTTTGAAAAAGAACGAGGCTTAGCCTCGTTCTTTTTTTGTATCTTTGATTTTAACGAAAAAGGTTGCGATATTTTGACGAAAAGGTTGCGATATTTTGATGAAAAAAGGTGCGATATTTAGCTTGATTTATTCCCCGAAATGGTTTAAAATACAGAGAGAAAAATTCAAGCGGAAAGGGAAGAAAGAATGATGTTAGATCGTTTCGGGCGATATATTTACCAGCCGGTAGCGCCGCTGGGCAGAGGAGGAAAAAAGATCTCCGCCTCGCATGAACACCAAATGCTGGCAAAGCTGGTCGCCACGGAGGGAACCGTGCTTTTGAAAAACGACGGCACCCTGCCGCTGAAAGGCTGTCCGAAGCTCGTTCTCTTTGGACGCGGCGCCGGCGATTTTCAGCTCGGCGGCGGCGGCAGCGGCGTGGTGCACTGCAAGGAATCCGTTCCCCTGACGGACGCGCTTTTGAAAGCGGAGCAAAAGGGCGAGGTTTCGTTGTTCCGCCCGCTGGTAGATTTTTACCGCGAAAAGAAAGAGGCGGAATATAAAGAAGTGCGGGCAAAATATCCGGAGGCGACCTCGTTTGCCAAATGGCAGCGCACCGTGATGCACCCCGACTATCAAATCCCCGAAGCGCTTTATCAAAAGGCCAAAGCCTTCGGCGGCATCGCCGTATATATTCTGACCCGCTATTCCGGCGAAGCGTACGACCGCATCGGCGGCGAGGGCGGCTTTGCGCTGTTTGAACAGGAAAAAGAAATGATCGACCGCCTGGGACGCGATTTTGAAAAGGTGGTCGTCGTGCTGAATATCTGCGGGATGATGGAAACCGGCTTCTTCGCCGAAAAAAAAGAAGTTTCCGCCGTGCTGCTGCCGCAATTCGGCGGTGTGAGAGCCGGCGAAAGCCTGGCGGAAATTCTGCTGGGCAAAGCCTATCCCTCCGGCAGACTGCAGGATACCTTTGCCGATAAAATTGAAGATTACCCGACCACCGCCTCCTTTTTGGCCTCCCCGGACGTGGTGCCCTATACCGAGGATATTTTTGTGGGTTACCGGTATTTTGAAACCTTCTGCCCCGAAAAAGTGGTGTATCCGTTTGGATTCGGTTTGAACTACACCGAATTTTCCCGCAAACTGCTTTCCGCAAAGCAAGAGAAAAACAGCATCAAAATGAAGGTCGAAGTAAAAAATATCGGCGCTTTCCGCGGGAAAGAAGTCGTGCAGTGCTACCTTTCTGCTCCGCAGGGGAAGCTCGGCAAGCCGAAAATGCAGCTCTGCGCTTTCCGCAAAACGCGCGAGCTGGCGCCCGGCGAAGGCTGCGTGCTCTCCCTTTCCTTCGATCTGCGCAGCTTTGCTTCCTTCGACGATTTGGGCAAAATCGAAAAAAGCGCCTTTGTATTGGAAAAAGGCGAATATCAGGTTTTCTGGGGCGTGAATGTGCGTGAAAACGAAAAAGCGCTGGCGTTTTCCCTGAAGGAAGATCGGGTTGTCCGCCGCTGCCATTCCTACATGGCGCCGGACGGCTTGGAAAAACGGCTGCTGGCCAACGGAAAATATGAAACGCTTCCCAAACGCGCGCCGCAGGCGCACAAGCCAAAGGCGATCCGCCTGCGGGAAAAAGCGCCGGAGCAGGCGCTTGCTTTGGAGGACGCGCTGGAGCAAAACCGGCTGGACGCTTTCCTTTCGCAGTTGAGTGTTGATGAAATCGCCCAGTTCCTATACGGGCATCCGAGCATCAACGCTTCCTACACCGGTTCGATCGGCCTGTTCCCCGTGCGCGACGAAAAGAAAAAAGTGCCCTATATCCCCACGGCGGACGGCCCTGCCGGCGTTCGCATTCCCTTGGGCAGAGGCGATTTGGAAACGACCTATTTTCCCTGCGCCGCGACGATCGCGCAAAGCTGGAATCTGAACCTTTGCCGGCGCATTGGGAAAGCCGTCGCGCTGGAAGCAAAAGAAAACAACGTCGGCATTTGGCTGGCCCCGGCGCTGAATATTCACCGTTCTCCGCTTTGCGGCCGCAATTTTGAATATTATTCCGAAGATCCGCTGGTCTCCGGCGAATTCGCCGCCGCCTGCGTGAAGGGCGTGCAGGGCGAAAGAATTGTGGCCACGATCAAGCATTTCTGCTGCAACAACAAAGAAACCAACCGCAAGGAATCCGATTCGCAGGTGTCCGAGCGCGCGCTGCGGGAAATCTATTTGCGCGGGTTTGAGATCTGCGTGAAAAAGGCGCATCCGAAAGCGCTGATGACTTCCTACAACAAAGTCAACGGCGTCCGTTCCAGCGCCAATTTTGAGGCCATTCAGGGCATTTTGCGCGGCGAATGGGGCTTTGACGGCGTGGCGATGACCGACTGGGAAGTGTATTCCTCCTTAACGGAAGAGATCCTTGCCGGTTCAGACGTGAAAATGCCGGTCATGGTACGCATGCTTGGCGATAACGGCCCGCGCGAAGCCGGGTACGACGCCGCCGAGGAGATCCGCAGCGGCCGCCTGCCGAAGGCCGTGGCGCTGATGAGCGTGAAGCGGATTTTGAAAATGATGGGACTTTTGGAATAAAGCCGAATTTGAAAAACACATTTGAGATCAAAAAAAGAAAAAGTCGGAATTTTTCCGGCTTTTTCTTATAAAAATTCTTGTATTCCGTCGAATAATTTGGTAGAATAAAAGTACCTTTAAAAATCGGAAAGGAGACCCTCTGTTGAAAAACGACGACTACGTGATTTTGAATGAAAATTCAACCGTTCTCAAGAGCGTGAAAAAAGACAGCGAGCCCGAACCGCTGCTGCCGAAAAGGCCGCGGTCCGGTAAGGGAAAAGGCAGCAAATGGAAAATTGTCCGCCGGACGCTGCTTTGCTTCGGCTCGACGGTTTTGTTTCTTTTGATCGCCGTGATTCTGACCTGTAACCTGCTGGTCAACGGGCCGAGCGAAAGTATGCGCAATATGCTGGTGCTTTCCGCGCGGCAGGCGAGCGCGACCAAGTGGATCCCGGCGCTGTTTATCGGTCGGGAAATGACGGAGCAGATCGAACGGGACAGCAAAAAAATCATCAGCCACGTCATTCCCATGGAAGGAAGCGACCAGCCCAACCAGGGCGAGGAGGACGTGGATGAATGGAAAAACGCCATCGACGGCATTCAGTATATCCAAATCACCAAACCCACGTTTAAAGCGTATCTTTTGATCATTCGGGATCCGAGCCGCGTGTTCGTGGGCGTTTCCAGCGATTTTCATTCCGGCAAGACCGGAGCGGTGATCTTTTCGATCGCAGAAAAGTACCAGGCGATCGCCGCGATCAACGGCGGGGAATTTGCCGATCCCGGCGGTATGGGCACCGGCGATAACCCGATGGGGATCACCTTTTCCGAAGGAGAGATCGTTTGGAACGACGGACTGACCAATCGCACCTTTATCGGCATCACCAAGGATAACCGCATGGTAGTGAGCGAGGGAATGACCAAGGCACGCGCCGAGGCGTTGGGCATTCGCGACGGCGTTTGCTTCCAGACCGGCAATTCGCTCATTTCCAACGACGGCACCAATATGACGCTGCACTATGCCGACGGCGACAAAGGCACCGCGCAGCGTACGGCCATCGGTCAGCGGCAGGACGGCGCGATCCTCATGCTGGTGACGGACGGCAGAACCGCTTCCTCGATCGGCGCGACGCACAACGACCTGATCGATATCATGCGCGAATACGGCGCCGTGGTGGCGGGCAAGCTGGACGGCGGTTCCTCGGCCATGATGTATTACCGCGATTATTTTGATTTATACCATATCGACACCTCGCTTTTGGACGAATACCAGCTCAAGGGGCTTGTCAATAAATATAAAGCCTTTACGCAGCCCAGAAGAATTCCCACGTATTTTATCGTGGGGGCAAGCAGCTGAAGCCTCCGGCCGCGGCTTTTTGAGAAGGTTTCGTGCCGATCGATTACAAGGAGGCGATCGAAAACGTCGAAAAGGCCGCCGCAAGCTTCCGTAAATTTCACAGGGGATCGAAAAGTATTCCCGGGAATAACAACCCATCAGAAGAAGTTATATAGTAGGAGTAAACAGCTGATATGGCAAAGAAAAAAACATTTTCAGAAAGACTTAAAAGCATCCCCTGGTTTTACCGTATCTATTTTGCCGTGTTCGCGGTACTGTTTATTTTGTTGTTTGTCGGGCTTTCGGTTTTGTCGAACGTCCTGCGGGACTATGAGGCCAGCCTTCCGATCCACCGGGCGGAAGCGGCTTTTGAGCGATATTTCGCCGGCGGCGATTTTACGGAGCTTGTGCGTTTTTCTCACGCAGAAGTCTCCCGCTGGGAAAACGAAGACGACGTTGCCGCCATGATCGCGCAGGCGGCGGAAGGGAAAACCCTTAGTTTTTATGAGGTGAGCTCTGCGGAGAACGAGGCCAAATACGCGGTCGTCGCCACCGAGCCGCAGGAGGAAGAGGAGCCCGCGGAAACCACGGGCGTGCAGGTTTCCGTGCCGACGTATAAACTTGCGACGATGACGTTTCAGCAGAACAAAGAACCGGATGAGTGGGGATTTTATTCCTACGAGCTTGTGGATATTTCGCTCGACCTTACCGGCAATCAGAAAGCTGCCGCGCGGATTCCTTCGGAATATCAGCTCTACGTCAACGGCATTGCCGTGCCGAAGGAGGAGCATGTGGAGGAAGAGGCTTCGCCTTTGAACGAGTTTCTCCCGGAGGGGGTAACGGGGATCACCTATTACTCCTATGAATTTTCCGGCTTGTGCCAGCCGGCGGTGCTCACTTGCGCCGATGCGAGCGGAAACGCGATCGAAATGGCGGAAGAGGAAGGAGTTTCCACGGCTCCGATCCGTTACAGCGAGGAACTGAAAGAGCGCTATTCCGACTATGTGCTGAAGGGCGCCAAGGCTTATGCCGCCTGGATGCAGGCGGACGGCTCGATCAACGACGTCGCGCCGTATTTCGATACCTCCAGCCAGTTTTACCGCAATACGCGCGCCAATCCCGGTATGTGGGTGATTGATCACGATTCCTATACCTTTGAAAACGTGTCGGCGGAGGATTTTTACGCCTATGACGACAATACCTTCTCCTGCCACATTACCATGACGCAGGTGTTGAAAAAATACGGCAAGCAGGATTACCACGATTATCTGAACATGACCTTCTTTTTGCGGAAGGTCAACGGTCAGTTCAAAATTTACGATCGCATGATCGACAAAGGAGAAACGAAATAATGTGGGATGCAATCACGCAGTGGGACGTTTCGGTTCTGCACTGGATTTTGGATCATGTACATAATGCGTTTCTGGACGCTTTGATGCCGATCATTACCCTGTTCGGCGACGGCGGCATTTTCTGGATCGCCGTGGCGCTGGCGCTGATGATCTTTCGTAAAACGCGTAAGATGGGCTTTTCCATGGGACTGGCGCTTTTGATCGGGGTGATTTTGGGCAACGGCGTTTTGAAAAACGTGGTCGGCAGGATCCGCCCGTATGATTACGACCCGACGCTCGTTTCCATTTTAAAACGCCTTCCGAGCGATCTTTCCTTTCCCTCGGGGCACACGCTGGCTTCCTTTGAAGCGGCGACGGCGATTTTTATCCGCAATAAAAAGTGGGGCGTACCCGCGCTGGTTTTGGCGGTGCTGATTGCGCTTTCGCGCCTGTATGTGACGGTGCACTACCCGACCGACGTGATCGCCGGGCTTCTTTTGGGCGTTCTTTTTGCGATCGTCGCCTGCCGGGTGATCGATCTTCTGTACAAAAAATTTGAAAAACCCGCAGAGGAAACCAAGTAAAAAGGGATTTTTGCAAAAATCCCTTTTTACAACCGATTTTCCTTGACAGAAGCGGCGCTTTTTCATACAATAGAAAAAATATTTCGAAAAAGAAGGAGAAAGAAATGGCTATTTACTACAACGAACCCTGCCACACCTTCAGCGAATATCTGCTGATCCCCGGGTATTCCTCTGCCGAGTGCGTGCCTGCGAACGTATCGCTCAGGACTCCTTTGGTCAAATTCAAAAAAGGGGAAGAACCGGCAATCTCTTTGAATATTCCGCTTGTTTCCGCTATTATGCAGTCTGTTTCCGGCGACCGTTTGGCGCTGGCGCTGGCGAGAGAAGGCGGGATTTCTTTTATCTACGGCTCGCAGTCGATCGAAGACGAATCCGCCATGGTAGAGCGTGTGAAATCCTACAAGGCGGGCTTCGTGGTGAGCGATTCCAATCTTTCTCCCGAAAATACCCTGGCAGACGTAATTGAACTGACGGCGCGCACCGGGCACAATACCATTGCCATAACGCACAACGGCACGGCAAACGGTAAGCTGTGCGGGATTGTAACAAGCCGCGATTACCGCGTCAGCCGCATGGAGCCGGATCTGAAGGTAAAGGAATTTATGACGCCGTTTGAAAACCTCATTTACGGCAAAGAGGGCATTACCTTAAAAGAAGCCAATAACGTCATTTGGGATCACAAGCTCAATTCCCTCCCGATTCTGGACGAAGAGGGCAATTTGCTTTACATGGTGTTCCGCAAGGACTACGATACGCACAAATCCAATCCACTGGAAGCGCTCGATTCCCACAAGCGCTATCTTGTCGGCGCGGGGATCAATACGCGCGACTATGAAAAACGCGTACCGGCGCTTCTGGAGGCCGGGGCGGACGTGCTCTGTATCGATTCCTCCGAGGGCTTTTCCGAATGGCAAAAGAGAACGCTCGCCTGGATCCGCCGTGAATACGGCGACAGCGTGAAGGTCGGCGCGGGCAATGTGGTAGACCGCGAAGGCTTCCGCTTTCTGGCGGAATGCGGCGCCGATTTTATTAAGGTCGGCATCGGCGGCGGTTCAATCTGCATTACGCGGGAACAAAAGGGCATCGGCCGCGGTCAGGCAACGGCGCTGATCGAGGTGTGCGCTGCGCGCGATGAATACTTCAACGAAACCGGCGTTTATATTCCGATCTGCTCGGATGGCGGCATTGTGCAGGATTACCACATGACCCTGGCGTTGGCAATGGGCGCCGATTTTCTGATGCTCGGCCGCTACTTTGCCCGGTTCGACGAAAGCCCCACGGCGAAGATCCATGTGAACGGTATTTACTATAAGGAATACTGGGGAGAAGGTTCCAACCGCGCTCGCAACTGGCAGCGCTACGATCTGGGCGGCGCCGCGAAGCTTTCCTTTGAAGAAGGCGTGGACTCCTACGTGCCCTATGCCGGCCCTTTGCACGACAACGTGGCGGCTTCCTTGGCGAAGGTTTGCTCTACAATGTGCAACTGCGGCGCGCTGACGATTCCCGAATTGCAGGAAAAAGCAAAGATCACTCTGGTTTCCTCTACCAGTATTGTCGAGGGCGGCGCGCACGACGTCATCCGCAAGGAGCAGTCCGGCTTCCACTCGTAAGCGTTTCGTGGGACGCCGTCCCACCCCCGGTCAAGATCCTTTTCTCGAAAAGGATCTTGACCGTCCTATAATTTTGTGTAGATTAAATGTTATTTGCACGGGAGGCGGCAGCTTGGATAAAGTGGAATTGGGCAAAAGAATTCGGGAAGCAAGAAACAGCAAGGGCTTTACACAAGAAAAATTGGCGGAAATTCTCGCCACTGCTGATGGAATTTTGGTTCGCATTCCGAGCCGGGAAGTTATCGAACGTTTACGGTAAAAAACCAACTTGCAACTACGAGTTGTACAAAACTTTTGAAACAAGAAAGAAAAGGGAAAAAGCCCGAAATCTGCATTTGAAGCAAATTTCGGGCTTTTTTTTCGATTTTTTCAGGAAGAAAAATTCCTCGCGTCTCTCATTAAAAAACCGCCGAAAGGCGGTTTTTGTTCTTTCGGTTTTCATTGTCGCCGCAGGCGAATCCCGCTTGCGCAAGCAAAACCGTATACCCCGCCGCGGCCGTGTGAAAGCGAGATGAAAAACCCGGCGTCCACCAGGGCGGTACCCGCTCCGCAAACTTCTGTGCTCCCAGCGTCGCCCTCCCGACGGGGAGGGAGGAGGTCTGCAGCCATTTGCAGAAGCAAGGTTCCAATTCAATCTTGTGGGTTTAAAACGCTTCCATCACGAGAGGGGCAGGAAAATTTTAGTTCTGGGGGTTCTCCTCTTCGGAATCGTAGTCGACTTCTTCCATGAGTTCGTCGTCAAAAGCGTCGGCAACGCGGTCAAATTCTTCGTCGTCGTCCACGGTGACCAGCACTTCCTCGCCGTCTTCTACGACGCTTTTGAGAATAATGTATTCATCTTCGTCGCCGTCCACTGCGACCAGGGCAAAATAATCGTTGCCGTTCATCTGAAGTGTGCCGATAATATCGAAATCTCTTTCCACGCCTTCTTCATCGGTCAGAGTAACGCGATCGGGCTCTAAATCCTTATCATCTTCAAACATCGTTCAAACCTCCTGTTTGTTTCTTCTATTGTAGTCCTAAAAGGGCGATTCGTCAAGTGCTTTTTCCGCAGGGCGGCTCCAAGTCGGTTTGCCTTTATTTTTTCCCTTCGATGCAATTGAATACGTACTGCAGCATATCTTCTTTTTCAATTACCGTTTTGTGAAGCTCCTTTTTTTTCTGCAGCCCGGCAAGGTTTTTCGGGATCGGCACGCCGGTTTTGGCTTGCAGGCGGTTCATGATTTCAAATTCATCGCCGTCGACTTCTTCTCCCAGCGCGGCGAGCACCGAAGGCGAAAACTTATACGGCGAAGCGGTGGAGAGCACCACCATCGGCGCGGCGCCGGGGTTTTCGTTTTCGTATTCGCGAGCGGCTTTGACTGCCACCGCTGTGTGCGGATCGCAGAGATAGCCGGTTTCCTCATAGGTGGCGCGGATCGCGGCGGCGGCTTCTTCATCGGTAGCGAAGCCGGCGGCAAAGTGCTCCTGCAGACGGGTGAAAAGCTGAGGCGTAACCGTATAGAAGCCGTCTTCGGAAAGTGATTTCATGTATCCGGCAACTTCCTCGGCGTTACCGTCGGAAAGCAAAAACAAAAGCCGTTCTAAATTGCTTGATACCAGAATATCCATTGAGGGGGACGTGGTTTTGTAGAACGGGCGGCGTTTGTCGTAGGTGCCGGTGCGGATAAAATCGGTCAGCACACAGTTTTGGTTAGACGCGCACAGCAGAGTTCCGACCGGGAGCCCCATTTTTTTTGCGAAGAACCCGGCCAGAATATTGCCGAAATTGCCCGTGGGAACCGAAAAATTCACTTTCTCGCCCTTTTGAATACGGCCGCATTTTACCAGATCGCCGTAGGCCTTGAAGTAATACACAATCTGCGGTGCGAGTCGGCCGATATTGATCGAATTCGCACTGGAAAGCCGGGCGGGTTTTCCGGCCAGAAGATTTTTTTTCTGAACCTCGGCAAAAATTGCTTTCACGCCGGTTTGCGCGTCGTCGAAATTGCCTTTGATCGCGCAGACGAAAACGTTCTTGCCCTCCTGCGTGACCATTTGCGCCCGCTGAATGCGGCTGACGCCGCCGTCCGGATAGAACACAATGATCTTGGTGCCTTCTACGTCGTGAAAGCCCTCCAGCGCGGCCTTTCCGGTATCGCCGCTGGTGGCGGCGAGGATGACGATTTCATCCTGCACGCCGCATTTTTCGCGAGCGGCGGTGGTAAGCTGCGGCAGCATGGAAAGCGCCACGTCCTTAAAGGCGCTGGTCGGCCCGCGGAACAGCTCCAGAATATATTCCTTCCCACAGGGCACAAGCGGGCAGAGCTCTTCCGTTTCAAATTTTCCCCGGTAGGCCTTTTCCACCAGGGTGCGCAGCTCGTCCTTCGGAAAATCATCCAGTACGGCGGCAAGCACTTCCACCGCAATTTCCCGGGTTTTCTTTTCGATTACGCTTTCCCAGTCGAATTTCAGATGCTCGAAATCCGTCGGGATATAGAGGCCGCCGTCCGGCGCGATCCCTTCCAGAACCGCCTCCGAGGGCAGAGATTTGATTTTTTCGTTTCTCGTACTTTGAAGCATAGGATTTTCTTCCAATCTTTTTTAAAATTATTCTTGATTTTTTTTGCATTGTGTGTTAGATTAAGAATACACGAAATTCGTTGAAATTACAAGGCTTTTTCGAATTTTTTGTGAAAAAAAAGTATTTTTATTTCAAAGACATGTGTTTTCCGGTGGAAAATACGGCGCCCGCTGCTTTTTTGCGGCCTGTATTTTCGGCAGAAGGGCGCGGGTTTTCGGCGGCAGACACGAGAAAGGATGGACAATGGTTATTGGACTTTTAGGCTTCGGCACGGTCGGCAAGGGGGTTTATCAGGTTCTTTCCGAACGGAGCGACGTCGAATTCAAATACGTAGTCTCCCTTGAAAAGGTGGAGCTGGAGGGCGTAAAGTATACGACCGACGTTCAGGAGATTCTGAACGATCCGGAGGTCGACACGGTGATCGAGCTGATCGGCGGGCTGCACCCGGCTTTTGAATTTGTTTCGGGCGCTTTGAAAGCGAAAAAGAACGTGGTGACGGCGAATAAGCACATGATCAGCGAGTACTACGCCGAGCTGGTGAAGCTTGCCAGGGAAAACGGCGTGTGCCTGCGTTATTCCGCTGCGGTAGGAGGCGGCGTTCCGTGGCTGATCAGCCTGGAGCGCGCGCACCGGATCAGCCGCATTTATTCGCTGCGCGGCGTGATGAACGGTACAACGAACTTTATTTTAGACGCCATGCAGGAGCGCGGCGCTTCCTTTGAGGCGGCGCTGACCGAGGCGCAGAGCCTGGGCTTTGCCGAAGCGAATCCGAGCGCGGATATCGATGGACTGGACGCCAGCCGCAAGACTACGATTTCCTCCAACGTTGCCTTTGGCGTCGTGGTGGACGGGCATGAGGTGGATACCTTCGGCATCCGCAGCATCCGCGAATGCGATATCAAAGCGGCTTCCTCGCACGGGCGGGTTTGCAAGCTCATGGGCAAGGGCGTTCGCTGCGGGGAGAAAGATGAGATCGCCGCTTGGACAGAGCCCTGCTTTTTGCCGGCCAACGCCCCGGAGGCCGGCGTGCACGAGGGGAATAATCTGTTGAGCTTCGATGCGCGTTTTGTGGGCAAAGAGAGCTTTTTCGGGCCAGGTGCGGGCGGACCGCAGACCGGCTATGCCGTGGCGCAGGACTGCCTGGACGTTTGCAATTTCCACCCCGGTGAATATAATCGCGAAATGCGCGCGGTGCGTTTGCAGAACCATTTGGTTTTGCAGTCGTATTATGTGCGGCTGCAGGATTCCGATTCGTGGTTGGCAGAGCGCACGGAGGAGGTTTGGGAGAGCGGCGTGAAAACAAAGCCGATCCCGGTTTCCGAAATGCACGCCTTTGCACGCAAAATGCTCGCGCAGGGCAGAGAAATCTTCTTCGCGTGTATTGAGTGAGATTTTCGGGGGTTCCCCCCAAACCCCACTCAGAAAACTTTCGAGAAAGTTTTCTGAGGACTTTCAAAGCTTTTCGGATCAAAAAAGGGGAAGGCTATCCGGGATCGCCTTTTTCAGTCCGAAAAGTTTGGGGGATTTTTAAGGGCCTTTTTCAAAAGGTCCTTAAATGGGGTGTGGGGAAACCCCACTCAGAGGACTTTCAAAGCTTTTCGGATCAAAAAAGGAAAAGGCTGTCCGGGATCGCCTTTTTCAGTCCGAAAAGTTTTGGGGATTTTTAAGGACCTTTTTCAAAAGGTCCTTAAATGGGGTGTGGGGAAACCCCACTCACCGTCCGAAAAGTTTTGGGGGATGAGGAAACCTCATAAAACGGTTTTCATCAGAAAAGGCGAGGGCAGTTGCCCTCGCCTTTTTGTGGTGTTTATTCCTTGGAACCGTAGAGTGCTTCGAGCTTGGTGAGCTTTTCGTATCTTGCTTTGGCAGCGTTTTCTGCTTCGGCAAAGAGCTTTTCGGCCCTTTCGGGATCCTGCTGCATCAAGCGGGTGTAGCGAGTCTCGCCGGTAATGAAGTCCTTGTAGGAAGCGGTGGGCGTTTTGGAATCGATCGTGAGCTTCTTTTCCGCTGCGGGATTGTAGCGGAACATCTGCCAGTAACCGGCTTCCACTGCCTTTTTCATTTCGATCTGGCAGTTCGCCATCGTCCCCTTGATCCCGTGCATTTCGCAGGGCGCGTAGCCAATGATCAGTGAGGGACCCGGATAAGCTTCCGCTTCGCTCAGCGCTTTGAGAAGCTGGTTCATATCGGCGCCCATGGCAACCTGTGCTACGTATACGTAGCCATAGGACATGGCGATTTCGGCAAGATTCTTTTTGCCGATAGCCTTACCGGCCGCGGCAAACTGAGCTACCTGACCGATATTGGAGGCCTTGGAGGCCTGTCCGCCGGTATTGGAGTAAACTTCGGTATCGAATACCATCACATTGATATCTTCCCCGCTGGCCAGCACGTGATCCAGACCGCCGAAGCCGATATCGTAGGCCCAGCCGTCGCCGCCGAAGATCCAGACGGACTTTTTGGACAGGTAATCCTTTTCGGCCAGGATCTTGGCTTTGAGCTCGCACTTGCAGTCGCAGCTTTCCAGCATGGCGATCAGGTCCTTGGTGGCCTTTTCGTTTTCCACGCCGTTGTCGCGCGTGTCGAGATATTTTTGCGCAATGGCTTTCTTTTGCTCGTCTTCCACTTCGGAAACCAGCTTTTCTACATAGGAGATCAGCTTTTCACGAATCGTCTTCTGGCCGAGGTAAATGCCCAGACCGTGCTCGGCGTTGTCCTCAAAGAGGGAGTTCGCCCACGCCGGGCCTCTGCCGCTGGCGTTGTTGACGGTATAGGGAGTCGCCGGTGCGGAACCGCCCCAGATCGAGGAGCAGCCGGTGGCGTTGGAGATGTACATTCTTTCGCCGAAGAGCTGGGTGATCAGTCTCGCGTAGGAGGTTTCCGCGCAGCCGGCGCAGGAACCGGAGAACTCCAGAAGCGGCTGCTTGAACTGGCTGCCCTTGACGGTCTTGTTCACAAGCTCCGGCTTTTCGCTGACTTTTTCGACTGCGTAGTCAAAGGCTTTCTGCTGATCGAGCTGAGTGGCCTGTTTGACCATTTCCAGCGCTCTCTTTTCGGGTTTGCCGTCTTTATCGGCCTTCTGGGAAACCGGGCAGGCCTTGACGCACAGGGTGCAGCCCATGCAGTCCAGCGGGGAAATGCCGAGGCTGAACTTGTAATCGGTCTTGATCACCGGCTTTTCGGTAAATTTCGTTTCCGCGGGAGCGGCTTTCGCTTCTTCGGCCGTCATGGCAAACGGACGGATCGCCGCGTGCGGGCACACGAAGGAGCAGGTGTTGCACTGAATGCAGTTTTCGGGGTGCCATACGGGAACATTGACCGCCACGCCGCGTTTTTCATAAGCAGCGGCGCCCTGCGGGAAGGTGCCGTCCGCTCTTTCGGCAAAGGCGGAAACCGGTAAGGTATCGCCGTTCATCAGGGAAACGGGGGTCACGACCTCGTTCACGAATTTCGCCAGATCGGCGCGCGGGCTTTCCGCTTTGGCCTTTTCGCCGGCGGGTTTCGCATCCTTCCAGGAGGCGGGGACGTTGATCTTTACCATGGCGCCGGCGCCGGCGTCGATGGCCTTGTAGTTTAGCTCAACAATGGCTTCGCCCTTCTTGATGTAGGACTTGTAGGCCATTTTCTTCATGTAGTCAATGGCTTCCTCTTTGGGCAGAATGTTGGCCAGCGCGAAGAACGCGGACTGCAGAATGGTGTTCTTTACCTTCGGATTGCCGATCTCGCGGGTCGCAAGGGTAGTGGCGTCGATGGTATAGAACTGAACGTCGTTGTTGGCGATATAGGCCTTCACGTCGGCGGGGAGATTCTCTTCCAATTCATCGACGCTCCACTGGCAGTCCAGCATGAAGGTGCCGCCGGGTTTGACGTCCTGCACGATCTTGTAGCCTTTCAGAATATAGGAAGAATTGTGGCAGCCCACAAAGTCGGCTTTGGTGATATAGTAGGGAGATTTGATCTCCTTATCGCCAAAGCGCAGGTGGGAGATCGTCACACCGCCGGTTTTCTTGGAGTCGTACTGGAAGTACGCCTGAATGAATTTGTCGGTGTGGTCGCCGATGATTTTGATAGAGTTTTTGTTGGCGCCAACGGTGCCGTCGCCGCCGAGACCCCAGAATTTGCAGGAGATCGTACCGGGAGCGCTGGTGTCGGGCGCGGGCTTTTCTTCCAGAGAACGCCCGGTCACGTCGTCTACAATGCCGATCGTGAAGCCGTTTTTGGGAGAAGCCGCGTTGAGGTTTTCATACACGGCGAAAATGCTCTGCGGAGGCGTGTCCTTGGAGCCGAGGCCGTAGCGGCCGCCGACGACCTTGACGTCACTCTTACCGGAGGTAGCCAGCGCGGTCACAACGTCGAGGTACAAGGGTTCTCCCAGGGAGCCGGGTTCTTTGGTCCTGTCGAGGACGGCGATCTTTTTGCAGGTCGCGGGGATGGCTTCGATCAGTCTGTCGGCGCGGAACGGACGGTACAGACGCACCTTCACCAAACCGACCTTTTCGCCTTTGGCGTTGAGGTAATCGATGACTTCTTCGGCTACGTCGCACACACTGCCCATGGCAATGATGACTTTTTCCGCATCGGGCGCGCCGTAGTAGTTAAAGAGCTTGTAGTTGGTGCCGAGTTTTTCGTTGACCTTGCCCATATATTCTTCCACAATTTCGGGAAGCGCATCGTAATAGCGGTTGCAGGCTTCTCTGTGCTGGAAGAAGATGTCGCCGTTTTCGGCGGAGCCGCGCAGCACGGGGTGTTCGGGGTTGAGCGCTCTCCGGCGGAACGCGGCCAGGGCGTCCTTGTCGATCATTTCTTCGAGATCCTTGTAATCCCACACGGAAATTTTTTGAATTTCGTGCGAGGTGCGGAAACCGTCAAAGAAGTTCAGGAACGGAACGCGGCCTTTGATGGCGGAAAGATGCGCCACGGCGCCGAGGTCCATAACTTCCTGCGGGTTGGTTTCGGCCAGCATGGCAAAACCGGTCTGACGGCAGGCGTATACGTCGCTGTGGTCGCCGAAAATATTGAGCGCATGGGAAGCGACGCAGCGGGCGGAGCAGTGAATGACGCCCGGCAGAAGCTCGCCGGCGATTTTGTACATATTCGGGATCATCAGAAGAAGACCCTGCGAAGCCGTAAAGGTGGTGGTAAGCGCACCGGCGGCCAAAGAGCCGTGCACCGTACCGGCGGCGCCGGCTTCGGACTGCATTTCCATGACCTTCACTTTTTCACCGAAAATATTCCGCAGACCGGTGGCAGACCAGGAATCGGTCAGCTCCGCCATCACGCTGGAAGGGGTGATCGGGTAGATGGCAGCCACTTCGGTGAACGCATACGATACATGCGCCGCAGCGGTATTGCCGTCCATGGATTGTTTTTTGCGTTGAACCATGTTCGTTTTCCTCCGTAGAGTGTTAATAAAAATTTCGTATGTATTATATCACCAAAACGTATGGATGTAAAGAAGAAAAAACAGAAAAAAACAAAAAAATCATTGGGTTTTTTGGAAAATTGATTCTTTTTCTTTCCTTTTTTTATGAGCTGTGATACAATGATTTCAGATCGTAAGGGAGGCAATTTATGATCAGCAAAATACATACCGCCGCTTTGTGGGGCCTGGAGAGCTTTGAAGTGGTGGCGGAGGCCTTTTTCGGCAAGGGGTTGCCGGGTGTGGAGATCATCGGTCTGGGCGATATCGCGGTGCGCGAATCCTTGAGCCGTATTACGGCTGCCTGCCAAAGCTCCGGCCTTGTGCTGCCAAAGGGAAAGGTCACGGTGAATCTGGCGCCCGCCGACCGCAAAAAACAAGGCTCCGGTTTTGATTTGGCGATTGTGGTTGCGCTGCTGTCCGGCACGGTTTTGCAGGGGGTAGCGCTGGAAGACTGCGCCTTTTTCGGCGAGCTGTCGCTCGATGGTTCGCTGCGCGGCGTTTGCGGGGCGCTGCCGCTTGCTGTTTCGGCAAAAGAGGCCGGCGTCAAAAAGCTGTTTGTGCCGCTTTGCAACGCGGCGGAATGCAGTGTGGTCGATGGAGTTGAGGTGTATGGGGTACCTCATCTGACCGATCTGGTTTTGCACCTCAAAGAAGGCTCCCGTTTGGAAAAAACAAATTTTGACCGGCAACAGGTGATCGAAAATTCGGTTTGCGCGGTGGATTTTGCCGACATCAAGGGGCAGGAAATTGCCAAAAGAGCGGCGGAAATTGCCGCCGCGGGCAAGCATAATCTTTTGCTGGTCGGACCGCCCGGCAGCGGCAAAAGTATGCTTTCAAAGGCGATTCCCGGAATTTTGCCGCAAATGGATTTTGAAGAAATGCTCGAATGCACCAAAATTCACTCGATCGCCGGGCTTTTGCCGGAGGGCGTGCCGCTGGTGACCCAGCGCCCGTTCCGTGCGCCGCACCACACCATGAGCTTTGCCGGCTTAGCGGGCGGCGGCGTACAGCCGCAGCCGGGTGAAATTTCGCTGTGCCACCACGGCGTTTTGTTTTTAGATGAATTGCCGGAATTTGAAAAGCGTTCGCTGGAAATTCTGCGTCAGCCGCTGGAGGATCGGTCGATCACCATTACCCGCGCCGGCTGGAAGATGACCTTCCCCGCCAATTTTATGCTGGTTTGCGCCATGAATCCCTGCCCCTGCGGGTATTACGGCTCCGACGTCCGCGCCTGTACCTGCACGCCGGCTGCGGTGGAGCGCTATTTATCCAAAATTTCCGGACCGCTGCTTGACCGGATCGATCTGAAAATCGAAGTGCCGGCGGTTTCGTTTGAGGAAATTTCCTCCAAAACGCGCGGGGAGGACAGCCGCACCGTGCGCGCCCGTGTGAACCGCGCAAGAGAGACGGCGCGCGAGCGCTACCGGGCCTACGGCATTGGCTGCAACGGCGATCTCACCCCGGCGCTGACCCGCAAATTCTGCGTATACGACAAGGAGGCCGAAACGGTTTTGCGTTCCGGCTTTGTAACAAACAATCTTTCGGCACGCGGGTTCGACAGGATCCTGCGCCTGGCGCGCACCATTGCCGATCTGGACGGTGCGGAAAGGATTGGAGAAAGGCACGTTTTGGAAGCGCTGCAATTTCGCTTTTCTTCCGGAACGCTTTGGAACTGAAATGAAACGGATCACACTTCCCTTGGCGCGTGATAAATGGAACCGCAATTTTGACCGTCGCATTTTCCCCGCCGCTTTTTCGCGCCGCTTTCACATTGAAGAAAAAGACGTGTTTTTGGGCAAACGCCGCGCCGATTCCTTCTGGTTCTATGAGAAAAAGAAAAACCGCTTTGCGCTCCTGCCTCCCTGCCTGCGCGCTTCTCTGCGGCAGCGCGAGGGGAGAACGACGCTGGAGATCCGGTTTTTCCGCCCGGCTTTCCCGGCGGTGATCCTGCTTTTGTGGGCGCTTTTGTTTTTTGTTTCGTCGCTGTTTTTTATCGGGACGGAATGGGATTTATTTGCACTGCTTTTTTTTGTTTCCGTACTTGCCATTTTGCCGTTTTTGTGGTATTCTGAAAAAAGAAAGAGAGCGCTTTTGCAAATGCTTTCTGCCGTTTTGGAAAGACCCGTTGATTTGAAAACGAAGAAATAATACCCGGAGGAACTTTTATGAAACGCTTATTGCTTGTTTTTCTGGCGTTATCCCTTCTTTTGGCGCTTGCCGCCTGCGGCCCTAAAACCGAAAGCCCGACTGCCGACGAGCCGGAAGAAACACAAACCACCGAAACGGCCGGGACATCCGCCGGAACCAAGGACCCGGTTGCGCCCGATCATGAAACCGTAACGTCTGAAAACGATCCGGCCGGTACGACGGAGCCCGCCCCTCCGACTGCTGTGAATCCGTTTAATCCCACGCCGCCGACTTCTTCAACCACGCCGCCGACCTCCTCGACGCCGCCGGCTTCTTCAACCACGCCGCCGACCTCCTCAACGACGCCGCCGGCTACTACGACCAGGAATCCCAATGAGGGCGGCCTGATCCCGCGTTGAGCGCTTCGCCCGGCTTGCGGAACGTTGTTCCGCGCCCTGCAAGGAAGCTTTTCAGAGCGCATATCCAGCGATCCTTTCGGTGAGAAGAAAAAAGATAAAATGGCCAAACGGCAAAAGAGGCGATCGGTTTTTCCGATCGCCTCTTCGCTTTTTTATTATCCAAAAGTTTTGGGGATCCAATCCCTTTTTCAAAAGGGATTGGCGGGGGGGGTTCGGGGCAGCGCCCCGGGAATGCTCCCGTTTTTACTTATTGATCGCCATGGCGATTTCCACGGCTACGGCCACGGTCGCGCCGACCATGGGGTTGTTGCCCATACCGATCAGACCCATCATTTCCACGTGCGCGGGAACGGAGGAAGATCCTGCGAACTGCGCGTCGCCGTGCATACGGCCCATGGAGTCGGTCAAACCGTAGGAAGCAGGGCCTGCCGCCACGTTATCGGGGTGGAGGGTTCTGCCCGTACCGCCGCCGGAAGCCACGGAGAAATATTTCTTACCGTTTTCGGTCGCCCACTTTTTGTAGGTGCCGGCAACTAAGTGCTGGAAACGGGTGGGGTTGGTGGAGTTGCCGGTAATGGAAACGTCTACCGATTCGTGCTGCATGATCGCCACACCCTCGAGCACGTCGTTGGCGCCATAGCAGCGAACCTTGGCTCTTTCGCCGTCGGAGTAGGCCTTTTCCTTAATGATATTCAGCTTGTTTTCGGTGAAATCGTATTCGGTCTGCACATAGGTGAAGCCGTTGATTCGGGAAATGATCCAGGCAGCGTCTTTGCCGAGACCGTTGAGAATGATCTGGAGCGGCTCCTTGCGTACCTTGTTGGCGGTTTTGGCAATGCCGATTGCGCCTTCCGCGGCGGCAAAGGATTCGTGACCTGCCAGGAAGCAGAAGCACTTGGTTTCCTCACGCAGGAGCATCGCGCCCAGGTTGCCGTGGCCTAGACCTACGTTTCTGGATTCGGCAACGGAGCCGTGAATGCAGAACGCCTGCAGACCGATGCCGATCGCTTCGGCGGCTTCGGCGGCGGTTTTCACGTTTTTCTTCACCGCGATCGCCGCGCCCAGCGTGTACGCCCAGGACGCGTTTTCAAACGCGATCGGCTGCACGCCCTTGACCAGCGCGTCGACGTCTACGCCTTTGGCAAGGCACAGGTCTCTGGCTTCTTCCAGAGAAGCGATCCCGTATTCCTTGAGGCATTCGTTGATTTTATCGATTCTTCTTTCGTACCCTTCAAATTTAACCATTGTCCTGCCTCCTTATTCTTCGCGGGGATCGATGTATTTGACCGCGGCGTCGTAGCGGCCGTAGGTCTTTACATTGGATTCATACGCTTCCTTGGGGTCTTTGCCGTGGCGGATCTGCTCCATCATTTTGCCGAGGTGAACGAACTTGTAGCCAATGATCTCGTTGTCTTCATCCAGACCGAGGGAAAGAATGTAGCCCTCCGCCATTTCCAGATAGCGAACGCCTTTTTCATTGGTGGCGAAGATCGTGCCGATCTGGCTGCGCAGCCCCTTGCCGAGGTCGTCCAGAGAAGAACCGATCGGAAGACCGTCTTCGGAAAAAGCGGTCTGGGTGCGGCCGTATACGAGCTGTAGGAAGATCTCGCGCATGGCAACGTTGATCGCGTCGCAAACCAGGTCCGTGTTCAGCGCTTCGAGAATGGTTTTGCCCTGCAGGATTTCGGCGGCCATGGCGGCGGAGTGGGTCATACCGGAACAGCCGCTGGTCTCGACCAGCGCTTCCTCAATGATCCCCTTTTTCACGTTGAGGGTCAGCTTGCACGTGCCCTGCTGCGGCGCGCACCAGCCGATCCCGTGGGAAAGACCGGAAATATCGGTCACGTCATAGGCTTTGACCCATCTGCCCTCTTCGGGAATGGGCGCGGGGCCGTGCTTGGGGCCTTTTGCCACCACGCACATGTTTTCTACGTCTTGTGTGAATGCACTCATTGTTTTACCCTTTCTTTATCGGTTTGAATTTCAAATCAGTCCACGATCACGCCGTAGGTGCCGGGAACGGCGCAGGCGGCGTTGGATTCGTCGGTATCGATGTGCATGGCGGCGGCAAAGTCCGGACGGACGCGCACCACGACTTCATCGAACACAAGGGCTCTTTCGCCCTCCACTCTTACCTTGACGATCTGTTTGTCTTTCACGCCGAAGACTTCGGCGTCGGCCGGGGTGAAATGAATGTGACGCTTGGCGATCATAACGCCTTCCTGAAGCTCCACCTTGTTTTCGCCCGCGGTGATAGTGCAGGCGCCGCTGCCGGCCGTATCGCCGGATTCGCGGATGGGAGCTTTGATCCCGAGCGTTCTCGCATCGGTAGCGGAAACCTCCACCTGCGAGGCCTTTCTTGCCGGGCCGAGAATGATCACGTTTTTGATCGTGCCCTTCGGGCCGGTGATATCCACTCTCTCCTCACAGGCAAACTGACCGGGCTGGGAAAGATCTTTCTTGCGGGTAAGCTGATACCCTTTGCCGAAAAGAGCTTCGATATGGGCTTCGGACAGGTGCACGTGGCGGGCAGAGGTTTCTACCAATACTTTCTTTTCCATTGCTTAACATCTCCTTTTTTGGTAGCTTTCAACCAGATTAGTATACTATATTTTTTCACCCTTTGTAAAGGGCTTTTTTTAATTTTCCAGCCGGAAAGCGACAAGCTTTGCGGCGGCGAAAAGCGTAAGCGCAAGATTCACCAGAAGCGCCGCGGTGTCCGCCGCGGAAAGAGTGGCGACGGCGGCAAACACGGCAATAAATTTCGGCAGCACGGTATTGCACCCGAAAAACACACAGAGCAGCGCGCTGGCGGCATAAAGATCGGGGTGGGCGTAGGCGGGCCAGCCCAGCGAAATTTCCGCCTGATACAGGAAAAAGAGCAAAGCGCTGATCAGAAAAAGAAACTGCCCGATATACAGACTCTTGTTGGCGTACTGCGCCACGTCCCGGTACTCCACGACCATACGCACCGCAAAATACAGCGCCGGCGCCAGGGAAAGAAACGAGAGGGGAACGCTTTTTTTGCTGCTGTTCTGCACGGCGCCGATCAGAAGCGAAACGCCGCCGACGAGCTGTAAAATCACCAGCGCATAACGGAACGCAGCGCTTTCTTCGGGAACGGAGGCAAACGCGGAGAAAAGGAAGCCGAAGCCCAAAAGAAAATAGGAAAAAGCGGAAAGCGTGCCGAGCCAGGTTTTACTGGAGGCGGCAAAGCCGTGCAGGAAATCCGGGTCGGCGGGGTCGACCTCCGGCAGCTCGTCTTCCTCCTTGTAATAAAGAAAATCTCCTTCCGCCGAAACTTCTTCCTCCGCGGCCTCCGCCCCCTTGCGGGAAAGCCGGATGGCGACGATCAAAAGGAAAAAGAACGCCGCGAAGGCAATGATATTGAACAGCGTGCAGAAAAGAGAGCTTGTGCGGAAAAAGCCGCTTTGCGGATCCACGGTCTTGAACAGGATCCAAAGGCGCAGGAGAAAGGTGATCGGCGTGCAAATAGAAATGAAAATCAGCAGCTTTTGAAAGGTTTTGGCGTGAAAAGGCATGGGGGTTCCTCAATTCCGTTTTATTTTTTGTGCCGCGAAACGATTCGGCACACACTGCCGACAAGGCAGATCAGGCTCAGGATCAACACCAGAAATTTGGTGATGTCGTTGTTTAAAAACGCCATGGCTTCGTTAAAGCGATCGATCACGAAAAAGGTGACGAGCATCAGCGAAAGGATCAGCGTGATATGGGGCAAAAGCCGGTCAAAAAAGCGGAGCAAACGTTTCATAGATCCTCCTGATACGGGGCAAGATAAATAATATCGCTGATCTCTCTTCCGCCCGGTGTGGACGGAGACGAAATGATTTTGCCGTTCAGCACCATGACCGCCGAATGACCGCCGTCCAGGTTATACGCGCTTTGGCAACCGAGCGATTCAAACAGGGCGGCCAGCTCAACGAGCGTCATCCCGCGGGAGGCCTCCTGCCGACCGTCCACCGCCACGAACACATAGTGCCCCGGCTCGTAGTAGCCCAGCGCCATGCGGGGATTCGGGCCGGAAATGCCGGTGTCGAATTCCGTAATGGCCTTGCCGTCCCGCAAGAGCTCGGGACCGAAGTCCCAAATCTGCCAGGCGCCGCCGGCAATGGCGGCGTCGATCTGAAAAACAGCGTAAGGGTAGGTGCGGAAAGTGCCGTCGTAATACAAAGCGCCGATCTGGTGGGCTTTGTTTTTTCGGTAGATCACGCCGTTGCGAACCACCACGCTGCGATCGCGGATGCCGCAGTAATCGCCGGAAACGGCGAAAACCGCGCCGTTTTCTTCCGCTATGGAAAGCACGGAATCGGCGATGCCTTTCCCGAAGCTGCCGCCGGCAAAGGCGGTTTGCAGCGTGCGAATATTGCGTACGTAAAGCTCGGCAAGGTGGTAGACGACGCCGTTTTCCTCCACGGTGGTGACTTGCAGGTCAATGCCGCCGTCCCGGTAGAAATCTTCCCCGCAGAGAACCTCGCCGTTTTCGGTGAATTTGCCGGGGAACGAAAAATCTTGCGGCGCCGCGTCGAGCGGGACAGAGCCGTAGTTTTCCGAAATCACGCGCGGGAGAACGTGGTGAAACAGGGCAAATACCACCAGCGCCGCGCCGAAAAGCGCCAGATCCAGAAGAAACACCAGCGCAAGCCGAAAGGGGCTTTTGATTTTGCGGGCGGGCATTTATTTGCCTTTTCCTTTCGGGAAGACAATATATTTCTGCAGCAAAAAGCTGACCGGGAAGCAGATGATCTGGGACAAAATATAGGAAAGAATGCGGTGGATCCCCAAATTGGTGAAAAGGTTGGTAAAGTAATTATTGCCGAAAAATACCAGGATCACCGTCAAAGCATAGAGCGTGAGCGTTTTATATTGTTTGTCCGAATTGCGGAACACGACCTTGCGGTTTACAAGGTAATTGACCAGAGAACTGATTATCCTTGCCGGCAGGATACTGACGGTGTTGACCAGGTTGGAGCTGGCAATGAAATTCACAAAAATCCCCGAAAAAACGGCAAACAAAGCCGTGTCGATCAGCCAGGCAACCCCCGAGGAAAACGCGAAGGACAAAAACTGATACAGCTTGCTGCAGGCGTTTTTCCACAGGGTTCCGTAAACACGCCTGGCGTCCTGGAGGGGATGAAAGTGGCTGGATTTGTTTTCTTCCAGATACACGGTTTCGATCGTGATTTCACGGACGCCGATTTTTTCCCGGCAGGCGGAGCAGAGCATTTGCATTTCATATTCGTAGCGGTCGCCGGGGATCGAGAGCATAAACGGGATCAGATCCGCGGAGAACGCGCGCAGGCCGGTTTGCGTGTCGTAAACGCGCGCGCCGATGAGCAAGCGAAACGTCCAGCGCGACAGGGTGTTGCCGAAAACACTTCTCGCCGGAACGTTGCCCTGAAACGAGCGTGAACCGAGGATCAGCTCTCCCGGGTGCGCTTCGGCTTCCTTCAGGCAGGCAAAAATATCCTTGGGAAGATGCTGCCCGTCCGCGTCGGCGGTGACCACGGTCTCCGTTTGCGGGAAATTTTCCTGAATATAGGAAAAAGCGGTTTTTAAAGCGGCTCCCTTGCCGCGGTTTTCCGGGTGCGCCAAAACAAGACATCCGAAACGCTTTTCGGCAGCGTCGAAAATAGGCTGACAGGCTTCTTTCCCGCCGTCGTCTACCAAAAGGATGGGGCCGGAAAAGCTTTCGCGGAGGTTCTCCAGCAGCCGGAGAAGCTTTTCGTCCGGTTTGTAGGCGGGGATCGCAATGATCATAAAAAACATCCTTTCCGATTCCGGGAATTTAAGAAATTGACAAGGAATTTTCGGTACCTGATTCCCTTATTATAATGAAAATCGGAAAGTTTTGCAATACCCTGAACCCGCTTCCGGGAAATTTTTGTGAGCCCGCTTCCGGAAAATATTTGTCGAGCCGAAAATGCCCGGCGAAAAACGACGGCGTCTTTGCCGAACGCCCCCTGGAAATTTTCATTCTTTTTTATTTTTTGAAAAAAGGTTGATTTTTTCACCCGCGTGCAGTATAATGGGGAAAATAAAATAGAAGGGTATCTTCTTTTTGCCGGCCCGCCGTCTTTGGCGGCAAAAGCAAAACGGGGAGTACAAACAGAACATTTTATGATTTCTGAACTGGAAAAAGTGCCCGTTATTCTGCGCAATTTCGGTCTGGCAGCCGATTCGTGCACCACTACCGTCCTTCACAGCGGCCATATCAATTCCACCTTAAAGGTGGATTTCACTTTCAAGGGTGAAAATAAGAGTGTGATCCTGCAGCGAGTCAATACGTATGTGTTCCAGAATCCGATCGGGATCATGAATAACATCGACCTGGTGACACGCCATATCCGCCGGAAGCTGATTGCAGACGGCGTGGATCCGAAAGGGCGCGTGCTGGAATTTATCCCCAATGTAGAGGGGCAGAATTATTTTTTTGAGGATCGCGACAATTTCTGGCGCGCCTACTGGTACGTTGAAAACACCGTAACCTATGACAAAGCGGAAGATCTGCGCGTTTTGCAAAACGCCGGCCGCGCTTTCGGCCTGTTTCAGCATCAGCTCGCCGATCTGCCGATGCACCTTTTGGTGGACACGATGCCCGGCTTCCACGATACGCGCCGCCGCATGGAAAATTTCTTTGCCGCCGCCGAGCGAGACGAAGCCGGCAGAAGAAAAAATATCGAAGAAGAGATTCGCCTTCTCCGGGAAAACGAGCCGGTTTGGAAACAGCTCGGCGTTTTGCGGGCGGAAGGGTTTCTGCCGCTGCGCGTGACGCACAACGACACCAAATACAATAATATTTTGATCGACAAAAACAGCGGCGAGGCGGTGTGCGTGATCGATCTGGACACGGTAACGCCGGGACTTTGCGCCTATGATTTCGGAGATGCGATCCGTTTTGCCGCCAATTTTGCAGCGGAGGACGAAAAGGATCTTTCGAAGGTAGGGCTGAACCTCGAAGCGTACGAAGCCTTTGCCTCCGGGTTTGTGAGCGAATGCCGCACTTTCTGTTCCCGCGAGGAGTTGGAAAGCCTGGCGATCGGCGCGGTGACGATCACCTTCGAACTGGCCGCGCGCTTTTTGGAGGATTACCTCAACGGAGATAAGTATTTCCGTGTCGCCCATCCGGAGCACAATCTGGAACGCGGGCGCAGCCAGTTGGCGCTGGCGCTCGATATGAAAGAAAAAATTGCACAGATGCAGCAGATCAATCGCAAGTATTACGAATAAAGCCGCATTTGCAGAAAGAATCAAATCAAAATAAGGAGACGTGAAATGAACGAAGACGTACAGATCTCGCTGAAAAGCGTATTGAACTGGCTCTCAAAAGGAATCGTATTCATTCTCCTGGCGGCGATTCTGATGGGCGCGATCTTTTTTGCCTATTCCAAATATATGATCACGCCGACCTACCAGTCGGTTGTCAAGCTTTGTGCCGACAGTACGGACGACAATTCGCAGCGGATCAATTATTACGTAGCGGTAGCGCCGCAGTATGTGGAGCTTTTAAACGTCAATGAGTTCTACGGCATGGTGGCCGATGAAATGCTGGAAAAGCACGGGAAGGTGCTGACTGCCGAGCAGATTTCCGGCAGAGTGACTTTCTCGGACGTGGTGGAGGGAACCGGCGTTTTCTACGTTACCGTGCGCTCTCACGACCCGACGGAAGCCTACCAGATCGCCCGGGCGATCGCGGATCTGGCTCCGGAACGGATCCGGGATTTAAAGGAGGGCGATAAGCTGCTTGTCGCAAGCTATCCGGTGGAACCGACCGCGCCTTCCGGCCCCAACGTCGCCAGGAATACCGTTCTCGGCGTTTTATTGGGAATTCTGCTGATGGCGGTGCTGATTATTGCCAAGGAGCTTTTGGATAATCGGGTGAAATCCTCCGATCAGATCGCAGAGATTTACGGACTTCCCATCCTGGGCACGGTACCCGATTTTACTGTGGTAGAGAAAAAGGGAGGAAAATAATGGCAGGCGGATACAACAAAGAGGAAGGCACCTTTTTCGACATCAGAGAGGCCTATCGCACCATCCGCACCAATTTGATGTTTTCGTTGGTGAAAAAAGGGTGCAAGCGGATTGTATTTACCAGCGCCGTGCAGGGAGAGGGAAAAACCACCACTTCGGCAAACGTGGCGTTCTCGATCGCCAGAAGCCAGCGCAAAGTGCTGCTTTTGGATATGGATCTGCGGCGGCCGAGGCTGAACCGTCTTTTAAAACTGCCGAATACGCCCGGCTTGAGCAATTTTCTGGGCGGGTTCAATTCTTTGGAGGAAGTGCTGCATAAAGAGGTCTATGAAAATCTCGACGTGATTTGCGCCGGCACGATTCCCCCGAACCCCGCCGAGCTGATCGGCAGCGACGCCATGGCGCAGTTTTTGGCGAAGCTGGAAGAACATTATGACTATATCATTATCGACACGGCTCCGGTCAACGTCGTATCGGACGCCATGCCGGTGATCAAAACCTGCGACGGGGTGGTTCTGGTGGTTAAAGAAAAGTATTCCACGCACACCGAATTGAAAAAGGCGATCAATAAGATCGATTTTATCGGCGGCAGAATCATCGGCACGATTGTGAACGCGGTTCACGAGGAAAAACACCGCTACGGCCATTACGCGAAAATCGGCTACGGCGAAAAGCCGGAAACGAACAAAGAAGGGTGAAAACGCTTGTTCGATCTGCATTCTCATATTTTGCCCGGCATTGACGACGGCGCGCGCAGCGCCCGGGAAAGCGGCGCCATGTTAAAGCAGCTTTTCGAGTGCGGTTTTTCGCACGTTGCGCTGACGCCGCATTTTTACCCTGCCAAAAACAGCGTCGCCCATTTTACCGAAGCGCGGGAAAAGGCGTACCGGGAGCTGCAAAAGCTGCCGGAGGCCGGCAAGTTTTCCTTTATTTTGGGGGCGGAGGTGTATTTGACCGAATCGCTTTTCAACGTGCAGGAGCTGGCGCCGCTTTGCTACGAAAACACCTCTTTTGTGTTGGTGGAATTCAGTGAGCGGGAAAGCTTTTCCGCCGCGCAGAACGCAAGGCTCGAACGCCTGATGGCCGCGTTCAACGTTACGCCGGTTATCGCGCATATCGACCGTTACCCCTATTTGCTGCACAAGAGCGGAAATTTAGCGACCCTGCGCGCAATGGGATGCGCCCTGCAAATGAACCTGGACGCCTGTTTTGACTGGAGGAAAAAAAGAGCGGCGCGCCGTCTTTTGCAGGACGGAAGGATCGATTTTTTAGGCAACGACCTGCACCGCCCGTCGCTTGTCCCTGCGGACGATTGCAGGCGGCTGGAAAAACTGAAAAAGAAGGTCGGCGCCGGGGCTTTGGCGGAGATCGAAGCAAAATCCGCGGCTCTGTTTGAAAGCGTTCGCTCCAAAACTTCATAAATAAATCAAACCAGTGGCGTTAGCGATATCGCCACTGATTTTATCATTTCCCGTCTTTGCGATCGGAAAGAATCGCGCTCGTTTCAAGATCAATGGTGCTGCTGCGGCAGCGAAAGGAAGAAAAAAATATGATCATCAAACCCTTTTGCGGAAAAACCCCTGAAATTTCTGAGGAGGCATTTGTGGCGGAAAACGCCGCGATCATCGGCGACGTTACCGTTGAAAAAGGCGCCAGCATATGGTACGGCGCCGTCCTGCGCGGGGATGAAAACCACATTGCCATCGGCGAGAATTCCAATGTGCAGGACAACGCGACCTTGCATATTTCCGCCGTAAACGACCTGGTTTTGGGAAAAGGCGTCACCGTAGGGCACAACGCCATTGTGCACGGCGCGAAGGTCGGGGATTCCGTGCTGATCGGCATGGGGGCCTGTGTGATGGACGGCGCCGAGATCGGCGATCACTGTATCATTGCCGCCGGCGCTTTGGTAACGGAAAACAGCAAAATTCCCGCCGGAAGCGTCTGCATGGGCGTGCCGGCGAAGATAGTGAAGACGGTTACGCCCGAGCAGATTGAGCACAATCACCGGCTGGCGCAGCTCTATGTGGATTTGGCAAAGGAAGCCCGTGAATGACAGCGTTTTGCTGCCCGGTTTGCGGGAACGAGCTTTTCAAAACGCCGGGCGGCAGCGCTTGCCGAAACGGGCATTCGTTTGACGCGGCGCGTTCCGGGTACTTCAATCTTCTGCTTTCCTCATCCGCGCACGCGCACGGGGATGATAAGGCCATGCTGCGGAGCAGGCGCGCCTTTTTGGAAAAGGGGTATTATCGCCCGCTTTTGGAAGCGCTCTGCCGCATTTTGGAAGAAAAGCTCCCTCAGGAGAGCGCGCTTCTGGACGCCGGCTGCGGCGAGGGCTATTATACCGCCGGAATCGCTTCGTATTTAAAGGAAAAGGGAAAAGCGGTCAACGTGCTGGGAATCGATATCGCCAAGGCCGCCGTGGATATGACCGCGAAAAGAATGCCCCAAGGAAAATTTGCCGTGGCAAGCGTTTACAAAATTCCCTTGGCGGACAACGCGTGCGACGCGGTATTATCGGTGTTTTCACCAAACGCCGCCGCGGAATACCGCCGCGTTCTCAAGCCCGGCGGCGTGCTTTTGCGGGTATATCCGCTCAAAAACCACCTCTATTCTTTGAAAAAAGCCGTTTATGAAACCCCCACCCGCAACGAGGAAAAAGGGGAGATCGGCGCGGGCTTTTCGGAAGAAAGCGTGTGGGAGATCAAAAATAAAATTTTTCTCTCCTCGGCCGAGGAGATCGGCAATCTGTTTGCCATGACCCCCTATTTTCACAAGACCTCGGAAAAGGACCGCGAAAAGCTGCTTGCGCTCTCCGCCCTGGAAACCGAAGCGGAATTTGGCGTTTCCCTCTGCCGCAAAGTTTAAAATGATTTTTCCTCTTGCGTTTTCCGGCGGGATCTTATATAATAGGGAAAAAGAATGAAAGGAGTATGCCGATGAAGCGTTCCCTGCGTGATTATTTGTTTACCCTGCTGATCGCGATCGTGATTTTTACTGTCGCTGCGTTTTTCCTCATCAGCTATGCGGAAGGGCTCATGGGCGACGTGATCGAAAACGTGCAGAACGTCGATCGCGAAAACCCCACCCAGCAAGCGCAGACAGGCGAGCAGGGAAGCACCTCCGGCGCTCCTTCGGAAAATCCGCAGCCGGCGCAGCCTACCGATAACATACTGACCTTTTTGGTACTGGGCATTGATGAACAAAGGGGCAACGCCGACGCGATTTTTCTTGTGGGGATCAACGCCACCAAAAAGCAAATGACCGTTTCGCTCATTCCCTCCAACACGCTGGTCGCCGACGCGAGCACCGGCCTCGGCGCACTCTACGCCAGCCACGGCATCGGCAGCGTCCAGAGCTTTGTGGCGGAAGAAACCGGCATTACTCCCGACTTTTACGCCGTTTTCACCATGGACGGCTTTTCAAACATGATCGATCTTTTGGGCGGGATCAGCTACAATGTGCCGCAGACTATGTATTATTTCGACCCCACGCAAAACCTGATGATCAACCTCAAAGCCGGCACGCAGAACCTGACCGGCGACCAGGCGCTGCAGCTTTTGGCGTTTTGCGGCTACAAAGACGGCGCCGCCGCGCGCGAGGACGTGCAGATCGCCTTTGCAAAAGCGTTTTGCCGGGCGTTTTTGAAACCCGAAAATATCGCCAACTCCAGAAACGTGATGGATAACGTCGCGTATCACGTGAATACGAATTTCACCGCCGCCGATTTCGAGAAATACGCCGAATGGATCTTCGCGGCCGATTCTTATTCGCTCGCTTTCCAAAGAATCCCCGGCGCCGGCGGCAGCAACGGCATGTACGCCATCAGCTCGTCCCGGAGCGCTTCGCTTTACGAAGCGTATAAAAAATAAAACGCTCCGTTCGGAGTCGGAAAAACAGCAAAAAAGGCAGGACGGAACTCCTGCCTTTTTGATCGAAAGGAGACGGCTATGGATCAGGCTCAGCCCACACTGCCGGAAAACCGGAAAAAGAATAAAAAAGAAAACCGCTTTCTGAAAGCGTCGGTTTCTTTGATCCGAAAAGAAAAAGCGTTGATCGCAGCCTTTGCGATCCCCTTTTTGTTTCTCTGCGTTTGCTTTGCGCTGGAGGGCTGCTATCCGTTCGGGGATGAGCAGATCTTGAACTACGACGCCTGGCACCAGTACTATCCCTTCTGGATGCGGCTGTATGATCATCTCCATTCCGGCGCCTCGCTGCTCTACGACCCGGGCATGGGAATGGGCACCAATTTCCTGTCGCTTTTGTCCTACTACGGCGCCAGTCCCCTGAACCTTGTGCTGGTTTTCGCCGCCACGCGCGAATTGAGACTGCTGTTTACCTTCCTCACCGCCTTTCGCATTGGGCTGGCGGGGCTTTTCTGCGGAATTTTCCTGAAAAAGGTTTTCCGGAAAAACGATTTTTCCGTGCCGTTTTTTGCCGCCTGCTATGCGCTGTGCGGCTATATGATGGGCTACTACTGGAATATCATGTGGTTGGATTCCATCGCCCTTTTGCCGCTGGCGGCGCTGGGGCTGATCGCGCTTTTCCGCGAGGGAAAATACCGCCTTTACGTCGCCTCGCTCTTTTTGCTTTTGTTTTGCAGCTACTACATCGGCTTCATGTGCTGCCTCTTTTTGGTGTTGGCGTTTTTCGCGCTCACCGTGCTGGATCTGCCGCACTTTTCCGATTGGCTGCGCAAGCTTCTGCGCTTTGCGCTCTTCTCGCTGCTCGGCGGCGGACTCGCCATGATTTTGCTGCTGCCGGCGTTTTACGGCCTTTTGAATACCTATTCCGTGTCCTCCGGCGGACCGAGCGGCTTTGTGCTGTACGAATCCTTTCTGAACCTTTTCGCCGGTCTTGCCGATTTCCATGAACCCACCTATATCGACGGTCTGCCCAACGTCTATACCGGCGCGCTGATCGCCTTTTTTGCCAACGCCATGTTGTGGGCAAAAAAAATCCGTTTCCGGGAGAAGCTCGTCGGTCTTTTCGGCCTGGTTTTTTTCTATTTCAGCCTCAATTTCAACGTGCTCGACTATATCTGGCACGGCTTTCATTTCACCAATATGATCCCTTTCCGCTTTTCCTTCCTCTTTTCCTTTGTGCTGGTGGTTATGGCGTACCGCTATTTTACCGCCGCGGCCGACCGGGTGGATTGGGTCGATCTTTTGGGCATGTTTTTCTTCCTGATCCTGCTTGTTTTCGCTTCCTATTGGCTCTATTCCGATCTCACCGTGCTTGGCACGGCGGGCATTTTGTGCGTTGCCGTTATGCTCTGCGTGGCCTTTGGGCGCGGTCTTTTGAAAGCCCGGGCTTTCCGCACGGCGGTCTGTATCCTTTTGTGCGTGGAAATGGCGTCCAGCGCCTATATCGGGGTCAAAACCGTGGGTACCACCTCCTATTCCGGGTATTTCGAGGGCGAAACCGGCGCGGAGGTTCAGCGCCTTGCCGATGAAGTCCGGGAAAAGGAAAACGGCGCTTTTTACCGCATGGAAACCACCGAGTGGCGCAGCCTCAACGATTCCTGCTTCTATAACTACCCCGGCGTTTCGCAGTTCGCCTCCTCCGCGAATGTGCGCGTATCGCGCTTTACGCAGAATCTCGGCCTCGCTGCCGACCCCGGCTCGAACCGCTTTGTCTACGTGCACACCACCCCGCTGAACAACACCCTTTTGGGAATTAAATATCTGGTGGCCAAAAACGGCTACCTTTCCGACGTCGACGTCACCAAGCTTTCCGAAAACTTCAGCGCCGCCTGCGCGCTCTATGAATATCAGGGCTTTTTGGGGCTCGGGTTTATGATGGATCCCGCCGCCGCCGATTTCCGCTTTTCCGTTGGCGAGAAAGCCTATGAAAAGCAAAACAAGCTCTTCCGCGCCGTCACCGGCGTGCAGGAGGACTACCTGCAGGTACTGGATATGACCAACGTTGCCCACGCCAATTTAAATGTGGATCGGTACGATCTCGGGGAATACCGTTTTCAGGTGCTCGACCCCAATGAGGACGCGACCTACCTGAAATATAACTACACCATGCCCACCGCCGGTATGGTCTACGTCTTTGCCGACCTGCCCGAAGCCAACTATATCCAAGTCAACAACGCCTGGCATAACATTCAGGAATACGCCAATTTCTTCTCGGCGGGCTATTTCCGCGAGGGCGAAACCTTCACGCTGCGCGCCAATATTGATGAAGCGCTCTACAGCGAAGGCTCCGTGAAGCTGTACGTCTGCGTTTTGCAGGAAAGCGTCTGGCAGGAGGGGCTTGCCCGCCTCGCCGATGAAACGTTCGAAATCACCCGCTACGAAGACACCCGCATCGAGGGCACGGTCACCGCGCGGGAGGACGGCTATTTCTACACCTCCGTTCCCATGGAAAACAAAGGCTGGACGGTGCGGGTCGACGGCGAAATAGCCGAGATCGTCCCCTTTGCCGACGCAATGGTGGGCGTCCGCCTTACCGCCGGGGAACATACGGTTACCATGACCTATTCGCCCGAAGGCTTCCGCGCCGGCTGCCTTATCACTCTCGGCTGCCTTGCCGTGCTGACTGCGATCGTTCTTTTCACCCGCAAAAAAGAATTCCGCTTTTTCTGGCGCGAAAGCGAGCGCCCCGCGTCGCCTGCGGACAAAGCCCCCGCGCCGGCAGAGGAAGCCACGCCGGCAGAGGAAGCCGCGCCGCCGGAAAGCGCCCCCGAACCTCCGCCGGAAAATGTGAATAAATTGTAAACATTGCCAAAACTGCTTGAATTTTCCGGAGAATGGTCTATAATAATCATATCGAGATTAGCACTCTACTGTTTTGAGTGCTAACAAGATAGAAAAAATGAGATTCAGGAGGAATCAAATATGTTAAAACCCTTGAGCGACAGAGTGGTATTAAAAATGGTAGAAGCCGAAGAAACCACCAAATCCGGTATCATCCTCGCCGGTTCGGCGAAGGAAAAGCCCAGCGTTGCCGAAGTGGTGGCGGTAGGCCCCGGCGGCGTGGTCGACGGCGAGACCGTGGAAATGAACGTCAAAGTCGGCGACCGCGTGATCACTTCCAAGTACTCCGGTACCGAAGTCAAATACCAGGATGAAGAATACGTGATTGTCAGAGTCGGCGATATTCTCGCCATTGTAGAGTAAGGAGGAAAAAACCATGGCAAAAGAATTACTGTTCGGAATGGAAGCAAGAAACAAACTCATGGCCGGCATCGACCAGATCGCCGACGCCGTCAAATCCACTATCGGCCCCAAAGGCAGAAACGCCGTTTTGGATAAAAAATTCGGCTCTCCGCTGATCACCAACGACGGCGTGACCATCGCCAAGGAAATCGAGCTGCCCGACGCGTTTGAAAACATGGGCGCGCAGCTGGTGCGCGAGGTTGCGGTGAAAACCAACGACGCCGCCGGCGACGGCACCACCACCGCCACCGTGCTGGCACAGGCGATGGTGCGCGAAGGCCTGAAAAACGTCACCGCGGGCGCCAATCCCATGATCGTGAAAAAAGGCATTGCCAAAGCGGTTGACCGCGCGGTGGAAACGCTGAAAAAGAATTCCAAAAAGATCAACGGCACCGCGGACATCATTCAGGTCGGCGCGATTTCCGGCGGGGATGAACTGGTAGGTCAGCTCATTGCCGACGCCATGGAAAAAGTCACCTCCGACGGCGTGATCACCGTGGAAGAAAGCAAATCCGCCGATACCTACTGCGAAGTGGTGGAGGGCATGCAGTTCGATCGCGGCTACATTTCCCCCTATATGGTAACGGATACCGATAAAATGGAAGCCGTCTTCGACGATGCGCTGCTTCTCATTACCGATAAAAAGATTTCCAATATTCAAGATCTTCTGCCCCTTTTGGAACAGATCGTCCAGTCCGGCAAAAAGCTCGTGATCATTGCCGAAGATCTCGAAGGCGAAGCCCTTTCCACCATCCTGGTCAATAAGATCCGCGGCACCTTTGTTTGCGCGGCGGTCAAAGCGCCCGGTTTTGGCGACAGAAGAAAAGATATGCTGCAGGATATTGCGGTTCTCACCGGCGGTACGGTCATTTCCTCCGATCTCGGTCTGGAGCTGAAAGAAACCACGCTCGATATGCTCGGCACCGCCAAGCAGGTGAAGATCAATAAAGAAAACACCATCATCGTCGGCGGTCAGGGCGATTCTCAGGCCATTCAGGATCGCATCCATTCCATCCGCGCCGCGATCGAAACCACCACCAGCGATTTCGACCGTGAAAAGCTGCAGGAACGTCTTGCCAAGCTGGCGGGCGGCGTGGCCGTAATCAAAGTCGGCGCGGCCACCGAAACCGAAATGAAGGACAAAAAGCTCCGCATTGAAGACGCGCTCAACGCAACCCGCGCGGCTGTGGAGGAGGGCATTGTTCCCGGCGGCGGCGTGGCGCTTCTGAACACGATCCCCGAAGTGAAAAAGCTGCTCGAAGAAACCGAGGGCGAAGAAAAGATCGGCGTGCAGATCGTGCTGCGTGCGCTGGAAGATCCCGCGCGCCAGATTGCGGAAAATTCCGGCTTTGAAGGCAGCGTGATCATCGATAAGATTCTCTCCTCCGGCAAAACGGCATACGGCTTCAACGCCTACAGCGAAGAATATGTCGATATGTACGAAGCCGGTATCATCGATCCGACCAAGGTGACCCGCTCGGCGCTCCAGAATGCGGCCAGCGTGGCTTCCATGGTGCTCACTACCGAGGTTCTTGTCGCCGAAAAGAAAGAAGACGCCCAGGCTCAGGCATTGGCAGCCGCGGCGGCGGCCGGCGCCGGCGGCGGAATGTACTGATCCCGAAACCCGCGCGTTTATGGGGCTTCCGCCCCGCGCGTTTATGGGGCGCCGCCCCACACCCCGGTTCAGGGGGCTTTTAAAAAAGCCCCCTGAAAACCCGCAAAACTTTTCAAATCAAAACAAGGAAAGAGGAAATCGAAACGATACCTCTTTCTTTTTTTCGGCTTTTCCTCAAGGAGAAGTCGAAAAGTATCCGGGGCTTTGTCAGTCAAGGGGAAGGCGTATCATTCTCCCCGAAAAGGAAAAAAAGGGGGGAAAATTGATAAAAAGGGGTTCGCGGGAGGAGCGCGATTGCGCAA
>CANQBV010000016.1 GCA_947589595.1 uncultured Clostridia bacterium
AGAAATTTGTGGGCGAGGATATCGAGGCGCTCGGCTACCGACGGATTGAAACGCAGGACGGCAGAATCACTTTCCGCGCGCCCATCGAGGGCATTGCCCGTGCCAATATGTGGCTGCGCTGTGCGGAGAGGGTTTTTATTAAAATGGGATCTTTCCCGGCCAAAAGCTTTGAAGAGCTTTTTCAGGGCGTGAAGGCCTTGCCCTGGGAACGCTGGATCGGTCAGGACGACGCTTTTCCCGTTTCCGGACATAGCATTCGTTCGGAGTTAAAAAGCCTCCCCGATTGCCAGAGTATTGTGAAAAAAGCCGTAGTGGAGCGCCTGAAGGAGGAATACGGCCTTTCCTGGTTTTCCGAGGAAGGCGCCCGGGTGCAGATCTCTTTTTTCCTTATGAAAGATGTCGCTACGCTGATGATCGATACCTCCGGGGCGCCGCTATATAAGCGCGGCTATCGCATAGAGGCCGGCGCGGCTCCTTTGCGGGAAACGCTCGCCGCCGCCCTTTGCCGAATGGCTCGCCCGCGGGAGGACGTTTTGTTTTGGGATCCGTTTTGCGGCAGCGGCACGATTCCGATCGAGGCCGCAATGATCATGACACATACCGCGCCCGGTTTGCACCGCCGCTTTGCGGCAGAGGAGTTTTTGGATTTACCGGAGCGGATTTGGAAAGACGCACGGCGGGAAGCGGAGGATACCCGCCGAAAAAGCAGTTTTGAAGCGTACGGCAGTGATATCGATCCGGCGATGGTCAAAACTGCCTCTGAAAATGCCGTCCGTGCCGGTGTGGCGGAAAACCTGCGCTTTTTCCCGAAAAACGCCCTTTCGCTGGAGACCTTCGGACGCCGCGGTACCATTGTGTGCAATCCACCCTACGGAGAACGGCTTTCCACCCGGGAGGAAGTTTTCCGGCTTTATTCTGCCATGGGTGCGCACTGGAAGAATTTAGGCTCCTGGCAGATCTACGTGATTTCCAGCGATGAGGATTTTCAAAAGCACTACGGCCGGAGAGCCGATTCCGTCCGCAAGCTTTATAACGGTATGATCAAATGCTTTTATTATCAGTTCTATAAAAACGCAAAAGAAAAAAAGACGAAAAAAAATAAAAACTTTGTTTTTTTGGCTTGACATTGAGCTTTTGTCGGCATACAATATTTTCAATTCAACGGAGGACATTTTATGAAAAATTTAGCTTATTATAACGGCAGAATCGAAGAAGCTTCGAAAATGATGATTCCCGCGGAGGATCGTGCGTTTTATTTCGGTGACGGCGTGTATGACGTTACCACCGTACATAACGGCAAATGCTTTGCCATGCAGGATCATATTACCCGGTTTTACGGCAACTGCAAAAAACTCCGCATCGACCTTGGTATGACGATTCAAGAATTGGAAAAGATCTGTCTGGATCTGGTTTCCAAGCTCGACCCGGATGTAAAAGAAGCCATCCTGTATTTTCAGGCTTCCCGCGGTTCGGCGCCGCGTAACCACGCTTTTCCCAAAGACGCGAAGGCAAATTTGTTTTTCACCCTGAAAGAAACCCAGATCAAGCCGATCGGTCAGAAGGTTTCCGCCGTTACGGTGGAAGATCTTCGTTTTGAACTGTGCGATATCAAAACCTTAAATCTTTTGTACAATGTACTCGCGCAACAGGAAGCGGTAGAGAAGGGGTGTTACGAGGCGATTCTGCACCGCGGCGACCGCGTAACGGAAGGATCTCACAGCGGCGTCAGCATTTTAAAGAACGGTATTTTCCAGACTCCGCCGCTGGATCGTTTCATTCTCCCCAGTGTGACCCGTAAGCATTATATCGAACTTTGCACCGAGCTCGGTATCCGCGTGCTGGAGCAGCCGTTTACCCTGCAGGAAATGATGGAGGCCGACGAGGTGATCATCATGTCTTCCACCGCCGTGTGCAATGTGTGTGAAAAGATTGACGGGCAGAAGGTCGGCGGTAAAGCGCCGGAGCTTGTTGAAGCGATCTGCAAAGCATACCAGGAAAAAATCGCCAAAGAAACCGGCGTCAATTGAATCTGAAACAAAAAAACGGCTTCCTGAGGGAAGCCGTTTTTTGTTATATTCAGCCGATGATTTCGCCCTTGGCGTTGAAAAGGGGAAGCGGTTCGAGGTACACCAGATCCTCGCGCTTCTGCGCGTCCCCTTCGGCAAGGATCGCCATTTTACCCACGATCTCGCCGCCGGCTTTATTGACCAGTTCCTCCAGCGCACGCAGCGATTCGCCGGTAGAGATGACGTCGTCAACAATCAGAATTTTTTTGCCCTTCATCATTTCTGCATCCGCGGCGTCAAGGTAGAGCTTTTGTTCTTTTGCGGTGGTGATCGAGCGGACGTTAACTTCAAATACGCCGGTCATATAGAGCTTCGGCGCTTTGCGGGCGAGAAAATATTTCTTCGCGCCGCTCTGGCGCGCCATTTCGTGGATCAGCGGAATGCCCTTGGCCTCCGCTGTGATCAGATAATCATATTCGCAGGGGATTTTCTTCAAAAGCTCGGCGGCGCAGGCCACGGTCAGTTCCGGGTCGCCGAAAATAACAAATCCGGCAATATAAAGATCGTCCGTTACCCGGCAAATGGGGAGCTTTCTTTCCAGTCCGGCAATATTCATGGTATGGAATCGTTGCATGATTTTTCTCCTTGTTTTGACGTAAAATGAAAGCAATATTTATTATACTGAAAAATAGATTTTCGTCAAGAATGTTTTTTCAACTTTTTTTAAAAAGCTCTTGACTTTGAATGCAAATCGTGATAACATAGTTTCGAAAACAAGATGAGGAGAGGCTAATATGCAGCAAGCAGTGAAGGAAAAAATCGTTCTGCCGAATTACACCCGCGGAGAAGAGATTTTCAACATGGTATCCCACATTGTGGGCGGCGCGATCGCGATTGCGTGTTTGGTTCTGTGCGTCGTTTTCGGCGCCGTTCGGCACGACGCCTGGGCCGTTGTGAGCGGCGCTATTTACGGCGCCACGATGATCCTTCTGTATACCATGTCCAGCGTTTACCACGGACTTGTGCCTATCAAAGCAAAAAAGGTTTTTCGCGTGATCGATCACTGTACGATCTACCTTCTGATCGCCGGCACGTATACGCCGATCGCCTTAGCCGGCATTCGAGAACAGCACCCTGTGAAGGCGTGGGTTTTGTTCGGTATTATCTGGGGAAGCGCTGTTTTGGGAATCACCCTTACGGCTGTCGATCTGAAAAAATTCCGCATTTTCTCCATGGTTTGCTATCTGGCCATGGGCTGGTGTGCCGTCTTCTTTTTCCCGGAGGAGCTGGAAGCGGTCGGCTGGTTTGGGTTGACCTTTCTTTTGATTGGCGGCATTCTCTATACCATCGGCGCTGTTCTTTATGTGATTGCGAAAAAACGGGAGATTCGCTATATGCACGCCGTCTTTCATTTGTTCGTTATTGCCGCCAGTATTTTTCATTTCTTTGCGATTCTGGTTCCGATCATGCTGTAGGCAATGCCAAATGCAAAGCACCCGAAAGGGTGCTTTTTTGCTTGCCAAAATTTTCGCAATATGATAAAATATGAAAAAGTTTAACTTTCTTTTCACGCATTTGTCACTTGCACAGCGTATTCTCAAATCAGAAAGGGAATGGAATATGAAACTTTTAGTTGTAGACGATGAAACGAAAATCCGCGCCATTATCCGCAAATATGCGGAATTTGACGGCTTTGAAGTAGACGAAGCTTCGGATGGTATGCAGGCGGTTTCCAAATGCCGGCTGGAAACCTATGATCTGGTGATCATGGATTGCATGATGCCCGAGTTGGACGGCTTTTCCGCCGTGTGTGAGATCCGCAAAAAAAGCGATGTGCCGGTGATCATGCTTTCCGCACGCGGCGAGGAATACGACAAGATCCATGGCTTTGAGCTCGGGATTGATGATTATGTCGTCAAGCCCTTTTCTCCCCGGGAATTGATGCTGCGCGTGCAGGCAATTTTGTCACGCGGCCGTAAAAAAGATGAAATCAATGAGGAAAGCGTTTTTATTTTTGAAGACCTCAAGGTGGATTTCGCCGCCCGCATTGTTTCGATCCGGGGAAAGCGGTGCGATCTTTCCCCGAAGGAATACGATTTGCTGTTTTATCTGGTGAAAAATCGCAATCTTGCCCTCACGCGCGAACGACTGATCTCTGAAGTGTGGGGTTACGATTTTTACGGGGACGACCGCACTTTGGACACACATATCAAGCTGCTGCGCAAAATGCTCGGCGAATATGCAAGACTCATTGTAACGCTCAGAGGGGTGGGGTATCGTTTTGAAGCATGAAACAGGCATCAAAGGCAAGCTGCTTGTATCCCTGCTCGTTTTTACTGCGGTTATTATTTTTGTTCTTTGGCTTTTGGAGGTAGTGTTTTTGAATGATATTTATAAATCGATCAAGATCAATACCATCAACGCCGCTTCTCAGCGGATCAGCCAGATTTCCGAGAAGGATCTGCCAAGCTACGTTATGCGCCTTGCCGACCGCCAAGATATTTGTGTCGCCGTTTACGACGACAGCTTGAATCTGATCGCCGGTGAGCATGCCGGCGGACAGTGTGTGGTGCATCGCATTTCACAAGACACGGTCAAGCTTTTCTATGCGGCCACTTTGGAAAGCGAAAATCAGATGTTCCAAAGCTATCTGCCTGCCGAGGAAATTGAAAGCGTTATTAAAAAGAGTAATTTTTTCACCTGGTTTTTCTTCGATCGAAACAATGCATCGTTCGGGGATGATTGGCACGCAGGCGTTACGGACAACGAGGTTTCCTATGACTGCGTACTGCTCAGCCGCGTTGCGCAGGACGCCGACGGCAATCAAATTTATATTCTGCTTTCCACCGCTATTATTCCTGTGGATTCCACGGTGGAAACCATTCGCTTTGAACTGAACCTGATCATCGGCTTGCTTCTTATTATGTCTCTTATCATGGCATATGTTCTTTCCCGCTGGATCTCGCGCCCGCTTATTCGTCTCAGCCGCGCGTCAAAAAGCCTTCCCGCCGGACATTTTGATTCCAATGGGATCGGCGGTTACCGGGAAGTGCGGGAATTGTCCGACACGCTCGAGTACGCCGCCAAAGAAATCAGTAAGGTAGATTCTCTGCGCAAAGAATTGATCGCCAATGTTTCGCATGATCTGCGCACGCCGCTGACACTCATTTCCGGTTATAGTGAGGTTATGCGAGATTTGCCCGGCGAAAACACACCGGAAAATTTACAGGTCATTATCGACGAAGCCCAGCGCCTTTCCAATCTTGTAAACGATATGCTGGATCTTTCAAAACTGGAGGCCGGCATGGACGTGCTGAACGAAGAGGAGATCGATTTTACGGAACTGGTGCGCACCATTATGCACCGCTATGAAAAACTGATGGATAAAGACGGCTATAAAATTCGTTTTGAAAAGGAGTCGGAGCACGTTCTGATCCGCGGCGATAACCTGAAGCTTTCCCAGGTTATTTATAATTTGGTCAACAACGCCGTCCATTATTGCGGAGAAGATAAAACGGTGATTGTACGGCAGATCGTTCAGGAAAATACGGTTCGCCTGGAAGTGATTGACCACGGAGAGGGCATTCCCAAAGAAAAGCTGAATGATATTTGGGAACGCTACTACCGCATCGATAAAAATCACACCACTTCCACCATCGGCTCCGGATTGGGGCTCTCCATTGTCAAAAAGGTTTTGCAGCTCCACAGCGCGCGCTTCGGCGTCGAAAGCGAGCTGGGCAAGGGAAGCTGTTTCTGGTTTGAACTTCCTCTTGCATAAATCTGCAAAAATAAATCTGCAAAAAGACCACCGGCTTTACCGGTGGTCTTACTTTTTAGCGGTTTAAAGCGTGCTGTAGCCCATCAGATATTCGTCTACGGCGCGGGCGGCGGCGCGCCCCTCGGCAATCGCCCATACGACCAGGGATTGACCGCGGCGGGCGTCGCCGGCGGCAAATATGCCGGGAACGTTGGTAGCGTACTGCGGCGCGGCAAGGTTGCTTCTGGGATCGGTTTCCACACCAAAGGCCTTCGCTACATAGGCTTGAGGGCCAAGAAAACCGGCAGCAATCAATAAAAGCTGGCAGGGAAGCTCTTTTTCGGTGCCGGGAACTTCCACCATCATCATGCGGCCGCTTGCTTTGTCTTTTTTCGGTTCCAGCAAAATGGTTTTGATCGCACAAAGATCGCCGTTTTCATCCATTAGAATTTCTTTAACGGTGGTTTGATAGATCCGCGGATCGCTGCCGAAAAGCGCAATGGCCTCTTCCTGGCCGTAATCGGTTTTGCAGACGCGCGGCCATTCCGGCCAGCGGTTATCATTGGCACGGGAGTCAGGGAGCTTTGGCATCATTTCCAGCTGCGTGACGGATTTGCACCCCTGACGGATCGCCGTACCCACGCAATCGTTGCCGGTATCGCCGCCTCCAACTATGATCACGTCCTTACCGGCGGCACTGGTAAAAGCCCTGTCCTTAAAGCGGGAATTTAAAAGGCTGCGTGTTGTTTGAGTCAGAAAATCGACAGCAAATAAAACGCCCCTGGCTTCTCTGCCGGGCACCTTTAAATCGCGCGGTTCTTTGGCGCCGGTGCAGAGAACAACGACATCAAATTCCGCCCGCAGTTCCTCCGCACTTTTATCGATGCCGATATTGACGCCGGTCACAAAAGCCACGCCTTCTTCCTGCATAATTTTCACGCGGCGTTCGACGACGCTTTTTTCCAGCTTCATATTGGGAATTCCGTACATCAACAAACCGCCGACGCGGTCTTCACGCTCAAAAACGGTAACATTGTGTCCGCGGTGATTGAGTTGATCCGCAACCGCCAGTCCTGCAGGGCCGGAACCGACAACGGCAATTTTCTTTTCGGTGCGGTGCGTCGGTTTTTGCGGCCGGATCAACCCGCGGCTATAGCCGTCCTCGACGATGCCCAATTCATTTTCCCGCACGGTGACCGGGTCGCCGTGCAATCCGCAGGTGCAGGCTGCTTCGCACAGGGCGGGGCAGACTCTGCCGGTAAATTCCGGAAAGTTATTGGTTTTACGGAGACGGAGCAGAGCCTGAGGAAGATTGCCGTTATACAAAAGATCGTTCCATTCCGGTACCAGGTTGTGCAAGGGGCAGCCGGTGAACATACCGTTAAGCTGTACGCCCGACTGACAGAAAGGAACGCCGCAATCCATGCAGCGGGCGCCCTGTTGTCGACGGTCCGCGTCGCTGAGCATAGGATGAAATTCTTTCCAATGCTCAATCCGATCCTGCGGGGATTGCGCCGGGTTGGTCTGGCGCGCATATTCTAAAAATCCGGTGATTTTTCCCATGATCGTTCCTCCTTATTCCTTGGTATTGGCCTGAAAGGCTTCGATTTCGGCTTGTTCATGACTCATGCCCTGACTTTCAAATTCGGCAATCGTGCGCATCATGCGGTCATAATCGCGCGGCAAAATTTTCTTGAAGAAAGAAGCTTTTTCGTCCAGATGCGCAAGAATCTCTTTGCCCTTTTGCGATCCCGTCAGCTTTACGTGTTCCGTGAGCATTCTGCGGATTTCTTCAATATCCTGTTTATCCGAAACCGGATCCATCGATACCATTTCCTTGTTTAGGCGCAGGTAAAGATCGCGATCTTCATCCCACACGTAGGCAATACCGCCGGACATACCCGCTGCAAAGTTTTTGCCGGTGCTGCCCAAAACAAGCACTTTGCCGCCGGTCATATATTCGCAGCCGTGATCGCCCACGCCCTCTACAACGGCCTCGGCGCCGGAATTGCGCACGGCAAAGCGTTCGCCTGCAATACCGCTGATAAAGGCTTTTCCACTGGTAGCGCCATAGAGCGCCACATTGCCGATGATAATATTCTCCTCCGCTTTATACGCAGCGTTTTTCGGCGGATAAACAATAATTTTGCCGCCGGAAAGCCCTTTGCCCATGTAATCGTTGCAGTCGCCCTCCAGCTCCAGTGTCAGCCCTTTGGGAATGAAGGCGCCAAAGGACTGCCCGGCGCCGCCGGTACAGCGAACGGTATAGGTGTCCTCAGGCAGGGAAGAACCGTGCATCCGGGTAATATCGCTGCCGAGAATGGTGCCGAGCGTACGGTCGGTAGAGGTGACGGGGATCGAAATACTTCTCGGGGTCTTTTTCTCCAAATCGGCTTTGAATTTCTTCAAAAGCACTTTCATATCGACCGTTTTTTCCAGTTCAAAGTCAAAAACATCGGCGGGGTCGAAGTGGCGCTTTGTGTCTTTGCCAATGTAAGGGTTATCCAGAATAGCGGAAAGATCCACCGTGGCGGCGCGCTCGTTAACGGCGTGCTTGCGTACTTTCAAAAGATCGGTGCGTCCTACCAGCTCATTGACCGTGCGTACGCCTAATTTTGCCATGTGTTCGCGCAGGTCTTCCGCCACGAAGCGCATGAAATTCATCACATACTCCGGCTTGCCGGAAAAGCGGCGTCTCAGCTCCGGATTCTGTGTGGCAATTCCCACCGGACATGTGCCGAGGTTGCAAACGCGCATCATGCAGCAGCCCATGGTAACCAGGGCGGCGGTGGCAAAGCCAAATTCCTCCGCCCCCAGCATGCAGGCGATCGCAACGTCGCGTCCGCTCATCAGTTTTCCGTCTGCCTCCACGATCACGCGCGAACGGAGTCCGTTCATCATCAGGGTCTGGTGAGTTTCGGAAACGCCCAATTCCCAGGGAACGCCGGCGGAATGGATCGAGTTGCGCGGCGCGGCACCCGTACCGCCGTCATAGCCGCAGATGAGCACGACCTGCGCGCCCGCTTTGGCAACGCCGGAGGCGATGGTGCCAACGCCCGGCTCGGAGCAGAGCTTAACCGAGATCCGCGCCTGGCGATTGGCGTTTTTCAGATCGTAAATGAGCTGCGCTAAATCTTCGATCGAGTAAATATCATGATGCGGCGGCGGTGAGATCAGTGTCACACCCGGGGTAGAGTGGCGGGTTTTGGCAACCTCCGGAGTGATTTTTTTGCCGGGTAGGTGACCGCCCTCACCGGGCTTGGCGCCCTGCGCCATTTTGATCTGCAGATCCTGTGCCGAAACCAAATATTCGCTGGTAACGCCGAAACGGCCGGAGGCGACCTGCTTGATCGCGGAATTGCGGATCGTGCCGAAGCGCCCGGGATCTTCGCCGCCCTCGCCGCAGTTGGATTTACCGCCCAGCGTATTCATGGCGATTGCCATGCATTCGTGCGCTTCCCGGGAAATGGAGCCGAAAGACATTGCGCCGGTTTTGAAGCGTTTGACGATCGATTCTACACTTTCCACTTCCTCCAGCGGAATAGGTTCTTCCTTGTACTGCATTTCCATCAGACCGCGCAGGGTGTGGGGCTGGGTTTCATCATCCACCAAAGCGGTGTATTCTTTGAAGAGTTTATAATCGCCCCGGCGGGTAGCTTCCTGCAGAAGGTGGATCACCTTCGGGTTGTACATATGGTCTTCCTGACCGGCACGAACCTTGTGTTCTCCCAAACTGTCCAGCGTCGGATCCACGCCCAGTCCCAGCGGATCAAAGGCGCGGGAATGGTGGTTTTCCATCATTTGACCGATTTCGGTCAGACCAACGCCCCCTACACGGCTGAGAGTGCCGGTGAAATATTCGTCCACAACCGCTTTATCAATGCCAACCGCTTCAAAGATCTGGGCGGATTGATAGGATTGGATCGTGGAAATTCCCATCTTGGAAGCAATTTTTACAATGCCATGGAGAACCGCTTCGTTATAATCCTTGATGGCGGTATGAAAATCCTTATCCAAAAGCCCCTGATCGATCAGAGAACCAATGGTATCGTGTGCCAAATACGGATTCACCGCTACTGCACCGTAGCCCAAAAGCGCGGCAAAATGCTGCACATCGCGAGGCTCGGCGGATTCCAATACGAGCGATACGGAAGATTTTTTGGTGCGGATCAAATACCGTGCGACTGCCGATACCGCTAAAAGGGAAGGAATCGCCACGTGGTTTTCATCGACGCCTCGGTCGGATAGGATGATGATGTTGGCGCCGTTGCAGCACGCTCTGTCTACTGCAACATAAACCAGATCCAACGCCCGTTTGAGCGGCGTGTTTTTATAGTGAAGAATGGAGATGGTTTCCACCGTAAAGCCTTCGCGCTTCATACTCTGAATCTTCATCAACTCCACAGAGGTCAGGATCGGCTTTTTTACCTGCAGCGCACGGCAGTTGGCGGCGCTTTCTTCCAGGAGATTGCCGCTGTTGCCGATATAGACTGTGGTATCGGTCACAATTTCCTCGCGGATTGCATCGATCGGCGGGTTGGTGACCTGCGCAAAGAGCTGCTTGAAATAATTGAACAAGGGCTGCTCATGATAGGACAGCACGGCCAGCGGGATATCGGTCCCCATAGCCGCGGTCGGTTCGGCGCCGGTGCGCGCCATCGGCAAAATGGTATTTTTCACGTCCTCATAAGTATAGCCAAAGGCCTTTTGCAGACGAGATAACTCCTCTTTTGTATAACCGGGTACTTTGTGATTCGGGATCGGCAGATCATTTAATTTGATCAGCCCCTGATCCAGCCATTCGCCGTAGGGCTGTCGGGCGGCATAGGTTTCCTTCAGTTCGGTATCGCCTATAATCCGCCCCTGTACCGTGTCCACCAGCAGCATTTTGCCGGGCTGCAGACGCGATTTTTTAATAATATGAGCGGGGTCCACGTCCAAAGCGCCCACTTCTGAGGATAAAATCAGCTTATCGTCATCCGTAAGATAATAGCGGCTGGGGCGCAGGCCATTGCGGTCCAGCACCGCGCCCACGGTGTCGCCGTCGGAAAACAGAATCGAAGCCGGGCCGTCCCACGGCTCCATCATCAGGGCATAATACTGGTATAAATCGCGTTTCGCGCGGGAAATATTCTGATCCTTCTGCCACGGCTCAGGAATGGTAACCATGACGGCGAGGGGCAGCTCCATGCCCGACATGACCATGAATTCCAGCGTATTATCCAGGCGCGCGGAATCGGACCCCGCCGGATTGACTACGGGATATACTTTGTCCAGCTCGCTGGCAATTACCGGATTGGTCATAATTTCCTCGCGCGAGGACATGCGGTCCACATTGCCCTGAATGGTGTTGATCTCACCGTTGTGGCAGATCAGGCGGTAAGGGTGCGCGCGCTCCCAGCTGGGGTTGGTATTGGTTGAAAAGCGCGAATGTACACAGGCAATGGCGCTTTCATAGCTTTCATCCTGCAAATCCAGATAAAACCGCCTCAGCTCCCCAACCAAAAACATACCTTTATATACGACGGTACGACTGGAAAGGGAACAGACGTAGGAATTGTCATTGGACTGCTCAAAAATGCGGCGAATCACATAGAGCTTTCTGTCAAACTCCAGACCGCGGGCGGCGTTTTCCGGACGTTTTAAAAACGCTTGCTGGATATTCGGCATTTTTTCAAGTGCTTTTTTGCCCAAAACTGAAGGCTCGACCGGCACTTTTCGCCAGCCTAAAAATTCGACTCCTTCTTTCGCGGCAATCACTTCAAACATTTTTTTGGCCTGATTGCGCTGCAGCGTATCCTGCGGAAAGAAAAACATACCGATTCCGTAGTCTCTGGCTCCTCCTAAAGAAATACCGCAAAGCTTTACCGCATTTTGAAAAAAGCGATGAGAAATCTGTAAAAGAATTCCCACCCCATCGCCGGTTTTCCCGGCGGCGTCTTTGCCGGCGCGGTGTTCCAGCTTTTCTACAATTTTCAACGCGTCGTCCACCGTTTTGTGGCTTTGGCGCCCTTTGATATCGACAACGACCCCGATTCCGCAGGCGTCGTGTTCCATGGCGGGGTCATACAGTCCCCGTTTTTCATAGCCCTCTCGGCGAATGTTCTGAATCATTTTCCTCCTCATTTCTTTTTGCAAAACGTATGTCTTCCTAAATTTATTGAACTTATTGGCGATTATATGAAAAATAGTTTGGCGTGTCAAATTTTCCGTCAAACAGTCTTCTGAATAAAATTAAGTTTATAATCAAATATTCATTATTAAATCAATTTGAGCTTTAAAATATTTAAAAAAAATTTGAAAACAGAATGTTTTTCTTCAAGAACCGTTTATTTTGAATTTTGCAGGAAAGGCGCCTATCCTTATTTTAAAACCGAGAAAAAGGCAAATTATTGACATCAAAACAGTTTTGTGGTAAAATTCTGACGCTGTGTTGCCAATAAAAACCATTCAGGTTGGGGGGATTTTATGAGCGAAAAGAAAAGAAAACGCGGCGATCGAAAAGACGGAACGCTGATCCGCGATATGGACGCCATGCATGCCTTTATGCCATATCTTTTGCAGGGCAGAGCCGATAACGAAGCTGTTATGAACGATGAAGTGGATCTGACGGCAACGCTGCAGTATTTGGAAAAGAAGAACGCCGGCGGAGACGATTTTAAATATACCATTTTTCATGTCGTCCTGGCGGCGCTTGCCAAAACCATTTATCTGCGCCCGGCTATGAACCGCTTTTTGCAGGGGCATCGCTATTATCAACGAAACGATATTTCCTTTGCTTTTGTTGTGAAGCGTGTGTTTTCCGATTCCTCCGAGGAAGCGCTGGTGATTATGAAGATCGACCAAGAAAGCGACGTTTCTCCCATTGAACAGATCCACGAACGGGTCAAAAAAGAAGTCAACGCAGTTCGTAAAGAAAACAAGACGGACGATTCGACCAATGTGATGGGCATTCTGAATCGGTTTCCGAGGTTGCTTATGAGGCTGGTAGCAAGGTTTTTGTTCTGGTTGGATTACCACGGAAAATTACCCATGGGTCTGCAAAAAATCGATCCTTACCACACCACCTGCTTTGTTTCCAATCTCGGCAGTATCAAAATGAGCGCCGACTACCATCACCTCATCAACTGGGGAACCAATTCTTTTTTTGTGCTGATCGGCGAAAAAAAATGGAAGCCGGTTTTCCAGAAGGACGGCAGCTTCGAAATGCGTGAAATGTTGCCGCTCGGCTACACCGTTGATGAGCGCATTGCGGACGGATTTTATTTTGCAAGAAGCGTAAAGCTTTTACGCTATATTCTCCGGCACCCGGAGGTTTTGGACGAAAGCATCGACACCCCCGTCAATTGGGAAGAATAAGAGAGGAAATCAATATGGAAAATATTCGTACCCCCTGGCTGGAAAGTTACGGCGATGTGCCGTTCCATTTGGAATACCCCGAAGATTCCATGAGCAGAGTCGTTCTGGACACGGCAAACACCTATCCGGATTGGGAAGCGCTTTCCTTTATGGGAAAGAAAACCAAATATTCGGAATTGGCAGAAAAAATTGAACTCTGTGCAAAAGCGTTTAAAGCGCTCGGTGTTCAGGAAAACCAGCACGTTTGCCTTTGTATGCCCAATATGCCACAGGCGGTATTTTGTTTTTATGCACTCAACCGCATCGGCGCCATCCCCACTATGATCCATCCGCTCTCTGCCGAAGGCGAGATTGCGTTTTATTTAAAAGAGGCTGAGGCCGACGTAGTCGTCACGCTGGATCAGCTCTATCCGCGCTTTGTGACCGTGCAGGAGAAAGTATCGATTTCCAAACTCATTATCACCTCTGTATCGGAAGCGCTTGGAATTGTAAAGAAGGTCGGCTTTCAACTCACGCAGGGCAGAAAAATTGCGCCCGTTCCTCAAAAGGCAAACGTGGTAATGTGGAAGGATTTCCTGACGCTGGGCGAAAGCTTTGAGGGGCGTTATATTGTTAACCGCAGAGCAAATGACCCCGCCTGTATTTTGTTTTCGGGCGGCACGACCGGCGTTACGAAGGGCATTTTACTTTCTAATCTCAATTTCAATGCGCTGGCGCTCCAAACGATTCATATGTGTCACTATCCGATTACCGGAAAGAGAATGCTTGCCGCCATGCCGCTGTTTCACGGATTCGGCCTGGGCGTCTGTCTGCACACCATGATGGTCGCCGGCGGTTCTTCCATTTTGGTGCCGCGCTTTACACCGAAGCAGTATTCGGAATTGATTGTCAAGGAAAGACCGAATTACATTGCCGGTGTGCCGACTTTGTTTGAAAATATTACCCGCAGTCCGTATTTAGACGGAAAAAAGCTGGATAGCCTCATGGGGGTTTTCTCCGGCGGCGACAGTCTCACAAAGGAACTGAAAAAGAAAATTGACCGCTTTCTTGCCGAGCACGGCGCCAACGTCCGTGTTCGCGAGGGTTACGGTACCACGGAATGCGTGACCGCCAGCTGTCTGACGCCCTACCACATTGAGGTGGAGGGGAGTATCGGGCTGCCGTACCCCGACACCTATTATAAAATCTGTAAGGTCGGAAGCGAGGAAGAAGTTCCGTACGGAGAAGAAGGGGAGATCTGCCTGACCGGCCCGACGGTCATGATGGGGTATTTGAATCATCCCGAGGAAAACGCCAATACGCTCCGCCGCCATGAGGACGGCCATGTCTGGCTGCACACGGGCGACCTCGGCGTGATGAATGAAAAAGGCTTTATCTTCTTTAAGCAGCGTATTAAGAGAATGATCATTACCTCCGGATATAACGTGTATCCGTCTCAGATCGAGAACATCATTGAGTCGCACGAAGCGGTGCAAATGAGCTGCGTGATCGGCGTGAAGGATCCGATCAAAATGCAGAAGGTCAAGGCTTTTGTGGTTCTGTGCGATGGATTTGAACCGAATGAAAATCTCATGGAGTCCCTGCGGGAGCATTGCCGCAAAAATATTGCCAAGTATGCGCTGCCTTACGATATTGAAATTCGCAAATCTCTACCGACGACACTGGTAGGCAAAGTTGCCTATACCGTGCTGGAGAAGGAAGAAGCGGAAAAAGAATAAAGCCGCTGCTGCAGCATAAAAAATCCCTCTTTTTGCTCAAACATAAAGAGGGATTTTTCACGTTTTCTTCAAGAGAAAGACCGGAATGGGCACCTCGCCTTTTCGATTGGTAAACTGCGCTGTAATGACGGTGAAAACAGAAGGGTCGACGGTTTTCAGATACGACAGGATGGCATCCCGCTCAGCAAAACCGGTTTCTTTTCCATAATAAATACAAAGGCTCATTACGCCGCCGGTTTTTAAAAGCGCAAGACCTTTTTCAATCGCCCGAATCGAGGTTTCGGGCTGAGAAAATTTCGCGTGGTCGCCGACCGGCAGCCAGCCGAAATTGAACATAATAGCATCGACCGTACCGGCCTTTGCGTAGGCGTCCATATGACTGTGGCAGTCCAGAATGACTTCGGCGTTGGCATGCCCCTCTTTTTCCAAAAGCGCTTTTGTACTTTTGACCGCCTCTTCTTGAATGTCAAAAGCCAAAACCTTCCCGCTTTCCCCGCAAAGGGAGCAAAGAAAAGCCGTGTCCCGCCCTCTGCCGCAGGTTGCGTCGATACAAAAGGCGCCGCGCTTTACTTTTTCGGCAATAAACCGGTGGGCAAGTCCCAACGTGTTTAAGGGATAATTCATGACGATTTCTCCGTAAGCAGACTCTTAAAAAATCGGATCTGGATCGGGATCGTTACAAGCATGGTCAGCATATCGGCGATCGGCTGTGTCAGCTGGATGCCGAGGATTCCAAAAAAGTGCGGAAGCGTAAAGATCAGCGGCAGGAAAAAGATCCCCTGACGGCAGCTTGCCAGGAAAGTAGCGCCGCCGCTTTTTCCGAGGCACTGCAGCATTTGGTTGGCATAGGTGGAATAGGCAAGGAAAGGAAGCTCGGCGCTTAGATACAGAATGGCAGCTTTCCCGATTTGTACGACCTGAGCAATTTTTTCGGGATTTTGATCATCCACAAAAAAGTTCATGATCGGCTCGGCGAAAATCGCCATGGCCGCGCTGAAGACGATGCAGATCGCCGTACCGAGTTTCACAGTGAACCAGAAGGCATCTCTGACCCGGTTGTTTTTACCGGCGCCATAGTTGTAGCCGGCGATCGGCTGAAAGCCCTGACCGATCCCGATTACAAGATTCCGTACGAGCAGATATACCTTGTTGGCAATACCGATCGCCGCCACGCAAGCTTCATTTAATTCTTTGGAATCGGTCAGCGTACCGGTTACATTGTTCAGCACCGCGGTCGCCAAACTGGCAAGCCCCTGACGGAAAATCGTCGGAAGACCGGTCACAATGATTTTACTGTAGTAGGAAAAACGAAATTTCAAAAATTTCGGATGAATGCGTACGATGCTCTTTTTGGAAAGCATCAGCAAAAGAAGAATTCCAAAGCTGATTACCTGACTGCAAAGCGTAGCCAGTGCGGCGCCTTCGATTCCCATTTTGAAAACGAAAATAAAAAGCGGATCCAGACCGATATTCAAAATGCCGCCGATCGAAAGACCAATCATGGAAAGCTTGGATTTTCCCTGCGCACGCAGGATATTGTTCATGACAAACGAAGCGCACATGATCGGCGCCCCGAGGATAATGTATTTACCGTATGCAATGGTGTGCGTCAGAATATCGTCCCGTGCGCCGAGTACAAACATAAGCGGCCGGATCCAAATGCCGCCGAACACCAGAAGGAGCGCGCCGAAAAGGAGGGAGGCCGCAAAGGCACAGGTCGCATATTCATGCGCTTTCTTCTCTTCTTTTTTTCCTAAATGCCGACTGATCAGACTACCGCTTCCCATACCGAGTCCAAAGCCGACCGCCTGAATCAGCGACATCAACGAGAAAGCAACGCTCACCGCGCCGGACTGTGCAACGCCAAGATTGGAAACGAAAAACGTATCCGCCGTGTTGTAGATCGAAGTGACCAGCATGCTGACCACCGTTGGAATTGACTGCGCCAGGATCAGCGGTTCGATCCTTTTTTCCGTCATACGCTGAAACTGTTTTTCTTCTTCATTTATGTTCTGGTTTTCCAAAGTGATATCCTCTTTTTTCTCCAAATCGATACTATTATAGCCGGATTCCGCGTGAAAATCAACCGTCGCTTTAGTAAAAACAAAAAGAAAATTTAAAATATGCTCAATTTTTCACATATAACGAATATTTATTCAATTGATGCTAAAATTATTTACAATTTTTCTGATAAATATGCGAAAAAACACTTGACAAACTGAAAAAATAATGTATAATAATTCAGGAAATGAAAATCAATTCCGTTTTGGAGGAAAGAAAAATGAACAAAGAAAATATCAAAAAAGTAGTACTGGCGTATTCCGGCGGCTTGGATACTTCCATTATCATTCCGTGGCTGAAAGAAAACTATAACAACTGCGAAGTGATTGCCGTTTCCGGCAATGTCGGCCAGAACGATGAACTGGAAGGACTGGAAGAAAAGGCGATCGCCACCGGCGCTTCCAAGCTGTACGTTTTGGATCTGACGGATGAATATGTGGACGATTATATCATTCCTACCATGAAGGCGGGTGCCGTGTATGAGGAATATCTCCTTGGCACCAGTCACGCTCGTCCTTGTATTGCCAAAGGGCTGGTGGAGATCGCGCTGAAAGAAAATGCCGATGCCATTGCTCACGGCTGCACCGGCAAAGGCAATGACCAGGTTCGTTTTGAACTGGCGATCAAGCACTTTGCGCCCAATATGCTGATCATCGCGCCCTGGCGCGAGTGGGATATCAAGTCCCGTGATGAAGAAATCGCCTATGCGGAAGCCCATAAGATTCCGCTGAAGATCAACCGCGAAACCAATTATTCCAAAGACAAAAACCTTTGGCATCTTTCCCACGAGGGCCTGGATCTGGAAGATACCGGCAACGAACCGCAATACGAAAAGAAGGGCTTTTTGGAGCTTGGTGTTTCGCCGCTTCAAGCCCCCGATGAACCCACCTATATCACGCTTGATTTCGAACAGGGCAAACCCGTTAAGCTGAACGACAAAAAAATGAGCGCCAAGGAAATTATCCTTGCCCTCAATGAAATCGGCGGGAAAAACGGGATCGGTCTTTTGGATATTGTAGAAAACCGCTTGGTCGGTATGAAATGCCGCGGTGTGTATGAAACCCCCGGCGGTACGATCCTGTACAAGGCGCACAGTGTGCTGGAAACGCTCTGCCTGGATAAAATGACCATGCATGAAAAACAAAAGCTTTCGATCACCTTTGCGGAGCTGGTTTACAACGGCCAGTGGTTCACTCCCTTGCGGGAAGCCCTGTCCGCTTTTGTAGACAAAACGCAGGAAAAGGTGACCGGTAAAGTAAGGCTGAAGCTCTACAAGGGCAATATGATCAACGCCGGCGTATGGAGCCCCTATTCGCTCTACAGCGAGGAGATCGCTACCTTCGGGGAGAGCGACTATAACCAGAAGGACGCGGAAGGCTTTATCAATCTGTACGGTCTGCCGATCAAGGTGCAGGCCATGGTAGACGGCAAGAAATAAAAAGAAATGTCCAGCAAGGGAAAACCCTTGCTGGACAAAAGGTTTTTAGGAGAGAAAACATGGCAAAAATGTGGGCGGGAAGAAACGCGGGCGAAACGGATCGCCTGGCGGATGACTTTAATTCTTCCATTCGCTTTGACCATCGCTTTTATCGGCATGATATCCTTGGCAGTATGGCGCATGCCACGATGCTGGCGGCCAAAAATATTATTTCGCAGCCGGAGGCCGATACGCTGATCGACGGCTTGCAGGAAATTCTGGAGGAACTGGATTCCGGAAAACTCGTTTTTAACCCTGCCAGCGAAGATATCCATATGTTTGTGGAAGAAGAATTAACTGCCCGTTTGGGCGAGGTCGGCAAAAAATTGCATACCGCGCGCAGCCGTAACGACCAGGTGGCGTTGGATATGCGCCTCTATTTGCGCGATGAAATTGACGAAATTCTCGGTTTGGTGCGCGATTTGGTTGCCGCGGTGCTTTCTCAGGCAAAGAAAGAAAAAACAACGATCCTGCCCGGGTATACTCATTTGCAGAGAGCGCAGCCGATCACCTTTGCTCACCATCTTTTGGCCTATGCCTTTATGTTCCTGCGCGATCTTGACCGTTTGCAGGATACTAAAAACCGCATGAACTTTTCTCCGATCGGTTCCTGTGCCTTGGCCGGTACCACCTTCGATACCGATCGTAATTTGGAAGCGGAGCTGCTGCATTTCGACGGCATTTGCGAAAACAGTATCGACGGCGTTTCCGACCGCGATTTTTGTGTCGAGCTTCTGAGCGCGCTTTCGATTCTGATGATGCATCTTTCCCGTTTTTCGGAGGAGGTTATCCTCTGGTCGAGTTGGGAATTCCAGTTTGTGGAGCTTTCCGACGCCTATACTACCGGGTCTTCTATTATGCCGCAAAAGAAAAATCCCGATATGGCGGAGCTTTGCCGCGGTAAAACCGGTCGTGTTTACGGCGATCTGATGGCGCTGCTCACCACGCTCAAAGGATTGCCGCTCGCCTATAATAAGGATATGCAGGAAGATAAGGAAAGTGTTTTCGACGCTGTCGATACCGTAAAAATGTGTCTCGGCGTCTTTGCGCCCATGATCGGGGGGATGAAGGTCTGCCGTGAAAATATGAAAAAAGCCGCGCAAAAAGGCTTTATCAATGCGACCGACCTTGCCGATTACTTAACAAAAAAAGGACTTCCGTTCCGTTCGGCCTATAAAATCTCCGGTTCCCTGGTTGCCAAATGTATTGCCGAGGGAAAGGTGTTGGAGGAGCTGAGCCTTTCCGAACTGAAGGCATTCAGTGAATTATTTGAAGAAGATATTTACCGGGAAATTGACCTCAATACTTGTGTGGAAAAAAGAATTTCCGAAGGCGGAACCAGCCTTTTGTCGGTAGAAAAACAAATCAAAATTGTAGAAGAAAAATTAAAATGAAAAAAGTATTTATCGACGGATCCTCCGGCACCACCGGTCTGCGGATTCGGGAAAGATTGGCGGCAAGGGAAGATATTGAGCTGATGCTGCTGCCGGAAGAACAAAGAAAAGACACCGCCGCCCGTAAAGAGGCCCTCAATTCTGCAGATATTGCGTTTCTCTGCCTGCCGGACGATGCCGCGCGTGAAGCGGTAACGCTTGTGGAAAACCCCGACACGGTGGTGATCGATACCTCCACTGCCCACCGGACCTCTCCGGAATGGGTGTACGGCTTTGCTGAAATCACCGGCCGTGAAACAATTAAAACCGCCAAGCGAATCGCCAATCCCGGCTGTCACGCCAGCGGCTTTGTGGCGCTCATCGCGCCGCTGATCGCTGCAGGCGCGCTGAAAAAGGAAGCCCGGCTTTCCTGTTTTTCCTTGACCGGCTACTCCGGCGGCGGCAAGAAAATGATTGCTGATTACGAAAATCCGCAGCGTTCGCCGCTGCTGGGCGGCCCGCGGCAGTATGCACTCTCTCAGCAGCACAAGCATTTAAAGGAAATGACGCTTGTTTCAGGATTGGATCTCTCTCCGGCTTTTTTGCCTGTTGTGGGAGATTTTTACAGCGGTATGGAAGTCAGCGTGCCGGTATTTCAAAGCGACTTAACGGTTTCCACAAAAGAAATTGCAGAGGTTTACCGTGCAAGGTATGCCAAAGGACTTGTTTTTTTCAATGAAAATGCCGATGAAGAAGGCTTTCTTTCCGCCGTTTCCCTGCAGGGGAGAGATGATATGGAAATTTCGGTATACGGTAACGAAGAACGCATTCTTTTGGTTTCGAGATTTGATAATCTCGGTAAAGGCGCCTCCGGCGCCGCGATTCAAAATATGAATCTTGTTCTGGGCGCCCCGGAAAATACGGGACTGTGTGTGAAAGGAGAAAGATTATGAAAATTATTCCCGGCGGCGTGTGCGCCGCGCAGGGCTTTTCCGCAAGCGGTGTGCATTGCGGAATCCGTAAAAACCGCTCGAAAAAGGATTTAGCTCTCATTTACAGTAAAGTACCCGCGGCCGCGGCTGCGGTTTATACGACGAATTTGGTCAAGGGCGCACCCCTGACGGTTACCAGGCAGCATTTGGAAAACGGCGTCGCGCAGGCTGTAATCTGCAACAGCGGCAACGCCAATACCTGCAACGCCAACGGCATTGAAGTTGCCGAAACGATATGCGATCTTCTTTCCGGGGAGATTGGCGTGGCGGCGGAGGATGTGATTGTTTCCTCCACCGGTGTGATCGGTCAGCCTTTGAGCCTGGAGCCGTTTCAAGCCGGGATCCCGGAACTGGTAAAGAGCCTTTCCGAGGATGGCAGCGATGCGGCGGCGGAAGCGATTTTAACGACCGATCTGGTAAAAAAGGAAATTGCTGTGGAATTTGAAATCGACGGCAAGGTTTGCCATATCGGCGGCATTGCCAAGGGCAGCGGGATGATTCACCCCAATATGGCGACCATGCTGGTGTTTATAACCAGTGACGTGGCCATCTCCGCACCCATGCTGAAAGCCGCTTTGCAGAGCGACGTGCAGAATACTTTCAATATGCTCAGTATTGACGGCGATACCTCCACCAACGATATGGTCAGCGTCCTGGCGAACGGCCTGGCCGGCAACGCCGAGATCACGCGGGAGGGGCAAGATTTTTCCGCTTTCATGAAAGCGCTGAATACCGTTACGGTACATCTGTGCCGCAGCATTGCCGGTGACGGTGAAGGCGCGACCAAGCTGCTTGAATGCCGTGTCAGCGGCGCGGATACGCTGGAGACGGCCAAAACCGTTGCCAAAAGCGTTGTTTGCTCCAGCCTTTTAAAAGCCGCCATGTTCGGTGCGGATGCCAACTGGGGTCGCGTCCTTTGCGCAATCGGCTATAGCGGCGCAGAACTCGACGTTTCCAAAGTAAAAGTGGAATTTGTTTCTCCCGCCGGTGAAATCCTGGTTTGTGAAAACGGCAGCGGTGTTGATTTTTCGGAAGAAAAGGCAAAAAAAATCCTATTGGAAAAAGAAATTGAAATCCGCGTTTCGGTTGGCTCCGGCGCCTTTTCGGCTTCCGCCTGGGGGTGCGATCTTAGCTATGATTACGTCAAAATCAACGGGGATTACCGTACTTGAGGTCGAAATATGGAAAAGGTATTTTCAAACGCACAGTCTGTTGAGGTTTTAATAAAAGCGCTGCCGTACATCCGCCGCTATTACGGCAAGGTCGTGGTGGTTAAATACGGCGGCAACGCCATGGTCAACGATCAATTAAAGGAACAGGTCATGGAGGACATTGTTCTTCTGCATCTGATCGGCGTCAAAATCGTCCTGGTGCACGGCGGCGGTCCGGAGATTACCGAAACCATGGAAAAGCTCGGCAAAAAGGCAGAGTTTGTTAACGGCCTTCGGGTAACGGATAAAGAAACCGTAGATATCGTGCAAATGGTACTGGCCGGGAAAGTCAATAAAACATTGGTGAACCTTTTGGAAATGAAGGGCGGCAGAGCCATGGGCATTTCCGGTATGGACGGCCGACTCATTTCTGCCAAAATGCGCGATCCGAAGCTCGGCTTTGTCGGCTCGATTACCGATGTAAACCCGCAGCCGATCCTCGATCTTTTGGAAAAAGGCTACATCCCCGTCATTTCCACGCTCGGCTGCGATGATCAGGGCAATACCTATAATATCAACGGCGATACTGCTGCCGCTTACGTTGCCGGCGCCATGAACGCCGAAAGACTGATTATGATGACGGATATCGCCGGTATTTTGAAGGATAAAGACGATCCTTCCACGCTGATCCCGCATATGACGATCTCGGAGGCCGTCAATCTATATCAGAACGGCATCATTTCCGGCGGGATGATCCCCAAAGTGGATTGCTGCATCGACGCGATTCACCGCGGCGTAAACAAAGTAATTATTATGGATGGCCGCGTACCGCATTCCATTCTCATGGAAATCCTTACCGACGAGGGCGCCGGTACCATGGTGACAGGAGACTGATTATGTTTGATATCAAAAAGACAGACGACGCATTTGTCATGAATACTTATAAGCGCTTTCCGGTGGATATTGTTTCCGGCTCCGGTTCGCGCGTGTATGACAGCAAGGGGAAGGAATATATCGACCTGGGCTCCGGCATCGGTGTGACGGCATTTGGCATTGCCGATCCTGTTTGGCAGAAAGCCGTGACCGAGCAGATGGGCAAGGTACAGCACACTTCGAATTTATATTACACCGAGCCGTGCGCCAAACTGGCAAAGCTTTTGTGCGAAAAAACCAGTATGAAAAAGGTGTTTTTCTGCAATTCCGGAGCGGAGGCCAATGAATGTATTATCAAAGCGGCGCGGAAATACGCCGCCGACGTGCATGGGAGCGACACCTATACCATTGTAACCCTGAAAAACAGTTTTCACGGCAGAACCGTGACCACGCTTTCTGCTACCGGCCAGGAGCATTACCACGAATTGTTCCAGCCGTTAACGCCCGGCTTTGTGCACGTCCCGGCCAATGATTTCGATGCCTTTACCAAGGTTTGCAATACTCATAAAGTAGCCGGTGTTTTGCTGGAGTGCATTCAGGGCGAGGGCGGTGTTTTCCCGCTGGAGGCGGACTATATTCAAAAGGTGGCTGCTTTTGCCAAAGAGCACGATATTCTGCTGATGATCGATGAAGTCCAGACCGGCAACGGCAGAACAGGCAAGCTTTATGCTTTTCAGAACTTCGGCGTACAGCCGGATCTTGTCAGCACGGCCAAAGGGCTCGGCGGCGGGCTTCCGATCGGTGCGGCTCTGTTTGGAGATAAGGTGGAAAAGGTACTTGGCTTTGGCGATCACGGATCTACCTTCGGCGGGAATCCCGTGTGCTGTGCGGGTGCTCTGAGCATTCTGAAGCGTCTGGACGACCCCTTTTTGAGCGAGGTCAAGAAAAAAGGCGAGCTTGTCCGTTCGCTGTTAAAGGGCGCAAAGGGCGTCCAAAGCGTCACCGGTATGGGGCTGATGATCGGCATTTTGCCGAAAAAAAATGCTTCCGAATTGGTGATGAAATGTATGGAACGCGGCGTTTTGTGCCTGACTGCAAAAAATAAGATCCGTCTGCTTCCGGCTTTGAATATTCCGAAAGAAGATTTGGAAAAAGGCGTGCAGGTTATCAAAGACGTTTGCGCGGAATCGGTGGAACAGGAGACAAAATGAATTTAAAAGGAAGAGATTTTTTAAAGCTTTTGGATTTTTCCAAAGAGGAAATTGAGTATTTGCTGGATTTGGCGGCGGATTTAAAAGCTAAAAAGAAGGCAGGGATCCCGCACAAAGACTTTATCGGGAAAAACGTTGCCCTGATTTTTGAAAAAACCAGTACCCGTACGCGCTGCTCTTTTGAGGTAGCGGCGGCTGATCTCGGGATCCATCCCGTGTATCTGGATCCGAAAAGCTCGCAGATCGGCAAAAAAGAAAGCATTGCCGATACGGCCAGAGTGTTGGCCGGCATGTTCGATGGAATAGAATATCGTGGCTTCGGACAGGCAATCGTCGAGGAATTGGCACGTTTTTCCAAAGTTCCCGTGTGGAACGGTTTGACAAACGAATTTCACCCTACGCAGATCCTTGCCGACTTTTTGACCATGCGAGAAAAATTCGGGTCTTTGGCAGGAAAAAAGCTTGTTTATATGGGCGATGCACGCTATAACATGGGCAATTCGCTCATGGTCGGTTGTGCCAAAATGGGCGTGCATTTTGTTGCCTGCGCACCGAAAAAGTATTTCCCGGACGCCGAGCTTGTGAAGACCTGTAAAGCGCTTGCCGGGGAAAGCGGCAGCCTTCTGGAATTTGTGGAAGATCCCAAAAAGGCTGTTCTCGGCGCCGATGTGATTTATACTGACGTTTGGGTTTCCATGGGTGAGCCGGAAGAAGTATGGAAAGAACGCATTCACGATCTTTCGCCGTATCAGGTCAATCAAACGCTCATGGATCTTGCCGGAAGTCAGTGCTGCTTTATGCACTGTCTGCCCGCGTTTCACGATTTAAAAACCGAAACCGGCAAAGAGATTGGTCAAAAGTTCGGTCTTTCCTGTATGGAAGTGACCGATGAAGTATTTGAAAGTGATCGGTCGATTGTATTTGAAGAAGCCGAAAACCGGATGCACACAATCAAAGCTGTGATGGCGGCGACCTTATAAGGAAAAAGAGAATGAAAAAAATGTATTTGGTTTTGGAAAACGGCGCGGTACTGGAAGGAGTTTCGATTGGCGCTGAAAGGGAAAGTATCGGCGAATTGGTTTTCACCACCGGCATGACCGGATATCTGGAAACCCTGACCGACCCCAGCTACGCCGGGCAAATCGTCATGCAGACCTTTCCGCTGATCGGCAACTACGGCGTGATTCCGGAGGATTTTGAAGGAAAAAGCGCAGTCAAGGGCTATGTGGTCCGGGAGCTGTGCGATGCGCCCTCCAATTTTCGTTCACAGTATGCGCTCGACCGCTTTTTAAAAGAACAGAATATTCCCGGTATCTGCGGGATCGACACCCGCGCTATCACCAAACTGATCCGCGAAAAAGGGGTGATGAATGCGGTCCTCACACCCGAACCGAATGCGGATCTTTTTGCAGTCAAAAATTACAGTGTGAAGGACGTTGTCGCTCAGGTTTCCACAAAAGAAATGCTTGAATTCCCGGCTGTTGGGGAAGAAAAGTATTATGTGGTGCTCATCGACTACGGCGCGAAGCGTAATATCATTCGTTCGCTCTGCCGACGCGGGTGCCGCGTCACGGTCGTTCCGTACGACACCAAGGCCGAGAAAATTCTGGCCATGAAGCCGGACGGGGTGATGCTTTCCAACGGTCCCGGCGATCCGGCGGAAAACACGGGTCCGATTACTGAACTGAAAAAGCTGATCGGCAAGGTACCGATTTTCGGCATTTGTCTTGGACACCAACTTTTGGCGTTGGCCATGGGCGGCAAAACCGAAAAGCTGAAATTCGGTCACCGCGGCGTCAATCAGCCTGCTTTGGAAAAAAAGACCGGGAAAGCCTATATTACCAGTCAGAACCACGGCTACGCCGTGATTGCCGACAGTCTTCCCGCGGGGGCGGAGGAAACTTTTATCAACGCCAACGACGGCAGCTGCGAGGGGATAAGCTACCCCGGAAAGCGCGCCTTCAGTGTACAGTTCCACCCCGAGGGCTGCGGCGGTCCGCAGGACACCGCCTTTTTGTTTGACCGTTTTCTTTCGCTGATGAAAGGGGAAAACCATGCCTAAGGATACCAGTTTAAAAAAAGTAATGGTCATCGGCTCAGGCCCGATCGTGATCGGTCAGGCAGCGGAGTTTGACTATGCGGGCGCGCAGGCGTGCCGCATTTTAAAGGACGAAGGAATCAGCGTCGTCCTCTGTAACTCTAACCCCGCTACGATCATGACCGATCAGCACCTGGCGGACGCGATCTACCTGGAACCGCTGAATCTGGAGACGGTGCGCCGCATTTTGGAAAAAGAACGGCCGGATGGGCTTTTGGCGTCGTTGGGCGGCCAAACGGGGCTCACGCTTGCCATGCAGCTTTCACGGGAGGGAACGCTCTCCCGCCTCGGCGTTCGTTTGCTCGGCTCGAATGTAGAGGCGATTGAAAATGCCGAAGACCGGGAGCTTTTCCGGAGCTTAATGCAAAAGATCGGTCAGCCGGTGGTTCCTTCGGAAATTGCCAATACGCTGGATGAAGCGCTTTCTGCCGCTGAAAAAATCGGCTATCCCGTGATCGTTCGCCCGGCCTACACCCTTGGCGGCAGCGGCGGCGGTATTGCAGAAACGCAGGATGAATTTACGGAAATTGCGCGCGGCGGTCTGGATCTTTCGCCCATTCACCAGATTCTGGTGGAAAAGTGCATTGCGGGCTGGAAAGAAATTGAATTCGAAACCATGCGCGACGCGATGGGAAATACCATTGCCGTCTGCTCCATGGAAAATTTTGACCCGGTCGGCGTACATACCGGGGATTCGATCGTTGTGGCGCCCGCGCTCACGCTTTCCGATCCTGAATATCAAATGCTGCGCAAGGCTTCTCTGGATATGATTTCCGCCATCGGCATTGTGGGCGGCTGCAATTGCCAGTTTGCACTCAATCCCAACAGCATGGAATATGCGGTCATTGAGGTCAATCCGCGTGTTTCGCGTTCGTCGGCGCTGGCTTCCAAGGCGACCGGCTACCCGATCGCCAAAATCACCACTAAAATCGCGCTCGGCTATACGCTGGATGAAATTAAAAACGATATCACCGGCAAAACCTGTGCCTTCTTTGAACCGACGCTTGACTATGTGATCGTGAAATTTCCCAAGTGGCCTTTCGATAAATTTCAGGGATCCAGCCGCAAGCTCGGCACACAAATGAAAGCGACCGGCGAAGTGATGGCGATTGCCACCAGCTTTGAAGCCGCTTTGATGAAAGCGGTGCGCGGCGCTGAAATTTCACTTGATACGCTCGACTGCGCGCCTCTTTCCGACGCACCGATCCGCGAACGGCTGAAGGAAGCGAATGACCGCCGTCTTTTCACGGTGTTTGAAGCGCTGCGCGCCGGCATTTCTGTTGCGGAAATTTATGCAATCACGAAAATCGATCCCTGGTTTTTGGAGAAAGTTAAAAATCTGGCGGAGTTTGAAAATCACCTGGAAAAAGACGGATTACAAGAAGGGGATTTACAAAAAGCCAAAGCGTATGGCTTCCCGGATGCGGCCATCTGCCGCCTTGCCGGGGTCAAGGAAGTGCCGGAAACGGTCTTTTCCTACAAAATGGTGGATACCTGCGGCGCGGAATTTTCCGCAGAAACGCCGTATTTTTATTCCACTTCGATCGGCGAATGTGAATCCCGTGAGCTTCAGCGCACCGGCAAGCCCGTGATTTTGGTGCTTGGTTCCGGACCGATCCGAATCGGTCAGGGGATTGAGTTTGACTACAGCTCCGTGCACTGTGTCTGGACGCTGCGTTCGCTCGGGTACGACGTTGTCATCATCAACAACAATCCCGAAACCGTTTCTACCGATTACGACACCGCGGATCGACTCTATTTCGAGCCGCTGTACCCCGAGGACGTGAAAAATATCATCCGCGCAGAAAATCCCATCGGCGTGGTGGTGGCGTTTGGCGGGCAAACGGCCATTAAATTGACCAAGTTTTTAGATCAAAAGGGCGTTCCGATTCTCGGCACCTCTGCCGAGGGGATCGACCTTGCCGAGGATCGCAGCCGTTTTGACGCTCTTTTAGAAAAGTTTTCCATCCGCCGTCCCAAGGGGAAAGCGGTGTTTACCATGGAGGAAGCGCTTGCCGCCACGGCGGAATTGGGGTATCCTGTCCTCTTGCGTCCCTCGTACGTGATCGGCGGACAAAATATGACCATTTCCCGCAGCGACAAGCAAACCCGACGCTATATGCAGACCATTCTTTCCGGCGGGATTGAGAATTGCGTGTTGATTGACCAGTATTTGCCCGGTACGGAATTGGAGGTCGACGTTATTTCCGACGGAAAAGACGTTCTGATCCCCGGTATCATGGAGCATATCGAACGTGCCGGCGTTCACAGCGGCGATTCAATCGCCGTCTACCCGCCGTATAATTTAAACGACCGCGAACTGGAACGGGTATGCGCTTCCTCTGAAAAACTGGCGTTAGCGCTCGGAACAAAGGGGCTTGTGAATATCCAGTACCTTATTTTCCAAGGCGAACTGTATGTGATCGAGGTGAACCCACGCGCTTCCCGAACCGTGCCGTATATCAGCAAAGTAACCGGTGTTCCCATGGTGGATCTGGCTTCGAAAGTGATGCTGGGAGCGAAACTCAAGGATTTGGGCTACGGCACCGGACTCACCCGCACTCCGCCGTATTTTGCGATCAAAGTACCGGTATTTTCGTTTGAAAAGCTCAGTGACGCCAACTCTATTTTGGGCCCTGAAATGAAATCGACCGGCGAGGTGCTGGGCATCGGAAAAACCATGCCGGAAGCGCTCTTTAAAGGCTTGACCGCCGCCGGATTTTCGCTGCCGTCTCCGAAATCGGAAAAAAACGGCGCGGTTCTGATCAGCGTGGAGGAAAACGACTATCCGGACTGCCTGACGCTCGCCAAACGCTTTTTCGATTTGGGTATGAAGCTGTTTGCCACGGAGGGTACCGCCTGTGCGATCCGTACGCTGGGAATTGAAGTAACTTCCGTTAAAACCGGGGAAGTCGAAGCGATGATGGAACAAAAACAGCTTGACTATATCGTCTATACCGGCGCCGTGCAGGATGGCACGGTGGGGGACTACATCGCCCTGCACCGGAAGGCCATGCAGTTTGGAATTCCCTGTTTGACCTCGCTCGATACCGCGGGCGCGCTGGCAGAAATGATCGAAGGCCGTTTCCACGCGGACAATACCGAGCTGGTGGATCTGAACTCCATGCGCACGCGGCGCGAAAAGATCCGCTTTGCCAAAATGCAGTCCTGCGGGAACGATGCCATTTTCATTGAAAATTTCGATGGGAAAATCACCTGTCCGGAATCCCTCTGCGTCAATCTCTGTACCACGCATTACGGGATTGGCGGTGATGCAATTGTCCTGATTGAAAACAGTGAAAAGGCCGACGCCAAAATGCGTATCTTTAACCGCGACGGCAGCGAAGGCAAAATGGCGGGGAACCATATCCGCTGTGTCGCGAAGTATCTTTTCGATAAAGGCTTGGTTACAAAAGATTGCCTTACCATTGAAAGTGCCGCCGGCATTCATACGCTGAATCTTTATTTCAGTGACGGCAAGGTCAGCTCCGTATCGGTAGATATGGGCAAGGCTGCCTTTGCGCCGGAGGTTCTGCCTGCAGAGATTCAGCAGAATCCGATCGTTGGGTACCCGTTGACGATCGGCGGGAAGGAATATCCCGTTACCTGTGTTTCGGTTGGAAACCCGCATTGCGTTACTTTCTGCGACAGTATCGACGCTCTGGCGCTCGAACAGATCGGTCCGCAGTTTGAATATGCCAGTGTATTTCCTGCGAGAATCAACACCGAGTTTGTACGCGTGGTCAATCCCGTACAGCTGCGCGTCCGTGTTTGGGAGCGCGGCAGCGGAGCGACCCTCGCCTGCGGTACCGGCGCCTGTGCCGCCGTGGTAGCTGCTGTCCTGAACGGCTACTGCCAAAAGGGAACCGATGTTACCGTCAAGCTTCCCGGCGGGGATTTGACCGTCAATTACACGGACGATCGCATCCTGCTCACCGGGGGCGCCGTTCTGGTATTTGAGGGCGAATTTGAATATTAATGCCAAAAAAGCCTTTCGCATGTGCGAAAGGCTTTTTGATGCAGATAAAACTTGCATGAGAACGTGATCTGTGATACAATATTCCTATCAAATGAAAGGAGAGTGCCATGGCAGAAACGTACCCGCATCCGAAAATGAACCTGCGCCAATGGATCGCGAATTTTTGGTATTATTATAAATGGTTTTTCCTTTTGGGGGTTATGATTTTTATTTTCGTGGTGATTGCCAGCGTGCAGCTGTTTTCCAAATCCACGCCGGACGCTTCGCTTTTGTACGTGGGACCGCGTTCGATCAGCGATCGTCGTTGTGGGGAGATCATTTCCGTTTCACAGGAAGTTATGCATGCGGATTATAACGGAGACGGCAAGAAGAAAATCACGCTGAAAACCGTAACGCTTTCGACAGATTATCAAGCCCTCATTGATCAGCCGGGAGGGAATCAAACCGAATTCGAGGCTTATTTGGACTATCACAATGAAATTGTTGGCGGTGACGCCTGCATTTTACTTTTAGACCCGTATTTCTTTCAAGAATTGGCCGATGACGGTGCGCTGATGACCCTCTATGAAATTTTTGGGGACGAGGCGCCGGAAGCTGGGAATGATTACGGTATTCGCCTAGACAGTCTTCCCTTGTATTCCCAGCAGGGCTTTTCCGCGCTGCCGCCGGATACCATGCTCTGCATGCGCTATGCCAGCCAATATGCTCAGCAGGAAGCGGCAGATCGCTATCGCCTGGAAGAAGAAAGCATTGCCGTGTTTTTAGATCTTTACTCCTGCCCCGCGCTCGATTCCAACGCCTGATCGATCTTAAAAAACATCACGGCGAGGGTTTCTTTGGTTAACGGGAAATCATTTTCTGCCAGCTCCCGGAGAACCGCGTCGTCCAATAAAAAGGACTGCATCCTTTCGGATAGAGGAGTTGCCTGCACAGCCTTATCTTGGTTTTCAATTTCGGAATTCAAAACATAACGCAGCGCTGTCGAGAACGGAACGACGTCTTTTTCGGGTTGACTTTCTGTTTCCAGCGTATTTTCTGAAAAGTGGATCTTTCCGTTCAGACCGACCTCTAAAATGCGATAGAAGCTATCCAGATCGATTTTTTCGTCCGGATGAAAAACCGGCAGTCCATCCACCACGTCATATTCCATTTGCCCCTTTTTGCAGGCAACAATTGCCGCCTTGTGGTAAGCGGAATCTGCCATGTCGCAGAAATAGAGATTTTGCTGTGCCCGGCTCACTTCGATCGTGGCGCGCCGGATTTCACTCTGATTTCCGAAGGCGTCGCATAGCCTGTAAGTAAAATGATCGGTGCCGATGAAGTTTCTTTGCGGCCGGTAGCAGATTATGCCGGCAGCGGCGTCGTACAGTTCCAAAACGCCATGCTTGCAGGTAGACAGGACCTCAAGAACGGCGCCGTCGTTTTCTTCCGGCATTTCAATTACTTCCATGACCGCGACATTACGGTACGTTGAAAGGGAGACGTCTGCTGCAAAAAGCTTGTTCCGCGCATTTTCCGTAAAATACAACAGGCAATTCCAGCTTTCCTTTTCGCCGGGGAAGGAAAAAGTAAAATCGGAGCTGAAAGCCGTGTTTTCAAGCGGCTGGAACGTCATTTTTTCTATTTTGTTTTTCGGAATGCTTTCTCCTTGTAAAACCTCCCGTCCTTCCAGCATCAAAATTCCGCTTGTGTTTTTCGGCAGGGTGGCGATGGTGATATGTTCAAAATCCTTTTCACCGCAAAACTCGGCAAAATCATTCGGCGTAAAATTGATTTTACTGCCGCTTTCCGCGGCTTTCCGTAATACAAAATTCTGCCGGATCACATCCATCCCCGGGGAAAGGGAATCGGAATAGGATTTTCTTTCTGCGGAAACGGGAATACCGGGTAGCAGCAAGAAAACTGCAAAAAGCAGGGAGAGAATTTTTTTCATAACTTTTCCTCGCTGACTCGTACTAAAATCGTATCATCCCCGATCCGATCGATCAGGTTCCATGCAATGCGGCGTTCTCGTTTGAAATCGTGCCGGAAATAGTCCCAAATACTGCCTTTTCTCGGTACAAAAATTGCCGTAATGTGCCCCAGCACCAGATCCATTTCCAAATTGCACACTTTGCCTAAGCAGGAACCGGTGCAAATATTGATCACTTGCAGTTTCTTCAAATTCTGAAATGTGGTTATCGGCTGGATCATAAATATCGCTCCTTTCCATTCATCATTTTATCTGTAATCGGAGAAAAATATGCCATTTGATTCTTTTATGACCGCGGCTTTGACACGGGAAATATCGGAAAAGCTTTGCGGCTTAAAGGTCGATAAGATCTGTCAGCCGGAAAAAGATGAGATCGATCTGTTGTTTCATCTCTCGCCCCGTTCGCGTCTGGTGATCAATTGTACCGCCAATACCTCCTATATGGCGCTTTCTTCTCAAAATAAAGAAAATCCCGCCGCGCCGCCCATGATGTGTATGCTGCTGCGCAAATATCTTTCTCGCGCAAAAGTCAGCGCGATCGAACAGATCGGTTTTGACCGTATTGTCAAAATTTCCTTTGACGCCGGCGATGAAATGGGTTTCCGTAAAGCAAAATATCTCTATTGTGAAATGATGGGCAGAGGATCGAACGTCATTTTCGTGGATGAGGAAAACACCATTTTGGCCGCTTTCCGGCAAAATGATATCACCACAAAATTCAACCGCATTGTCATGGCCGGAGCGAAATTCACTCCCATGCCTCAGCAGGATAAACGGAATCCTGTTGCCATAACGTTTGAGGAATTTTCACAGGTATTTGCCGCTTCCTCCCCCGATATGCCGATCGAAAAAGCAATTTTGCTTTTCTTTTTCGGATTCGGAAAATTAACGGCGCGTGAAATTGCCTTTCGCGCCGCCGGCTCCGTAGACGCGCCGCTTTCCGCAGTCTCGTTGAAAAAGCTCTGGCAAGCATTTTCCGAAATTTGTGCATGCGTAAAAGAAAATCAATATGCCCCCTGCCTGATCTATGAATCCAAAGAAGCGTTCGAAAAAGGAGAGAGTGCGCTGGACTTTTCCTTTACCGAGATCCGTCAGTACGGCCCTTCATTTTACATTTACCCCTGCGATTCCGTTTCCGCTGCGATCGAAGCCTACTATGCCGGGCGCGACCGTGCGGAACGCCACCGCCAGCATTACAATGATATTGCGCAGGTATTGAAAACCTGCAAAAACCGCCTGGAAAAGAAAATAGCCATGCAGCTGCAGCAGCTTCAGGATGCTCAGGACGCCGATCGGGACAAACGCTGCGGCGATCTGATCACGCAGGAGCTCTATCGCATCTGCAAAGGAACGGAAGAAATCGTTGCGGTGGATTATGCTGTTGATCCTCCCGAAGAAGTGCGGATTTCTTTGGATCCTCGCCTGTCTCCCGCGCAAAACGCACAACACTACTACCGTGAATACCGCAAAAAGCAGACCGCCGCAGTGAAAATGCAGGAGCAGATCGATCTGGCCAAAAGCGAATTGGAATATGCGGAAAGCGTTTCCTCCTCGCTCCGGCACGCCGCTGCGCAAAGCGATCTGGAGCAGATCCGCGAGGAGCTTTCTCACTGGAACTACGGCAGAAGACTGACCAAAACGCTGAAAAAACCTTCCGGCAAAAAAAATATCCACGCAAAGCCGTTTGAGACGCTCTCTCCCGGCGGCTGCAAAATTTATATCGGCATGAACAATTTGCAGAACGACACGGTTTCTACGTCTCTCGCGGAAAAGGAAGATTATTGGTTTCACGTCAAAAATTACCACGGCAGCCACGTGCTTTTAAAAATTCCCGCGGAGGGCGTGATTTCGGACGCTGATTTGGAATACGCGGCTGCCCTGGCGGCCTATTATTCGGAAGTATCCGATTCCGACAGGGTAGAGGTGGACTATACCAAAGCGCGCTTTATCAAAAAGCCGAACGGCTCCAAGCCCGGGTTTATTACCTATAAAAATCATCGCACGGCGCTTGTGACGCCGAAAAGCGCAAAATAAGGACTTGAAATTTTGCCGGATTTGTTGTAAAATAAAAAGAGAATTTCAAAGGCAGGAAAGACCGTTGCGATATTCTTCTCATAGTGAAAAAGAAACCGAAGCGATTGGCGCGGAAATAGCAGGACTTGTATCCTCGCACGATATGATTGCCATGTACGGCGAAATGGGATCGGGGAAAACTGTATTCATGCGCGGTTTTGTGGGAGCTTTGGTTCCCGAAGCCCGAGTTTCCAGCCCGACTTACGCACTTTTGAATGTGTATGCCAATGAAAAATACACCGTCCACCATTTTGATCTCTACCGGATTACGTCTGAGGACGATTTGGCATCCATCGGCTTTTGGGATGTATTGGAAAGTGGGATCACCGTTTGTGAATGGAGCGAAAATATAGAAGGGTGTCTGCCCGATGCTTATTGGAAACTGACTTTTGAAAAAAAGAGCGAAAACGAAAGGGAACTGGTTCTGGAAAGGGTGGAGAGATGATCGTTCTGGGAATCGACACCTCGGCGCTTGTCTGCACCGCCGCGCTTATTGACGGTGAAAAAGTCCTCGCTTCCTTTTCCCTCGGGAAGGAGCGGACGCACAGTGAAACTCTGCTTCCCGGAATTTTGGAATTATTTCAAAAAGGGTGCCTTTCTCTTGCCGAAGTCGATGCGATTGCGCTTGCCTGCGGCCCCGGCTCCTTTACCGGACTTCGGATTGGGCTTGCCACGGTGAAAGGGCTTGCCGTTTCCCGCCAAATCCCCTGTGTGCCGGTTTCCACGCTGGAAGCGTTGGCATATCGCTTTTACGGGAAAGAGGAAGAGTTGGTTCTTTGCCCGGTTATGGACGCCCGGCGCGGGGAGTTTTATAATGCGTTGTTTTCCTTAAAAAACGGTAAGATCGAGAGGCTGTGCGAGGATCGCGCCGTTTCGGGAGACGTGCTATCCAAAGAAATTTCCGAATATAAAAATGTCTTTCTCTTAGGAGACGGCGCTGAAAAATTTCATGCGCTTTTTCCTGAAAGCGGGACTTTGTCTCCCGAAAACCTACGTCTGCAAAGCGGTGAATCCGTAGCGCTTTTGGGAACAAAAGAAGCAATGAACCAAAATACCGTTCCGTGTGAAAAGCTATCTCCCCGATACCTGCGCCTGCCGCAGGCGGAAAGGGAATGGCTTGCCAAGCAATCTACGCATTGATACAGAAAGAAGGAGTATACTATGATCGCACTGGGTTCTGACCACGCCGGAGACGAATTGAAGCAGCATATCAAAAAGCATTTTGATGAATTGGGAATCGAATATATCGACCTTGGCTTTTATGAATTAAAGCGGGACGATGATTACCCCGTCATTGCCAAAGAAGTGGCAAAATATGTACAAAGCGGCAAGGCGGAAAAGGGAATGTTGTTTTGCGGCACGGGGATCGGCATGAGCATGTGTGCCAATAAGTTTTCCGGTATTCGCGCCGTGGTCGCTTCGGATATGTTTTCCGTGCGCCATTCCCGCCTGCACAACAATGCCAATATTCTTTGTATGGGGGCGCGCGTTATGGCAAGAGGACTGGCAATCGATCTTGTCGATTTGTTCCTCAATACCGAATTCGAAGGCGGTCGCCACGCGGCGAGAATCGCCATGTTTGAAGAAAAGTAAGTTTTCTCTTGTAAATTGATTCGCTTTGTGATACGATAAATTGAGGCAGGATATGAAATAAGGTCGTGCTATCCGGGGAGCCAGCGGCACCTTGTCACCCTCAATCCGCTATAGTGGGGGAGATGCTCTCCTGAGGGGTACGGATGTGAGGCAGTCTTCACGAGAAGGTGTTGAGAATCGGGTCTTGTGCAATCGGAAGCCGTGAACCATGTCAGATGGGGAACCAAGCAGCATTAAGCGGAAGTTCCGATGTGCCACAAGGGTGCCTTATTTGAGCCGGATCGCTGAAATCACGCTCATG
>CANQBV010000017.1 GCA_947589595.1 uncultured Clostridia bacterium
CAGGCCAAAATACAGGCAGCCTTTAAAGGTACGGCCTTCTTCTTTCATGGCGCGAATCGTGGGCAGGAAAATTGTTTCCATGCAGACCTGTGCAATTTCAGGCGTATAGTAGGGATTGGGAGCAACGGTGCCCATACCGCCGGTGTTGAGGCCCGTATCCCCATCGCCGACGCGTTTATGATCCATGGAAGAAACCATGGGGATCACGGTTTTACCATCGGTAAACGAAAGCACTGAAACCTCGGGGCCGGTGAGAAATTCCTCAATTACAATACGCTCGCCGCTTTTGCCAAAGGCTTTTTCCTGCATCATAGAAAGCACGGCTTCTTTGGCCTCTTCGCGCGTGTTTGCAATAATAACGCCCTTGCCCAGCGCCAGTCCGTCTGCCTTGACAACGGTGGGGATCGGCGCAGTTTCAAGATACGAAAGCGCTTTTTCCACGTCGTCAAAGGTTTCGAAAGCGGCAGTGGGAATGCCGTATTTTTTCATGAGGTTTTTGGAAAAGACTTTGCTCCCCTCCAAAATAGCCGCCTTTTGATTCGGACCAAAGCAAGGGACGCCTTTTTCTTCCAAAGCGTCTACACAGCCAAGCACCAGCGGATCGTCGGGCGCTACAATGGCGTAATCAATTTTATTTTCCACGGCAAAAGCGGTGATCGCTTTGATATCCGTAGCAGGAATGGCGACGCAAACAGCATCCTTCGCGATGCCGCCGTTTCCCGGCAAAACAAAGATTTCGTTGACGTTGGGGTTTTCTCTTACTTTTTTGACAATCGCGTGTTCTCTGCCGCCGCCGCCGACTACCAGTATTTTCATGGCTTTCTCCTTCGATTAGTGATGGAACAGGCGCATTCTCGTAAACGCCATGACCATGTCGTGCTTGTCGCAGCACGCAATGACCACATCGTCGCGGATCGAGCCACCGGGCTGCGCAATGTATTTTACGCCGCTGCGATAGGCTCTTTCAATATTATCATCAAACGGGAAAAAGGCGTCGGAACCGAGAGCAACGCCGTCGATCGCGGCAAGATAGGCTTTCTTTTCCTCGGTGGTAAAAGGAGCGGGCCTTTCGGTAAAATATTTCTGCCAATTGCCATCGGCGCAAACGTCTTCCTCGTTTTGATTGATATAACCATCGATCACGTTGTCACGATCCGGCCGGCCGAGCTCTTTTTTGAATGGGAGACCCAGTACCTTTTCGTGCTGACGTAAGAACCAGGTATCGGCCTTCGTGCCGGCAAGGCGTGTGCAGTGGATGCGGGATTGCTGGCCGGCTCCCACACCGATCGCCTGTCCGTCTACTGCGTAGCAAACCGAATTGGACTGTGTATATTTTAAGGTAATCAGCGCGACGATCAGATCGCGCACGGCGCTTTCGGGCAGCTTTTTGTTTTGAGTGACGATCTGGGCCAAAAGTTCCTTGTTGATCTTGAAATTGTTGCGGAGCTGCTCGAAAGTGATACCGAAGACCTGCTTTTTTTCCTGGGGTTCGGGGATATAGGAAGGATCGATCTTGACAATGTTATAATTGCCCTTTCTTTTGGCCTTGAGAATTTCCAAGGCCTCGGAAGAATAGCCGGGAGCGATCACACCGTCTGACACCTCACGCGCGATCATTTTTGCAGTGATGGCATCGCATTCGTCAGAGAGGGCAACCCAGTCTCCGAAGGAACACATACGGTCCGTTCCTCTGGCTCTGGCATAGGCAGAGGCAAGCGGAGAAGCATCGAGTTCCGGAATATCATCTACAAAATACGCTTTTTTTAATTTCTCGGGAAGCGGGATTCCCACCGCCGCCGAAGTCGGGCTGACGTGCTTAAAGGAGGTAGCGGCCGGAAGTCCTAACGCTTCTTTCAGTTCTTTCACAAGCTGCCAGGAATTAAAAGCATCCAGAAAATTGATATAGCCGGGTCTGCCGCTGAGAATTTCGATTGGCAGATCGCTGCCGTTTTCCATATAAATTTTTGACGGCTTCTGGTTGGGGTTGCAGCCGTACTTCAATTCAAATTCTTTCATAAATTACGCTCCTTATTTGTTTTTATTGAGGATGATCTCGGTCGGTTCGCTTCCGTCGAGCGGAACGCTGCGAATAAACAAGGACACTTTATTATCCTCGTTGAGATTCGACCAAACGAGCTCAGCAAGCTCTTCTGCCGTGTTCGGCATCGCTACTTCTTCGGGCTCGCCGTAAAAGGACGGAATGGGGCTGCCGTCGCATTTGTAGGTGTGGATAAAATGGCCGATCCCGCTGACCGGCCTATAGCGATAGAAATAGCGATTGCAGGCCGAAGGGTCGCCGTTCCGGCTCTTTAAAATAGAAAGCTGGTAGGAAAAAGTTTTCTGCGAGAAATCATACTCGGCAACACCCGAAATGCGGGGAGTAAAATTCGGCGCATCCGGTTCGAATTCGCGGGTCATCAAGGCGTCCTCAAAAGTTTTACCGTCCCTTAAAAAATCGTAAACGGTGTTGGTCTGATCGCCGTTGGTAATGATATCGCACGTCCCGAGGGAAAGATACGGATTATAGATGATAAGGCTGGGGTCGGATAACTTGGATTCGTCGTAAGCCTTGGTGCGCATACCGCCGCCGAAGCGCTCAAAAACACGGTTGCGACTGTTTTCACTGCGTCCCATAATAAAATAGGCGAGCATTGCGTTCTTGCCGTCGGCGCTTTTTCCCATTACGATCCCTCTGCCGGGGTATGAATTTTCGGAGAGGAAAGCTTCTAAATCATACAGGGCCATTTGTTTTTACCGATTTCCTTTCTTTTTTAAAAGTTCGTTGCAAACCATTTCCACGGCTTCGGGCAGAATCTTCCATTCTGCCTGCCGCATAACGCGTTTTTGCAGTTTTTCCGGTGTATCTCCCGGCAAAACCCGGACGGCTTTTTGCTGAATGATCTTGCCGCCGTCTGGAATTTCATTGACAAAATGTACCGTAGCGCCAGTGACCTTAACGCCCTTTTTCAGGGCGGCTTCATGCACCTTTAAACCGTAAAATCCGGCGCCGCAAAACGAAGGGATCAGAGATGGGTGCACGTTGAGGATGCGGTTTTCAAAGCGGGAGGTAAAGGCAGCGCTTAAAATGGTCATAAATCCTGCCAGGACGATCAGGTCGATTCCGGCTTTTTCCAATTTTGCAATCAGCGCCGCCTCAAAAGCGCTTTGTGATCCGCAATCGGCTTTGGTAATGACCGCAGTAGGAACACCGGCGTTTTCAGCGCGGGTGAGTGCATAGGCGTCTTTTTTATTGGAAATGACAAGCACGATTTTTCCGGAACGGATCTTGCCTTCTTTTTCCGCATCCAAAATAGCCTGCAAATTGGTGCCGCCGCCGGAAACCAGCACCGCTACCTTCGCCGTTTTCTCTTTCATTTTTTCCTCGTTTCAGCAAATGGTAATTTTTTCTTCGGATTTCACAATTTCGCCGATCACATAGGCGTCTTCCCCGTTGGCCTTGAGGATTTCCAGCGCCTTTTCAGCGTCTTTCTTTTCGGTGATAATACACATGCCGACACCCATGTTGAAGGTGTTGAACATATCATGCTCGCTGATCCCTCCGCGTTTGGCGATCAGGTCGAAGATCGGCAGGATTCGCACGGCGCTGCGGTCGATCCTGGCGCCAAGTCCTTGTGAAATGCTGCGCGGAATATTTTCATAAAATCCGCCGCCGGTGATGTGGGAAATTCCCTTCACCTTAACTTGTTCCAGCAAAGCCAGGACCGGCTTAACATAGATTTTGGTGGGCGTCAGGAGCGTTTCGCCAATAGATTTTCCGTTCAGTTCGGGAACAGGGACTTTCAGATCGGTATTTTCTACGTCAAATACCTTTCTCACCAAGGAAAAGCCGTTAGAATGCACGCCGCTGGACGGCAAGGCAAGGATCACATCTCCCGCACGCATGGCAGTATGATCGATGATTTTTTCTTTATCAACCACGCCGGTCGAATAGCCGGCCAGATCATATTCATCCACAGGGTAAAAGCCGGGCATTTCCGCGGTTTCGCCGCCGATCAGGGCGGCGCCCGCCTGTACACATCCCTCACAAACGCCTTTTACAATCTCGGCAATTTTTTCGGGAACGTTTTTGCCGCAGGCAATATAATCCAGAAAAAACAGAGGTTTCGCGCCACAGCAGATGATATCGTTTACGCACATAGCCACACAGTCAATGCCCACGGTGTCGTGCTTATCCATAAGAAAAGCGATTTTCAGCTTGGTGCCGACGCCGTCCGTGCCGCTGACCAGCACCGGCTTGCGGATCCCATCGAGATCAAGCTCAAACAGGCCGCCGAAACCGCCGACGTCGGAACAGACGCCGCTTGTTAAGGTTTTGGCGATGTGCTGCTTCATCAATTCCACCGCTTTGTAACCGGCGGTAATATCCACACCGGCGGCAGCGTAGCTTTCCGAATATGATTTCGTATTCATCTTTTATTCCTTTCCGTTCCAGCAGTAGGTACAGAGCTTGCACGGCTCAATGCCAATGGCTTCAATGATGCCGTCCAGCGATTGAAATTCAAGCGACGCCAGGTGCAGCTCCTTGCAAATCGCCTCGCGCAGTTTTTTGCCGCGCTCTGTGGTAAAGTCGCTGTATTCTTCAATATGCTGCAGCCCTTTCTCCCCCTCCAGCTCGATAATCACACGGCGCGCGATCAACTCCATATCGCTGGTAGCGCGGGAGAAGTTCAGGTATTTACAGCCATACATGATCGGCGGGCAGGCAGAGCGCATATGCACGCCCTTTGCGCCGTTTTCATAAAGGAATTCCACGGTTTCCCGCAGCTGAGTGCCCCGCACAATGGAGTCGTCCACAAAAAGCAAATTTTTGCCGCGGATCAGTTCATGAACGGGAATCTGCTTCATTTTCGCCACTTTATTGCGCTGTGCCTGATCAGTCGGCATAAAGCTTCTGGACCAGGTGGGCGTGTATTTGATAAACGCGCGCGCAAACGGAATGTGCGCTTCGTTGGAATAACCGATCGCGTGGGGCGTGCCCGAATCCGGGACGCCTCCGACATAATCTACATCGATATTATTTTGAACTTCCTTATCGTGTTGCGCCATGATTCTGCCGTTGCGGTAACGCATCATTTCTACGTTCACGCCTTCATAGGTAGAAGTCGGATAGCCGTAATAGCTCCATAAGAACGAACAAATGCGCATCTTTTCGCCAGGTTCGGCAAGCTGAGTCACGGAATCTGCCGTGATCTCCACGATTTCGCCGGGGCCTAATTCTTTCACATCTTCATAGCCCAATTTCGTATAGGCAAAAGATTCGAAGGTAACGCAATACCCGTCTTCTCTTTTTCCGATTACAACAGGAAGTCTTCCCACTTTGTCACGTGCAGCGAGAATGGAGCCGTTGTCTTTGAGAATCAAAATCGAAGCGGTCCCTTCGATTTCCTGCTGGGCAAAGCGGATCCCTTCCACAAAATCGTTTTTCTGGTTGATCAGCGCCGCCAGGAGCTCGGTGGAATTGACAGCACCGCCGGTCATGGCGTCGAAATATCCGCCGCTTGTGGCCAGATAACGGTCGATCAGCTCCTTGGCGTTATTGATCACACCGATCATACAAATGGCATAGGAGCCAAGTCGGGAGCGGAGAAGCAGCGGCTGAGGATCGTAATCGCTGATGCAGCCAATTGCAGCGGTACCTTTCATTTCGTGGAAAATATTTTCAAAACGGGTACGGAAAGGCGAGTTTTCAATGTTGTGGATCACGCGTTGCAAGCCGATTTTTTCATCAAAAGCAGCCATACCGCCTCGACGGGTGCCGAGGTGTGAATGATAGTCTGTGCCGAAAAATACGTCGGAAACGGCGTCGTTTTTACTGACCGCTCCAAAAAAACCTCCCATTGATGGCTCCTTTCTTTATTTGCCGAAAACGCGGTTCATCATTTCTCTGTAGGCGTCTTCTACACCGCCCATATCGCGGCGAAAACGGTCTTTATCCAGTTTTTCGCCGGTTTTTGCATCCCAGAAGCGGCAGGTATCGGGCGAAATTTCGTCCGCCAGAACCAGGGTGCCGTCAGAAAGCCTGCCGAATTCGAGCTTGAAATCGACCAGCTTGACGCCGAGGCTTAAAAAGTATTCCTTTAAAACCTCGTTGATCTTGAACGCCATTTCCTTAATTTTTTCAATCTCTTCCTGGGTGGCAAGGTTCAGGGCAAGCGCATGGTAGGAATTGATCAGCGGGTCATGCAGATCATCATTTTTATATGAAAATTCAATTGTGGGCTGAGTAAAGACGATTCCCTCCTCCACGCCGTAGCGTTTGGCAAAGGAGCCGGCGGAAATGTTGCGGATAATAACCTCGAGCGGCACGATCGAAACCTTTTTCACCACGGTTTCACGGTCGTTTAATTCTTCTACAAAGTGCGTCGGTACGCCGTTTTTTTCCAAAAGCTGCATGAGAAAATTGGTCATGCGGTTATTGATCGCGCCTTTTCCGGCGATGGTACCCTTTTTCAGTCCATCCAAAGCGGTAGCGTCGTCCTTATAGGAAACAATCACTTCCTCCGGATTTTCGGTGGCATACACTTTTTTGGCTTTTCCTTCATAGAGCTGTTTTGTTTTTCCCATTTCTTTTTCTCCTTTTTTTACTTTTGGAATTCTTGAAAAACGGCCGCGTTTTTCTCTAATACTTTTTTAGCGTCGTTTGCGCGCTTCTGCGTAAGCTTTTCGGCAAGCGCGGCATCCTCAACCGCAAGAATCTGGATAGCAAGCAAAGCGGCATTGGCCCCTCCCCCGATCGCAACGGTAGCCACAGGAATACCGCTGGGCATTTGTACCGTGGATAAAAGAGCGTCAATGCCGTCTAAATTTACACCTTTGCAGGGGATCCCGATCACCGGCAGTGTCGTGTTGGCAGCAATTGCGCCGGCTAAATGCGCCGCCATACCGGCAGCGGCAATGATCGCGCCGAAACCATTTTCTCTGGCGCTGCAGGCAAAGTCGCGCGCTTCGCTCGGCGTCCGGTGTGCAGAGTAAATATGCACCTCAAAAGGAACTCCGAATTCTTTTAACGTGTCTGCGCATTTTTGGATCACGGGCAGATCGCTGTCGCTTCCCATAACAATTCCGATTTTTTTCATGAACTTCCTCCTTTTTTAAAGCAAAAAGGGCGCACTTGGACAGTGAGAATTGTTCAAGTGTGCCCAGACGGTCGGCAAAAACGAGTTCTTTGTTCCTTTGTGGTGCTCCACATGATCCGTCAGTTGCAAAGAACTATATCTTGATGATAGAAAAAGTATAGCACAAGATATAGAAAAATGTCAAGAAAATCATAGAAAAAAGTACGCAAAATCGATGTTCAACTACAAAATTGTAATATTCCTGAAAAATTGCCATTTTATTCCTTTGCATCCTCTTCGGTCGTTTCCAACAAAAAGCTGACCGGACGAAAGCCGTCGTTGCAGGAAATCATCGCAGATTTTTTATTTTTCATCCAGCCGTTGTAGAAATCCTCGCCACCGTGCGCCAGTGTCATCACGAACGGTGAAAGAGTTTCCCAGGCGCTGTCGCAGAAACCGATCGGCTTTTGCCATCCGTTTGCCAGGAAGACCATTCCCTTTGCCATGTCACAAGGATGCGGAATCGGATTTTCATATTTTTCGATCAAGTCCGGGTAGCAGGCGATTTTCATTACCGTAATCTTTACTTTTTTCATATACGAAACTCCAAAATCAAAAAATTACTTCCGGTTCACAACGTCCTCGAAAAAGTAGGAAAGCGAAGGAACCATTTTTCCGGCATCAAACAGGCGCTGCACTTCCTCCGGCGTCATCCATTTGGAGGTGGCAACTTCTTTTTCGGTTGCCTTCGATAAATCCACTTCGCCGTCATACGGAAAGACCCAGACGTCTTTGATGGTATTGATTTTTCTGCCGTTTCCTTCACCGCGAACCTTGGTACATAGAAAACGCCCGCTTTCCGGCGAAAGATCAATCCCGACTTCCTCCTTTACTTCGCGTACGGCCCCTTGCAAACTGTCCTCCCCTTTTAAAACGGAACCGGCTACGCATTCCCAAAAGAGGGGAAAGGCCGGTCGGCTTGCATGGCGCTGTGAAATCAGGTATTTTCCTTCAGAATTCACGATCCAGACGTCCACGATCAGGTGATACCGATCCTTCGGCAGTTCTTCTCCCCGGATATATTCTTCCCCGGTTAAAACTCGGTTCTTGGTATATAAATCCCACAATTCCATGAAAAACCTCTTCAAGCAGCAAATAAAATTGCCAGACGCCGTATCCGATCCATCCACTCAATCCTGTGTTTTATTTTCATTTTTTGTCCTCATATTCTTCCAAATATTGCTTTTTATCGATACTGCGCATTCTACATGAGCCGTGCGGGGAAAAAGATCGACCGGTTGAACAAAATCAAAGGCATAGCCCTTTTTTCGAAAAAGCACCAGGTCACGGGCAAGTGTTTCAGGGTTGCAGGAGATGTAAAGAACTTTTTCGATTTTATGATCGGCAATTTCGGTGATCAGCGCTTCCTGCAATCCTTTTCGCGGCGGATCGAGAATGACGGTCGTTTTTTCTAAATCTTGATTTTTCAACAAGGAAAACGCGTCTTTTGCATCGCCGCAAAGATAGCGGGCGTTTGGAACATGGTTTCTCAGCGCGTTTCGCCTTGCGTCTTCCACAGCCTCCTTTACTACTTCGACCCCGAAAATTTCTTTTGAATTACCGGGAGCACAAAGGGAGATCGTACCGATGCCGCAGTAAAGATCGAAAAGCACCTCCTCTTTCTGGAAATTTGCCAATGAAAACGCGGTTTGGTACAAAAGCTCTGCAGCGTCATGATTCACCTGATAAAAAGAGAGCGGCGAAATCTGAAACTGCTTTCCGCACAAAATATCGTCGATTTTTTCTTTTCCCCAAACCGTTCGCGTGGTTTTCCCGAGAATGACGTTGGTGTTCTGCGGGTTGATATTAAAGGAAACAGAAGCGATAGAAGGGAATTCTTTTATCATTTCGGCGGCAAAGTGCGCTTCCTCGGGAAAGGCGTCCTGCGAAAGTACCAGACACAGTGCAATTTCGCCGGTGCTTTTTCCAATCCGCAGGAAAACATGCCGCACCAAGCCTTGGCCTGTCTCTTCCTGATAAACGGAAATGCGGTGTTCTTCCAGGTAGGCACAAACGCGGGCAGCGATCGGAGAAAAAGCCGGGTCTTGAATCAGACAATTTTCCACCGGACAAACCGTGTGTGTTCTGGGGGCAAAAAAGCCGCACTGAACATGGCCGTCCTTTTCGGTAAGAGGGTACTGCGCTTTATTGCGGTACTGCAAAATTTCGCCGGTAGAAAGAACAGAGCCGACCGAGACATCATCCAGCCCGGCGCGGTGAAGCGCATTTTTGACCTGATTTTGCTTTATTTTCAATTCGTAATCGTACTGAATGTGCCAAAACAGGCATCCGCCGCATTTTTTAAAATACGGGCAAGCGATTTCCTGACGGTGCGGAGAGGGCACAAGCAAATTTTCGATGCGGGCGATATAATAGTTCTTTGCTTCTTTGATTATGCGGATCCGGGCTTTGTCCCCCGTAACGCCGTATTGCACAAACAAAACGGCGCCCTCGATTTTGGCGACGCCGAGGCCATAGAAATTCATATCGATGATTTCACAAACGTGAAGGCTGTTTTTTTTCAGTTCCATGCGTTTTCTTTCAAAGTTTCGTACTAGAAAAGGAACCCGTTCGGCGGGTTCCTTTTTTGATTTTCAGGCTTCATTCAGCATACTTTTCATATTGTACATCCCGGCGGGTTTCCCAACCAGATACTGCGCGGCGCAAACCGCGCCGTTGGCCAGTATTTCGCGGGAATAGGACGTATGGGTGATGGTAACGACTTCCTGATGCCCGGCAAAAATGACTTCGTGTTCTCCCACAATGGTACCGCCGCGGATGGCGTGAATGCCGATCTCGTTTTTGCTGCGTTTCTGTGTGACGCTGTGGCGATCGTAAACGTATTCCACTTTTTCCGGCAAAACGGAAGCGATTTCATCGGCGATCATGAGCGCGGTGCCGCTGGGGGCATCCACCTTTTGGTTATGGTGCTTTTCTACGATCTCAATATCGAAATCCGGCAGGAATTTGGCGGCCTTCTGCGCCAGCTCGCAAATCAGATTGACGCCGATCGACATATTCGCGGATTTAAACACCGGGATTTCTTTTGAAGCGTTTTCGATTTCTGCAAGCTCCTCGGGCGTAAAGGCCGTGGTGGCGATCACCGCGGGAATTTTTTCTTTTTTTGCATAAGCCAAAAGTCCGGTAATGGCAGTATGAAAAGAAAAGTCAATGATCACATCGATCTTTTCTTTGACCTCGTTAAAAGTAGAGTATACAGGAAATGCACATTCCGGTAAAACCGGATCGACGCCGGCGGCTATTTCAAAGCAATCGCTGACTTCACAGATTTTAGCAACTTCTCTTCCCATACGGCCGCCGCAGCCGCTCAATAACACCTGAATCATTATTTTCACCTTTCCGTTCTTTGGATTTCAAATCCATAATTTGATAAAAGCAGTTGAAATCACTGTAAAAATGTTTTATACTATAAAAGGAATCTGTCAATATCATACCATTGTTGTTTTTTTCTGTCAAATCTTTTTTCCAAGGATTTTTTATGATCACGCCTGAATCGTTAAAATTGCGATCTTCTTATTCTTTTGAACTGCCTGCCGAACTAATTGCGCAGCATCCTGTTACCCCGCGGGACGCTTCCCGCCTGCTTGTTTGCCGAAAAAGCGGCGAGCTCACAGACAAAATTTTCCGCGACGTGGCGGACTATTTGCAGGCAGGCGACGTACTGGTCGTCAACAAATCGAAGGTAATCCCCGCGCGGCTTTTCGCGCAGGATGTAAATACCGGCTCCAAGCTTGAAATATTGCTCCTGCGGCAAAAAAGTTTAAACGATTGGTTTTGTATGGTAAAGCCCGGAAAAAAAGCAAAACCCGGAAAAAGATTTCTGATTGCCGAAGGAAAGCTGCGAGCGGAAATTCTGAAAATTGAAGAAAACGGCGACCGGCTGATCCGCTTTACTTTTGACGAAAAGAAAACCTTTCTGCAAATTCTCGATGAGATCGGCAATATGCCGCTGCCGCCGTATATTACCGAAAAGTTGGAAGACAAAAACCGCTATCAAACCGTTTACGCCGAAGTAGACGGCTCCGCAGCCGCTCCCACCGCCGGGCTGCATTTTACTGAGGAGCTTTTGAATTCCATTCGGAAAAAAGGCGTAAAAATCGTCTCCGTGATCCTGCACGTCGGGATCGGCACTTTCCGACCGGTAAAGGAAGACGATATTACCAAACACCCCATGCACAGCGAATTTTTCTCTGTCCCGCCGGAAACGGTAGCGGAGATTCAAAAAGCAAAGACGGAACACCGCCGCGTGATCGCCGTGGGCACCACTTCCTGCCGCACCCTGGAAAGCGCTTTTGATTTTGACGGAAGGCTTCTTTGCAGCGAGGGCAATACGAATATTTTCATTTATCCCGGATATCAGTTTCGCTGCATCGACGCTTTGATCACAAATTTCCACCTGCCCGAAAGCACGTTGATCATGTTGGTGTGCGCTCTTTTGGGGTATGACAACACCATGCGCGCCTACCGCCACGCCGTGAAAGAAAAATATCGCTTTTTCTCGTTCGGCGACGCCATGCTGATCTTATGAAAAAGTGTGTTTTCGTTGTCGGACCGACCGCTTCCGGCAAATCCTCTTTGGGGCTTGCGCTTGCCGAAAAATTCGGCGGCGTTATCATTTCGGCGGATTCTATGCAAATTTACCGGGAAATGAATATCGGTACGGCAAAACCGAGCGCGGAAGATCAAAAAAGGGTTCCGCACAGGCTTGTCGATATTCGCTCCGTATCGGAAGAATTTTCGGTGTACGATTTTAAAGCGCTGGCCCTGAAGGAAATTAAAAACGCGCATGATGAAGGAAAAATTTCCTTTATTGTCGGCGGCACGGGGCTTTATGTCGACGCGTTGATCCACAATACCGATTTTGGCGAAATGGAGATCGATCCGCAGGTTCGCAAGCGTCTGGAAAGCGAGATCCAAGCCGGAAAAAACGCCGCGCTTTTGGCCAGGCTTTCCGAAATTGATCCGGAAACGGCAGCCGAACTGCACGAAAAAGACGCCAAACGAATTGTGCGGGCGCTGGAGGTCTATGAATCCACCGGCAAGACCTTAACGGCGTTTAAAGCCGAATCGCGCAAGAAAAAACCGGAATTTGAATTTATCATTCTGTATTTGGTGTATGCCGACCGGCAAAAGCTTTACGACCGCATTAACCAGCGTGTGGATCAAATGCTGCGAAACGGGCTTTTGCAGGAAACAAAAATGCTTTGGGAGCAGCACGCCTTTTCCTATAAAACCGCATCACAGGCGATCGGGTATAAAGAACTTTTACCGGTGATCACGGAAAACGCCGATCTGGGGGAAGCGGTCGCGCTGTTAAAGCAGCGTACGCGCAATTATGCCAAAAGGCAGATCACCTGGTTCAACCGCTACCAAAGTATTCCGATTTTGATGGATGGCGAGGATTCCCCTCTCTTGGCAGCGGAAAAAGCGGTTGCAGCTTTTCAAAAGGATATCTGAAAGCACGGAAAGGAAACAAAAATGAACGCAAAAAGACTGCTGACCAATTTAGCGGTGTTTTTATTGTCAGGCTTTATTATTGTTTATATCATCATTCAGCTTGTCACCAATCTTACAAGCGATGTGGAATATGCCTATGCGGCGAATACCATTGTGGAAAAAACAATTGAAAAAGAGGGCTATATCGTCCGCAATGAAACAGTGCTTTACGCCGCTTCCGAAGGTGTGGTTACCTATTCGGTGCGGGAAGCGGAAAAGGTTGCCGCCGATCAGCTGATCGCCAATGTATTTTCTTCTTCATACGGGGTTGACATACAAAACCGCCTCCAAACGATTAACGACAAAATTGAAATTCTCGAAAAAAGCGCGGTCGATACCAGTTACCTGACAAGCGACGTCGGCAAGTTGGACAATAAAATTTATAATTCCCTGGTACAAATGAAACTGGCGCTGGCAGATCACCGCGTGTCCCTTACGTCACAGTATAAAGAGACGCTGCTTATCAATTTCAATAAACGGCAGCTGATCACCAACAGCGCCAAAGGCTTTTCCGATCGCATCGACGCTTTACAGAGTGAAAAAGAAAACTTAACGCAGTCTCTGCAAAATCCGCTGGCCACGGTTTATGCCGGAAAGGCCGGGTATTTTACCACCTTGCTTGATGGGTATGAAAATGTTTTTACCACCGGCGCGGTGGAATCGTTGACTGTAGATTCTTTCCGGAAGCTGCTGGAAACTCCCCCCGCTGAATATTCCGCCGGCGCGATCGGCAAGGTGATCACGGACTTCGACTGGTACACGGTTTGTGAAGTCAGCCGCGAAGAAGCCGAGGCTTTTACCGTAGGTAAGCAGTATTCTCTGACCTTTTTGAATTCTTCCCGCGAAAAACTGGGGGGCTTTTTGGATAAAAAAGTGGCGCAAACCGATACGGACAGCGTCATTTTGGTGTTCCGCATTGAAGAAGTGCCGCAGGATTTCGACTATACCCGCAAACAAACGATTCGGATCAGTGAAACGTCTTACGAAGGGTTAGCCATTCCGAAATCAGCTTTGCGCGTCATCGACGGTGTGCAGGGCGTGTATATATTGAGCGGCAACCAGGTGGAATTCCGCAAGGTCGACATTATTTACACCAACGATATGCAATATATTTGTCAGAGCTATTTGCCCACCGACTGGGACCACGAAGGCTACCTTTCCCTGCATGATCGCGTGATCACTGCCGGAAAGGATTTGTACGAAGGAAAAATAATTGATTGACAGAGGTACGACTTTGAACGAAGAAAAGAAGGCGGAGATCCGGGAAAGAATTACCGCGATCCGCGAAAAAATAAAAGAAGCGCAGCTAAACAGCCCCTACCGGCAGGATGTAACCCTGCTGCTCGCCACCAAAACACGCACGCCGGAGGAAATTAATTATGCGATCTCCTTGGGGATCGACCATATCGGGGAAAACCGCGTGCAGGAGCTTTTGGAAAAATACGATCGCATTGAAAAAGAAAACGTAAAAATTCACTTTATCGGCGCTTTGCAGACCAACAAAGTGAAATATATTATCGATAAAGTGGACATGATCCAGTCGCTCGACCGGCTCTCTCTTGCCGAGGAGATCAACAGGCAGGCCGGAAAAATCGGTAAAGTGATGGGCGTTTTGTGCGAGATCAATATTGGTCATGAGGAATCAAAATCCGGAATCGCGCTCGAGGAAGCGGAAGAATTTTTGCTGCAGGTATCAAAATTTCCTCATCTTCGACTGTGCGGACTCATGGCGATCCCTCCAAAAATGACATCGGTCGACCGTCAAAAACAATATTTTCAAAAAATTATGGATTTTTATATTGACATATCGGCAAAAAAAATGGATAATAGTAACATGGCTGTGTTATCGATTGGAATGTCGGATGATTTTCCGATTGCGGTGGAATGCGGTTCAAATCTTGTTCGGATCGGCACCGCGGCGTTCGGCCAAAGAAATTAAATTTTGAATAATAAATCGGAGGTTCAACTCATGGGAGTCAAGAATTTATTCAACAAATTTGTGTATGGAGACAACGGCGAACAGGGCGCGTATGAAGGGACTTACGATCCGGAAGATGAAGGCGCATTCGACGAAGATTACGGTGCTTCCGAACCGGCGCCCGAACCTCGCGGCAATTCCGGTGTGAGCGTATCCAGCGGTGCTGCGATCGAAATGATCGTTGTAAAACCGGAAAAATTGGAAACCGTCACGCAGATTGCGGATTATTTGGTAGACCGCAAAACCATCCTTTTGAATCTGGAAGAAACCAATAAAGAAACCGCACGCCGCCTGATCGACTTTTTGAACGGCGTCGCCTATGCAATCAACGGCGATTTGAGAAAAGTCGCCACCAATACTTACGTGGTTACTCCCAATAACGTAGAGCTTTCCGGTGAAAAACTGCGTGAAAATCAGGAAAGCGCATTTGCGAAAGAATAAGCTTTGACTTTTGCTTTTGTATTTATTGCCGTAATTCAGCTGTTACTGGCCGTTTTAGAAATTTTAATGCTGATACGCGCTATTACGTCTTGGCTGCCCTTTGAAGAAGAAACCACTTGGATGCGCTTTTTGTATCTTGCAACCGAGCCGTTTATTTTGCCGGTTCGGAAATTATTGGAGCGCAGTGAAGCGATCGCTTCTTTGCCGGTTGATCTCTCCTTTATGGTCACTTATTTTCTGATCATTCTTATTTCTGCCCTGCTGCCCTCTGTTCGATTTTAACCGCCCCCGAAAGGACACTTTTTCATGATTGCACCGCACGAACTGAAAAATAAGACCTTCACCCGCTCCGTGCGCGGATATACCCCGCAGGAGGTGGATGAATATTTCGATTTTCTGATCGAGAAATATACGGAAGCCTACAAAGCTTCTTCGGAATGGGAACAAAAGTACAATTCCGTGCAGGCAAAGTATGCAGAGCTTTCCAACGAAGAAGAATCGATCCGTTCGGCGATTTTGAAAGCGCAGAAACTGGGCGAAGTAATTGTTGAGAACGCCAAAAAGGAAGCCAAAGAGCTGAAAATGCTTTTAAAAGGCGAGTGCGACGCAATCGTTGCCGAAGCAAAAGAAAAAGTACAGGAAGAAAAAGAAAACCTCACTTCCCTGCGCAAAGCTGCGATCCTTTTTCAAGATCGGCTCTATGAAGAATATGTTCGGCATATCAGCCTGATCAAGGAAATGAATTTATCGGAAATGGTAAATCCGGACGCGGTGATTTCCGGCGAAGAGCTTCTGAAAAAAGCTGAAGAAAAGGTTTTAAAGGAAGCCGACGTTCCTACGGAATCAGAAGAAGACCCCTCGTCTGAACCGAAAGAAAATGAATAAAAAAGAATTGGGCCGCCTTACAGCGGCCTATTCGTTGTTATAGATCATGATGATATTTATTGTTGTTTTCATCCTTTTTATCGTTCTGTTCGACCAAACTACCAAATTTTTTGCGCTCACTCTCCAAACCGTGGACTTTCAGCGCTTTCTTCCCGGCATTCTTCGTTTTCGATATCACGAAAATGAAGGGGCGGCCTGGGGGATTCTTGCGGATCATCGCTGGGTCTTTATGACCGTTTCGGTCATTGCGATCCTGGTTATGATTGCAATCCTGATTCAAATGAGAAAAGAGCGCGATTGGCTTTTGTTTTCTTCCCTTGCCATGTTTATCGGCGGCGGGATCGGCAATATGATCGATCGCATTTTTCGCGGGTATGTCATTGACTTTTTGGAATTTGAATTCATCGATTTTCCGATCTTTAATGTGGCAGACAGCTTTGTTACCATCGGCGCTGTTTTCATGGTAGCGTATCTGGTGCGGGAAACCGTGCGCGAAGTAAAACAAAAAAAGGCGCGAAAAGAAAATGAATCAACTCCCAAATGACCGTCCGGAAGGGCTGAACGAAGTCTTTCTGCGCTGCGAGAAAGAAAACGTACGCTTAGATTCGTTTCTTGCCGGCAGCACTTCTCTTTCCCGTTCGCGCGCTGCCGAGATCATAAAAGAAAATCTAGTGACGGTAAACGGAAAGAACGAAAAGAAAAATTTTCTGCTTTCCCGCGGCGATGAAATTTTAGCCTTGCTTCCGGAGGATAAGGAGCTGGAAGCCAAGCCGGAAAATATTCCGCTTGATATTGTTTATGAAGACCATGACCTGGTCGTTATCAATAAACCGCAGGGGATGGTCGTGCATCCCGCACCCGGGAATCCCGATCACACCCTGGTAAACGCACTGCTGTTTCACTGCCGCAACTCCCTTTCCGGCATCAACGGTAAGCTTCGCCCGGGGATTGTGCACCGGATTGATAAATACACCAGCGGCCTTTTGGTTGCCGCCAAAAATGACACAGCCCATACTGGGTTATCCGAGCTTTTTCAAAAGCACGATTTTGTGCGGAAATACCATGCGATCGTATATGGAAACGTAAAAGACGACAGCGGCACGGTTCGGCTGGCGATCGGAAGGCACCGTAGCGACCGCAAAAAAATGGCAGCTTTTCCGCCGGATTCACCAAATACTAAAAACGCTGTTACCCATTATCGCGTTTTGGAGCGCTTTCCGGGATATACGTATGTGGAACTCACGCTGGAAACCGGCCGCACCCATCAGATCCGCGTTCATATGCTCTCTTTGGGACACCCGGTACTGGATGATAAGCTTTATGCGCCCGGCAGAAAAAGCTTTGGACTGGACGGACAATGTCTGCACGCCAAAGTTCTGGAATTTTGCCACCCGATCACAAAGCAGGAAATGAAGTTTGAATCTCCGCTGCCGAATTATTTTGAAGCCATTTTGGAAAAGCTTCGCAAGGGATTGTAAAACTGAAAGGCTAAGTCATGAAGAGAACATTTGAAAATATTGCAATCGCAAGCGATTTGGACGGCACGTTTTTCGGCAGAAACGCTTCCCTTTTAGAGCGTAATATCAAGGCGGTTCAGCGCTTTGTTGCCGAGGGCGGTACCTTTACCGTTTCTACCGGTCGCTGTATCCGAATGATGGACTGCATTTTTCCGGAAGCTGCTGCGATGGTAAATGCACCGGCTATCCTCTGCAACGGCGCCTACTTTTATGATTATAAAACAAACTCGCTTCTTGATGAATATGCAATGAAGCAAAATGAGCTTTTGAAAATTGTTTCTGCCGTTGAAGAAAAATTCCCGGAAGCCGGTTACCGCGTCAGCACGCTCAAAGGGATTCTCCTGCCAAAAGAAACAGAATTTATGCGCGAACGGATGCAGATCTATTCCCGGTTCGTTGTGCGCGAGAGGCTGGAAGACAACCGCGAGCACAACTGGCATAAAATGGTGTACCAATGCCCGGCAGATTTGATCCGGGAATTAAAGCAGTATATTCCGACCATTTCGAGCGGCGATTTTTTCTTCAGCTCTTCCTCGGATTCGATTTATGAAATTGTTCCCAAAGAATGCGGAAAAGGCAGCAGGATTAAACAGCTGAAAGAAACCATATGGAAAAGCAAAACTGTTTACTGCGTGGGTGACCAGCAGAACGATATCGATATGCTGGAGGTTTGCGATGTCCCCTGCTGCCCCGGCAACGCCATTGACGAGGTCAAAGAACTTTCCAAGATTCATCTCTGTCATAACAGCGAAGGCTGCATTGCGGATTTGATAGATAGATTAGAAAAGAGAAACTAAATTTTTCGGAGGAAAATTATGGAACAACAAAAAAAGGTTGAGCTTCAAAAAGTTGCGACCAAAATCAGACTCGGTGCTTTGGAAGGCATTTTCAATGCCGCTTCCGGTCATCCCGGCGGCTCCCTTTCCATTGCCGACATCCTTTCCTATCTGTATTTTGAAAAAATGAACATTGATCCGAGGAATCCCAAAAAAGCGGATCGTGACCGTCTGGTCCTTTCCAAGGGGCACACCGCACCGGCGCTTTATGCTGCGCTGGCTCTGCGCGGATACTTTGATCCCGCTCTTTTAAAGACTCTGCGCCATAAGGACAGCATTCTGCAGGGGCACCCCGATATGAAGCATATCCCCGGCGTCGATATGTCTTCCGGCTCTCTCGGCCAGGGAATTTCTGCCGCCTGCGGCATGGCAAAGGCGGCTAAGATCGATGGGAAAGATTATAAAGTATACGCTATTCTGGGTGACGGTGAATTGGAAGAAGGTCAGGTTTGGGAAGCAGCCATGTTTGCAGCGCACTACGGCCTGAACAACCTCTGCGCTTTCATTGACTTCAACGGTCTGCAAATCGACGGCGACGTTACAAAGGTGATGAACCCCACCCCGATCGACGCAAAATTTGCTGCATTCGGATGGAACACCATGGTGATCGACGGCCACGATCTTGACCAGATCGAAAGTGCCGTTGCCGCTTTTGAAAAGAGCGACAAGCCTCTTGCCGTGGTTTGCAAATGCGTAAAGGGGAAAGGTGTTTCCTTTATGGAAAACCAAGCCGGCTGGCACGGGAACGCCCCCGGTGCCGAGCAGTACGAACAAGCCAAGAGCGAATTGGAAGCATTTCTTGCTTCTCTTAACTAATAGAGAAAGGATTTTCGGAAACCGAAAAGTTGGATAATACAATGAAACTGCAAAAGAAATATGAAATCGGTCAAAAAGTTGCGACCAGAGAAGCATACGGCGACGCATTGGTGGAATTCGGTGCGGACGAAAAGATCATTGTCATGGATGCTGACCTTTCCAAATCCACCAAAACCGCAAACTTTAAAGCCGTTTATCCGGAAAGATTTATCAACTGCGGCATTGCCGAAGGCAATATGATGAGCACTGCCGCCGGGCTGGCTGCAACCGGCAAAACTGTTTTTGCCAGCTCCTTTGCCATGTTTGCTGCCGGACGCGCCTTTGAACAAGTGCGTAATTCGATTGGATACCCGCATCTGAACGTGAAAATCGGCGCCACGCATGCCGGTATCACCGTGGGTGAAGACGGCGCCACCCACCAGTGCAATGAAGATATTTCGATTATGAGAACAATCCCCGGTATGGTCGTCATCAACCCTGCCGACGCTGTGGAAGCCAGAGCGGCTGTGGCGGCTGCCATTGCGTATGAGGGCCCTGTGTATCTGCGTTTCGGTAGATTGGCGGTACCGGTAGTTAACAACGAAGAAAGCTATGAATTCGAAATCGGTAAAGGCATTCAACTGCGCGACGGGAAAGACGTAACGATCGTTTCCACCGGTATCTGCACGGATCAGGCTTTGATCGCCGCGGAAGAATTGGCAAAAGAAAATATTTCCGCTCGTGTGATCAATATTCACACCATTAAGCCGATCGACCAGGATATTTTGGTAAAGGCCGCGGAAGAAACCGGCTGCCTGGTAACGGCAGAAGAACATAGTATTATCGGCGGTCTGGGCAGCGCTGTCTGCGAAGCTGTTTCTGAAAAGGCGCCTGTTCCCGTGCTTCGCGTCGGCGTAAACGACTGCTTCGGTAAATCCGGCAAAGCCGCCGAATTGATTGATGAATTCGGTCTCTCCGCCAGATTCATTGTTGAAAAAGCCAAGAAAGCCATTGCGCTGAAAAAATAAGTCGGTACTCAAAATGGAGCTGCCACACAAAACGAAAGCCGGTTTTGTGTGGCAGCCTTTTTTATCGGAGAGTAGCAGGCAGAAATTCTTTGGGAATATATTTTTTAGCCGTTTCCTGATACCAGGAGTATTTTCCGAAGCCTTTTTTAAGATTGCTGCCGTGCACTTCAAACATGGCTTCGCTGTATTGATCCAGCGGGAAAACTCCGATATCGGTACCATTTTCGTTGTAGTGGATCACAGTAGGAGTGAAAATGACATTCTGTATTTTACACGCTCCCTCTTCCACCTTTTTCACCTCAAAGCTCAGCATGCCGCCGAAAAGGTTTTCCATATATTCCATGGTACAAATGAAATTTCCCAGGGAATAGGCACAGAGTGTTTTATGATCGCCTTCCGCGGCTGACAACCATTCGATTTTTTGCAGGACCTTGGGGCCGGTGCCGATAATCACATCTGCGCCGGCGTCTGCCAAAACTTGTGCGGTCTGTGCTTGTGTTTCACTGACTTCAAAGCTGCTTTCCGAGCCCCAGAACATCAGCACCATCACACAATCCGCCAATTCCCGGCATTCCGAAACCTGCTGCGTCAGCAATTCAGAATACACGGTCTGTTCGCCGTTTTTGGTGCTGAGAAAGTACGGGATATAGACTTGATCGGAATTAGAATACAACCCGTTTGTTCCGGCGGTATAAGACAGAATCGCACATTTGACGCCGTTGATCTCCACGATCTTGTTTTGCATATCTGCAAATTCTTCTTCAGAGCGATACGCACCCGTCGTTTGCATATTGATTTCTTTCCAAAAATCCAACGACGCCAAAAGACCGCTGTCGGAAAGATCCAGCGCGTGATTATTTGCCATATTGATCATATCAAACCCCAGACTCTGCAGGTCCTTCCCTAACTGACCGGGACTGTTGAACAATGGATAGCCGGAAAGCGCCGCCGCGGAATCGTTGGCTCCGACAAGAGCGTTTTCGTTCAGAATAGCAAAATTCGCCGTACGAATATAGCTTTCTACCGCTTTATAGATCGGTAAAAAATCAAATCCTTTTTCAGCAAAGCTATCGCGGCTGCCGGTACCGCCTGCGAGAAGATTGGCATAATTCAGGATTCGTTCATGGATCAGGTTATCGCCGCATGCTAAAACGGTAAATGCGCCTTCCGAGGCTGGGTTGAAGGTTTCCGCATCCGGCTCCTTATTTTGCTCCTCGGTTTCCGGAAGATTGGTATTATCAATTTCAGAGGGCAGCTTGTGCTCCGGTTCCGTAGGATTTGGTTTTTCTTCCGTATTTTGTGCGGGCGTATTTTCGTCCCCGCTTACCGGAATTCCGGCCGTGATTTTTTTATACCCGGCTAAAACGGCAATAGAGGCCGTTATCGCAATCGCAGCTAAAAAGAGTGCGACCCAATTTTTGAATTTTTTCATTTACATCTGCTTTCTGATTCGATTCAGAGCGCCTTTTTCCAAACGGCTTACTTGTGCCTGGCTAATACCCATATCCCATAACAAAATGCAGCGGTCTTTTTTTCGGTAAGATACCTCACGGTGAGTTTGCCCGTGCAGGTAGATCTCCAGCCTTGGTTCTTCCCTGCTGCCGGAAACGACGATTTTCTCTAAGAGATCCCGGTTCAATTCGGTGACAAGCTCCGGATCCCAAGTGAAATCCCGGATCCAATTCAAAAGCTCGTATTCCGAGATTTTTTCTTCTTTTTGACTTTGTATGCTGTTTTCAAGCTTTTCTTTTTCTTCAAAGAGTACTTTCAGTTTTTGATTCAGCGCTTCATTGCGAATCCTGAATTCCTCGTTGGAAAGAAACCCCTCTACACTGAGATCGAGTATTTTTTCCTTTCTTACTCTGTAGGTTTGAATTTCCTTTTCCAGAGCGATGATTTTTGGCTTTCCCCGGCTTTTATTGCCGCTCTTTTGATATGCCTCTTTTAGCAGCAGACAAATTTTTTCTCGATCGCAGGAAAACTGTTCCCACACACGCTGCATGATTTCATCCAGCTCCTCAGTGTAAAAAAAGGGACCGTCACAACCGTTTACTTTGCCCTTTAGGCGGTATTCTCGGCAGAACCATGCTTCCTTGGCTCCGTTCCGGCCGGTGACGACAATACGATGATAGGCGCACTCATGCTCCCCGCAAAGGATTTTGCCGCTATATGAATAGCGGTTCTGAAAGCAAGCTTCCTTTTCCTTGAACTTTTTTCCGCGTTTTTCCAAAAGCGCATTTGCCGCATCCCAGGTTTCTTCCGCAACGATTGCCTCGATCTCAGGATCGCGCCGCAGAATCCACTCCTCTTTTTCTCGGCGAATTTTTTTCTTGGAGCGATAATCCAGGGTTGTAAATTTGTTTCCTGCATAATAGCCTTTGTATTTCGGATTGCGGATCATGCCGTAAAGCGTGGCATAAGAAAACGGCTTGCCGCTGCGGGAAACGATAGTTTCATCCGTCAGGGTTTGAGCGATTTTACGAAGTCCCAGTCCTTTCTGGACATAAAGATCAAATATTTTTCGGATGATCGCGGCCTCCTCCGGAACAATGCAGAGCTTTCCGTCTTTTTTTCGATAGCCGAATAAATTGTCATTTCCCAAGATAACGCCGCTTTCCTGCGCCCGCTTGAAACCGAATTTAACGCGCTCGGAAAGTTTTCGAACTTCGTCCTGGGCAATGCTGGACATGATCGCCAGTCTCAGCTCCGCATCAGGGAGCAGCGTATTGATATTGTCGCTTTGAAAAAATACGCCCACCCCCTGGTCCAAAAGCAGGCGTGTGTATTGAAGACTATCCAGCGTATTGCGCGAAAAACGCGATATTTCTTTGGTGATGATCAGATCGAAACGGTGTTTTTTTGCGTCTTCAATCATGGCTAAAAAATGTATCCGTTTTTCCACGCTGGTACCGCTGAGGCCTTCGTCAATATAGGCGCCGGAAAAAATCCAGTCCGGGTTTTCCCGGATCAGCTTTTCATAATAAGCCTTCTGATTGGCGAGCGAATTTTGCTGCTCCTCTTTTTCCGTAGAAACACGAGCATAATACGCCACGCGCAGCGGTAGTCGATAAATGCTTTCTCCGGCGTTTAATTTTTCGCGGATTTTTATAAGATCCATATGATCACCCTATTCCATTTTAATGCTTTTTTCCCGCTGCAAAATTTTTTTCTGCAAACTTTCCGATGCAATTTTATACATTTCCTCCGATATTTTCCTTTCACGGTAGAGCTTTGCGTTCATTGCTTTGGCAATTGAAAGCTCCCAAATGCTCTCTTCCATTCTTTCACCTCTGTTTTTACTTTTGCCAAAAGGAAAAATTTTAAGCAAGAAAAAAGGACCGGCAAACTTTACCGATCCTTTTTAGGGGAAGAATGGTTATCTATTCTTCATCTGATTTTCGGCGTTTTCGATCAGTTTTTTAACCATCTGACCACCAATGGAACCGGCCTGCTTAGAGGTCAGGTCACCATTGTAACCCTGCTTCAGGCTAACACCGACTTCAGAAGCCGCTTCCATCTTGAAACGATTCAGAGCTTCTTTGGCTTCCGGTACGAGAGATTTACTAGCCATTTTGATTCTCCTTTAATTAAAATTTAAGAGCTTCGGCTCTAAACCCTAATCAAATTCACTTCTTGATCGGGCTCGCTATTATTTTACCAATTTAAAAAAGATATATTCTTGGAAATTCTTAGAAAAATGTCATTGTTCTTTTTCAAAATTTATGGTATAATAAGCAGGTAAAAAGCAAGGGTTACGGAGGAAAACAAAAATGGCTCGTTTATACGATGATAATAAAATTAAAGTAATGATCCTGTACTTACTGAATGAACTGGACACAAAACTTGACTTTGAAACGATTTCCGATATTGTGGTATGGGACGGTTCGATCAATTATTTTGTTTTTACGGATTGCTTTCATCAATTGGTAAATATCGGCGCGATTGAAAAAGAAATCGACGCCGAGGGCAATATGGTGTTCTATATCAGCCGTTCCGGCAAGGAATCGTTGGAGGGCGTGGAGGACACGTTGATCGATTTTGTAAAAAATAAAATCATGCGGAGCGCCACGCGGCTTTTGGCGTTTAAGAAAAACGGAAGTACGATCTCAACGGCGGTGGAAAAGGAAAAGGACGGCTACCTTCTGACCGCTACGATTAAAAACGCAAAGTTTAATCTGATGGAAGTCAAAATGTATCTGGACAGTCTGGAAGAAGTTGAACTGATGAAAGAAGGCTTCGATCAGCGTGCCGAACAGATTTACAGTGGTATTTTGGCGCTCTTTTCCGGCGATGCGAGGTTTTTCGGTTAAAAGAGAAAAAAGCTCTTCACAGCCACTGTTTTTTTACAAAAAGCAGAAGAATTTTTCTTCTGCTTTTTGTTATGTACCATACCTATTTCACTGGCTACTTCCATTTGAGTTTTACCCTGAAAGAATCGTAAATTTAATATGGTTTTTTCTCGCGGGCCGAGAGTTTTAATGGCTTCGTCAAGCGCAATATTTTCCACCCAGCTTTCAGAGGTCCCTTTGGTATCGAAGATCTGATCCATTAAATAAATCGAGTCCCCGCCTTCCGAATACACCGGGTCATACAGTGAAACCGGGTCAACTACGGCGTCTAAGGCTTCCTCAATCTGTTTTTCGGAATAGGGACTAAATTCTTCCCCGATGGCCGCCGCTTGTTGCTGTAAGCGCTCGTTCAATGCTTTACAAATCTCGGGGTTCGTTGGTTCCCGTCCGTACTGCACGGTGAGGTTTTCGCGCACAGTGAGTGCTTTATACGCCAGATCCCGCATGGAACGGCTGACACGGATCATATTATTATCCCGCAAATACCGCCGGACTTCGCCGATGATCATGGGAACGGCGTAGGTACTGAATTTCACATTCTGATCGATATCAAAATTATCCACCGCTTTGATCAGTCCTACGCACCCGACCTGAAACAAATCATCCGGATTATCGCACCGTCTGGAAAATTTTTGGATCACGCTCAATACCAGCCGCAGATTTCCGGCAATCAGTTCATTGCGGGCTCCTTCATCCCCTTCTTTGGAACGGCGAAGGTACTCTTCTTTTTGTTCCTCCGAAAGGGTTGGCAGGTTTGCTGTATTGATCCCCGAAACCTCTACTTTCTGGTACATAAAATCACCTCCCTTATGCTTCTATTATTTCCAAAATTGGAGAATCATTCCGTCCAAGTTTTACCAGAAAGTTAATTTTTTAGAAAAATACCTGTTTATTCTTTATTTTTTATAAAGATGTGTTACAATAAAGACGAAAAGGAGGAATAACACATGGCAGAGATTCAAATTACAAAAGATAATTTTGAAGAAGAGGTTCTGAATTCCTCTCTTCCTGTATTGGTAGATTTTTGGGCGGCCTGGTGCGGGCCTTGCAAAATGCTCTCCCCCATTGTAGCGGAAATCGCCGAGGAGGAGAAAGCGCGTGTGAAGGTCGGCAAAATCAACATCGACGAGGAAATGGATTTAGCCATGCAGTATGGCGTGCAAAGTATTCCTACCGTGCTGATTTTCAACCAAGGCGAGGTAGTAGAACGCTCCGTTGGGTATGTCCCGAAAGAAGAGCTTTTATCTCTGATTCCGTAATTGGAACAAAAAAGCCGTGAATTTTTTCACGGCTTTTTTCTTTCAGAAAATTTCATAGTAATAGAAGTGATCGGTAATTTTTTCGGTGTAGAAGGTCATTGTAGAGGAAAAACCGGTCTTTTGAGTAAAGACGAAGCCGTCTCCTCTTTCGGTAAGAGCGGCAGTCGGATCGCCCAGATAAAGCGGCCGATCTTCGGATACGTAGTAAATTCCGTAATCATAGTTTCTGCCGGGCTTACACATATCAAACGAACAGATTAAAAGCTCATCCCTTCGCACCAGATCGATCAATTTGACGGAGCAATTTTCACTAAGGGAAGAAAAATACGAACTGGTATACTTTTCGCAGGTATTCTCTTCCATATTCATCAAATATAGCCCTGTAAGCTCACCGATTTCATCCGGCGCATAGTACACGGTGGAAGAAACCAGGCAATCGAAAGGATGAAGACTGGTTTCCTCGACCGCCAAAAGGAACAAATCCTCATAATCCAGGAAATTGGAAACCGTGCTGGTCTCTTCCGGAATATAAGACTGCATGGAACAGGAGGACAATATCAATGTCAGAAAAGCAAGAAGCCAGGCAATGGTCTTTTTCATAGACTTCCCTTTCATTATTAGAATAAGCCGGTGATTCTGCCGTTGTCATCCACATCGATTTTTTCGGCCGCCGGAACCTTGGGAAGCCCCGGCATGGTGAGAATATCGCCGGTCAAAACAACAAGGAACCCGGCGCCGGCAGATACCTTGACATTTTTCACCGTAACTGAAAAGTTTTTCGGTGCTCCGAGCTTGGAAGGATCGTCGGAAAAGCTATACTGCGTTTTGGCAATGCAGACCGGGAGTTTATCAAATCCGAGCTCCGTCAGTTTTTCGATCTGCTTTTTCGCAGACGGCAGAACCGTAATTCCGTCGCCGCCGTAAACCTTTTGCACCACGGCAGTAATTTTATCTTCTATGCTGCCGCAGAGCTCGTAGGAAAAGGTGAACTTGCCTTTTTCTTCCTCACAAAGGCGCACCACTTCCCGGGCAAGCGCTTCTCCGCCTTTGCCGCCTTCCGCCCACACGGTAGAAAGCACGGTATTGACGCCGAGCCGACGGCATTTGGTGATGATCGATTCAATTTCCGCATCGGTATCGGTAGGAAAGCGATTGACCGCCACAACACAGGGCAGTCCGTATACATTTTTGATATTGGAAACATGGCGCAGAAGATTCGGAATTCCCTTTTCCAGTGCTTCCAGGTCTTCGTCTGCAAGCTCGGATTTGGCTTTTCCGCCGTGCATTTTTAAGGCACGTACCGTTGCTACGACCACAACGGCGTCGGGCGTCAGCCCCGCCATGCGGCATTTGATATCCAAAAATTTCTCCGCGCCCAAGTCCGCGCCGAAGCCGGCTTCGGTAACGGTGTAATCCCCCATTTTTAACGCCAATTTGGTGGCGATAACGGAATTGCATCCATGGGCAATATTGGCAAAGGGACCGCCGTGCACAAAGGCGGGCGTGCCCTCCAGAGTTTGTACCAGATTGGGCTTCATGGCGTCTTTCAGCAGCGCGGTCATCGCGCCCACGGCTTTCAGATCGCCGGCAGTAACGGGTTTTTCATCATAGGTATAGCCTACAATGATGCGGGAAAGGCGCTCTTTTAAATCACGAATCGAATTCGAAAGGCAAAATACGGCCATGATCTCGCTGGCAACCGTAATATCGAAGCCATCCTCACGCGGAGTGCCGTTTGCCTTGCCGCCCAATCCGTCGACCAAAAAGCGCAATTGACGGTCATTCATATCTACGCAGCGTTTCCAGGTGATTTTGCGCGGATCGATACCGAGCGCATTTCCCTGTTGAATGTGATTATCCAGCATGGCAGCCAGAAGATTGTTCGCAGCGCCGATGGCATGAAAATCGCCGGTGAAATGCAGGTTAATGTCTTCCATTGGCACGACCTGGGCGTACCCGCCGCCGGCAGCGCCGCCCTTGATACCGAATACCGGGCCGAGCGATGGCTCACGCAGGGCGACCGTAACGTCTTTTCCGATTCGTTTCAGCCCGTCTGCCAGACCGATCGTGGTCGTGGTTTTTCCTTCACCGGCAGGGGTGGGAGTGATGGCAGTCACCAGGATCAATTTTCCGTTTTCCCGTTTGCTTTCATTTAAGAGCGCAAGATCGATCTTAGCTTTGTATTTTCCGTATGGCTCTAAATATTTTTCATCGACGTGTGCTTTTTCGGCAACTTCCGTGATCGGAAGCATTTTGCAATTCTGCGCAATTTCAATATCACTGAGTTGTTTCATAAAGTTCTCCTTTTATTTCCTTTTTAATTCGCTTTTGTTTCGCAATAGATACAGCGATAAATCTTATGTTCCTTATCCGTCAGTTTGAAAATGTGATCCAGATCCTGCTCGGTGGAAGTGATACAGCGCGGGTTTTTGCAGCGGATCACGTTGGTAAGCTGCTCCGGCATGGGAACGGTGCGTTTTTCCACCAAAAGATTATCTTGGATAATATTGATCGTGGCGCCGGGGTCAACATAGCCGATGACGTCTAAATCCAATTCGATTTTGGAATCGATTTTGATGATATCTTTTTTTCCCATCTTACGGCTGGGAACGTTTTTGATAATCGCTACCGAACAGGAAAGCGCATCCAGGCCCAATAGCTGATAGAGCCGCATTCCGTTCCCGGCGGCGATATGGTCGATCACGATCCCGTTTTTAATGCTGTCGATATTCATACCTGAACCTCCAGAAGCTTTAAAATCAGCGCCATGCGGATATATCTTCCGAAATGCGCCTGCTTAAAATAGCAGGCTCGCGGGTCGGAATCAATGGCGGTGGAAATTTCATTCACGCGCGGCAAAGGATGCAGAACGCACATGTCTTTTTTTGCAAGCTTCATCTTTTCTTCGGTGAGGATGTAGAAATCCTTTAAACGCAGATAGTCTTCCTCATTGAAAAAGCGCTCTTTCTGAACGCGCGTCATATATAAAAGATCCAGATCGCCGATCACTTCCTCCAGCGATTCGCTTTGAATATACTCAATGCCTTTGGCTTTGATGTATTCCTGCTTGACAAAGCTGGGGAGCTTTAATTCTTCGGGAGAAATCAAAACAAAGCGGATTCCGGCATAGCGCGACATAGCGCCGATCAGAGAATGCACGGTTCTGCCGAATTTCAAATCTCCGCATAGGCCGATCGTGAGATTGGAAAATCTGCCCTTTTCGTGGTAAATGGTCAAAAGGTCGGTCAGCGTTTGCGTAGGGTGGTAATGGCCGCCGTCGCCGGCGTTGATAATCGGCACCGTGGCGTGCGCGGAAGCCACCAGAGGCGCGCCTTCTTTGGGGTGGCGCATGGCAATGATATCGGCATAGCCGCTGACGACGGCAACGGTATCGGCAACGCTCTCACCTTTAGAGGCGGAGCTGGAAGCTGCCTCCGAAAATCCCAGCACATTCCCGCCCAAAGACAGCATGGCCGATTCAAAGCTGAGTCGAGTACGGGTGGACGGTTCAAAAAAGAGGGTTGCCAGAATTTTGTGCCGGCAAGCATCCTGATATTTCTGCGGATCGGCAATGATATCGTCGGCAAGAGAAATGAGTTCTTCGATTTCCTCTACGGAAAGATCCATGATATTAATGAGGTTTCTCATTGTTTCGCTCCGATCCAGGATTCATCGGCAGGGTTGTTGCGGAACGCAATCAAACGTGCAATATCCTCGGGCTGAATATAGCTTTCCTCGGCGGCGATTTGCGCAATGCAGTCAAAATCCGTCAGGCTGATATTTTTTACGTTGGCCTCCTGTAAACGGGTTCGCCCTTTTTGCATGCCGTAGGTGAAAATGCTGACAACGCCCAGCACCTCAGCACCGGCCTCACGCAGGACGTTGACCACTTCGATCACGCTGCCTCCGGTCGAGATCAGATCCTCTACCACCACAACCTTTTGCCCTTTTTCCAGTTTTCCCTCGATTTGGTTTTGGCGGCCGTGATCCTTAGCGCCCGAGCGCACATAGCCCATGGGAAGATTCATCAAATGTGCGGTGATTGCAGCGTGCGCAATCCCGGCGGTGGAAGTACCCATCAAAACCTCGGCTTCCGGGTAATGCTGCAGAATCAGTTCCTTGAGTCCGTTTTCCACATCGCTGCGTACCGCGGGCGCGGTGAGCGTCAAACGGTTGTCGCAATAGACCGGACTTTTAATGCCGCTCGCCCAGGTGAAGGGTTCATCGGGACGGAAAAACACCGCCTGAATGGAAAGCAGGTCTTTGGCGATTTTTCTTTGCAATTCTGTCATCGTATTTACTCCTTAATCCACAAATTCCGAAACACATCTCCGGTAGGCCGCTACCGGATCGGCGGCGGCGGTAATCGGTCTGCCCACGACGATGTAGTCCGAGCCGATTTTCTTCGCTTCGGCCGGAGTCATGATCCGTTTCTGGTCGCCTTTGTCATCATCGCAAAAACGAACGCCGGGCGTTACTGTTAAAAAGCGGTTTCCGCAAAGCGTATGCACCTTCTCTGCCTCCAGTGGAGAGCAGACAACGCCGTCCAGCCCGGCTTTTTTTGCGTTTTCAGCGTAATGCATGACGACCCGGTCAATCGGTTCGCGGATCCAAAGGTCGTTTTCCATGCTTTCCTGATCGGTGGAGGTAAGCTGCGTGACAGCGATCAAAAGCGGTCTGCTGCCGTCCGGACGGGTCAATCCCTCCAGTGCGGCTTCCATCATGCGCACGGTACCGCCGGCGTGGAGATTGCACATATCCACATCAAGGCGACTGAGTACCCGCATAGCCTTCTGCACGGTGTTGGGGATATCGTGCAGCTTTAAATCCAAAAAGATTTGATGTCCTCTTTTTTTGATTTCCCGAATGATTTCCGGTCCCTCGGCATAAAAAAGCTCCATACCGATTTTTAAATACGGTTTTTCTTTCCGGAATTGATCAAGAAAAGCAAAGGTTTCTTCTTTTCCGGAAAAATCGCAGGCAATGATAACGTCTTTCCCCATCAGTGGGCACCTCCTATAATTTCTTTCAGTGAATTGATTTTATATTTATCCATAACGGCAGGCAGTTCTTCAATGATCTTTTGGCAAATAAAAGGATCAACCAGGTTTGCAGCGCCGACTTCCACCGCTGCAGCGCCGGCGAGCATCATTTCGATGACGTCTTCCGCAGAGCAGACGCCGCCCATTCCGACAACCGGAATCGAAACAGCGCCGGCAACCTGATACACCATGCGCAGTGCGACCGGGAAAATTGCCGGTCCGGAAAAACCGCCCATGGTATTGGCAATCACGGGGCGCTTTGTTTTCAGATCGATCCGCATGCCCAATAAGGTATTGATCAAGCTGATCCCATCCGCTCCGGCGTCTTCACAGGCTTTTGCGATGGAAACAATGTCCGTTACATTCGGAGAAAGCTTCATAATCACAGGCTTTGTGGTAACCTTTTTAACGGCACGCGTCACCTCTGCCGCCGCTTTCGGATCGGTGCCGAAGCTCATCCCGCCGCCATGCACGTTCGGGCAGCTGACATTCACTTCAAACCAGCCGATCTGATCGCACGGATTCAGCTTTTGGCAGGTTTCGGCATATTCCTCTGCCGAAAAGCCGCTCACGTTGGCGATCACTTTTTTGGAAAAGAATCGCGAGAGCTTTGGTAATTCTTCGGAAATAACCTTATCGACGCCGGGGTTCTGCAGTCCGACAGCGTTGATCAACCCGGCGGTACAATCGGCAATACGCGGGGGCGGATTGCCGAAACGCGGGGCAAGAGTCGTGCCTTTAAAGGAAAAGGAGCCAAGGATATTGATATCGTAAAGCTCGGCAAATTCATAGCCGTAGCCAAAGGTGCCGCTGGCGGGAATGACGGGGTTTTCCAGTTCGATCCCGCAGAGATCAATGCTCATTTTTCCCATAAGATCTCCTCCCTTTCCAGAACCGGTCCTTCCTTGCAGATGCGTTTATTGCCGGTCAGTGTTTTACAGGAGCAGCCCATGCAGGCGCCGAAGCCACAGCCCATGCGTTCTTCAAAGCTGTACTGACCGCCCGTTTTGGCAATGCTTTCAATTGCGCGGAACATGGGCATCGGCCCACAGGTATAGAAATAGCTGTAAGCGAGTCCTGCCATGGCATCGGTCACAAAGCCTTTCTGCCCGAAAGTACCGTCTACGGTCGTTACAAAGAGGGGGACACCGAGCGCACGAAATTCTTCCTCGTAAAAGACTTCATCTTTTGAGCCGAATCCCAGCACGACCGTGGGCCTTTTGCTTTCCGCAAGCAGCTTTTTGCAAAGCCCGTACAGCGGCGGCACCCCAACTCCTCCGCCGATCAGTAAAGGAGTTTCCCCACTCTTTTCTGTGGAATAGCCGTTTCCGAGCGGAATCAGCAGATCGAGCTTTTGACCGACACCCAGTTTGCTCATAATTTCCGTTCCGGCGCCGACTTTCTTATAGATCAGCGTCAGTGAGTTCCGGCTGTAGTCGCAAATCGAAATCGGACGGCGCAGAAACAGTGAATCCAGGCGAATATTGACAAATTGACCGGGGCGCGACACGCCGGAAGCATCGCCGGAGAGCTCCATTTTATAAACGTCTTTGGCGATTTTTATATTTTGAATAACAGTAAAGACTTTTTGTTCCATGCTTTATCCTTCGGAATCGATAGTGGAAACGCGCAAGGTGGTTTCTTCCAGTACATCGAGCAGCACGCGCACCGTATCGAGCGCGGTGAACACAGAAATGTTATATTCCGTGGCGAGCTGACGGATCATATAGCCATCGCTGATATGCCCCATATTCCCCAGAGCACTGGTATTGATGACATAGGCAATATGCCCCTGGCGGATCGCTTCGGGAATTTCATCGCTTCCCTCGCTGATTTTTTTGAGTACGCGGGTACGGATGCCGTTTTCCTTCAAAAATTTTGCCGTACCAGCCGTTGCTTCGATGTTGAAACCAAGGTTATAAAAGCGGCGGATCAAAGGCAGGGCTTCTTCCCTGTCGTCGCGCGCAATGGTCACCAAAACAGTACCGTAATTCTGCACGTGCATTCCCGAAGCCTGCAGCGCTTTATAAAGTGCGCGATTCAGTTTATTGTCATAACCGATCGCCTCTCCGGTCGACTTCATTTCAGGGGAAAGGTAGGCGTCCAATCCGCGGATCTTGCTGAAAGAGAACACCGGCACTTTCACGTACCAGCGCTTTTTCTCCGCCGGATACATTTCGGTAAAGCCCTGCTCTTTCAGGCTTTTCCCAAGAATGACTTCAGTCGCAATATCCGCAAGGCTGTAGCCGGTAGCTTTGGATAAGAACGGAACCGTACGAGAAGAACGGGGATTGACTTCGATTACAAATACGTTTTCATCGCGGTCGACAATAAACTGAATGTTGAATAGTCCGATAATGCCAATGCCGAGGCCCAGTTTTTTGGCGTATTCCAAAATCGTGTCCTTGACCTTTTGAGAAATACTGAAGCTGGGATAAACACTGATCGAGTCGCCGCTGTGAATACCGGTACGCTCCACAAGCTCCATAATGCCGGGAACAAACACGTCTTTCCCGTCGCAGATCGCATCGATCTCAACTTCCTTGCCAATGATGTATTTATCAACCAGAACAGGCTTATCCGCGTCGATCTCCACAGCGGTTTTCAGATAGCGACGAAGCTGTTCTTCGTTGCAAACAATCTGCATGGCTCTGCCGCCCAGTACGAAAGACGGGCGTACCAGAACAGGATAACCGATCTCCGCCGCCGTTTTGACGCCCTCTTCAATGGCAGTAACCGCTTTGCCTTTGGGCTGAGGTATGCCAAGATCGATCAGCAGTTTTTCAAAAAGATCGCGGTTTTCCGCGCGGTCAATGGCATCGCAATCGGTACCAATGAGCTTGACGCCGCGCTCCTTCAAGGGCTCTGCCAGATTGATCGCCGTTTGTCCGCCGAGGGAGGCGATCACGCCTTCCGGTTTTTCCCACTCGATGATGTTCATCACGTCTTCAGGCGTCAGCGGTTCAAAATAGAGCTTATCGGAGGTGGAATAGTCAGTAGAAACAGTTTCGGGGTTATTGTTGATAATGATCGCTTCATAACCGCTTCTCTTGATCGTGGTAACGGCATGCACGGTGGAATAGTCAAATTCCACCCCCTGTCCAATGCGGATCGGTCCGGCGCCGAGCACAACAATCTTGCGGTTCCCGCTGGATACGGATTTGTTTTCTCCGATGTAAGACGAGAAGAAATACGGAATATAGCCGCCGGTATGGAAGGTATCCGCCATACGAT
>CANQBV010000018.1 GCA_947589595.1 uncultured Clostridia bacterium
CCTCGCCCACAAATTTCTCCAGCCCGAACAGGCAGGTGGCAACAAGTTCCAATTCTTCAGCCAAAACAAAGCTCCTTTTAAATGCGGGTCGACAATTTTGCGGAATTTTCGCGCCGATACGCTTCAAAACGACCTTCCTCCAGCGCGGCGCGGATTTCTTCCATCAGGGTGTTGTAAAAATATAGATTGTGCATCACGGCCAGGCGCTGTCCCAGGGTTTCCTTTGCTTTTAAAAGGTGGCGGATATAAGCGCGCGAATACTGCCGGCAAACGGGGCAATCGCATTTTTCATCGATCGGGCCCGGATCGCGTTCATACTTTTGATTGTTCAGGTTGATGATTCCCTCGTGCGTGCAGAGATGGCCGTGGCGCGCGTTCCGGCTCGGCATAACACAATCGAAAATATCCACGCCGCGCCATACGCCTTCGATGATATTTTCGCAGGTACCGACGCCCATTAGATACCGCACCTTCCCTGCCGGGGCAAACGGTTCCACCGCTTCGATGATGCGGTACATTTCTTCGGCGCTTTCGCCCACGGCAAGCCCGCCGATGGCGTATCCGTCCAAATCCAGCTCGGCGATCTGCTGCATGTGCTCCATCCGGATATCGTCATAAACGCCGCCCTGGTTGATCGCAAACAGCAGCTGTTGACGGTTAATGGTGGATTCCATTGAATTGAGCCTTTGCATTTCTGCCTTGCAACGATGCAGCCATCGCGTGGTGCGATCCGCAGCTTCCCGTGCGTGTGCTTTGGTGGAGGGATTCCCGATACACTGGTCAAACGCCATGGCAATGGTAGAAGCTAAGTGCGACTGGATCCGCATGGATTCCTCCGGACCCATAAAAATGCGTTTGCCGTCGACGTGGCTGTTAAAGATGACGCCGTCATCGCCAATATGATTCAGCGCCGCCAGAGAAAATACCTGAAAGCCGCCGCTGTCTGTAAGAATAGGGCGATCCCAGTTCATAAAGCGGTGCAAACCGCCCAGTTCACAGATGACGTCGTCCCCGGGGCGGACGTGCAGGTGGTACGTATTCGAAAGCTCGATCTGGCATTTCAGCTTTTTTAAGTCGTCCGCCGCGATCCCGCCCTTAATGGCGGCCAAGGTGCCTACATTCATAAACGCCGGCGTCTGCACGGTACCGTGCACGGTAGTGAAAACGCCGCGGCGAGCCTTTTTTTCTGTTTTGATGACTTCAAACATAAGCATCCCTTAAAACGTTTTGACTTTGGCAAAAAAGCATTTTTCCTGCGAATCGGCAAAGGATCCGGCAATAAAATAGCCGTCCTCCTGATTCCAGCGGGAAAGGAGCAGACTTTGATCGCACCGGGCTTCTTTTCTGAAATCGATTTGAAGATCGCAGATATCGGCATCGTCCCGAGGCAGGATATCCAGAATCAGATCGGCATAGATGCAGTTATTTAAATGCCGGTTCTGATCCAGCATGGAGGGATAAATTCTGCGCTCTTCCGCAAAATCCGCTTCCCCGTCCGGCAAAATAAGCCGTTCGGTCTTTAATGGAAAATCGACGTTGGTAAATTCCATTTTATCGATCGGCAATACCCCCGGCCGCGCCAGCGTGCGCTTTTGGAAATCCAGGAGCGCCCAACGACTTTCCGCCTGCAAAACAACGCCGTCTTCCCCCTCGATGAGAAAATCACGGAAAAAGGTCACGCCGTGGATCGCGCGGCTGTGCGTGGTCAACACCAGCTTTTCGTTGTCCTTCAGCGGCCTTTTTAAAACGGCGCGGATCTTAGACAGCACAAAGACCACGCCGTACGACAGCATAACGTCATACCCAAGCCCGTATTGCGTGGAATCGTTTCCGGCGATCTGCTGCAGATGGTGCAGGATCGAGGAAAATTTGACCTCACGGGAGTAAGAAAGATCGTAAGATTGAAATTGAATTTCCTGTTTTAACATAATGAATTTGAGGTTGTAATTTCTATAAAAGGATGTTATACTATTTTCAGTGAACCCGATAAGAAAAGTGCGGAGTGAAAAAGATTCTCCGCCGCGAATTGCAACCATTATCTCATTATACACCCTTCCTTTTCGTTTTGTCAAAACTTTTTAAGGAAAAAGCCATGGAAAACTGCGATTTTGTCCACTTGCATCTGCACACGGAATATTCCCTTTTAGACGGCGCCTGCCGGATCGACAGGCTTTTTTTGCGTGCCAGGGAGCTGGGGCAAAAAGCAGTTGCTATTACCGACCACGGCGTCATGTATGGCGCGCTGGCGTTTTACAAAGCGGCGCTGGACGCAGGGGTAAAGCCAATCATCGGGTGCGAGGTCTATGTAGCTCCGAACGGGAGAAAAGAGAAAGACTCTCTTTCCGACCGCGGCTATCACCACCTGATTCTTCTGTGCAAAAACAAAACCGGCTATCAGAACCTGATCAAAATGGTCACACTTTCTTTTACCGAGGGCTTTTACCAAAAGCCGCGTGTGGATATGTCGCTTTTACGTGAATACCACGAAGGGCTGATTGCGCTGTCCGCGTGCCTTGCCGGCAAACTGCCGCAGCTGATTTTAGACGGAAAAACTGTGGAAGCCAAAGCGTACGCCTCGGAAATGAAGGAAATTTTCGGTGCGGATTCCTATTATCTGGAATTGCAGAACCACGGAATCGCCGATGAATTGCGCGTCAACGCCGCGCTGATCCCCCTGGCAAAGGAGCTGGGACTGGGGCTGGTCTGTACGAACGACGTACATTATTTGACACGTGAAGACGCCAAAAGCCATGACGTACTTTTGTGCATTCAAACCGGTAAGACCGTTTCCGATCCGGATCGGATGCGTTTTGAAAGCGATGAGTATTATTTAAAATCCGGCGAGGATATGCAGACTCTTTTCGGTCATGTGCCGGAAGCGCTTTCCAACACCGTGAAAATTGCCGAGATGTGCAGTCTCGAATTTGACCTTACCAGCGCCCATTTGCCAAAATATCGAAACGAACTCGGCCTTTCCTCGGCGGAATATTTAAGAAAGCTGTGCCGGGAAGGACTGGAACGACGTTTTGCGGAGTATCGCCTGACGGACAAAGCGCCATATGAAAAGCGTCTGCAGTATGAGCTCGATACCGTGGCGCAGATGGGCTTTTGCGACTATTTTCTCATTGTAGCGGATTTTGTGCAGTTTGCCAAGAGCCGCGGCATTTATGTAGGCCCCGGCAGAGGGAGCGGCGCCGGGAGTCTGGCAGCGTGGTGCTTGGGGATCACAGAGCTTGATCCTTTGGAATATCAGCTTATTTTTGAGCGTTTCCTGAACCCGGAACGTGTTTCCATGCCGGATTTTGACATTGATTTTTGCTATGAACGCCGGCATGAAGTGATCGAATACCTCAGCGAAAAATACGGTGAGGATCACGTGGCGCAAATTGTGACCTTCAGTACCATGGCGGCCCGCGCCGCCGTACGCGACGTCGGAAGAGTACTGGGAATGCCCTACTCCGAAGTGGATAAGCTTGTGAAGCGAATCCCGCGGTTTTTGGATATGACACTGGAAAAAGCGCTGGCAGGCGACAAAGAACTGCGCGCGCTCTGCGAAAGCGGGCAGAATCAAGAACTGATGGACATTGCCAGATCGCTTGAGGGCATGCCGCGCAATGCTTCCATCCACGCGGCGGGCGTTGTACTGACCGATCTGCCTGTTGCGGAATATGTCCCGCTGGCAGTAAACAGCGGCGCAAAGGTCACGCAATTTACCATGAACGAAATTGCCGACCTGGGGCTTTTAAAGATCGATCTTCTGGGACTGCGGTACTTAACAATTATCCGCGATACGGTGGATCAGATTCGCAAAAAAGACCCGGATTTTGATATTCACCGAATCCCGCTGGACGATGAAGATACCTTCCGCATGATCAGCGAGGGGAAAACCAGCGGGATGTTCCAAATCGAATCCAGCGGCATGAAAACGGTAATGATGCAGATCCGCCCGGAAACGATTGAAGATATTACGGCGGCGATCGCGCTGTATCGACCCGGCCCGAAGGATTCGATCCCGCGGTTTCTGGAAAACAAACGCCGCGGCAGCTTTGAATGCGAAATTCCGCAGTTAGCCGAGATCCTCCATACCACCTACGGCTGCATCGTCTATCAGGAACAGGTCATGCAGATTTTTCGTTCTCTTGCCGGCTATTCTTTTGGAAGAGCGGATATTGTGCGCCGCGCCATGTCCAAAAAGAAAATGGACGTCATGGAAAAGGAGCGTCAGGTTTTTCTGCACGGGTTAGAAAAAGAAGACGGCACGGTGGAGATCGAGGGCGCGCTGCGCCGCGGGATCCCGCAAAGAGCGGCCGAAAAAATTTTCGATGAAATGGCTGAATTTGCCAAATACGCCTTCAACAAATCCCACGCGGCGGCATATGCACTTTTAAGCTATCGCACGGCATTTTTAAAATGTAAATTTCCTAAAGAGTACATGGCGGCAATCCTGACTTCTCAGCTCGACAGTGATAAATACGCCTATTATTTTGCCGAATGCCGGAAAATGGATATTTCCATTTTGCCTCCGGATATTCATGAGAGTGATTTTTCCTTTTCGGTTTCCGGCGCCGGGCTGCGTTTCGGTCTGGTGGGCATTAAGAACGTAGGCGAAGGGCTGATCAAAAAAATTTTTGCCGAACGTGCAAAGTCCCGTTTTGCCTCGTTTCAGGATTTTGTAGAACGAATGAAGCCACACGGTCTGAACCGCAAAGCGCTGGAAAGCCTGATTCTTTCCGGAGCGCTGGACGGCTTTGGTATTTTCCGCTCCCGTCTTTGCGCCGCGGCGGATTCCGCTTTGGAAAAAGCGAGCCGAACGGAGCGCTACGTCATGAGCGGGCAAATGAGCCTGTTTGATCTCGGTGCGCCCTCCCAGGGAATGTCGCAGGAAATTGAATTTTCCGATATCCCCGAATTTACGCAAAAAGAAATTTTAACCCATGAAAGAAACGTCTGCGGCGTTTATCTTTCGGGACACCCGCTGTTTGCCTTCCAGGATACCTCCGCCCGCTTTGCCGATGCCGATTTTGCCTCTTTTCAAAGCGAACCGGAGCGGTTCCCGGACGGTAAAGAGGTTACGCTTTTGTGCCTGGTTTCTCACATCACGCTCAAACAGATCAAAAACGGCGAGAAAATGGCGTTTCTGCGCGTAGAGGATCTGACGGGCACGGGCGAAATCATTGTTTTTCCGAAGGTTTTGGAAAAATGCCGCGCCCTTCTGCGGGAGGACGGCATTTTCCTGATCCACGGTCAGGTCAATTCCAAGGACGAAGAAATTAAAATCATTGCACAGGAAATCTTTCCGCCGGAAGCGGGCGCAGACGCCAAAAAGGAAGCCGTACATTCCCCGCACACAGTCCAAAAGCCGTCTTCTTTGGTGAAATCGCAGGAAAATGCGTCGAAAGAACAAAAAAATATGCAGGAAAATGTTAATTTTCTTAAGGTTTCCAAAATCTACTTGCGAATTGATAAAAAATCGAGTAAAATAGAGAAAAGAGTGCTCGGTCTGCTGAAAATCTTCGACGGACAGACCCCTGTGTTTTTCTATTATAAAGATACGGGAAAGCTTTTCCGCATGCAGGGGCTTGAAACAGCTTTGAACAAAACCCTTTGGGCGGAACTATGTGAAATATTAGGCGATGAAAACGTGGCACTGAAATAACGGTCTTTCTGAATTCATCCAAATCCATTTCAGGAGGAATTATGGACAATCAAAAACCAAACGCTCCCGGTAACGCGCCGCAAAAGCCCGCGGCAAAGAGCGTGCCGAAGGCAGGCGCTCCCGCCGGCAGCGGCTCTGCAAAGCCGAATCCTTCCGGCAATAACGGAGAGCAAAAATCAAATAAAAACTGGAAATCCACCACAAAAAAGGCGGCTGCCCGCACTTCACTTACCTTGGGAAAATATATGGGTAAGATCTTTTCTTATGCCCTGAATATTCTTTTGACGCTGCTTTTGATCGGCGTTATCACGGGCTCGGCGATCGCCTGTGCGCTGGCGGTCTATATCAAAAACTATGTGGATCCTGTATATGACATTGAAAATCTGAAATACGACTCCAGCCTGACCACGACCATTTATTATGAATCCCCCAAGGAGGATGGCACCACCGAATGGGTGGAATGGGAGGAAGAACGCATTCACGGCTCAGAAAACCGGCTTTGGGTTTCCTACGATGAAATGCCGGAGGATCTGATCAACGCTTTCGTTTCCATTGAAGACAAACGCTTTTTCATTCACAAAGGCGTGGATACCCGCCGTACCATCGGCGCTGTGCTGGGCTTTATAACCGGCAATGATTCCTACGGCGGCTCTACGATCACGCAGCAGCTGATCAAGAACGTATCCGGCGAGGACGACGTTACGATCCAACGGAAAATTCAAGAGATCCTGCGCGCTTTGAATATGGAAAAACAGCGCGACAAAACAGAAATTCTGGAAATGTATCTGAATACGATCTACCTTTCCAAGGGCTGCTACGGCGTTGCCGCCGCCGCCAATAAATATTTCGATAAGGACATTTCCGAATTGTCCCTGGTGGAATGTGCGGCGCTGGCAGCCATTCCGCAGAACCCCTCCAAATACGACCCGGTGGCGCACCCCGAAAACAACCTTGAGCGCCGCGAGATCGTGCTCAACCAGATGTACGAAAATGACTACATCGATAAAACCTACACCCTGGAAGAGATCCGCGCTGCCAAAGAGGAAGAATTGCAGTTGGCCACCACCTCTACCATTCCCACTACTTCCACGGTGCATTCCTGGTTTGTCGATACGGTGATCAATGATGTGGTTGCGGATCTGCAAACCGAGTATTCCTATGATGAACAAACCGCCAAGAACCTGCTTTACAGCGGCGGTTTGAAGATCTATATCACAATTGACCGCGAGATACAAGACGCCATCGACGCCATTTACCAAAATCCCGACAACTTCCCTTCCCACGGTACCGGCGTGCAGGTAGAATCTGCAATCACGGTGATCGATCAGCGAACCGGCGATATTGTCGGCATTGTAGGCGGCCGCGGCGTAAAGGATACTCCGCTGGCCTTTAACCGCGCCACCATGGCAAAACGGCAGCCCGGTTCTTCCATAAAGCCCCTGGGCGTATATTCCATCGCGCTGGAAAAAGGACTGATCAATTACTCCACTGTAATTGACGATACGCCTTTCACCTACGATCTGGAAAAAAATTCGACCTGGCCACAAAACTTCAGTACGAAATATCTCGGTCTTATCACCGTTGCCGAAGCGGTGAGACAATCCTACAACACCGTTGCCGTAAAAGTTCTGGATATGATCGGTACCAGAAATTCCTATGACTTCATGGTCAACAAATTCCACTTTTCAACCCTTGTGGAATCCGACGCCGACTATGCGCCGTTGGCGCTGGGCGGCTTTACCCACGGTGTGACTACGCGGGACATGGCAACAGCCTATGCCGCGATCGCTAACGGCGGCGTCTACAATCATTCCCGCACCTACACGAAGGTGCTGAACAGTCACGACAATGTGATTTTGGATAACACGCAAAACCCGGAAGTCATTTTGAGCGAAGATACCACCGCTGTGATGACCCGACTTTTACAGGATGTTGTCAGTTCCGGTACCGGTACCGCTCTTACGCTGCGCAGGCAGGTGGACGTTGCTGCCAAAACCGGTACGACCAACGACAATAAGGACGCGTATTTGTGCGGATATACTCCGTATTATACCGCCGCCTGCTGGGTCGGCTATGACGAACCGAAAACCCTTCTGAACTTTAAATCAGGGCAAACCCGGATCTCACCCGCGATTTACCTGTGGGATCAGGTTATGACGGCGGCGCATCAAAAACAAATCGCTTCCGGCTCCTTGGCTCATTTTACCGATAATCTGACTTCCAAGCTCATAACCCAGACCTACTGCCTGGATTCCGGCCTGCTTGTCAGCGAAGCCTGCGGACACGATCTGCGCGGAAAGCGCACGGCGACCGGTTACTACACCGCTGCCAACATGCCTACTTCACAGTGCGATAAGCATGTAGACGTTCTCTACTGCAAAGACACCAACTGCGTTGCCGGCCCGAACTGTACCAATACAACCACTGTTTCGCTGGTCCGGGTAAACCGATATCTGGATCTTTCGATTCCCGTGACAGACGCGCAGTACACCTATGTCGATATGCCGGAGGGCGCCCTTTACTCCAACAATATCCAGCACTCCTTCTATACAAGGACGTATCCCCCGGGTAAGTTTTCCGGCTATACCTATATGCAGGAAGGCAAGCATCCCGCAAACGCGTTTTGTTCCGTGCATAATCCCGAGCTTTGCGGCTGATGAAATCTCCGCAGGAAGTCTTGATGCGGCGCGCCCTTTTGGCAGCAAAAAAAGCCGGTGAAAAAGGCGAGGTACCGATTGGCTGTGTGATTGTAAAAGACGGCAAGGTCGTTTCCTCGGCGGGCAATGCCCGTGAGAGTAAAAAAAACGCCCTACACCACGCTGAAATTTTGGCGATCGACAAAGCCTGCAAAAAGCTCGGCGGCTGGCGACTGTGGGAATGCGAAATGTACGTCACCCTGGAGCCCTGCCCCATGTGCTGCGGTGCGATTATCAATTCCAGGATCCGCAAGGTGCATATTGCCGCGCGCGACCCCAAGGCCGGCGCCATGGGAAGTGTGGTCGATCTTTGCGAATATCCTTTCAACCATAAGCCGGAAGTGGAATTCGGGCTGATGGAAAAAGAATCTCAGGCGCTTTTACAGAGTTTCTTCCGCGCCCTGCGCGATAAGAAAAAATAAATTTAACAGAGTAGAATTTCATGCGTTAAGTGTTTCCGGGACGGGGAGTTGCCCGGAAAACGAAAAGAGTTTTTCTTGCGGTGTGAAATTCGCATCCCGCTGACCGAAAAAGAATCCTCCTTTTCTCGGAAACAATGCGGGAAAGGAGGATTATTTATGCAAAAAAGCAACAGAACCCTGCTCACCTGTTCGATTTTTTCCAAAGAATACTGGAAAGAAGCCGCAAAAGAACTCACCCGGACCGACACGCTGATTTTCGCGGCGCTGATCGTCGCATTGCGGGTGATCGTCAAGCTGTTCAAAATCCCTGTCGTGAATGGTGTTTCCTTTACCTTTGACGCCTATGTCAATTCACTCGGCTCCCTGGTTTACGGGCCCCTGGTCGGGCTTTTGGCCGGAGCCGTGAGCGACACAATCGGCTGTATTGTGGCGCCAAACGGCGTATACTTTTTCCCGTTTATTTTTGTGGAAATGACCAGCAGCTTTCTTTTCGGCCTGTTCTTTTGGCGAAGAAAGATTTCGATTCCGAAAGCGCTGTGTGCTAAATTTCTGGTCAATCTGATCTGCAACATCATCATGACCTCCACCTTCATGAAGTGGGAATATTATCTGCTGGGAGACGATCAATTTTATTCCTACAATATTATCAACGCCACGCGGATTGTGAAAAATCTGGTGCTGTTCCCATTGGAAGCCGTATTGATCGCGATGATTTTGACCGCGCTATTGCCGGCGCTCAAGCAGCTCAAAGTCATTCCGAAAGATCAGGAAGCGCTGAAACTGCGGAAATTCGATCTTGTTTTGGTTGTTTTCTTCCTGATGCTTTCTGTGGGCCTGATCCTGTTTTATATGTTCTTCCTCAAAAATTGGGTGGCAGCGCATAACGTCAAGTGGCTGTAAGGAAAAGACGATGACCTATCAGGAAGCGCTCCAATACATTCATTCCATTCACCGGCAGGGTTCCCGCCCCGGGCTTTTCCGCACACGTGCGCTTTTGGAAAAGATCGGAAATCCGCAGGACAAGCTGCGTTTTGTCCATGTAGCCGGAACCAACGGAAAAGGCTCTTTTTGCGCCATGCTTTCTTCTGTTTTGCTGGAAGCGGGATATCATGTCGGTACCTATACCTCCCCCTATATTCTGCGTTTCAACGAAAGAATGAAGGTGGACGGAAAGGATATTCCGGACGAAAACTTAGCGGAACTGACGGAATTCATCCGCCCCTTTGTCGATTCCATGGAAGATCGGCCCACGGAATTTGAGTTGATCACGGCGATTGCCATGGAATACTTTGCCAGAGAAAAGTGTGAGATCGTGGTGCTGGAATGCGGTTTGGGCGGCAGACTCGATTCTACGAACGTCATCAAAACGCCCTGCCTTTCGGTCATTACCGGCATCGCGCTGGATCACACCGCCGTTTTGGGAGACACGATTCCCAAAATCGCGGCGGAAAAGGCCGGTATCCTCAAAACCGGAGTCCCCGTTCTTTTCTGCGGGAAAGACAAGAGCGCCGAAGAAGTGATCGCCGCAAGGGCCGCAGAGGTAGGCTCTCCGCTTTTTCTTTGCGCCAGAGAGAACCTGGAAGTTGCGGAAAGCACGCTGGAGGGCACGGTTTTTCATTGGAAAAACTGGAAGAATATCTCCATCCCTCTGCTCGGCTCCTACCAGCCGGAAAACGCCTGCAATGTTCTGCAGGCGATTGCGCTTTTGCAAAAAAGCGGATTTGAAATTCCCGATGATGCCGTTCGCCGTGGACTGCAAAAGGTGCGCTGGCCGGCTCGCTATGAAATTGTTTGCCATTCCCCTTTGATTTTGTGCGACGGCGCCCACAACCCGGAGGGCGTGGACGCCGCGGTTCAGAGCACAAAGCTGTATTTTAAAAACAAAAAAGTGCTTGTCATCACCGGCGTGCTCCAAGATAAGGATTTCCGCTATATGGCTTCCCGCATGAAAGAGATCGCACAGGAGGTCTACTGTATCACTCCCGAAAGCCCCAGAGCTCTCCCCGCCGCAGACTTTGCAGACCTTTTTCGTTCGCTTGGAGTTTTTGCAAATGCTTATTCCGACGTGGAAGAAGCGCTGCGCGCGGCGATAGAAAGGGCAAAGTGCGAAAAGCTTGCCATTCTTTGCCTGGGTTCTCTTTATATGTATGAACAGGTTATAGGAGCCAAAAAGAAAATTCTAAACTGAAACCAAAAAGCGCAGCCTCACGGCTGCGCTTTTTAAAGCAAAATCGGCTATTTTTTAAAGGATTTTTGAAAAGTATGACCGCAGCGGCGGCAGCGGATCTGAAAGGTTCCGACCTTTCTCGGCATGCGGATATCGGCGCGGCACAGCGGACAGCGGAAGAAATGATAGAGCTTCCGGTCACGCAGACGAACATTGAATTTTTGAACCGAACGGCGAAATTTCTGATTGATTTCATAATACGCCGCATTTTCCCGACGGCGGCGAACCGTATTTTTGGAAAAAAAACGGAAAAAGAACAGAAACGCCAGCAAAAGCTCCGGGATCAGCAGAACCAGACTATGGAAAAATCCGTTCAAAATCGCAAGGATCAGCCAAACAAAGAGCAAAAATTTTCCCAGCGAATCCACACCGTTCCGATGCTGCATAAAGGCGGAAAAACGATTCCGCAGCGAAAGCAAAAAAGACATTTATCTTCTCCTTCTGCCACTGGTAACGATGGCAAACAGACGCAGAAACTGCGTAAGCGAGACTGCAAGGGCAGCGACATAGGTCATGGCGGCGGCGCGCAGTGTTTTACGGGAGCCCTGCAATTCTTCTTCGGTTAAAAAGCCAAAGGATTGCAGCGCCGTCAACGCGCGGCGGGAAGCATCGAACTCCGTTGGCAGCGTGACGAGCTGAAAAACAAGCGACAAACCAAAACATAGAACGCCCAAAAGCGAAAGTTCAAAAATGGAAAACATAAGTCCCAGTAAAATCAGCGGCATGGAAAGGCGCGACCCGATATTGGTGATGGGAATAATGGCGCTGCGGATCTTGACCGGCACATACCCTTCCGCATGCTGCACAGCATGTCCCGCTTCGTGCGCGGCGACGCCGATCGCCGCGGTTGTGGGAGCGTCATAGACGTTTTGCGAAAGGTAGATCGTGCGATTGCGCGGGTCGAAATGGTCCGTCAGATTTCCTGCTACCCTTTGGATCGATACGTCATACACACCGTTTTGCTGCAAAACTTTTCTGGCAGCTTCCGCCCCGGTGAGCCCCATATGATTACGCTGAGCGGAATAGCGCTTGAACGTACTGTTGACTCTGGCGCTGGCGATCATGGTAAAAATGATGGCGATCAGCACGAAAAAATATCCGTAATATTCAAACAATTCTAAAAATTCACCCATACGTTTCTCCTCTATTTCGGCAGGACAATTTTTTTGTTGTCCTTTGATTCCTTGTACAGAACAATTTTGTTCCCGATCGCCTGCACTCCCTCGCAGCCGATAAGCCTGCAAATTTCATCGGAAGCGGCACGGGCGGAAAGCGCAGAATTTTCCAAAACGGTGATTTTCACAAGCTCGTTTTTTTCCAGTCCCTCACAAAGCTGATTTAAAAAGGCGGGATCTTCAAAACCGGATTTTCCGATTTGATATTTAGCAGTCAGCGTATTGGCAAGGGAGCGAAGGTAGGCTCTTTGTTTTCCTGTCATGTTTTATCTCCGAAAACTTTTTATAAAATCAGTTTAGCCGAAAGCGGCTTTTTTGTCAAGAAAAGTGCAGTTTTTCTTTACACTTTCGGAAAAATGTGGTAGGATATAGATCTAAAGTATGCTTTCGTGAAGGAAAGGACGCAAATCGCTGGCTGTTTTGCGAAAACGGAATGAAACTGAAAAATTTATCGCACGTGCAGATTATTGCGCTGGGGTATTTGCTGATCATCCTCTGCGGCACACTGCTTTTGATGCTGCCGATCGCTACGACGAGCGGCGAAAGCGCTCCCTTTTTGACCGCGCTTTTCACCGCTACCAGCTCCGCCTGTGTAACGGGGCTTGTTACAGTGGATACCGGCACCTTTTGGTCGCTGTTCGGGCAGATTGTGATCTTAGCCCTGATTCAAATCGGCGGCTTGGGATTTATGACCATCGCCACCTTTTTCTTCCGTCTGTTCCGCCGCCGCATGGGACTGCGGCAAAAGGAAGTTATGGTGGAAAGCATCAATACCAGTGAAATCGGCGGGATCTTACAACTTGCCAAAAACATCTTCCTGCTCACGATGCTCATTGAGGGCTGCGGCGCTGTGATTTTGGCGCTGCGTTTTGGTCTTCATTACGGCTTCGGCTGGAAAAAAAGCCTGTTCTTCGGCGTTTTCCACTCGATCAGCGCATTTTGCAACGCCGGGTTTGATTTAAACGGAAATTACAATTCTTTTACCGACTACGTGGGCGACCCGGTGATCAATCTCACCTTAATGACGCTGATCATCATAGGCGGAATCGGCTTTTTGGTGTGGCATGATTTAGCGGAGCGCAAATTTCGTTTCCGTTCTTTGCGCCTGCACACCAAAATCGTGCTTTCCGTAACAGCGATTTTAATTCTGGCGCCGGCGCTTCTGTTTTTCTTTTTTGAGCGGAACGGTCTTTTTGCCGATCTGAACTGGGGCGAAAAAATTTTGGCGTCGCTCTTTTCCGCCGTTACGCCCCGCACTGCCGGCTTCAACACCGTTGACACCGCTTCCCTTTCGCCGGGCTCCGGACTTTTGACCGTGGTTTTAATGTTTATCGGCGGCAGCCCCGGTTCGACTGCCGGCGGCGCTAAGACCACTACCGTGGCAGTGCTGCTCTTTTTTACAATCGCCTCGATCCGAAAAAACCGCGCGGCCTCCCTTTTCGGCCGCAGAATTCCCGAGGACGCGCTCCACAAAGCAGTTTGCGTGTTTTTCTGGAACCTGGGCCTTGCACTGTGCGGAATTCTTCTGATCGCCGCCATTCAGCCCGCTCTTCCCTTTTTCGACGTTCTTTTTGAAGTATTTTCCGCGATCGGTACCGTGGGCATGAGCACCGGCGTCACGCGGGATTTAAACACCTTTTCGCAGGCTTTGGTTATTTTGCTCATGTTTATCGGCAGAATCGGCGGTGTTTCCTTTGGCGCGGCTCTGCTGGAAAAGAAAGCGGTTCCCGCTGTAATCGAACCGCATGAATCGATACTAATCGGATAGGAGAAAACAAAATGAAAAGCTTCTTTATTGTCGGTGCGGGCGCTTTTGGGCACCATCTTACCAGATATCTTTCCCAAAAAAAATGTGAAATATTGATCGTCGATAAGGACGAAAAAAAGCTGGAACCGCTTTTGCCCTATGCGACCAGCGCGCGCATTGCCGACTGCACCGATCCCGAAACCTTGAAATCCTTTGATATCAACACCTTCGACGCGTGCTTTGTCTGTGTCGATTCCGATTTTGAAGCGGCGCTGGAGATCACCTGTCTTTTGAGCGAAATGGGCGCCAGAAAAGTGTTCAGCAACGCCGACCGCGATATTCAGGCCAAGCTTTTAAAGCGTAACGGCGCCGACGTGATCATTTACCCGGAAAAGGATATCGCCCGGCGGATTGCAATCAATGAAAGCTCGGACAGCATTTTCGATTCCTTTGAATTGACTTCGGATTTTTTTGTTTATGAAATCTCCGTTCCGAAGGTGTGGATCGGAAAAACGATCCGCGAGCTGGACATCCGCGCGCGCTACTCCCTGAATGTGCTGGCAGAAAAGCGCGGCAACGCGGTCACACCGATCAACACGCCGGATTATATCTTTGAAGCCGATTCTCACATTTTGGTAATGGGCGCGAATGAATGCATTAACCGCGTGATCGAAAAATAAATTTTCACTTAAAAAACAGATACTATTCATAACAGGTTAAATTTAACCTGTTATGATTTTTATATCATAGTATTTTTGAAAGGATACAAATATGCTGCAACTGATCGATATCAAAAAAGATTATCTGTCCGCAGATGAAAAGGTTGAAGCACTGAAAGGGATCAATCTGCAATTCCGCAAAAACGAATTTGTTTCGATTCTCGGCCCTTCCGGCTGCGGAAAGACCACGCTTCTCAATATGATCGGCGGCCTGGATCACTATACTTCGGGCGATTTGGTAATCGACGGCGTTTCCACCAAGGACTATACCGATGCGGATTGGGACGCTTACCGCAATCATTCCATTGGTTTCGTATTTCAAAGCTACAACCTTATTCCGCACCAAAGCGTACTGGCCAATGTGGAATTGGCGCTTACGCTTTCCGGCGTTTCCAAAGCCGAGCGCAGAAAAAGAGCGATCGCCGTTTTGGAGCAGGTGGGGCTGAAGGATCAGATCCGCAAAAAGCCCAACCAAATGTCCGGCGGGCAAATGCAGCGTGTTGCGATTGCCCGCGCGCTGGTAAATAACCCCGATATTCTACTGGCAGACGAGCCGACGGGTGCACTGGATTCTGTAACGAGCGTCCAGATCATGGAGCTTTTAAAGGAAATTGCCAAGGACAGGCTGGTTATTATGGTCACGCATAACCCCGCGCTGGCAGATGAATACTCCACGCGCATCATTCGTCTTTTAGACGGCCAGATCACCGATGACAGCAACCCCTTTGACAGCACTGAGGAAAAAAAGCCGCGTGAAAAAGCGGCCGATTCGAGCGTGAAAAAAAAGCCTGCCATGTCCTTTTTGACGGCGCTTTCTCTTTCCTTAAACAACCTGATGACCAAAAAGGGCCGCACGATTCTGACCGCTTTCGCCGGGTCGATCGGGATCATCGGGATCGCGCTGATCCTTTCTCTTTCCAATGGGATCAATTCCTACATTTTTCGCGTGCAGGAGGATACGCTTTCCTCTTACCCGATTTCGATCCAGTCGGAAAATGTGGATATGTCCGCACTTATTACCTCCTTAATGGGTGCAAGACAGGAACGGCTTGAAAACGAGCATGAGCTCGATGCGGTATATTCGGCGAACGTCATGGCGGAAATGATGAATACCTTCCTCTATGCGGAAACTCAGAAAAACAACCTCGCCCTGTTTCGCGAGTACTTGCAGAACAGCAATATTCTGGATTACGCCTCGAATGTGCAATACGTTTACGATCTGCCGCTCAACATTTATACGACCGAGCCGAACGGAGAGATCATCAAAACCGACGTTCCCACTCTGATGCAGCGCATCTATTCCCAGATGGGCATTGAAATCGATACCGATTCCGCAGCCGGTATCGGCAGGGGCGGCAATAACTTCAACTCAATGAAAATCTGGCAAGAGATCCTGCCCGGAGAAAACGGAGAGCTGGTCAGTCCGCTTTTGCAGGAGCAATATGATCTGATCTACGGTACCTGGCCCCAGGCCTATAACGAAGCGCTTTTGATCGTCAATGAGCGCAACGAGGTCAGCGACGTAACCCTCGGCGTTTTGGGGTTAAAATCGGCGGAGGATATATTCCGGGAAATCCAGGCCGACAAAGATTCCAAGCCGGAATCCGCTCTTCTTTCTTTCAGCTATGAAGAATTCTGCGGTAAAGAATTCAAATTGATTCCCGCGGGTGATTTCTACCAGAAAAACGCCGACGGCACCTATACCGATCTTTTCGCCACAGAAAAAGGCCTGGAATATTTATACGGCAGCAAGAAAGCGGTGGATTTAAAGATCTGCGGCGTGATCCGTCAAAATGAAGAAGCTGTTTCCGGTATGTTGGAAGCCGGTACCATTGGTTACCCCGCCGCCCTGGTGGATTATCTGATCGACCGCGCCGCCGAATGTGAGGTTGTAAAAGATCAGTTGGCGGATGAATCGGTAGACGCGATCAGCGGTCTTCCCTTTAAAACGCAGGATACCGAAGAATACACCGACGAAGAAAAAATCGCCCTGATCCGCGAATATCTCGGCACACTGTCCGCTGCGGAAAAGGCGGCGGCCTTCCTGGACGGAAAAGGAACCCCCAGTGAAAACGAGGTTTCGGCATTTGTAGAACAGACCCTCGCAAACGCCACGCGGGAAACCTTGGAAGCACAAGCCATCGCCGCGTTTAAAGAGCAGGAACAGGAAGGCGTCGATACCTCTTATATTGCCGATTACATTACACAAATGAGCGATGAGGAACTGTTCGGCGCGGTGGGCGAATTTATTGCCCGGAACTATCGCGCCACTTACCGCGAAACCGTGGAGCAAAATCTTGCCGCCTTTCCGCAGGAACAGCTTGCCGCCATGCTGACGGCAGCCATTGTGCCCGGCACGGAAAACAGCTTTTCCGATGAAATTATGCTGGCGCTGTTTGATCTGTATATGCCGGCCACCTATTCAGACAGTACGCTGGAAGACAACCTGGCTTTGATCGGCAGCGTAAATAAGGAAACCCCCAGCGCAATCAATATTTATGTTAAAACCTTCCGCAACAAAGACGAGGTAGCCGATATGATCTCGACCTATAACGACGCGCACGAAGAAGCCGACCAGATCAGCTATACCGACTACATGGCGCTTTTAATGTCCTCGGTTTCCACGATTATCAACGCCATTTCCTATGTTTTGGTTGCGTTTGCCGCGATTTCACTGATCGTATCTTCCATTATGATCGGCATTATCACCTACATTTCCGTACTGGAACGCACCAAGGAAATCGGGATTCTGCGTGCGATCGGCGCTTCCAAAAAGGACATTGCCCGCGTGTTCAATGCCGAAACTATCATCGAAGGATTCGCCAGCGGCGCGATCGGTATTTTGGTAACACTGCTCTTGATCCTGCCAATCAACTGGATTATCCGCAGTCTGACCGGTATTTCCAACATTGGTGCGATCATGCCCACAGGCGGCGCGATTGCGCTGGTGATTATCAGCATCGTTCTCACACTGATCGCCGGACTGATTCCCTCCCGACTCGCCGCAAACAAAGACCCTGTTATTGCTCTGCAAACCGAATAAAAACCTTTAAAATGCTCCGCAATCCCGCGGAGCATTTCTTTTTTTAGAAAAAATCGCAAAAAAATGAAAAAAAGATGAATATTTCTTGAATTTCCTTTTGACAATTCAAGCCGAACATGCTATACTATCAATATAGGTATTGAATTTAAAATTGAATGAAAAGAAGTTGGGAGGAAAGCTCAATGAAAATGGTATTTGCCGTTGTAAACAATGACGATGCGCAGGACGTGCTGCGCTCTTTACGCAAAGAGGGTTTTTATATTACCAAGCTTGCTTCGACCGGCGGTTTTCTGATGAAGGGCAATACCACGCTGATTTCCGTGGTAGAAAACGAACAGGTGGAAGACGTGACGGCGATCATCAAGGAGCATTCCAAACGCAGAACCCAGCTCATGCCGATCGACTATTCCCAGTTCAATCCCGGTGTGGCTCCCTATCCTGTGGAGATCACCGTGGGCGGCGCTACGATTTTTGTAGTGGACGTGGAGAAATTTGAAAGAGCATAATTTTTTATATGAATCTGATTCTGGGCAATCAAAAACTACTGCAACTGCTTCTCGACGCAGCTAAAACCGGTAACTGCGCCGGCTGCTATATGATCGAAGGGGCAAACGGCACGGGCAAACTCACGATTGCAAGGTTTGTCAGTGCCGCTTTTTGTTGTGAGCATAAAAACGAAAAGGGTGAGCCCTGCCTTACCTGCAAAAACTGCCGGCAGATTTTGTCAGGTCAATATATTGACGTCTGCGAGCTGCGCCCCCCGGAGGACAAAAAAATCATCTCCGTCGATATGGTGCGCGAATTTTTAAAAAAAACACAGCTCTCCCCTTCTCAGGGCGATTGGCGTATTTTCATTATCGAGCACAGTGAAATGATGAACAAAGAAGCGCAGAACGCCCTGTTAAAAACCATAGAAGAAGTCCCGAAAAACAGTGTTTTCTTTCTTTTGACCGAAGATCAATCCCGTCTTCTTCCCACTGTGCGAAGCCGTGCGGTAAAGGGCGTCGTTCTCCCGCTGGACCGGCAAACACTGGAAAAGGCACTCCGGGAAAAAGGGGTCCCGCAGGATCAATGGGAAATCGCCTGGTTGCTTTCCCGCGGGTCTTTAGGGAAAGCGTTGGAGATCGCGCATGACGAAAAGCTGCACACGCTGCGCGCATGCGTCGTTTCTTATTTTCAGGCGCTGCTGGACGGCAAAGGCTTTTCCGTGCTCTGCCGTATTTATTCTCCCTCGCTTTCCGAAAGAAGTGAGGTCGATGCGCTTTTCCGTATGACAAAGCTTGCCCTGCGGGACATTCTTTGCCGTATTTACGACGCGGATTCTGTGCCGGAATTTTTTACGGACTTTGTCTTGCTTTCCGACCTGGCGGCGGTCACTTCGCCGCAAAAAGCGGCTCAGCTTTTTGACCTGGCGGAGGATATGCTGCTTGCCAATGCGAGTAACGTCAATCTGTTCTCTGCCATTTCCCATTTCAATTTTAACGCGCAGGAGCTGACAAAAAACCTTCCCTGCTTCTCATGACACAGGAAATTCAGAATCGGCATAAAATAAGAATGGCTTTCTTTTTTTGTAAAGATAGCGTTTTCTACTGGTGCCGGTGCAAACGAATGTAAAGCAATTGTTAATTTTAATGCTTTTATTTGAATTGTTTTCTTCTGTTTGCTATAATGAAATGTAATATGCGAAAGGATTTTCTTCTATGGATACAAGCAAAGGGAAAATTATCATTTCCGGTGGAAAGCCTTTATATGGCGAAATCCCGGTATCCGGGATGAAAAACGCCGCAGTGGCGATTCTTTTTTCCACGATATTGACTGAAGATAAATGTATCATCGAAAATCTGCCGGATATCAGCGATGTGAATGTTTCGCTGGAAATTCTCAGATCGATCGGTGTGAAAGTCCGTCATTTGGACAAAAATACAGTTGAAATCGATTCCTCCAGTGCCGCACCGTGTGTGGCTCCCTATGAATTGGTCAGCAAAATGCGCGCTTCTTACTATCTGATCGGCGCGGAGCTGGGCAGATTCGGCAGGGCCTTCGTTGGGCTGCCGGGCGGGTGCGATTTCGGCGTCCGGCCGATCGACCAACATATTAAGGGATTCGAAGCGCTGGGAGCCGACGCCAAGATAGACGGCGGGTACATAGAAGCCAGCTGCCCGGACGGCGTTTTACACGGAAATTCAGTTTACATGGACGTTGTTACCGTGGGCGGTACGATCAATTTGATGCTGGCCGCCGTGAGAGCGGAGGGTATCACTGTAATTGAAAACGCGGCGCATGAGCCGCATATTGTGGATACGGCAAACTTTCTCAATGCCTGTGGCGCAGATATTCGCGGCGCCGGTACGGGCGTGATCAAGATTCTCGGCGTAAAAAAACTGCACGGCGGAACCTATACCATTGTTCCCGATATGATCGAAGCCGGCACCTTTATGATCCTCGCGGCCGCCACCGGCGGAAATTTAAAAGTGACGAATCTGATTCCCAAACATATGGATTCTGTGACCGCCAAGCTTTGTGAAATGGGCGTTAAAGTAGAAGAAGACGGCGATTCTTTAACTGTTTCCCGCGGGGATGAGGAATTGCAGCACGTCAATGTAAAAACACAGCCCTACCCCGGTTTTCCCACTGATATGAATCCGCAGATGGGCGTTTTGCTCTGTCTTGCCAAAGGCATTTCTCACTTGACGGAAAACGTATGGGAATCGCGCTTTCGTTATGTGGAAGAACTGAAGCGTATGGGCGCCAAAATCCAGGTAAACGGCAGAACCGCTGAATTCACCGGAGTGCCTTCGCTTCATGCGGCAAGTGTCCGCGCAGTGGATCTGCGCGCCGGCAGCGCCATGGTGATTGCCGCGCTGGCGACCCCCGGGATTACGGAAATTGAAGAGATTCATCATATTTTCCGCGGCTATGAAAACCTGATCGAAAAATTACGGGCGATCGGCGCGGATATCAAGGTGGCGTACCCCGAAAATATCAGTTACAACGTTTTTTAAGAGGGATTCATGAAAAACAAGGAAAAAGCAAAAATCCGTTTCAAAAAAGCGGGATTTCCCGCTCCGGCGGCTGAAAAGCCGGAAGCGATTCCGCAAACGGACGGAGCAGAAAATAATATAGAAAGCTACGAAATCATCGGCGTTCGTTTTAAACCGGTGGGAAAAACCTACTATTTTGATCCCAACGGCAAAACGCTTGCTCTCGGCGATTCTGTGGTTGTGGAAACCAGTCGCGGCGTGGAATTGGGGCAAGTGAGCGTCGCCAATAAAACTGTCACCTCCCGCGAGGTGGTACCGCCTCTGAAAAAAATGCTGCGCATTGCCACGGAAGAGGACTTGGCGCACCACCGCGAAGCAAAGGAGCTCGAGGAAAGGGCGCGCAAGGTCTGGTATCAGAAAATCGAAGGCTCCGGGCTGGCTATGGCGCTTTCCGATGTGGATTGCACCTTCGACCGCTCCAAGCTGGTCTTTTATTTCACGGCCGAAGGCAGAGTGGATTTTCGTGAGTTTGTAAAAGAGTTAGCCTCTGTGTTTAAAATGCGGATTGAGCTTCGACAGATCGGCGTGCGCGACGAAGCCAAACAGCTGGGAGGACTCGGCATTTGCGGCAGACCGCTTTGCTGCAATACCTTCCTGGAGGATTTCCAGCAGGTTTCGATCAAAATGGCGAAGGAACAAAATCTTTCCCTCAATTCCGCTAAAATCAGCGGGACCTGCGGACGGCTGATGTGCTGCCTGCGCTATGAAAACGACACCTATTCCAAAGCCGCAAAGCTTTGTCCGAAGCAGGATCAATATGTACAAACTCCCGACGGAAACGGCACGGTGCTGGAAACCAACGTTCTGGCGGAAAAATGCAGAGTGCGGCTGGACGGCGATACCGCGGTGATCAGCACCTACCCTGCTCAAGAGCTGAAGGTACTGCCGAAACCGAAAAAAGAAGAACCCAAATCAAAGCAGTAACCATAGGGTAACCGTTTTGTGAATCGAATTTTGAAAAACCTCTTGTTTTTTGAAATATTCCTGCTATAATATGGATAGAAAAATTATTTGGAGGTATCCCTATGGCATACAAGATCTCTGATGAATGTGTTGGTTGCCTGGCTTGTGTTGATGAATGCCCTGTCAGCGCGATCAGCGAAAATGAAGGCAAGGCCTGCATCGACCCCGAAGTGTGCATCGAATGCGGTGCTTGCGCCGGCGTTTGCCCGGTCGAAGCTCCTCAGCCTGAAGTATAAATCAAAGATAAAAAAAGAGAGCCGCACGGCTCTCTTTTTTTATGCTTCCCAAGCGGAAAATAGCGGAATTTCCGCGGGAATTTGTTGACAGAAAGAAGCAAATACTGTATAATATACGGGAAACTAAGAAAAGAGGAAACTTATGGACAACTACATGAATTATCCTTACGAGAAAATTAAAAAGTTCTGTGAGGATGCCTTTGAAAAATTCGGCTTTAATAAAGAAGAAGCCAGAATCATTACCGACGTACTGCTGCTTTCCGATCTGTTCGGTATTGAATCGCATGGCACGCAGCGTTTGGTACGCTACCACAAGAGCATTGAAAAAGGAATGATCAAGGTAGACGCGAAGCCCGAAACCGTGTTTGAAACTCCCGTTTCCGCCGTGATCGACGCCAAGGACGGCATGGGACAGGTCGTCGCTTACAGAGCAATGGAGCTTGCCATTGAAAAAGCCAGAAAGGTGGGTATGGCGTTCGTTACCGTTCGCAATTCCAACCACTACGGTATTGCCGGTTATTATGCCAAAATGGCTTCCGACCAGGGACTGATCGGTATTTCCACCACCAACACCAACCCCATCATGGTGCCGACCTACGGCAGAAAAGCCATGCTGGGTACCAACCCCATTGCCATTGCTTTCCCGGCGGAACCTTACCCCTTTCTGTTCGACGCTTCCACCACTGTGGTCACGCGCGGAAAGCTGGAAGTCTACAATAAACTGGATAAGCCCCTGCACGACGGCTGGGCGATCGACGCTACCGGCAACGGCTCTACCGACGCGGCAAACGTGCTGCGCTGCATTAACGATCATTTGGGCGGCGGTATTTTGCCTCTCGGCGGCATTTCCGAAGACACCGGCAGCCACAAGGGCTATGGCTGGGGCATGGTGGCAGAACTGTTTACCTCTATCGTTTCGCTCGGTACGACTTCCGATAAAACCGGGTCCGGCGGTAAGGGTGGTATTTGCCACGGCTTCTTTGTTATGGATCCCGCCATTTGCGGCGACCCTGATGCCATTAAAGCGCACCTTTCCGCTTATCTGAAAGAGTTGCGCGACGCTCCCAAAGCCGAAGGCCAGACCCGTATTTACACCCATGGCGAAAAAGAAGTCTTTGCCATGCAAGACCGCCTGAAAAACGGTATCAACGTCAATATTAACACCGTTGCCGAAATGCGCGATATGGCACAGTACCTCGGCATGGACGTTGTGGCTTATCTCGGCGAGGAAGCGCTGAGTATTAAAGGCAAAGAAAGCGTTTATAAATAATGCTGAAAAAGGCGGCGCATCAATAGCACCGCCTTTTTTATAAAAATTATGAGAAAAATACAACGCCGCAAAGTTTCGCAGAATTTCGATAGCTCCCTTTTCAGGAAAAGCCGCCTCGAGCGAGGCGGCTTTCTCCTAGTTCAGCGCCCGCTTCAAATCCCAATAAAGCGCTTCGTTTAAAAAGAGCGACTTGGGACGAACGAAAGGAAAAAGATCCCGCGCTTTTTTCTTTTCGCCTGCCCGCAGGAGAGAATCGCACAGCTGCAGCATGAGCGCATTGCGGAGAGGCTTCCACTTTGTGTGGTTGAGCATTTCCTGTATGACAGCCGCCTGCGCCTGCGGATCCTTTTCCAGCGGCGCGGTTTTGCGGTACAAACGCACGTTGAAGGACATCAAAACAACAATAAAAATCACAAACGCAAAGCAAAGACAAGTCAATACGGAACAAACAATGGTAAACAGCTGCATTATCGATTCCCCTCCAAAAAGCCTGCCTGGTTTCGGTAATACTCCAAAACGCCATTTGCGATCGCTTCAGCGCAGGTATCGGCATAGTCCGCACGCAGCTGGCGTTCATATTCCGCCGGTGAACAAATAAAGCCCAGCTCCAAAAGTGCCTGTGGAAATTTATAGTTACGGCAGAGCGCTAATTCCTGCGCATTCACACCGTAGTTATAAGCGCTCAGCGCCTGGCGAACGCTTTGCTGCAGGGGCTTGGCAAGACCCAAACCGGCGTCAGACCAATAAAGCCCCAACACACCGCGGGCGGCATTGGTATCGCTGGATTCCACTACCGAGTTGTGATGCACGGAAACGCAAAAGTCAGGGTGAATTTCATTTAAAAAATCCATTCTTTCATTCAGCGAAACCGCAGTATCGTCCGAGCGGGTAAGAAAGACCTCGGCACCCAGCGCCTTCAATTTTTCTGAAAGTGCCAGCGCGACGGAAAGATTCAAATCCTTCTCATTATGACCGGAAAGATAGCCCAGAGCGCCGGAATCGTTTCCACCGTGCCCGGCGTCAACGATTATGCGCTTTCCCTGCAGCGGCGTTTCACTGTCGGGAAGCTTTTGCGGTAAGGTAAAGGAAAAAAGGATACCGGAATCGGTATAGGTATAATCAAAACCGTAAAAGTTTTCCACGTTATAGAGCGAAAGAGAAAACACCGTCCGGTCGCCGGAGGGGGTTTTCCGGATCGCAGAAAAAAGCGGATTTTCCGCAAGGCTTGCCGTACCGGAGGACGCCAGGTGGAAAAGCGAAATTTCAAGCGCGCCGTCCTTTATTTTCGCATGGATCGGCACGCTGCGAGATACCGGAAACAGGATTTCAAATCTCCCATCCTTGCTTTCCGAAGAAACAGCGCCAATGGAAGCCGCGGAAAGCGCTGCTGATTTTTCGATCGCAATATTATCCTCATGGATCCAGCCGCCAAACGCAAGCTGGTAATATTTGCCCTGCTGAGCAATAATTTCATCCTCCATGCCGCGATTGGTATTCAGATAGTCCTCATAAAATGAACTGGTAGGCGATATTTTCAAAAACGAATAATCCTTCACCACCGTAGCTTTCAGATGAAGATTTTCGGGAATTACAAAAAGCTCGCCGCCTTCTGCGGATACGCTTTTCTCATTGCGTGTACAAGTGAAAATGATCGTGCCGATTTTCTGCATCTCTTCCCCATCGCGTACGACAGGCATAGTATATGTGCCGGTATAGGTTTGCGCAATATATTCACCGGAACCGGAAACTGACCCCTGCGCGTTGAGCCGCACGGTCTGACCGCCAATACTCGCCGAAACCACGCTCCCGGAAGGCGCCACAACCTGCAGATCAAGCTTTTTGCCGCTGCGCGCAGCGGCAATTTCCGCTTTTGCCGGAACGGTACTTTTGATCATAAACCGTCCCAGGTCATTGGAGGAATTGTTTTGCACGCGATTGATAACCAAGGTATATTGCTCTCCGTTTTGCGAAAGAGTCAGCCGGTTGGCGCCGTAATTTAACGCCTGATGAATGGAAAAGAAACCGCTTTTGGTGCGAGCAACCTTCCCCGTTTCGGAATAGACCGGCACAGACGGGTCGGAAGAAGCCAGTACAAAAACAAACGGCAGCGTTGTGGAATAGGAATTCCTGGGAAAGCTGAAAGAGATCCCGCGGCCGGTAAACGGAACGCTTTCGGAAACTGAAAACGCGTCTTCATAGAGCTCGCTCAAAGCATCCCGCACGCCGGCGGTGTTTTCCGCAATTGCAGCGTAGCTATAGAATATACTTCCTCCCACGTTCATGTAGGCGCGAGCAAACTGCACCTGCTGGCAAATTTCATCGGCTCCCAGCTTCCAATCGCTAACCTTATATACAGCGTGCGATGGAATGAGCTTGACTGCGGTACCATCCACCTGCGCGCTCCACCAGCGGGTAAGCTCGGCAAAATCCGCCGCGGAATAGCCGCGTTCCCAATAGATTTGCGGGGAAATATAATCGATATAGCCACCCTCGATCCAAGCGAGCGGATCGCAATATAGCGAGGAATAGCTTTCAAAAGCGCTTGTTTTGCTGCCGCGAGGATCGGAGGCTTTATTCTGCCAAACCCCAAACGGACTGACGCCAAAGGAAAGCTCGGAATCGATTCCTTTTATGGTTTCATAGGTTTTACGGATCATGGTATTGACGTTTTCGCGCCGCCAATCCGCCAGGCTCTGCCCGGAAGCAGCCAGCGCAGCATAATCCTCCGCGTCCTTAAAGCTTTCGCCGCTCACCGGATAAGGATAGAAATAATCGTCATACAGGACCCCGTCGACGTCGTAATTTTCACAGATCTCGCGGATGCCGGAGAGGATCAATTCCTGCACTTCCGGCAAGGCGGGGTTATACATCAGTTTCCCGCCGTAGAAAATGCACCAATCGGGGTGAATTTTCGCCGGGTTTCGGTCAGAAAGCGCGGCAAGGGCTTCTTCGGCATTTTCGGATGTGAAATTGGTGATTCGGTATGGGTTGACCCAGGCGATCGGAGATACCTGCGCTTCCCGGCAAGCGGTAATAAAATAGGCAAAGGGATCAAAAGCAAGACTTTCCCCTTCTGTTTTTACTAAATACCGCGAACTCGGAAAAATTTTGGATACATACAGCGCGTCCCCCGTGGGGCGCACCTGAAAGAAAATGGTATTCAGCCCGGCAGAAACCGAGGTCTGCACAATGCGGTCGATCTCTTTTTTCAATTCTTCTTCGGAAAGCCCGGGCTTGGACGGAAAATTCAAATTTAAAACCGTAGCAACATAAACACCGCGCATTTCATCACTCTCATCGGCAGTTTGGTGCGGCAGCTCCGCTTCTTCGGTTGTCTGAGGTGTTTGAGGTGTTTCTTCCTGCAGCGGCGCCGCGGCAAATCTCTCCGAACCGGTCAGCAAAATAGCCGGGAGCAGCAGCAATGCGCACAGCACCACCGCCGCGACTCCGCGACAGATCCATTTCTTATATAAAAATTTTCCTTTTTTCATTTCATCTCTCCCCAAATTTCAGCGGAAAGTTTCTATATCTCTATTATACCTATATTTTACCATTTCGCAAGGATGAAATTTGTAATCTTTTCGGATACAAAAAGGAGTCCCTCCAAACGGAAGGACTCCTTTATTCTAACCGCAATAGGAATGCCCCCAATGCGGATAAGAAAAAATACATTTATTTTCTTTCCAGAGAAAGCGCGGTGACCATCATGGCTTTTTTTCTTTGCCTTTTACGGTGGGCGCGAGCTCTTTCCGCTTCCTTCTGATGTTGATACCGGTCTTCTTTTTCGTGGTAAAAAGCAAGAAGCGCGTCATCCGCAAGAAATATTTCACGAATTACCCGAACGCCTTTCTCCCCTGCGCGAAGCATTTTAAAACGCACCAAATACTCTTCTCCATCCGTACAGGAAACCAAAGAGAGGTATTTGTTTGTATTTTGGGGAAACATATGTTCCGGATACAGATAATCGCTGCACCGGGGACAGGCAATGGGAGAGGAAATCAATTCCTGCAGCGCGGCGTTGCGATTTTCAAAGGTAACGCCAAGCTCTTTTGTTTCCAAGGGCGGAGCCGTAATATCTCCTGCAAGGCGTGCATAATTCCGGAACCCTTCTTCCATATCAAGATGCCGGCAAACAATGGCGGTACTCCGGGCGTCACACAGGGCGTCGTGCGCCTGAAAGGGCTTTTCCCCAAGCATTTCAATGGCGTCCTCCAAAGCAAACTGCCGATGCTCTTTGGCAATTTGACTGGCAAAGAAAACCTGCAGGTCAAAGCTTTGGGGGATCCAGTCCGAATCCAGCGAATGGAGCTTTAAGTTGTCTCTTAATATGGGAATATCCTCGGTGCCCCAGGTGAGGAAAATAAAGTCTTTCCCACAAAACCGGGAAAGCTTTTTAAACGCATCCGGAAAGGCGAGAGCTTTTGTCAAATCTTCGCTTTTCAAGCCGGTAATGCGCGATACCTTTTTGTGCATTTTCCGGTAGTATTTCGGGCGTACCAAAAGGCTTAATTCTTTTTTGATCTTAAATTTTTTATTTAAGCGAACTGCGCCGATCTGTATGATCTCACCGAAAAGGTGAACAGGGCTTTTCACCATTTCTCCTTGATACCGCGGTTGGTTCCATTCTAAATCCAGAACAATGTAATTCATGACGCTTTTCCATTCTATGTTTCTCTTTAAAATTTTACTCGTAATGACGAAAAAGTCAAGAGAAGTCCTGTGAAAATCAAGGAAAAAAATGCCTTTTGCAAATGATGCAAAAGGCATTTTTCAATTGATTTGCAAGAAACAAAAATGCTGTTTTCGGGCAAACCACATTATCAAATTCGGGGCAAGCCGCGTTAGAATTTCCGCTTGTCGGAGATGTCGATAAAATCCCAGTTTTATTTACATTTTTGCCCGTGCTGCAAGGCTTTCGGCGCAAAAAAAGACCTTGCGGAAATTCATCTGCAAGGTCTAATTTTATATTTGGTTTTGCCTTTTGGTTACTGTTTGGCTTCGCCCTTTAACAAAATGCAGGTTAAAATGATTTCTCCGACAAAGCAGCCTGTGCAGAGTAGCCACGAAAAACGATTTTTTATTTATAATTTCCTGTTTCAAAATATTAAAGAAAATAATCTCTTTAAAATGTACCGGGGGAATTTCCCCCTCCTCGCAGAATGCGACAGCCGCATTGGATTTTCTGCCGTTCACCTTAACATCTGCCGTCTGTGTTCCCGTGCCGTCTAAATTCAGATACCACCTGTAATGAGTTTTGCTGTAAGGCGTAACTTTGGAAACAAACTTTTGATATATTTCACGGGGCAAGACCGGCTGTGAAAAATCAATCAGCTCATTCAGCGCCGCTTCAATTTTACTAAGCTCCAAACCCGCTTCGTCGCTTTCGGTCGGGCAATCGTCTTTTTCATATTCTGCGGTCAGCTGTGAAATTTTTTTGTCGATTTCTTCTTTCTTGTTCAAAAATTCCTCTTTTGTGATTTCGCCGTCGCTGCGCATATCCAAAAGATTATCCTTTTTGGATTTCAGTTTTTCGATATTTGCAAGCATAACCGATTTGTTTTGTCGAGGAGCTTTAATATCCGGTTTATAACATTCGTTGAGTATTTTACAGGCAAGCTTTATATCTTCGGCTCTTGTCCGCCATACCTGCTCCATAATCATTTTGCCCATCATTTCAAGTTTCCAATCGGGTATTTCGGTCTGGTCGCAGTAGCCGGTATCGTCCAATCCTGCGTCACGCCGTTTTTGAGCGGAGCCATTGTTCAACCTGTTATAGCAAAGGTATCCGTATGACCAAGGTGCGTTGTTATTTTTATGCCATCGGTTTCTGCGGAAGGACGCTCCGCATCGGCATTTCAATTTGGTTGCCCACAGGTCTTTTGTTTCGTTTTTGCCGTGATTCGGTTGTTTCTTCTTGCCGTCGGTAGAAACGCCTATTGTTTTTGTTACTCTCCGTTGCTTGATTTCCTGACACCGATACCATTCTTCCTCGGTTATAATAGGCTCATAATCGCTTTTTACGAGCATATATGTGGAAAAATCGTTATTAAGTATTCGCTTTTGTTCAAGATAGTTGTTGCTGTACGATTTTCCGTAAGCCTGGTAACCCATATATGTAGGGTTATTAACAATTCTCGTAATTACGCACGGTGACCACTTTACCAAGCCCGATGCATTTTTTCGTCCAAGCCGTGTGAGCTCGTTCGCAATTTTGGATGCGCCCATTTCGCCCTGTAAGTACATATCGAAAATCATTCGCACGGTTTCCGCCTGCTCGGGGTTTATCGTGTATGTGGATTTGGCTTTACGGTTATAACCCAAGATGTTCCCTCTGCCGTACACCATACCTTGCTGGCGGCTGATATGCTGTCCGGCTTTTACACGCTCCGAGGTTTTGCGGCTTTCCTCTTGTGCAAGGGTTGCCATAATTGTCAGTCGAAGTTCACCGTCTCCGTCCATTGTCCAAATATTATCCTCCACAAAATACACCTCAACGCCGATATTTTTCAGTTCTCTTGTGGTAACAAGAGTGTCAACGGTGTTTCTCGCAAATCGGCAGACCTCACGGGTTACAATCAAATCAAATTTTCCTTTCTTTGCGTCCTCTATCATTTGCAGAAATGCCGGTCGCTTTTTCGCCTGCGTTCCTGTTATTCCCTCGTCGATATATTTGTTCAGCACCTCCCAGTTGGGGTGATGTTTTGCTTGGTCATCGTACCATTCAATTTGATTTTCAAGAGCAGCCATCTGTGCTTCGTGTTCTGTTGACACACGGCCGTAAAAGACCATTTTGCGATGTCTGTTGCGGTCAAGAAAATCGTAAGGATTTCCGATTTTCGTGTTGTTTTTAAAAATTGTGTTTGTCATAAAAATTCCTCCTTGTGTTTTTAAGTATATTTGACATTAAGCCGCCTGTGAATTGTGCGGATTTTCGGATTTAACTTTTTCTCTCACGGTGTCAAGTGTGGCTTTGTTTATAAGCCCACGCTCATATAGAATTTCAATAAGCATAAACGCCGCATATAAGCTGTCGATTTTCTTATTCATTATCGCTCCTCCCTTCGGTTTCTTTCTCTCTGTCTCTGCCATTTTTCAAGCAGATTTATGATTGTTTTTTGCATATCAAGGCTTGTATAACTTTTCGGGAAATATTTGCGGATATCTTCGGTTTTGAATTTAACCTGTTCTTTCTGATTTGGCTTTTCTTCACTTAACACGGCAAATATCGTGTCTATGGACAGTCTGCCTTGTTCGCTGAATTTGCGCAGTCGCTGTGCCTGTGAAAGTGAGGGCGTGGCATCTGTGTATTCTATTTCTTCGGCTAACATCTTTTGTTCATTCTCGGGCAGATACGAAATCTCAACAGCCGGAGTAAAGGCTATCCTTTCTTCGTCAACGAGTTTCAGCAGTTCGGGTATTAAGTGCGTTAGACGGATATATCTTTGGACTTGTCTTGCACTGTCATTTACTGTTTCGGCTATCTGTTCATCTGTTCTTGACTTTGCGCCAACTTGGCACGAAGTTTTCCCCTGATGTTTCATCGCTTCAAGTTTCATCTTGTAAGCAAAAGCTTTTTCGCTTGGCAGTAAATGTTCTCTCTGTAAATTTGAATCCACCATTGCAATAACCGCTTCGTCTTTTGTCATATCTCTGACTATTGCCAGAACGGTTTGCATTCCCAATTCTTTACAAACTTCAACTCTCCTGTGACCGCTGATGATTTCATAAGTACCAGCGGAAAAAGAACGGACGATTATCGGCTCAAGCAATCCGTTTTCTTTTATGCTCTCTGTCAATTCTTCTTTTTCAATTCCGTCTCTTTTCTTAAACGGATGATTTTTAAATGGAATTAGTAAATCTATGTTGATGTTCTTTATTGTTTCCTGCATTTCAAATTCTCCTTGTCCAATATTTCAATTTTTTTAAGAGCGATACCTTTGCCGTTTTTCTCATAAATCAATCTCAAATTTGTACCGTTATCTATCTCATGAAAGCCGAGATAACTCTGCCACCAAAACACAGGCGTGATAATCTTTCTTCCGTCGCTTAACTGAAAGAAAAGACGCATCATATTTTTGCTTGCCTCTGCTCTCATTATCAGTTTTGCGAAGTATTCGCCCTCTTTGTCTATGAAATGATAATCGGTAGTTATGATGTGTTCCTCTCTCATTTCGTCTCTTGTGTATACTTTATTTGCTATCATATTTAAGTCCTTTCTTTTACGGCAGGTAAAAACTATATATTTATTTATATATTTATACGTTTACCTGCTATTTGAATTGTTTTGAACGGCGAGTGAAAATGATAGTTGCAACAACCGTTTTTCTGTATCAAAAAGGTGCCGAAAATATCAAAGTTTTTCTCTGTAAGCCGTTTTATTTTGAATTGAATATCTGTTATCCTTTTATCCCGAATCGTTGAAATCGTTGCCGTTTGGTAGCGATTTGACACTTCTTTTTGAGCAATACAAAGGACAATTGACAACGATTGCCCGAAAGCTTTGTTTACAGTCGTTCCGGCATTTACGGCACAAATCGTTGTATGTTCTTCTGCCTGTTTTGGGATTGATGAATAATGCCCATTCCTGTTTTAATTTCTTTGATAATCTTGCCATAGTAAAAACTCCTTTCACTCATTTGGACAAAGGGGGTCAAAATGCACACCCAAAATCGCCCGATTTCAAAAAAATTTTTATTACCCCTTCACTTGTTTGAACCGGGAAGCGAAAAAATGGGGGTATTTTGAAAAGAAAATTAAAAGTCCCTTCACTTGTTTGAAATGGGAAAGGATTCTTGGGGGGTGGTTTTGAAAAAATTTTGAAAAATTTTTGGAAAATAAAAAAATCTCCTCCCGATTCATCGAACCGAGAGGAGAAAATGGTATTATTTAATTCTGAAAATTATTAAAAATACAGATTTTGATTATATTACTTGGGAACAGCGTAAGTTCGACGAAGTGTTTGATTGTACTATACCTAACAACACCTTATCTCGTTCAGAACTGAATTATGAGAGTGGGTCTGTAAGAAATATTCACTATGGTGATATTCTTATAAAATACGGTTCTGTCGTAGATGTTCAAAACGATGAAATACCTTTTGCGACAGGAAAAAGCAGCGACGATTTTAAGGGTGCATTATTGCAAGATGGCGATATTATAATTGCTGATACAGCAGAAGATGAAACAACCGGAAAAGCCTGTGAAATAGGCAATTCACAAGGATTAGATGTCGTGTCGGGACTCCACACTATGGTATGTCGTCCACGCAACAAGATGGCATTGGGTTACCTCGGTTATTACTTAAATTCAGACGCTTATCATCATCAGCTTTTACCTCTTATGCAAGGTATTAAAGTATTATCATTAAGCAGGACTAACGTTCAGAAAACTATGGTGTGCTATCCGAAAAGTAAGGCTGAGCAGCAACTAATTGCAGACTGTTTCCGCAACCTTGACAACCTTATCACCCTTCATCAGCGTGAGTCAACTTATTTTACAGGAGGATTTTATGCTGAACAACATAAATAAAACAGACTATTTTTACGATTATTACGCACAATGGATTACTGTGTACAAGGAAGGGGCGATAAGGAAGGTCACGATGGACAAGTATTTGCTTACCCAGTCTTGGATTAAGCGATTGGCTCCGGATTTGAAAGTATGCGAGTTGACACGCATTACATATCAAAAACTGTTGAACGATTACGCAAAGGAACACGAGCGACAAACCACAATGGATTTTCACCATCAGCTCAAAGGGGCAATATTAGACGCTGTTGACGAAGGTCTCATTGAGCGAGACCCGACAAGAAAAGCTATCATCAAAGGTAAGAAGCCGAGATACAAGAAGATTAAGTATCTCAATCAGTTTGAACTGCACAAGCTTCTTTCGGATTTGGACTTAGGACAAGAGTTAAATTGGGATTGGTTCATTCTTCTTGTTGCCAAAACAGGTATGCGTTTTTCTGAAGCACTGGCTATAACGCCGCAGGACTTTGATTTTTCAAGGCAATCCCTTTCCATCAACAAGACTTGGGACTATAAAGGAAAAGGTGGCTTTTTGCCTACTAAGAATCAATCATCGGTACGAAAAATTCAAATTGATTGGCAGCTTATTATTCAGTTTTCTA
>CANQBV010000019.1 GCA_947589595.1 uncultured Clostridia bacterium
CATGATGATTCCCTCCAAAGGCGTGACGCCCATGGTGGTATCCAGGCATTTGCCGCCCTGCACGGCGGCAATGGAAGAACCGTTGCCGAGGTGGCAGGTGACAATATTGATCTCTTCCGGCTTTTTGCCGAGCATGGCCGCGGCGCGCAAGGTCACGTAGCGGTGAGAAGTGCCGTGGAAGCCGTAGCGGCGGATCTTATATTTTTCATAATATTCATAGGGCAGTGCGTAGAGATAGGCGTATTCGGGCATGGTCTGGTGGAAACCGGTGTCGAATACGGCGACCTGCGGCACGCCGGGCATAATTTCTTCGCAAGCACGGATCCCAGTGAGGTTGTGCGGATTGTGCAGCGGTCCCAGTTCGCAGCATTCTTCAATCGCGGCGATGACCGCTTCGTCCACCTTCACAGCGCCGGAGAATTTTTCGCCGCCGTGCAGCACACGGTGCCCCACCGCGCCGATTTCGGAAAGCGAAGAAATGACGCCGAGCTTAGGATCGGTCAAGGTTTTTACCACGAGCTGAATGGCCTCGCCGTGATTTTTCATTTGAATCTGAATCTTATAATCTTCTCTTCCTTCCACCTGATGCTTGAAATTGCCGCCTTCGATACCGATACGGTCGCACATCCCTTTGGCCAGAAGCGCGTCGTTTTTCATATCGATCAACTGATATTTCACGGAAGAAGAGCCTGCGTTGATAACGAGAATTTTCATACAACTTTTCCTTTCAAATTTCATTTGAAACCAGCGTTTCTTTTCATTGCGGCACTATTTTACCACACTTTTCAGGCCTTTGCAAGGGCATTTCCCGGGATTGCAAAAAATTTACCCCCGCTTTTTTCACCTTACCCATATTTTTTCCGGAACTGCGAGGGAGACGTTGCGTTTTGCTTTTTGAAGGTGCGGCTGAAATTGCTGCTGTCGCCGAACCCGCAGCGCTCCGCGATCTGACCGATGGCAAGGCGTGTTTCGATGAGGTCGTTTTTCGTGGCTGCGCCGCACATTGCCGGCAGCATCGGCAGAGAAACGCACCGTATGGCCGAAACGATGGCGGAGGAATGCATGCGCTGTCTCAGCGGCCGGCCTCTCCTTTATGAAGTTACGCCGAAAATGCTCAAAACGATGGCGTAAAGCACACGCTCCCATCCTTTTTGAGGAAAGAGGAAGCCGCAAGGGCGAGCCAAACGGCCCGCCCTTGCGGCTTTTATCCTAATCTTTTGAGATTTTCAATCCTTTTCCCTTTATCATCCAAAAAGCTTTGGGGATCACCGGGGTATGGGGGCCCCAGAAAAGTCTCTATTGTTCCGCAAGAAACCGGTCGTTATAGGGCACCTCGCGGAAGGAATGCCCCTTTTGCTCCAGAATTTTCAGCTTCAACGCCAGAAGCGCCGGCGGACACGCAAGCTGCGCCGCGGCGGCGTCCAGCGAATTTTCGTCCTGCAAAACTTCCAGCACCGCTTCGTCGGAAAGCAAAAGGTTGGCGGCAAAAAGATTGGCCTCGTATTCGGGCTTGAAGCGAAAATCCATGAGCACGCTGTCGCGCAGGGTTTCCTTGCCGGCCCATTCGCGGTGGAGCGCGTCGTGCCCCAATTCGTGCGCAAGAACGAGTTTTTTTTCTTCTTCAGGCAGGTTTTCATTCAAGAAAACAAAGCGGTTGCGCAAAATCACCCGGTACATTCCCTTGAGCTTATGAAAATCCGAACACATAAGCAGCCGGATCCCCATTTCCTTTGCCAGACAAAACGGGTCGCGCGTGCGGTGCTTTTTGATCAGGCTCTCGCTTTTTGCAATGATATAGTCCAGCGTCATTTTTGCGGTTTTTCTTTCGGCGCGTATTTGCGGTTTTCTTTTTTCGCCGCCCAGTAGGCGGCAATGATCGCTTCCATGGCCGCGTCGCGGTCTTCCTCGGAAAGTTCGCCGCCGGCGAACAGCCCCGACACCGCCCCCACCAGTTCCGCCAATTGCCGGCGGGCGTCCTGCGAAGGCGCGACGACAATACTCTCCTCCCCGACGGACAAAAGCTCCGCCGAGGTGGTGCCGAGCGCCTGCGCCAGGCGCTGGGCGATCTCCAGGCTGGCAGGATAGCGCTTGCCCATTTCGTAGTTTTGCAGGGTGCGCGCCGTGATGCCGGCTTCTTTGGCCAAAGCGCTCTGCGAAAGCCCCAGGCCCTGGCGTTTTGATTTTAATTTTTCTGCAAAGGTCATGCTCTTTCTCCTTAAAAGCGAACAGATTTACATGTTTTTCCTCTTGACAACGAAAATTCGTTCGTGTATACTGATAGCGAAAAATCGTTCGTGTTTATTATAAAATAGCGAACAAATTTTGTCAAGCGGAAAGGTGAGAAAAAATAGATGGAACGGCAGATTTTGCACTGCGATATGAATAATTTCTACGCCTCGGTGGAGTGCCGGGATCACCCGGAGCTGCGCGAAAAACCGATCGCCGTGTGCGGCAGGGAAAGCGAGCGGCATGGCATTGTGCTGGCAAAAAACGAGCTTGCCAAAAAATGCGGCGTCGCCACGGGCGAGGCGATCTGGCAGGCAAAGGAAAAATGCCCGGAGCTTATTTTAGTGGAACCGCATTTTGAAAAATACGTGGCGGTTTCCCGTCAGGCCTTTTCTATTTACCGGGAATATACGGACTTGGTGGAGCCGTTTGGTCTGGACGAATGCTGGTTGGACGTAACCGCTTCGCGCCGGCTTTTCGGGGAGGGCTTTTCCATTGCCGGCACCTTGCGCGAGCGCATTCGCCGGGACTGCGGCGTGACCATTTCCTGCGGCGTTTCCTTTAATAAGGTATTGGCCAAACTGGGAAGCGATTTGAAAAAGCCGGACGCCACCACCCTCTTGCCGCCGGAATCCTTTGCCGAAGCCGTGTTCCCCCTGCCGGTGGATATGCTCTTGGGTGTGGGGCGGCAAACGGCCAAAACCTTACGTTTTTTCGGGATCGATACAATCGGGAAATTATCTGCATGCGATGAAAAATTTTTACAAATGAAATTCGGAAAAAACGGACTTTGGCTGAAAAACGCCGCCTCCGGGAAAGACGAAAGCCCCGTTCTGCCCTGCACGGCAGAACCGCCGATGAAAAGCTGCAGTCACGGCAGAACCTTCCCGAAGGATTTAAAAACGCCGGAGGAGGTGTGGCTGGCGATCCTGAGTCTGACGCAAGAGATCGGCCGCAAGCTGCGCTTCCACCGAAAAGCGGCAAGTGGCGTGGCGATCACCTTAAAAGATCAAAACTTTTTCTGCAAGGAATTTCAAAGAAAGCTTCCCGTCCCGACCGATTCCACCATGGCCATCGCGCGCGCCGCCTATTCCCTGTTCCGGGAAGAATATCCGTTTCGAAAGCCGCTGCGCAGCGTGAGCGTGCGCGCGATCGGGCTTTTCAGCACCAAGGACGGCTTGCAGCTTTCACTGTTTCAGGAAAAAGAGAATCTGCGCGCCGAAAGGATTGATCGCGTGATGGACAGTATCCGTTCTAAATACGGGAAAAAGGCCATTTTTCAAGCCGCGCTTCTACAGGAGCTTCCCACAGACAGCGACGCAGAAGAGGACTATTCGGCGTTTTCCTTTCTCCATTCCCTCTCATGAAAAAAATTTTAAAAAAATTGAAAAATCGGGTTGACAAATTGATCGGAATGTATATAATAACATATGAACAAATGCTCATATGAAAGGAGATTTGATATATGGGGCTTCCGGAACAGGAAAACGGGTTTCATTTTTTATCGGAAAAAGAGGCCGCTCACCTAAAAAGTCAGCTTCCCCAAACAAAGGAAGTAGCGGTGCTGGCGGAATTTTTTAAGGTTTTCAGCGATCTTACGCGCATGAAGATCCTTTGCCTTTTGGCGCAAAAAGAGCTGTGCGTAGGGGATATCGCCTTGTTTATGGAAAGCACGCCCTCGGCCGTTTCCCACCAGCTGAAAACGCTGCGGACCGCGCGGCTTGTGGAATACCGCCGGGTCGGCAAAACGCTTTTCTATTCCCTGGCGGACGAACACGTACAAGACATTACAGAAAAAGGATTGGAGCACATCAGAGAGTTATGAGAAAGCAATATCGCTTGGAAAATTTAGACTGTGCGCACTGCGCGATGGAAATGGAGGAAGCCGCCAAAAAAATTCCGGGCGTGGATTTTGTGAGCGTGAATTTTCTTTCCATGAAGTTGACTTTGGAAGCGGAAGACAATATTTTTGATTCCGTTTTCAAAAAAGTAGTCAAAACCTGCGGCGAGGTCGAGCCGGACTGCAAGATTCTTGTGCAAAAATACGAAATGGAAGACGACGAAAAGAAAGTGCTTTGGCGCATTTTGGCGGCAGCGGCGCTGTTTTTGATCGCAAAAGTGCTGGAAGGAGTCGGTATCGTTGAAGAAGAAAGCCTTTTGGCGATGCTTTTGTACCTGCCGTCCTACGTGGCGGCGGGATACGACGTCATTTGGAAAGCCGTGCGCAATTTACTCCGCGGCAAGCTTTTTGATGAAAACTTTCTGATGGCGCTGGCGACTATCGGCGCGGTAGGCACGGGCGAATACCACGAAGCGGTATTGGTCATGCTGCTGTACCAGATCGGCGAATTTTGCCAGGATCTTGCCGTGGCGAAAAGCCGCCGCTCGATCACAGAGCTGATGGATATCCGCCCCGACAAAGCCAACCTTATCGCAGGAGAACAGATCAAAGAAGTGTCGCCCGATGCGGTACCGGTGGGAGAAGCCATTCTCATTAAGCCCGGCGAAAAGGTGCCGCTGGACGGAGTTGTCATCGAGGGAAATTCCTTTTTAGATACGGCGGCGCTGACCGGCGAATCCCGCCCGCGCGAGGTGGCGGCGGGAGACGAGATCTTAAGCGGCTGTGTTAATATGAACGGTGTTTTGAAGGTGCAGACCACCAAAAGCTTTGGCGAAAGCTCGGTTTCCAAAATCCTTGCCCTCATTGAAAACAGCGGCGAAACCAAGTCGCATGCGGAAACCTTTATTTCCCGCTTTGCCCGCTACTACACACCAATCGTGGTGCTGGCGGCGGTAGCGCTGGCGGTGATCCCCCCGATTTTTGCGGGCGACTGGCTGTACTGGCTGCACAAGGCGATCACCTGCCTTGTCATCAGCTGTCCCTGCGCATTGGTGATTTCCGTGCCGCTCGCCTTTTTCGGCGGCATCGGCGGCGCCGGAAAGGTCGGGATTTTGGTAAAAGGCGCGGACAGTATGGAAAAATTAGCGAAAACAAGCGCTGTTGTTTTCGACAAAACCGGCACGCTCACCAAAGGCGTTTTTGCCGTCACGGCGATCCACCCGGACGAGGTTTCCGAAGAGGAGCTTTTGGAACTGGCGGCTACTTGTGAAAACTATTCGGATCACCCGATCTCGCATTCGCTGAAGGCCGCTTTCAACAAGGAAATCGACAAAGGTCGCATCGGCAAGGTTGAAGAATGGGCGGGACTGGGCGTTTGCGCCGAGCTGGACGGAAAAAAGATTTACGTAGGCAACGAAAAGCTGATGCAGCAAATCGGCGCTGCGATCACGCAGTGCGATAAATGCTGCCACGACGGCACGATCGTGCACGTTGCCGCCGGTGAAAAATACCTCGGGCACATTGTCATCAGCGATCAGTTAAAGGAGGACTCCGCCGAAGCCGTTGCGGCGATCCGGAGACTTGGGATCGAAAAAATCGAATTGTTCTCCGGCGACGAAGCGTCGGTGGCAGAGCACATCGGCGCGGAGCTGGGGATCCGCAAGGTTCACGGAAATCTCCTGCCGCAGGATAAACTGACGCTGTTTGAAGACCTACTGAATGAAAAAGAGAAAAATGAAAACGTTGCTTTCGTGGGCGACGGCATGAACGACGTGCCGGTGCTCGCCCGTGCAGATATCGGCATTGCCATGGGGTCGCTCGGCGCTGACGCGGCGATCGAAGCGGCGGATGTGGTGCTGATCGACGATCATCCCAAAAAGATCCCGCTGGCGATTCGGATCGCCCGCAAAACACTGGCGATCGTCCGCCAGAATATTGCGTTTTCCATTTTGGTTAAGCTGTGCGTGCTGCTGCCCAATATCTTCCTGCCGGGGGTAGAGATTCCGCTCTGGCTGGCCATTTTTGCCGACGTGGGCGTTTGTATTTTGGCGATTCTCAATTCCGCCCGCGCACTGCGCACAAAGTAAAAAAAATTCAGGGCTCTGCCCTGAAACCCATTCAAGGGACTTTTAAAAAAGTCCCTTGAAAATCTTCAAAACTTTTTTATCAGTTCGTTCCGGCAATGGCCTCAGCCACAATGCGAGCACCAAGACAAAAACCATCACAAAAGGCTTGCTCCATCATGAGATCTACATATTCATTACAACAATCATTGTATTTCTCTAACGTCTCTTTTTCTTTTTCACTTAAAGCTTTTTCCAGCTTTTCACAGTTGCGCTGGAGCAAGCGTTCCAATGCTTTAATCTCTTCGTTGTTACTCCCGCATTTCTCATACGGTTGCAGTTGCTTACGCCAAATTTTTTCGATCGTTTCTCTCATAATAACACCTCGTTATGTTTTTTTATACTATATATTACTATAACGGTATATTTGTCAAGCATTTTCATAGAATTTACTCAAAATGTATTCAAAGTTATGCTGTGATACTGTCTTGCATTTCATATAAAAGGAATATAAATAGTACCGAGGTGGTATGAAAGTGAAAAAATTTCAAGTAAATGTTCGGCTCGATGAAGAAATACTTCAACTACTAAGACAAAAAGCCGAAAAACAAAAAAGAAGTGTAAATAATCTAATTGAAGTGATCATAGACGAATATCTTCAAAAACAAGAATCCGAATCTTGATCCTTATTCTAAAAAAATTTTGAGACTGAAAAATTTTTTTCTTTGTGAATCCACAGCACCGGGCTTTTTTAGGCTTTCCCTTAAGGGAAAGCCTAAAACTTTAAAAACCGTTTTCCAACAAGAAAAGCTTCCCGAAAAGGGAAGCTTTTCTTGGCTTTCGAGGTAAAGTTTTTGAAAGGGGTCGGAATACTTTTTTTAAAAGTTTTCCGATAAAAAACTACTTGGCAACGCCGATGTCCTTGAGCGCCGCCGGATCCTGCTCCTGCGGGACGTAGGCTTCGAGGTAATCCAAAAGTTCATCGGGATCGGAAAAGACACGGTAAAGCTCGGTATTGACCTTTTCATTCATAAAATTCTTTTGGGCGACGGACTTTAAAAACGAGAGCAGTTCATCGTAAAACCCGCCCGGGTTATAGATCGCAATGGCCTTGGTGTGGCGGCCTAACTGCTTGAGGGCAAGGATCTCGAAAAATTCATCAAAGGTACCCGCTCCGCCGGGGGAAACGACAAACACGTCTGAAAGAGATTCAAGCAGTTGTTTGCGCTCGCGCATGGTATCGGTAAAAAACATACGCGAGGCGTGCGGATACAAAACGCCGTCCACCCGGAAAAAGCGCGGCACAACCGCCAGAATTTCTCCGTTTTCCGCATGAAAACCCCGCGCCGCCGCGCCCATACAGCCGGCATTACCGCCCCCGAATACCAGGCCGTGTCCGCGCAGAGCGGCCTTTTTGCCCAGTTCCTCCACTGCATTTACATAGATAGGGTCGATCGTTTTACTGGAAGCGCCGTAAATACAAATATACATCAAAGTTTCTCCTTTATTTCACTGAACTCATTGTATCACAAATTCTATGCTTTGTCGAGACTCAATATGAAAAAGGGCAGGCCATAAAAACCTGCCCAAACTGTGCTTTGCCTATTCTTTATAGAGATAATCCTGATCGCCGTCTAAAAGAATAGCGGTCAAAAACTTATGAAAATAAGCGAACAGCCCCAATACGGACACGGAAAGGGCAATCAGGGTGGTGAAAGCCAAAAGGTATTTTTTATCCTGTTTCATTTTTCTTCCTCACAGTCGGTAATATTGGCGGGGTCGTTCCGCTTGATTTTTTTCGTGGTGGTTTTTTCAAAAGGCTCCGTGCGCAAAACAAAGCCGCGAATCCGTTTGTAGCCCGGAAATTTGGCGTTTATGCTTTCGACAAAGTCGGCGAAAATCTTTTTCTTTTCCTGATCGGGCATGGTTTCTTCTTTGCCGCGGGTTTCCGTTTTCCATTTGGCGTCCAGCGCTTCGTCGTCCGGGTAAATGGAAGCTAAAATATGGCCGCTGCGCTTGCCGGGCTTGTTATATACCAGGCATTCCTTTACAAAGGGACTGACGCGCAAGGCGTCCTCCAATTCCTCGGGGAAGATTTTTTTGCCGTTATCGGCCACGATCATGCTTTTGATCCGGCCGGTGATCATATACGATCCTCTTTCGGTCTGCTTGACAAGGTCGCCCGTGCGGAACCAGCCGTTTTGCAAAACGCGCGCTGTTTCCTCGGGATCCTTATAATACCCCAGCATGATATTGGAACCTTTTACCGCCAGTTCTCCGATGCCGTTTTCATCCGGCTCCAGAATTTTAGCCTGCACGCCGGTGGCGGGATAACCGATATCGTAGGGATTCTGATACGCGTCGCTGTGCATGATCGAAATCGGCGAGGTTTCGGTCAGCCCGTAGCCGATATAGACGGAAAAGCCGAATTTCCAGAACGATTCAAATACCTTCGGCGGTACGAGCGCCGCCCCTACCAGGAAGAGACGCAGTCTGCCGCCGAAAACGGAATGGATGGTGCCGAAGAGCTTTTTGCGGGCTCCCTGCCCCAGCGCACCGGCCAGGACTTCCTGCGTGGAAAGAAGCGCTTTTCCGCCGGGGATCTGCTCGTATTTTTTGAGAATATTTTTATAAAAGCTCTCCAACACCAGCGGCACCGTCACCAAAATGGTGGGCGAAAAATCACGCAGGTCGCTCAGCAAGGTGCGCAGCGAAGAATTGTAGGCAATGCTGGCTCCGGAGAAGAAAAAGCCCAGAAAGCCGGCGGTGCATTCGTAGGTGTGGTGCAACGGCAGCATGGAAAGCCCGCGATCCTCCGGAGCGAAATGCACGCCCTGCAGCGCCTGCCGCACATTACTGCAAACGTTGTGCTGGGAAAGCATAACCCCTTTGGCGACGCCCATCGTACCGGAGGTATAGAGCAGAATTCCGAAATCCAGAGGATTGATCTTATGATCTTCGTAGGAAGTATCGCCCTCTTTCCGGAGGCGTTTTCCCTCCTCCAGCAGAGTGGGAATCTCGGAAAACGGGATCTTTTCGCACGAAATCCCCGATTCCTCCACGACAGGCTGTAAAGAATCGTGGTAGAGAATCGCCTCCGTTTCGGAATGCTGAATGAGGTAGGAGAGCTGCCCGGCGTTGTAGTCCTTATCAAGGGGGACGATGATCCCCACGCCGCTGCCGATGGCCAGGTACGAAAGCGCCCACGGATAGCAGTTTTGCCCCATCACGGCAACTTTTTTGCCGGAAAGGCCGCGCGCGTTCAAACAGGTCGCAAGTTCTTTTACTTCTTCCCCAACTTCTTTATATAGCTTCTGCGCGATCTCGCCCGTCGCTTTTTCGCGCCATAAAAATGCAATATTATCTGCATACAGCTCGCAGCTGGATTCGCAGAGATCCTTTAAATTGGTGACGTCCCGCAGCGGATAAACCTTTTGCATCATAGAACCTCCCCCTTCGCAAACGATAATTTATTCCGTCTCACGTTAGTAATTCATTCTACATTACATCGATTCATTTGTCAATAGCAAGCCAAAAACAAAAACCGAAAAGCAAAAAACAAAAAACGCTTGATTTTTCCGACAAAATATGGTATAGTTTGAAAAGAAAAAAGCAAAACAAGGAGCGAACTATGGAAACGATTTTTGAAGAAAACAACCTGCGCGGGAAAACGATTTTGTGGCTGGGCACCTCCATTCCCGAGGGGCACGATCTGGGGGAGCCGGATCCCGAAAAAAGAAAGACCTATCCGCAGATCTGCGGCGAGCTTCTGGGAGCGACGGTGATCAATCAGGCGCTGGGCGCCAGCATGTGCCGCGCCAATATGCGTACCGGCGATTTCGTGGGCGGCAACGCCAACAACATTACCCGCTGTCTTTCCCAAACCTTGGAGGAAAAGGAATATCTGATCGAGCACTGGGCAGAAATCAACCCGCTTTTGAAAAACCCTCAAATTTATCCGGACGGGCTGGAGGCGGTAAAGGACGTCAAGGTGCGCCCGGCTTCGTTCGAACGGAAGCTGCTTCCCTTCCTGGACGGGACTTTTCCCATGCCGGATCTTTTTGTGATCGACCACGGCCACAACGATACGCAGCGCCCCTCCCCGCAGCATGAACTGGATATTCTGCTGGAGCCGACGGTTGCCAATATCCGCAACGGGTATTTGGCGGAAGATACCTACATGACGAAAAACGGCTATGCGAATCTCAAGCGCTTTTTCGGCGATCTTTCGGGCATTCCCGAAGAAAAATTCGCTTCCTTTATTGCTTCGGTCAACCGCAACTGCTTTATCGGCGCCATGAATTTTATCTGCACGCTGATTCTGCACTACAATCCGCGCGCGCGGATCGTTTTTCTGGCGAACTTAGATAATAACAAAAAAGAGCTTTTGGTCGCGCAGCGTAAAATTGCCGAAAGCTGGTGCTTCCCTCTGCTGGAGCCGGGCAAAAAGCTGGGGTTGGGCGAGCATATCATTCCCGGCACCGCCAAGTTCTGGGATGAAAACGGCACGACTGACCTGGTGCAGAAAAATCTTTACTGCAAGGATAACGTGCATCCGCATACCGATACGACCGGCAGAACCATTTGGCTCTACGGCCACATTATTGCGATGGAACTGAAAAACATGGTTCTCTGAAAGCGCCAAAACGCCTGTCCGGTTTTCGGGCAGGCGTTTTTTGAACCGGTAAAAATTCGTAAAAAACGGGTGCAAGCCCCGAAAAGCTTTGCTTTTTCCGGAAATAAGTTGAAAGAGGCCCGGAGCTGCGGCAGGATCGTACAAACGATTGAAAAAGGAAAAATTGATGAATATTAAAATTTTGCACAAGGTGGAAGGCGCCAAGCAGGCGACCGGTATTACCGTTATCATCGACGTGTTCCGCGCGTTTTCCGCGGAAGCGTACTTGATCGCGCAGGGGGTAGAAAAGCTCTATCCCGTGGGCGATATGCAAATTGCCTATGACGCGAAGGAAAAAGACCCGAACGTGATTCTGATCGGCGAACGCAAGGGCGTGATCCTGCCGGGCTTTGATTTCGGCAATTCCCCCGCGGAGTTTGAAAACGTGGACTTCACGGGAAAAACCGTTTACCACACCACCAGCGCCGGTACGCAGGGCGTAGCCAACGCCAAAGGCGCGAAGGAGATTTTAACCGGCAGCCTTGTCAATGCCAGGGCCGTGGCGGAGTATATCCGGCGAAGCGGCGAAGAAGACGTTTCCCTGGTGGCAATGGGAATTGAGGCGAAAGCTCCCGCCGAGGAAGACAATCTTTGCGCGGAATACATAAAAAGTCTTCTGGAAGGCAAGCCGATCGAGCTGAAAGACGCGATCGAAAATTTAAAAATTACCAGCGGCGCGAAGTTTTTCGATCCCGAGCGGAACCATGTTTTTCCCGAAAAAGATTTCTTCCTTTGCACGGACGTCGACAAATTTGATTTTGTACTGCGTGTGGAAAAGGATGAAAACGGCAGGAACCGTACCCGTAAAATTCCACTGTAAAGCCGCTTAAAAAATAAAAAAAGCAAAACAGGCGTCCTGCGGGACGCCTGTTTTTATGATGAAGCAGAAAAAAGTCAGCGATACTGGTTATTCTGCTGATTCTGCTGGTTCTGGTTGTTCTGCTGATTCTGCTGGTTCTTCTGATTTTTCTGATTTTTCTGATTCTGCTGGTTCTGCTGATTCTGCTGATTCTGCTGATTCTGGTTATTCTGGTTGTAGTTCATTTTTTCACCTCCTATTTTGGTTTCCAAGGATAGTTTGCTTCGTTTGTGGAAAACTATGCGAGGAAAACTCAGCGAAAGGATGTGCTCATTTTTTGCTTTTAATTCAGAACGGTCTTTTATATACGATGGAAACCAATCGTCCGGAACGTGGCGATCTCTTGATCCAAGACGGAAAAATTGCCGAAATTTCCAAAAAAATTATGCCGACCGAGCAAATGGAAATCTTCGACGCGCAAGGACTTTTGGTGTTTCCGGGCTTTCTGGATGCTCACAGTCACATTGGCATTTCGGAAGAAAAAAAGACCAATCCGCTGGACGGCAGCAACGAAGGCACCAATCCGGTGACGCCGTGCCTGCGCGCGATCGATGCAATCAATCCGATGGACAGCGCGTTTCGCAACGCGCTGGCTTCGGGAATTACGGGGGTCATGACCGGACCCGGCAGCGCGAATGCGATCGGCGGGCAATTTGCTTTTATCAAAACGCACGGAAAAAGGGTCGACGACATGGTGGTATTGGCGCCGGCGGCGGTCAAGATCGCTTTTGGTGAAAACCCCATGAATTGCTACGGTACAAATGGCAATATGCCCTCTACCCGCATGGGCGCGGCTTCGCTGATCCGCGAGGAGCTTTTTCTGGCGCGGCAGTATTTTGAAAACGGCGGGGCGGCAAGCTTTGGTAGGGAATGCTACCGGGAGCTGTTTGAGGGGAAAATCCCGCTCAAGGCACATGTCCACCGCACGGATGATATTTTTACGGCGATCCGTATTGCCAAGGAATTCGGGCTGGAACTGACGTTGGATCACTGCACGGAGGGGCATTTGATTGCCGAGGAAATTGCCGAAAGCGGCTATCCCGCCATTGTGGGGCCGTCTTTGGCTTCCCGCACGAAGGACGAGGTAAGCCATTCGGATTTCAAAACGGCGGGGATTCTGCAAAAGGCGGGAGTGCGGATCGCGCTGACGACCGATCACCCGGTTTCGCGGATCCAATACCTGCCCTTATGCGCGGCGTTGGCGGTAAAGGAAGGACTGGATAAAATGGCCGCGCTGCGCGCGATTACGATCGACGCGGCGCGTATCTGCCGCGTCGATGATCGGCTGGGAAGTCTTTCCGTCGGGAAGGACGCCGACCTTGCGATTTTCAATGGCAGTCCGCTGGAAATTGCCTCGGAGCTGCGCGCTGCAATCATAGACGGTGAGATCGTCTGGCCGAGGTGATTTTATTGGCAGGGCGCCGCCCCGCACTCCGTTTCGAAAACTTTTGAAAAAGTTTTTCAGGAAAAATGAAGATAACAAAGCAGACGCCCGGCGGGGGCGTCTGCTTTGTTTAAAACGAGAAAAGCCGAACCCGCATCGACTCCCCTCCCCTTAAAAGAGCGTTTTTTACGGCATGACGTATTGATCCAGAACCGCCTCGCCGTTATAGAAGGCCCAGTTGTTTTTATCCCAAAGGTTATCATGGACGCTTGCCCATTTGGAGGGCAGATAGGCGTTGCCGTTGTTTTTTTCGACCTTCCATTCGTTTGATACGATAATAAACTGATCGTGCGCAAATTTTTCGTCGCTGTTAATGGGCTTGCCGGTAAAGGGATTTTTCGGGTTTGGAATCAGATCCTTCACAGCCAGCGTGGGAACGTCGGCGTTGGTCATGAAATCGTCGGAGGTGGTAAAGCCCTCGCTGTCGAAATCCTTGACCATGAAAAGCGGGAAATAGTGCCCTTTGTCGATGCCGTTATCGGCGATCAATTCCGAGATCTGCCCCAAAGACTGTCCGTGATCCGCAACCAGAATGATCCGGGTGTTGTCGTATACGCCGTTTGCCCGCAGAGAATCGAACCAATTTCCCAGCTGGATCAGCGCGGCCATATTGGCGTGATAATGGATCATCTGATAGTCGTTTTCCACTTTCAACTCCCGGCCGTCCACCACGAATCTGCCGGCATTTTCCGCGTCGTACTGCGCGTTATCTACGTGCTCGGCCGGCACGTAATCGGGCTCCTGAAGCAGCATGGGCTCATGCGTTGAGTCGTTGGTCAAAAGAAGGAAGGTATTGGCCGGATCGTCCGTTACCTTTGTCAGGTTCGGCAAATGAACCAGAACATTATAAGGATTCGTAAAGGTGGTATTCATTCCGTTGGACAGGGACATTCCCTCGCGGGTCTGATTGGCTGCAAAATCAGTGGTCTGCATCTGATGATACCGGCCGGCGTCATAAATACTGACCTGCATGAAAAGCGGCATGGATTTCATCATGCTGAAGCAGAAGAAATTCCGGTAATTACTCTGAATAGCGGCTTCTTTTCTCGCGGGGTCGCTGAACATTCCGTTGGTGATATAGGCGTTTACACCGGGAATCTCGTCGTAAATACTAAGATCGGGCACCCACCGGTAATTGGCATAGGCGGGATCGCACACGGTAACCTGATAGCCGTTTTTCGCAAAAAGCGCCGGCATCATTTTCAGCGCTTCGTTGTGCTTGGAAACCAGGGATTCGTTTTTCCGTTTGTTCATCTCGATCGGCGTATATTCATACCCGCCGAACAGAGCGGGAGAGCCAAAGTTGGTAAACCCGCCGAAGGAAATGGTATTTTTGTAATACGTAAATCCGGAAAACTGCTCTTTTAATTCCGGTTTTTCCCGGAAAATATAAGGAACGGTTTCTCCCAAGGCGCGATCCAGCATGATGACAACCACATTTTGGCCGGTTTTACTGAGCCCGAAATGAGGATCCCTGTGATCGCCCTCCTGCTGCAGCGCGATTTGCTGTACGGAATGATTGATGGTCACAAAATTGACTGCGCTCATTCCGCTCAGTGCGAGGATGGCTGCGATCAAAACGGGGATCACGACCCGTTTCCATTTGCAGACACAGAAAATCAGCACCGCCGCGACTGCTGCCAGCACCAGGAAATTCAGTACCTGCTGCCACCAGGAAAACGACACGCCGTTTTCATACTGCAAAACGGAAGAGAGAATCCCCAAATTGGTTCCGAAAAACATATAGTTGACAAGCATGACTCCGCACAGGGCCCAAATAAGCCGGTCGAAAATCACCTTTCCCCTGGCGCTTGCCAGCCAGTAAAAGACCCGCATCCAAACAAGGAAGGTACCAGCCGCCATACAAAGCGAGCTTACCAGATACCAAAGCGGATTGTGAAAATAGGTGACGTCCACGTATTCCTGCGGAGAAGCGGCTATAAATACCGAGGGGATCAGGAGTCCGACCAGCACCGTCAAAAAAACGGAGCCGAGTAAAAACAGTTTGCGATTGGGCTGCGCCTCGCTTTTCTTTTCGCGGGCGGGCAGAATTTTTTTCAGATGAGGAATCGCAAACGGCAGCAGCAGTAAAATGCCGAGAAACACCAAAACGATTTTTCGCTTGAGAGACTCGGTCCGGTAGAAAAAGACGCCGAAAACCACAAGCGCCGCGCCGATGGCGGCGGTGAGCCAGCGGAGAATTTTTTGCGGATTTTTGAGTTTATAGAAAATGGTTTTCACAAGAGAGAACACATTGTTTAATGTCCAATAGAAAACCAAACAGGCGGGCGAGGTATAGAGGAAAACCAGGAAAAACAGCGCCATGGCATAGAGCTGGATCTTGGTTTTCAGCGGGAATCCCTTCAAGTACAGCGCACTGGAGATCGCGTTGATCAGGGTCATGAGGATCGGAAGCAGATTGATCGCAACTCCCCCGATCACAAGCAGCCCGTCCGGCGCTCCCAGATCCCGGATCGGGCCGAAGGAAACGCCGTTTAGAATTTCCACGTGGGAAAGGAACTGGTAGGCAGCCAAAAAAAACGGGATTTCCAAAAGCAGCGAAACCGATCCGTTCAAAGCGTCGGTCGGCTTATAATGGTTCTGCCGGTAGTAGGTTTGCAGGATCATCATCCGTTCGTCGCCGGAAAAGGTCTTTTTAATATGAGCAACGCCGTCGCGCAGCTTGGCTTCCCGGTCGCGGGTTTCTTCCTGCATGGCGTCTGCCCGGCGATATAAAGGGAGCACCAAAATATTCATCATCAGGCTCAAAAAAATGATCGCCAGACCGGGGTGCCCTACAAAACGGTTTGCGTAATCAAAAATGATCTCAAAGATCAGCTTTAACGGCCCGATCAGAACCGTTTCCAAAATCGAAAAAAATGTCATTTTGCAGTTCTCTTTTCTTCAGAAGTCAGTTCCTCGTATCGACTCAGCAAATAATCGACCGTCCGCGCAGCGCCTTCTCCGGGGTGCGCCCAGGTTTCTTCCTTCACCCGGCGGCGCCCCTCGGCGTATTCGGGCGCGGTCAGGCAGGAATCGATCACTTCTTTGATCTCACCCATATTTTCTTCCGTCAGCCGGCGCCCCAGTCTGGGAAGCGCCGAGGTCGTCCAAAGCGGCGTTTTCAGCCACCATGCATCGTAAGGGCTGAGGTCAAATTGCGGGTCGGTGTAGATGACCGGTTTATCATAGACCAACGTAAAATCAAAAATAACGCCGGAAAAATCGGAGATCAGAATATCCGAACGGCGGAGTACTTCAAAATTATCGGTGTCCCGGTTCCACTCCAATTGCTCGGATTCCGGATAGTTTTTCATCAAGCCTTCCAGCAGCTCTTTTTCGGAGGCAAACGACTGCGGATGGGGACGGACAATGATATGGTAGCCCGTTTTCAGCAGCACGTCGAGAATCTTGCCGCCGTAAACGCTGAAAATGGCGCTTTGTCCCCAGGAAGGCGCCAGCAGCACCGTGCGGGGGTGTTCCGGCGCCGGCCCCGCCTTTTCCAGTCTCGCGGCCATTTCATCCATATACGGAATCCCGACCTGCACCAATTCTTTTTCGGGCAGCTCGCGCAGCTTTTCCAGGCTGCGAATATCGGCGGCCTGGTATTCCCCCGAAAGAAGAATGGCGTCGTAATAATCGATGCCGAACATGCGGTACAGCGTAATTTCGCTGGCGGCGTGCGGAATATGGACGTAATATTGCACCTGCTTGGAACGCTTCCATTGATAAACGTCCAGACCCGGCGTGGTGGAGAGAAGAAGCGTCGCTTTCAAAAAATTCAGTTTGGCGAACGCTTTATTTCCTTTGCCAATGAATTCCGCTTTTACGTGCGCATAGGTGTTTTTCAGCGCGGGGTCGTCTTCCGATGCGGTCATATAAACGACTTCCTTGCCGCGCCGATCCATCTCCCGGCAGATCGGTTCGAAAACCGTCCAATACCGTTTATCGTCCGAAAAAATGACAAACGGAATTTTTCGGTCGTTTTCTTTGGCCTTCCCGCCGCTCACGGCAAAGCGAAGCTTCATCCAAAGCACCTTGAGGGAATAAAAAGCCGCGCCGATCACACCGATCAGGATCGTAAAAAGCATACTCCCCGTGCCGGGATCGATGTACATAAACATAACTTGAAACCTCTTTTGAAACTCTGCACTTCATCGCGATGGGAGACACAAGAATGACTGTGTCTCCCCCGGAATTTTCTTTTTTATTTATGATAAAATTATTGCTTCTTCTTCAAAATTTCCTTAAAATCGGCGGCGGCAAAAATCCCACAAACCAGAACGACGATCGCGCACAGGATGGTAGTCGGGTTCAGAACCGAAGTATCGCGCAGGATCAGGACGGTAAATACGATCGCCCATGCACAATACGTCACGTTCAGCGCCATCGCCTTGGACGCGCCGATTTTTGCGATTGCCTTATAGTAGAACAGATACGACACGGTGGCAAACAGACCCGCGATCGCAATGGTGGGCAGAAGCCAGCCGGAATTCACAAACAGGCTCGTTGTAAAGCCCCACCCTTTCAGAATCGGCAGAAGGATCGCCGCGTAGAACAGGGCGGAGGTGGTCTGCCGGATCTGGAGCGCGTATTCATCGGTCACTTCCGGATCCTTTAAGCATTTCGCCAGAATCACCGCTTCAATGCCCCAGCCGAAGGCGCACATCAGCGCGCCGAGCAACCCCAGCCAGAAATTTTCGATCTGCAGATCCGGCGAATAGCTCAGGCCGTAAACGCCCAGGAGCGTAAAGATCAGAAATACCCACTGATACCACTTCATTTTTTCTTTCAGGAAAAGGTACGCCAGGATCGAGCCGATCGCGGGAAAGATCGCGCTGGCTACCGCACCGATCGAAGCGCCCATGTAGTTGACCGCCATCACGTAACCGGTCATACCGATCGGCCCGCCGATCACCGCGGCGAGGATGACCCATTTGCCGCTTTTGGTTTTCAGTGCCTTCCACACATTTCCCAAATTGCCTTTGATACCGTTATAAACGGTGGCACAAATTGCCGAGCATGCATCGTGCAGAAAGGTGCTGACAAACGGAGCCAGAAAAACGGCCTGCTCCGTCGAAACAAAAGGGCTCATGGCCAGAGCGATCCCCAAAACCACCGTTGCAATCGCCCAAGTCACCCCTGCAATAATCCCTGCAAACATTGTTGTTCCTCCTTAAATTTCCCGATATGCCTGAAGAAAGGTTTTCAGCCGTGCGTAACGCTCCGTCGCCCAATCCTCCATGGGTTGGCCGTCGTACGGAACTCTCGCTTTGGCCCATAACGTCCATAAATAGTCCACGTAGATCTTACTGGCCAGAAAATGCTTCTTTTCCGTTTCGCCCGGTTCTCTGCCGAGATAGGCGCAAAGAAGCATGGCGTCGCAAGCGTCGTCAAAGCCGGCTTCAATGGAAACGTCGCCCAAATCCCACATGCCGTCGTTCATACCGGCATATTCCCAGTCGATCAGATACATGCGGCCGTTTCCTTCGACCCAGTTTTCACACAAGGGATCGTTATGGCAGGGAACCCTGCGAATTTCCACGGCGGCGTCGACCTCCGCCTTGATCCGCATGACCTCCTCTTTGATCGCCTGATAGTCGGCCGGCATGGCAACGTTCTTTTCCCGGATGATCTTTTCGTACCCTTCCGCCATTTCGAACACTTCAAACGGCACCTTGGTATCGACGCCGCACTGATGTATTTTTTTGAAAATCTCCGCCATTTGTTCAATATGCCGCGGTTCTTTTAACGTCTTTGCGGACATGGTGACGGCATGGGGGATGAAGCGGGTCACCTTGGCGCCGTTTTCGCCGAAATAAAGCATTTCGGCGTCCACGCCCAGGCGACACGCCAGTTCGGTGCTGACCTTTTCGTCGCTGCGGACGATCATTTCCTCGGTACCTTCGCCGGGAATACGCACTACGTATTCCTCGCCGTCTTTCAGGGCGACCTTGTAGGTGTGGTTGGTCAGACCGCCCATGCGGGAAAGATCCGCATAGTCTTCGGTTCCCAGAACCTTTCGGAGCAGCGCTTTGATTTGTGTGACGTCTTCTTGAAGAATTGGATTTGCCACTTTTATTTTCTCCTTAGCTTTTTTTCTTGATAGGAATAAAGATACCGGTCTTCGCCAACGGAAAACGTAAAGCCTGCCGCTTCGTTCGTATCGTCCTTATACGCGGTAATCTTCCGCAGATTCTCTTCCCCGCAATGCAGCTGACGTGCAATTTCCTTTAATATTTGGGAACGGGTGTCGCAAATATAAGAGGAGTCAAAATCTCTCAGTTCATCCAGCGTGTCGAACTCAAATATAACGCCGTCCGCGTATTTGCGGATCTTCATTTTCAGCTCCGACAGATGCTTCATGAAAATGCTTTCCCACAAAAGATCCGCCGTTTCCGGAAGGTCGTATTCTCTTTCCAGTATCTCCACAAATTTTTTGCTGAATTTTTCGTCCCAGAACGTGTGCCCCAGCATATACCAGGCGTTTTCCCCGCCGATCTGCACATGGCAAATCGTGCCGTCCTCGCCCTCCTGCATACACCATTCCTTGGTGGGGCCGTCCGCGTAGACCGCGGCGTAGTAGCAATCGGAAACTTCCCTCTCAAAAGGGTTTTCGGTAAAATAATTATCCGCCGAGCAGAGATAGGTATTTTTCAGAAATTCCTTTACCGCGTAAATGCTGGCGTTGTTATTCCGTTTTAAATAATCCGGGTTATGCACCAGATGCACGCCGCATTTTTGCTCCAAGTAAGAAAACGCTTCCGCTTGATAGCCGGTAACAACGTAGATTTCCGGAACGCCGGCCTCCTGCAGCTGGCGGATCTGGCGCTCGATGAGGATTTCCCCTTTCACCGGGATCAGCGCTTTGGGCTTCTCATAGGAAAGCGGCGCAAACCGGCTGGAGGTTCCCGCCGCCATAATAACGGCATTGTCCACAAGATGCATTCGATTTCTCCTAAAATTTCTCCGCACATTCTTTTTTGGGCGCAAATACACCGCAAAAAAAGCCAAAATAGAACTCTTGTTCTACTATAACCGAATTTTGGAAATAAGTCAACCGATAAAAATTGATTTACTGACTTTCATAAAAATTTATTTGCTATCTTTAAGAGTACGTGTTATAATGCTTCTGAAAAAGAACCAGAAGAAAGGAAAGGTGTCAAATCGTATGAAATTTACGGCAGTAGGAGATTATTTGGTTCAGCGGCGGCTCCCGCCGGATTATGAGGGCTTTTCTGAAATTGTGGAATGGATGAAGCCGGCAGACGCGCGGTACTTCAACCTGGAAACCACCCTTCACCGCGAAGGGGAGTGCTTTGCTTTTCCCTTAAACGGCGGCTCTTATCTGCGGGCGGATCCGGAGATCCTGGAGGACTGCAAGCGGTATGGCTTCAATATGACCAGTTTCTGCAACAACCATTCCATGGACTTTTCCTATGACGGTCTGCTCAAAACCCTGGAGCACGTAAACAAAAGCGGTCTTGTCCATGCCGGCACGGGAATGAATCTGGATCAGGCGGCGGCGCCCGGATATCTGGACGCCAAGGGCGGTCGAGTGGCGCTCATTGCCATGACAGCCACCTGCAACAGCGTTTTTAATGACGTATGTATTGCCGGCAAGCAATCCCGCCGCGTCCCGGGCCGTCCCGGCGTCAACCAGCTTCGGTTCCAGGAGACCTTGGTGGTCACCCCGGAACGCATGGCCCAGATCAAGGCTCTGGCCGCAGAGACCCAAGTCAATGCTCAGGAGGATATCGGCCGGGCGGAGGGCTTCCGGGCGCCCCTGCCCGAGGGACAATTCAAGTTCGGCAAATATGTGAATTTCCTGGAAGGGGAGACGACCCACAAGGAGGTTCGCTGCAATCGCGCGGATCTGGCCCGGATGGATAAGGCGATCGATGAGGCCAAGCTCCAGGCGGACTACATTCTGGTGGCCATTCATTCCCATGAGGTGGGCGGCACGTCCAAGGCGCAGCCGGCCCAGTTTGTGGAGGAATTTGCTCACCATTGCATAGATCAGGGCGCGGACGCCGTCATCGGTCACGGTCCTCATCTGCTGCGACCGATAGAGATTTACAAGGGAAAACCCATTTTCTATTCTTTGGGAGACTTTGTGTTTCACGAAGTGAACCTGCCCTTTGCTCCGGAGGAGTATTTTGAGGCGAAGGGGCTTACCTCCGACGCTTCCATGCACGAGATCATCAACCAATATACCGGCAACTTCACCCGGGGACTGCAGGTTCAGCCGGTGATGTTTGAGGCGGTGATCCCCCGTTGGGAAACGGAAAACGGCGTTGTGACAAAGCTGGAGCTTTTTCCCATTGAACTGGGCTTCGATCTGCCCAAATCCCGGAACGGTCTGCCCGCGCCTGCAAAGGACGATTCCATTTTGCGCCGCCTGGCGGAAATGTCCGAGCCATACGGCACGAAAATGCGCATAGAAAACGGCGTTGCCACTGTGGAGCTGGGATAAATTTCAAAAATAACAGGCACGCGTATCGTCTTGATCGGTATAAATGGATTAAAAAAGAACAGCCCCTCGGGGCTGTTCTTTTTTTTGCTGAGGACGATAAAACATTACAAAATGTCGATATACTCTCCGTTAAGCGCCTTATTCATACTTCTGACAGCACAGAATTTGCCGCACATGGAACAGGTATCCTCGTGCTCAGGCGTGCGATCGTCCCGAATGGATTTCGCAGTTTCCGGATCAAGGGAGCATTCCCACTGCTTTTCCCAATCTAACGTCCTTCTGGCGTCCGCCATTTGATCGTCAATATCTCTGGCGTGAGGAATTTTCTTTGCAATATCGGCGGCGTGAGCCGCAATTTTAGAAGCGATGATGCCTTGTTTCACATCCTCCACATTCGGCAATGCCAAGTGCTCCGCGGGGGTCACATAGCATAGGAAAGCCGCTCCGGAGGCAGCGGCGATCGCTCCGCCGATCGCGGAGGTGATATGGTCATAGCCGGGAGCAATATCGGTAACGAGGGGGCCGAGCACATAAAAAGGCGCTCCCATACAAATTGTCTGCTGAAGCTTCATGTTTGCCTCGATCTGATCCATAGGCATATGCCCGGGGCCTTCCACTATGACCTGAACGTCCTTCTCCCATGCGCGTTTGGTCAACTCGCCGAGACGAACCAGCTCTTCGATCTGGCAGACGTCGCCGGCGTCGGCAAGACAGCCGGGACGGCAGGCGTCTCCGAGGGAAATTGTCACGTCGTATTCCCTACAGACGTCGAGAATTTCATCAAAATACTCGTAGAAAGGGTTCTCCTCTCCCGTCATACACATCCAGGCAAACACCAGGGAACCGCCGCGGGAAACGATATTCGTCTTTCTCTTGTGCTTTTTGATCTGCTCAATGGTCTTGCGGGTGATCCCGCAGTGGAGGGTTACAAAATCCACACCGTCCTCTGCGTGAAGGCGGACGACGTCGATGAAATCCTTTGCCGTAAGTGTCGCAAGATCTCTCTGATAATGGATCACGCTGTCATACACGGGAACGGTTCCGATCATTGCCGGGCACTCGCTTGTCAGCTTTCTGCGGAAGGGTTGGGTATTTCCGTGGGAGGAAAGATCCATAATCGCCTCGGCGCCCATATTCACTGCCGCCATTACTTTCTCCATTTCGATATCGTAATCCTTGCAGTCCTTTGAAACGCCGAGATTGACATTGATCTTCGTGCGAAGCATGGAACCGACGCCATTCGGATCAATGCAGGTATGGCGTTTGTTTGCGCAGATCACGACTTGTCCTTTGGCGACAAGCTCCCGGATTTCTTCCTCGGTTCGGTACTCTTTTCTTGCAACCGCTTTCATTTCGGGGGTAATGATGCCCTGTCTTGCGGCATCCATTTGGGTAGTGTAGTTTCTCATCGTAGTTTTCCTTTCAAACAGAATTTTATTTTTCTTCGGCAAACGGTGACCGAAGGTCAAAAGCATGATTCATAGGCCCTGATCCCTGGCCGAGATCGAGCATCGCAGCAAGCGCTCCGGAAATGTATTCTTTTGCCCTTTTTACCGAATCCGCAAGATCAAAGCCTTTCGCGAGGTTGGCCGCAATGGCAGAGGACAGCGTACAGCCCGTACCGTGTGTGTTGGGATTGTCGATCCGTTTTCCTTCAAACCAGGCGTATTCTCCGCGCGCATACAGAAGATCGCTCGCGTCGTGGATTCTGTGCCCGCCTTTGAGCAGAACGGAACAGCCGTAGCGATCGCCGATTTCCTTCGCCGCCGCCTGCATATCCTGCGAATCTTTGACCGTCATCCCGGAGAGAACCTGCGCTTCGGAAATATTCGGCGTAACGAGAACCGCCATCGGCAGCAGTTCTTCGGTCATCGTCCGGACTGCGTCGGTTTTTATCAGGGACGAACCGCTGGTTGCCACCATTACGGGATCCACCACTATGTTCCTTGCCTTATAATATTTCAGTCTGTCCGCGATTACGCGGATCAGCTCGCTTGAAGCGACCATCCCGATCTTGACGGCGTCAGGGAAGATGTCCTCGAATACCGCATCGATCTGCTGCTTTAAAAATTCAGGCGTCGCCTCCTGAATTGCTCTCACGCCGGTCGTGTTCTGCGCCGTCAGTGCCGTGACCGCACTCATGGCGTAAACGCCGTTCATCGTCATTGTCTTCAAATCTGCTTGAATGCCGGCGCCTCCGCTGCAGTCGCTTCCCGCAATGGTCAATGCTGTTTTCATTTTCTCAAAAGCGCTCCTTTCGTTTATCAGCATCGTTTTATATAGCGGCATAAGGTGGTGCCCCCAGTTTGCCGCTTGAGGCCTGCGGCTTCTATGCCGCAAGCAAACTTCCGGAACAGTTCTGTTCCTTTAGTATAATCCCAGTTCCCTCGCTCTTGCCTTTAACTCCATCGCCGCTTTTTTCGGGTCGTCTGCTTTCATAATGGCCGACACCACACAAATACCGGCGACAGGGATCCCTGCAAGCACATCGATGTTATCCTTATTGAGTCCGCCGATCGCGTTTACGGGGATCGGGACGGCGCTGCAAACGTCCCGGAGGGTATCGGTAGAAGTCAGAACCGTTTTTACTTTGGTCGTGGTGGGATAAATCGCTCCCACGCCAAGATAGTCGGCGCCTTGCCCGTATACGTCCTTTGCCCAGGGAACCGTCTTTGCAGTTGCTCCGACGATCTTGTCGTTGCCCATCAGCTTTCTTGCGGTTGCCACCGGCATATCGCCGGCCCCCACGTGAACGCCCTCTGCGTCAATGGCAAGAGCTACATCCACCCGGTCGTCGATGATCAGCGGTACCTTGTATCGATTGGCGATGGCGTGTACCTTCTCGGCAAGCGCAATATATTCTTTTGTACTTTTCTCCTTTTCGCGAAGCTGGAGAAGGGTCACGCCGCCTTGCAGCGCCTGTTCTACACGATAGAGAAATTCTTCCTCCCCATAGCCCGTGCTGTCTGTGATAAAATATAAACTCGGATCGAACTTTTTCATTCTCTTTCCCTCATACGTACAGATAATCGTTCAGGACAGGCTGTAAACCTTCCTCTGCAATATCCTTGTACATCTTATCAAGACTGCGGCTATCGTCGATCTCAAACTGCTCGTCGCCCTGAAGATCATCCGTTTCTTTCCCTGTGTACTTGCTTTCGTGATCGCCGATACCGGTGGAAACGCCTGCGGAAACCTTTGTTGCAGCAATCTTCACAATACCGTTTCTGAACGCGGCGCTTTCACGGGAAGATACGGTGATTCCGACGAAGGGCAAGAAAATCCGATAAGCGCAAAGCACTTGACAAAGCTGTTTTTCACGGACGTTCAGAGGGTTGATTTTTTCGTTGTTGATAATCGGTCTGAGTCTTGGGCAAGACAAAGACATTTCAGCGTAAGGATACTTTCTCTGCAGATAGTAAACGTGCAGAGCGCTTGCAAGAGCATCCTTACGGAAGTCCGAAAGGCCGAGCAGAGCAGAAAAAGCAACTCCGCGCATCCCGCCGCGAAGCGCGCGCTCCTGCGCATCGAAGCGGTAAGGCCACACACGCTTATGGCCGAGCAGGTGAAGCTGTTCATATTGATCGGTATCGTAGGTTTCTTGAAACACCGTTACATAGTCCGCGCCGCATTCGTGGAGGTACTTGTATTCATCGGTATTCACGGGATATATTTCAAGACCCACCATGCGGAAATATTTTCTTGCCAGCCTACAGGCGTCGCCGATGTAGCCGACGTCGCTTTGACTGCGGCTTTCACCGGTAAGGATCAGTATTTCCTCCATTCCGCTGTCGGCAATGACTTTCATCTCTTTTTCGATCTGATCCACGGAAAGCTTCCTGCGCCTGATGTGGTTATAGCAGTTAAACCCGCAATATACGCAGTAATTCTCGCAGTAATTCGCTATGTACAGAGGGGTAAACAGATAGACGGTATTGCCAAAGTGTTTACTTGTTTCAATTCTGGCTCTCTGTGCCATCTGTTCAAGAAACGGCTCGGCCGCAGGAGAAAGAAGCGCTTTGAAATCCTCAATCGTGCAGGTATCATGCTCCAATGCCGCCTTTACGTCGGCTGCGGTATATTGGACGTAGTGATAGGAATTCATCTGCGCCATTACTTTTGCACAAATATCTGACTCGATCACTTCCATCCCCGGCAAATATTCCATAGGATTCTTTCGAGAGGATGGATCGGTTTCAAGACGGTGTTTTTTAGCAAGCGCCTCCGATGACAAATGCTCCGAATCCACAAAGAATTGATTTTCCATCGTCTTCCCCCTTAATCTCTGAGAAATCCTGTTAGGGGATCGGAGGCCGACGCACCCCTTGTAAGAACTCTGCCAAGGCCGGAAAGGTATGCCTTACGACCGGCTTCAATTGCATTCTTGAAAGCGGACGCCATCATAGGCAGATCTCCCGCTGTAGCAAGAGCGGTATTTGCCATAATAGCGGCGGCGCCCATCTCCATTGCTTCGCAAGCCTGAGAAGGTCTGCCGATCCCTGCGTCTACGATAATGGGAAGGTCGATCTCATCGATAAGAATCTGGATGAATTCTTTTGTAGCAAGTCCTTTATTAGAACCGATAGGAGAAGCAAGAGGCATAACGCTTGCTGCGCCTGCGTTTACAAGGTCGCGGGCTGCATTGAGATCCGGGTACATATACGGCATAACTACAAAGCCTTCTTCGGCAAGGATCTCGGTTGCCTTTACGGTTTCGGCATTGTCGGGAAGCAGATACTTGGAATCGCGCATAATTTCAATTTTTACGAAGTTACCGCAGCCGATCTCACGGGCAAGACGGGCAATACGGACAGCTTCCTCAGCATTTCTCGCGCCGCTCGTGTTCGGAAGCAGTGTGATTCCTTCCGGAATATAATCAAGGATACTTTCCTGTTCCTTGGTGTTTGCACGGCGGACTGCAAGAGTGATGATCTCTGCTCCTGCATCCTTCACTGCCGCTTCGATGAGCTTCATGGAGTATTTGCCGGAGCCGAGAATAAAACGAGAGTTAAACTCGTGTCCGCCGATGATCAGTTTATCGTTGTTCATTTTGGTAGCCTTCTTTCCGCTATATTTCAAATTCGCCTGCTAAAATACGCAAAACCGTATGTGCCTGGTGTGCCGCGCAGAGCATGACCCGTGAGGGAACCAAAGCGATGCCGCTGTTGATATCGCTGATTCCGTCGCCGCAAAGGTAGAATCGTTTTGTCACTCTCCGCGTCTTAATCTCATTTGGGCTCCCGATTCCCGCCATACCGGAAGCGGCAACAAAGTACTTGTCGGGCAGCCTTTCAAGAACGGTATTCGTAAGGATTGCTTTGTATTCGGCATTGTCGAACGCCTCACAAATAACGTCGGCGTCTTTCAGCAGTTCCGGTGCATTGCTTTCCGTAATCCGGACCGTATGAGGTTCAAGCTCGGTATACGGCGCAATTTCTTTGAGATTTTCGACAAGCGCTTCCGTTTTGTATCTGCCGATTTGTGCCGCTTTGTATTGCTGACGATGCAAATTGGTAATATCGATCTTATCAAAATCGATCAGAATAAGTTTCCCGATTCCCGCGCGGGCAAGAGAAATGGCTATATTCGAACCAAGTCCCCCAAGCCCGCAAACGGCGACCGTTGCCGCGGAAAACTTATCGACCAACTCCGCCCCCTGCTTTTCTTTCAAGGCAGCGGTCATTTCTTCCTTTGCAGGAACCAACTCAGCCACCTCCCACAAAGCTGACAACTTCAACACTGTCGCCGTCTGCCAGAACCGTTTCGGCATACTGCGCTTTCGGCACAAGCTCTCCATTGCGCTCTACGGCGATTCGCTTGGAGTCGTAATCCGTCGTCTGAAGATATTCCGCAATCGTCTTGCCGGCAAGATCAAGGTCTCGTCCGTTGATTTTTACCATTTCCATCCCTCCTCCAATAAAAAAAGCGGGAAATTACCGACCGATCTGGTAATATCCCGTCCGAAATGCACCTTGCACTCAGGTATCCCTACGTTGGCATTATCCAAATCAGGTTATCGGTCGAAGGTGACACCTTCCTCTCAGCCTGTGATACAAGCTCCCGTCTGTTTGATTGTCGACTGTATTATATATCGTTTTGATATAAAATGCAAGTGGTTTTGAAAATGAAAACACCATAACGTGGTGTTTTCTCCGCTCCTGCCCTCGTGGTTCGAATCCCTCATTTTTATGGCCAAAAAGAAAAGTCGCCCTGTTGGG
>CANQBV010000020.1 GCA_947589595.1 uncultured Clostridia bacterium
TCTTTCCCGTCCGGCAGAGGGATATGATATCCGCCCAGATCGGAAAGCTTTTTTTCCATAAAGATCGGTTCAAAAAGCGAAACGGAAAATTCTTTTTGCATTTCCGTCAACAGCAGTAAAGTGGAGCGAAACAGCGATTCCGCCAGATACCGCATCCGTTCTCCGGCGCCCTCCGGCAGAAATCGGCCCAGTACCTCGCGGCAGATTTCCTCGTTCATGGCGCGCAGCTCTTCTTTTTTCAGCGCCGCCAGCTTTTTCCCTTCGGCGGAAAGCCGCAGCAACATTTTTTCCATAACCTCATGGACAAAGCTACCCACGCGGTTGAAGCCGAATTCGGCTTTTTCAAGCGGCTTTGCTTCCAAAAGATACTGCGCAAAATAGGCAAACCGGCACTTGGAATAGGTCTCCAGACGGGAATAGGTCATGTTCACGTCTTTTCCTTCGTAGGGCAGGTATTTCTGCAGGGAAAACTCTCCCTGCAAAAAGGCCTTTCCGGATAACACCTGCAAAAGCCGCTTCCGGTACGGCTCTGTGTTTTTGAAATACTCCGTTAAAAAGGCGATATCCGCCCGTTCTTTTTCCGGATTGGCGCAGAGATAGCGAAACGCACTCTCGCGCGTTTTCGGCACGGTTGCCGCCGCGTCGAAAAACGTGGGCTGAAGATGCGGCAGCAGCTTCTGCACGCGCTTGCCGATCACGGAAAGCGCGTCCCCGGCGTCGTCCTCTCCGCCCGTGCTATAGGAAAGATAGAGCTTTTCGGAAGCAAAGCTCAGCCCCAGATAAAAGAGGAAATATTCCTCCATCTGCGCTTCCACACCGGCAGAAAAGGCATAGCCCAGTTTTCCCAGTTCTTCCTTTTCGCGCTCGGTCAGAAGTCCCGCGCCGTTTTTTTCCGGCGGGAAGCTCCCGGAATTGAAGCCGGTGATGAAAATATATTTCGTGCCGCTCTGGCGCGTAAACGGCAGCGCGCCGAGCATAACAATATCCTGCCCCGGCGGAACGGCGCCGCCCTCCTCACCGGAAAGTGCCAGTGCAAGCAGTGCCGAAAACGCTTCGTTTTCCAGCTCCTGTTCCCCCGCCACACGGACAAGCGAACCGAGCCGTTCGAGGATCTGGTTCCAATTGCGGGCGATTTTCCCCGCTTCTTCCCATTCTCCGCGGGCTTTCTTTTCCGCCACTTCCTTTAAGATATGTTCCTCCGCGCCCGTCTGGGAAAGGAAGGAAATAACCGCCGCTGCTTTTTCTTCGGTTTTTCCGGCCGCCAGCGCCAGAGACAGCGCGCGCAGCGGATCGAAAACCTTGTGCTTGGCCGCATTCACCGCGGCAAGCTCCCGGGCGCTTTCCCGATCGGGCAATTGGTACCCGTCCGGATTCATGACAAAATCCTTGCCGTCCAACCAGATTTTGCCGGATAAATTCCAGGTAGTCGCATATTTTTTCAGCAGAAAACGCTCCTCCTCGGAAATCGGCAGAATGGCGTTTTTCAAATATTGCCGCACGTTTTCCCCGCGCAGATCGCCCGTGGCAAGCTGCACGGCGCGTAAAACGGTTTCCGCCGGCGCGCTTTCCGCCAAAACATGGCGCTCCTCAGAAAAATGCGGAATCCCGTATTGGTCGAATAAAAATCCGAAAAGCCGGTCCTCGTCGCCGCTGCGGGAAAGCACGGCAATTTCGCGCCACTTGGCGCCCTGCGACACCAACCGGGCAATTTTGTCCGCCACAAACTGCGCTTCCTCAAAGCGATTTTTGCAGGCGTAAAGCTCCACGCTGCCGTCCTCCCCCGCAAAGCTTGCCGCCGGATGCAAAAGATTTTTTTTCAAAAAGGTGATCTCATTCTCTTTTTCCGGAAAAGCCGGGTAGAAATCCTCAGTGGGAATTTGGTATTTTCTTGCCAGCCCCAAAACCGCCCGGGCGGCGTTTTTCCCCTTGGTAAAAAGCGGGTTTTCGCCCTTTTCGCAGCAAAAGGTGATCATGACTTCCCGCGCCTGCCGCAGCATTTGCGCAAGGATCTGCAGTTCCGGCGCCGTGAAATCCCAAAAAGAATCGATAAAAATATAAGAATCCCGGAAAAAGGGGATATTCTCCAAAAGCTTGGCCAGGTGCTCGGCTTCCTCGTCGGGGTCATCAAAGCGACCGCGAAGCGACGCGCGGTAGCTATTTTGCAAAAGATGCAGATCGGCCAGCTTTTTTTTCAGCTCCGGCTCCAGCTCCGCGCCGTCCGCCAGCGCCGCCAGCTCCTCCTTGCCGATCCCGGCGAGCCGCAGCTCGCGCAGGGCGCTTTGTGTTTCCTCGGCAAAATCGCCCAAATTGCGCACAGACAGCGCCGAAAAAGAACCGGCAAGCGCCTGCCCGCAGGAAGCGAGCAGCAGCTTTTGGTCTGTTTTCGAAAGAAAACGCCGGGCAATGCCGCCGTGGGAACGCAGCACCAAATTGGATAAACGGGAAAAATTGGTGATCTCAATAAAGTCATTGCTCTGCGCCCCGCAAAGCTTTAAAACGGCGCGCTCAGTATCCGCCGTGGTTTGTTCCGGCACGATCACAAAAATATTGGCTTTTTCTTTGGCTCTTTCCAAAAGCGTTTCCAAAAGAAACGTCGTTTTGCCGCTGCCTTCCGGCGCCATGACCCGTTTGAGCATTTTTTCTCCTTCTTTTTTCTTTCTTTCCCGTTCATTCTACCATATTCGAATAATTTATGCAAACCTTTTACCGAAAACGGAAAAGACAAATATTCCCCGTTCCGCTACAATAAAAGAGTACTCAAAGAAAGGAATCCGAAGATGAAACAAATCCAAATCCCCGGGAAAAATTTTCCGATATTCGTATATGACACGTACGAAGAAGCCTCTCTTGCCGCAGCGGAATTTGTGGCGGCGGAAATAAAAAAGAAGCCCGATTTTCTTTTAGGGCTTGCCACCGGCTCCACACCGGTCGGGCTGTACCGCGCGCTGATTGAAAAAAATAAAAAGGGCGAAATCGACTTTTCCGAAGTCAAAACCTATAACCTCGATGAATACTATCCCATTTCCCCGCGGAATGAACAGAGCTTTTTATCTTTCATGAAGGAAAATCTTTTCGATCATATCAATCTCAAACCCGAAAACGTCCACATTCCCTGCGGCGAAGCGCCCGACCCGAACCTGGAAGCAGAGCACTATGAAAAGGAGCTTTTGGCGATCGGCGGGGTGGATCTGCAGGTGCTGGGAATCGGCAGCGACGGGCACATTGGCTTCAACGAGCCGGATGACGCTTTCATTCTGCCCACGCATCTTGTGACGCTCACCGAACAGACGATTTCGGACAATGCGCGCTTTTTCCCCTCCAAGAAAGACGTTCCCACCCACGCGCTTACCATGGGCATCGGCGCGATCATGCGGGCGAAAAAGTGCATTCTCATTGCCAATGGCAAAAACAAAGCCCGCGCGATTCGCGAGGCGCTTTTGGAAAATCCCTCTCCTGCCAACCAGGCAAGTATTCTGCAGTTCCACCGGGACGTCACCTTTTTCCTCGACCACGACGCTGCGTCGGAAATTCTTTCGTTTTTGCAGGACGCTGTCGCGGATCCCGTTTAGGGAACTTTTTGAAAAAAGTTTCCTAAAACCCTCAAAAACTTTTCAAACAAAAAAATCTCTTCATTCTGAGCCTTCTCCCCGAGGGCGCTGCAAGGCCCTCGGGGAGAAGCCTAAAAATACCAGCGCAGTGGTTTCTGAACACCTCATCCGTCAGCTAACGCTGACAAAAGCCGGAACCTTGTTGCTCAAGGGGAAGCCGAAAGGTGCCGCCACTCAACGCAAAAAGGGACTTGCCATGGCAAGTCCCTTTTTGCGAATCAAATTTTTTCTTTTCAGTCTGAAAAGCTTTTGAAAGTCAAGAAAACTTTTCGGGAAAAATTTTCTTGCAGGGCGCGGGGCAGCGCCTTGCATCCTCCCCTTAAAATTTAAACTTCAGGCTGATATCCATGGCCTTGACGGTATGGGTCAGCGCGCCGATAGAAATGATATCCACTCCGGTTTTCGCCACTTCCCGTAAATCCTTCTCGCCCATATTGCCGCTGGCTTCGGTGAGCGCCGCACCGTTCACGATCTGCACGGCTTCGGCCATTTCTTCATTGCTCATATTATCGAGCATAATGATATCGGCCTTCGCTTCCAACGCTTCGCGAAGCTGCTCGAAGGTTTCCACCTCCACCTCAATTTTCAGGGTATGAGGAATGTTTTGGCGCGCCATTTCCACCGCGGCGCGGATTCCACCCGCCGCTTCAATGTGGTTGTCCTTGATCAAAACGCCGTCCGCCAGGTTAAAACGGTGGTTGGAGCCGCCGCCGCATTTCACGGCGTATTTTTCCAAAACGCGCAGCCCCGGCGTGGTTTTGCGCGTGTCGGCAATGCGGGCGTTCGTCCCCGCCACCTTTTCCACACATTCGCGCGTTCTCGTAGCAATCCCGCTCATTCTCTGCAAGAGATTCAGCGAAACCCGCTCGCCGGTGAGAATATTCTGTGCGTTACCGGAAACCGTGGCGATCACGTCTCCCTTTTGAATCGTACTGCCGTCCTCAAAGAATTTTTCAAAAACAATTTCCGGGTCAATCAGCGCAAACACACGGCGGCACACGTCGATACCGCACAGAACGCCGCTTTCTTTGGCCAGAAAACGCCCGGTGATCTGTTTTTCAGCCGGGATGGTAGAAAGCGTGGTAATATCGCCGGTGCCGATATCCTCCTCCAGCGCCGAGCGGATCAAAGCGTCTAATTTCAAATCCATGGTTCTCTCCTTTTAGTCCTCCACATAGTGCGCGCCGACCGATTCTTTGCGCGCAATCGCCGCTTTGGCGATCTTGTCGGCGATCAGCAACATATTGCAAAGCTCCATTTCCGGAACGTTCTCGCAAACGGCGTTCTCGTATTTCTGCAAAAGAGCGGCAATCTGCTGTTCGCCCGCCGCCATTTCCGCGCGGTGCCGCACCGGGCCGAAGCAATCGGAAACCGTTTTCCGCAGAGCCTTGCGGTCGGCCGCCACTTCTTCGGCGGAGAATTTTATTTCATGGGCGCTTTCCGCCACAGCGGGCAGCGCAATGGGATCGGTACGAAAATGCTTCGTAATGTGCTGCGCGCAGCGCCTGCCGAACACCAGGCATTCCAGCATGGAATTGGAGGCCAGGCGATTGGCGCCGTGCACGCCGGTGCAGGAAACCTCACCGCAGGCGTAAAGCCCGGGCACCGCCGTTTCGGCGAAAAGTCCGGTCTGCACCCCGCCCATGAAATAGTGCTGCGCCGGGTGAATGGGAATCGCGTCCTCCGGTACGTGAATGCCCACTCTTTCGCACTGTGCGAAAATCGTGGGGAAACGGGCGCTGAAAAATTCGCGCGTCATATGGGAGCAGTCCAAATACGCCCGATCCTCGCCGGTACGCCGCAGTTCCTTTAAAATGCACCGCGTCACAATATCGCGCGGGGCGAGATCCGCCATCGGGTGCTTGCCCTGCATAAAATATTCGCCCTTCCCGTTTTTCAGCTTCGCGCCTTCGCCGCGCACGGCTTCCGAGATCAAAAACAATCGGCCGTCCACTTCCCCCGCGGTGAGCGTGGTGGGGTGAAACTGCACCATTTCCATATTTTCCAGAACCGCGCCGGCGCGCGCCGCCGCCGCCATGCCGTCTCCCACCGCTCCGAGGGGATTGGTGGTGTGGCGGTAGATCTGTCCGATCCCGCCCGTCGCCACAATAATATGACGCGCCAGGAACAGGAAGATTTCACCGTCCTTTTCGCGGAAAGCGGAAATGCCGCAAACGCCGTTTTCATCGGTGAAAATATCGATCATATAATGCTTGAAGTAAATATCGATATTCTTTTTCTGCATCGCCAGCTGTCCCAGCCGCTTGGTGGTTTCCCGGCCGGTAGCGTCGCCGCCCGCGTGGGCAATGCGGCGCAAGCGGTGGCCGCCCTCGCGGCCGAGAATGAGGTCGCCGTCTTCGTTATAATCAAACGGCACCTGCCATTTCTCCAACTGACGGATATTTTCCGGGCCTTCCTCCACCAGCACCTGCACGGCTTCCTTTTTGCAAAGCCCGGCGCCGGCGGTAAAGGTATCCTCCTCGTGCATCAGATACGTATCCTCCGGCGTTAAAACAGCGGCGATCCCGCCCTGCGCCATCCAGGAATTGGAGCCGTCGATCTCCGTTTTGGTGACGATGGCAATTTTTTTATCCTCCGGCAAATTCAATGCCGCGTATAGCCCCGCGATCCCACTGCCCGCAATGACGACGTCGTATTCCTTCGGAGGATTTTGCAGCAGCTTTTCGCCGCGGTATAATATTCTTCGCATGGTCTTCCTCAAATCCTATTAGTAAGCAATGCCCCACAGTACGTTGTGTTTGGCTTTTTTGCCGCAGCAGCAGCATTTTTCGTCGTGTACTTCCTCGCCGAACGGAATGCAGCGGCTGCCCGCACCGGTTTCTTCTTTGACTTTCTTTTCACATTCTTCCTCGCCGCACCAGGGCGCCAGTACAAAACCGGGGCCGTTGTCCGCCAGCGCTTGGCGAATTTCCTCTATGCTTTGGCAGCGATAGGTTTTCTTTTCGCGGTTGGCGAGCGCTTTTTCATAAAGCCCGGTCTGCACTTCTTCCAGAAGCTCGGCAAGAGAGGTTTCAATGCTGTCCAGCGAAACGCTGTGTTTGACGCCGTCGTGACGGGTCACCACCACACATTCGCCTTTTTCAATATCGCGCGGGCCGATCTCGATCCGCGCCGGCACGCCTTTCATTTCGTATTCGGCAAACTTCCAGCCCGGCGAGTTATCGGAAACGTCGCTCTTGACGCGGAAAGATTTTTTCAGTCTCTCTTCGATTTCCGCCACCTTTTCGAGCACGCCCGGCTTGTGCTGCGCGACCGGCACGATCATGGCCTGCACCGGCGCAATGTGCGGCGGCAGTACCAGGCCTTTGTTGTCCCCGTGGGTCATAATGATCGCCCCGATCAGACGGGTGGTCACGCCCCAGGAGGTCTGGAACGGGTAGGTTTTCTGGTTTTCCTTGGTGGTGTACTGAATATCGAACGCTTTGGCAAAGCCGTCCCCGAAATAGTGCGAGGTGCCCGCCTGCAGCGCCTTGCCGTCGTGCATCAGCGCTTCGATCGCGTAGGTGGCTTCGGCGCCGGCGAATTTATCGCTCTCGGTTTTTCTGCCCTTCACCACCGGAATGGCAAGGTCTTTTTCGCAGAAATCCGCGTAAACATTGAGCATGCGCTCGGTTTCTTCGATCGCTTCCTCGGCGGTCGCGTGGATGGTGTGCCCCTCCTGCCACAGGAATTCGCGCGAGCGCAGGAACGGGCGGGTCGTCTTTTCCCAACGCACCACGCTCACCCACTGGTTATACAGCTTCGGCAGGTCGCGGTAGGAATGAATAATGTTCGCGTAATGCTCGCAGAACAGGGTTTCCGAAGTCGGGCGCACGCAAAGCCGGTCTTCCAGCTTTTCGCTGCCGCCGTGCGTGACCCAGGCCACCTCGGGCGCAAAGCCTGCCACGTGATCCTTCTCTTTCTGCAGAAGAGATTCGGGAATAAACATCGGCATACACACATTCTCGTGCCCGGTTTCCTTGAAACGGGCGTCGAGATTTTTCTGGATATTTTCCCAGATCGCGTAGCCGTACGGGCGGATCACCATGCAGCCCTTTACACTGGTATATTCAATCAGCTCTGCTTTTTTGCAAATATCGGTGTACCATTTCGCAAAATCCACGTCCATCGGTGTGATGGCGTCCAGAGTTTCTTTTTGTTCGCCTTTTGCCATAACAATCTTCCTTTCATTGGCTTGTTTCGATCGAAATTTCGTTTACAGTTCGTTTCCGTCTGCCAGCAGCACCGCAAGCCGCCGGATGCGCTTTTCTTCCAAGGGCGTTTCCGGGTTTTCCGCCTGCAGCGCGCGGATGAAAAGCTCGGGGTTCAAATATTCCTCGCCGGAGGCGGCAAGGGTCGCTTCCAGTACCAGATCCCCCCCGCAAGGTCGTTCCTTCAGGGAAAGGATTGAGGGACGGATATTTTTCGGTACCACGTCCCCTTTTTTCGTGCGTTTTTCCACCAGGATCACGTCCCGGTCAAAAAGCTTTTGACTCGCTTCGGCAAGGCTCGCCGCTCCGGAAAGAAAAATCTCATACCGCGCGGCGGCGATCTGCGGAAATTTGCCTTTCGACTCCCTCACTTCTAAAATTTCAATCCCGGCGGGCATTTGCGCCTGCAATTTTTCGCGGATCTCGGCGGCCGAAAACACCGCGCCTTCCGCCAGGGTAAATACGGCAAATTCCGCGAGGGATTCCATCCCCACCGAAAGCGGCAGCGCAAAGGCAAATTTCGGGTGCGGCGAAAAGCCGGAGGAGGTTTTTAAGGGAATCCCGGCGCGGATCAGCGCGCGGTGAAAAGTGCGCGTTAAATCCAGGTGGGAAATAAAGCGAATATTCCCCGTTTTGGAAAAGCGCATCCAAATGCTCAAGTTTTCTTCGTTCATACCGTCTCCCTGACCGCGCTTTTCCCCGCAAGATGTCCTGTGGAAAAGGCGATCTGTAAATTATAGCCGCCGGTAAGTGCGTCGGCGTCAATGATCTCGCCGGCAAAATACAAATGCGGCACTTTTTTCGATTCCATATTGCGCGGATTGATCTCACTGAGCGCCACGCCGCCGCGGGTCACGATCGCCTCCGCCAGCGGGCGTGTGCCGACAAGGCTCAGCGGAAAGGCCTTTAAAAGCGAAAGCAGGCGCATTCTTTCCTCCCGCGTTACGGAATGGACTTTTTTATGCGGCGCCACGCCGCTTTTTTCCACCATCACGGGGATCGCTTTTTTCGGCAGCAAATCTTCCAGCGCATTTAAAAAATCGCGGTTCTGTTTTTCGGCAAAGTCGCGCTGCAGGCGGGCGTCGAGCATTTCCACGGTAAGCGCCGGCTTCCAGTCGATCAGGGCGCGGTATTCGCCGTCTTTTTCAAAATCCAGCTGCGCCGAAGCGGAAAGCACCAGCGGCCCGGAAATGCCGAAATGGGTAAAGAGCATTTCCCCGAAATCGGAAAACATAAGCTTTCCGTCCGTTTTTTCAATACGGAGCCGCACGTTTTTTAAGGACAGTCCCATGAGCGGCGCAGTCTCTTCCCTGGTGATCAGCGGAATCAGCGAAGGGCGTGCTTTTTCCACCCGGTGCGAAAAGGCTTCGGCAAAAGCGTAGCCGTCGCCGGTGGAACCGCAGAGCGGGTAGGAAGCGCCGCCGCAGGCTAAAATCACCCGGTCGACCCCATGCTCGCCGCCGGGCGTAATCACGGCAAAGCCGCCGTCTTTTTTCTGTACCGACAGCACCTTTTCGTGCACAAACACAATGTTTTCAAAGGATTTCGCCGTGCGGATCAGCGCTTCGGCAATATCCCCGGCTTTATCCGAAACGGGAAACACTCTGCCGCCGCGCTCGGTTTTTAAGGGCACGCCCGCGTTTTCGAAAAACGCCATCACGCTCTCCGGCGGGAAGGCATACAGCGCGGTGCGCAGAAATTTGCCGCCGCGGATGATTTTTTCTTCCGCCTCGGGAACGGTGCTGTTGTTCGTCAGATTGCAGCGTCCTTTGCCGGTAATGCGGATTTTTTTGCCGCAAACAGGGTTTTTCTCCCAAAGAAAAATCCGCCACGCCGGATTCTCTTTCGCCGCGGAAACAGCGGCCATCAGCCCCGCTGCACCGGCACCGATAATGCCGAGTTCGCCCATACCATACTTTTCCTTATATAGAATGGACTCATTGTACCGCAAAGCGCCGAAATTTGCAAGGTGTTTTTCGCAAATTTTCCGAAAAACTATAGACTTTCGCTTTTTCTTTTGGTATACTATTTATAATTCCAAATCGTTATAAGGAGGAGTCTCTATGCCAAACCGCGCACCGACCCCAAACCGCGCCCGCACACAGTCCTCCTCCGCGCACCGACCCGCCCCCAGCCCCGAAAAACAGCGGGAAATGGCTCGCAAAAGGGAGGCCGCGCGCCTTGCCGAAGAAAGAAGGCGTGCCGCTGAAACGCGCCGAAACGCCCTGCGCCGCCGGCGCAGACGGCTTCTTTCCGCCATGTCTCTGGGGCTGGCGCTGGTGTTTTTGGCGGCGTACTGGCTGGTGATCGCACTGGTCATTCACAACCGCCCGCAGGTCACCGGAGAAGCGTTTCCCCTTTTGGTCTTCACGGAGGGCAACCAGAAAGAGGATCTGAGCTTTGCGCCGGAGGAAGTGTCCTTCGGCGGGGTCAATTACCTGCCGGTCACCGTTTTGGAGCAGTATTTTCCGATCACGCTGTACGGAGACGACACCACCCGCTCTTTCCTTTTGGAAAACGGCGAGGAAGCTACCTTTTACCTGGATCGCAGCCGCGTTGTGGTCAACGGGCAGAACGCTTCCCTTTCCGCCAATGCGCTTTTGAGAGACGGCGTTTTGTACCTGCCGGTGGATTTTTATACCGGTATTCTGAACTGCTTCACCTTTGCCTATTCCTCGGCGCTGAAAGGCAATGTCCTGACGTATCTTCCCGAAGCGGCGCCTTCGTTTGCGTTTCATGAGCCGCAAAGCTCCGTTCCCGTGGATATCGCCACGGTGCCGGCCGCACCCGCGCCGACGGACGACCCGGCACAAAACAGTTGAATTCCGCTGAAAAGGCGGTTTCAAAATAACAGAAACCATATATAAAGGAGTTGGTTTTTTTAATGGACAGTAGTATACCCCGATGTATATTGCTCATTGTATTGATTGTGGTAGGCGGCTTTTTCTCCGGTGCGGAGACGGCCTTTTCCTATTGCAACAAAATCCGCATGAAAACCCTGGCGGACGACGGGAAACGTTCCGCCGCGCGCGTGGTGAAGATCACGGAGGATTTCGATCGGATGCTGGTAACGGTGCTGATCATGATCAACGTGCTTCACGTCGCAGCGTCCACGGCGGCCACGCTGCTCGCCGTCTCCCTTTTGCCGAACAACACCGAGCTGGCCACGCTGCTTGCCACGATCGTGCTAACGATTCTGGTGTTTTTCGTCAGTGAGAATATTCCCAAAAGCTTTGCGAAGGAAAATTGCGACAACTACGCCCTGTTTTCCTCCTCGGTGATTTATTTTCTCATGCTCGTTCTCACCCCGTTTTCCTTTTTGTTCACCAAGCTCGGCGATCTTCTCAAAAAACTGTTCCGCAGCGGGGAACACGAGCCCCGTATCACGGAAGACGAGTTTTCCGATATTGTGGAGCAGATCCAGGACGAGGGCGTTCTCGAGCCGGAAGAAAGCCGCATCATTCGGAGTGCGGTGGGCTTCAGCGATGTGAAGGTAAAAGATATTCTCACCCCGGTGGAGGAAGTGGCGTGCATTGAAAAAGGCCTTGAGCCGGATGAAATTGTCGCGCTCGTGCGGGAAAAGAAATTTTCTCGTATGCCGGTTTATGACCATGACCTGAGCCATATCGTGGGAATCCTGCAAACCAAAGAATACCTCACCGCCTACTTGAATCAGCAAGAGGGCGATGAGCCGTTGGAACTGAAAAATTTCCTTCAGCCGGCTTATTTTGTAAAACCGGACATGAATCTGGACGCCTTATTTGAATCCATGGGCAGAAGAAAAAGTCACTTTGCCGTGGTGGCGAAGAACGAAACCATGCAAGGCGTAGTGACCATGGAGGATCTGCTGGAAAATCTCGTCGGTGAAATTTACGACGAAGACGAATCCGCACCCCCGGAAACCGAGGAGGCGACGGCAGATGCTTAACGTACTTAAGGTTATCCTTTTATATACGGCGCTCTTATTGCTGCTTCTGCTTTCCGCCTTTTTCTCCGGTTCGGAGATCGGGATCGCCAAGTGCAATTCCCACCGCATGAAGCAAAAAGCCGAAGAGGGCGATAAAAAAGCCAAAGCCGCCCTGCGCGTGATGGACGATTTCAATGAAATGATCTCGACCATTCTTCTTTCCAATAACCTTGTCAATATTGCCTTTACCTCCGTGATCACGCTGCTTGCGACCACGGTTTGGTTCCCCGGTACTTATACCGCCGAAAAAGAAACTCTGGTTACCTTGGCTTTAACGGTACTGATTTTGATTTTCGGAGAAATTATTCCCAAAATTCTCTGCACCGAATATGCCGACACGGTGGCGCGCTTTTCGGCAAGACCGCTGCGTTTCTGCTCGCTGCTCTTTTCGCCGATCGTGAAGGGCGTGGGACTGATTATGAAGCGCCTCGCGCCGCTCTGGACGCCCAAGGAAGCGCCGGTCACCGCAACGCTCGAAGAACTGGGCACCATTGTAGAGGAAATTCAGGAGGAGGGAGTTTTCACCTCGAAAGAGAGCGAACTCATTCAATCTGCGATTTCCTTTTCCGAAACCACCGCACGGGAAGTGATGATCCCGCGCGTAGATGTGGCGGGCTTTGACCTGGAAAACGGTTCCGCTGCCGATCTGATCCGCGATACGGAACTGCTCTCCTACGGGCGCATTCCCGTTTACCGTGAAAGTCTGGATAATATTGTGGGCATTCTGCCGGTCAAACGGCTGATCCGCGCAATGCTGGAAAATCCGGAGGTCAAGATCGAATCGTTGCTCCTGGAACCGACCTATGTGCATATGACCCGCACGATCTCCTCTATTCTAGCCGAGTTCCGCAAGGAGCACCGCCAGATGGCGATCGTGATCGACGAATACGGCGGCACAATGGGCATTCTGACCCTGGAGGACATTGTGGAAGAGATCGTCGGCGAAATCTTCGACGAAAGAGACGACGTGGAGCAGGACATCGTTCGCCGCGGCGGCCGCTTTGAAGTCGCGGGCGATACCAATATTTACGACTGTTTCGAAGATATCGGCTTTGAGGACGATTCTTTTGAAAGCGAATACACTACGGTCGGCGGCTGGGCGACTGAGGTATTGGATAAGCTCCCCGAAAAAGGCGATCATTTTGAATACAAAAACCTTTCCGTTACGGTTCTGGAGGCCGATGAGCTCCGCGTGGAAAAACTGCTGATCGAGGTCAAAGAGCCGGAAAGAACAGAGGAAGAGTAAATCGTTGGGACGCTGTCCCAACCCCCGCAAGGAAACTTTTTCTAAAAAGTTTTGTTGACTTTCAAAGCTTTTCAGAATTGCAAAAAAGAAGTTGCCGAAAATCGGTAGCTTCTTTCTTTTTATAATAAAATAACGGCAGGAAAGAGAAAAACACTCTTTCCTGCCGCAAATGAAAACTCGCACAGAGCCACAAAAAGTCTTACAGCACCTTTGAGAGGAAAAGCTTCAGGCGTTCGCTCTGAGGATTGCCGAAAACCTCCTGCGGGGTGCCCTGCTCGGCGATTACGCCGTCGGACATGAAAAGAACGCGATCCGCCACCTCGCGGGCAAAGCCCATTTCGTGCGTGACGATAACCATGGTCATTCCATCCTGTGCCAACTGCTTGATGAGATCGAGAACCTCGCCCACCATTTCGGGATCGAGCGCCGAGGTCGGCTCGTCAAACAGCATCACCTTGGGGTTCATCGCCAGCGCGCGCACAATGGCAATCCGCTGCTTCTGCCCGCCCGAAAGCGTAGCCGGGTACTTATCCGCCTTTTCCTCCAGCCCGATGCGCTTTAAAAGCGTCATCGCCCGCTCGCGAGCCGCCGCGATAATTGCCGCCTTACTTTCTTCGGGCAGCAGCGGTTGTTTTTTGTCCTTTGCCCGGAACAGGTTGTTCAACCGGCGAAAAGCGTTTTCCCGGCGCACGCGGCGCCGCTCCCGCAGCCCGACGTAGACGGGCGACAGCATAATATTCTGCAGCACCGTTTTATTATTGAACAGATTGAAGGCCTGGAACACCATACCGATGTGTTCGCGGTGCCGGTTGATATCCACCTTCGGATCGGCAATGTCCTCGTTTTCAAAAAAGATCGCGCCCTCGCTGGGGTCTTCCATACAGTTCAGACACCGCAAAAAGGTCGACTTGCCGCTGCCGGACGGGCCGATAATCGCCACCCGTTCGCCGTCGCGGATCACTTCGTCGATGTGGTCAAGCACCAGAAGCGAGCCGTAGCGCTTGGTCAGTCCGCGCGTCTCGATCAGGACTTCGCCGGTACTTTTCTTTTCAGCCGAGGCGTTCATTCTTCGCCAGCCTCCTTTCCATCAGCTTGATCAGGAAAGCGATTCCCGCAACGATGACAATGTAAAGCACCGCCATCACCAAATACGGGATCATATATTCATAAGAATTGGAGCCCTGATCCTGGAAAGCCTTGGTAATATCCACCGCGCCGACGTAGCCGACCACAGCGGTTTCTTTAATAAGGGCAATGAATTCGTTGCCGAGCGTCGGCAAAATATTTTTTACCGCCTGCGGCACCACCACCTTCAGCATGGAAACCGAAAAAGGCATCCCCACGGCGCGCGCCGCCTCCAGCTGCCCCGGATCCACGGAATGAATGCCGCCGCGCATGATTTCGGAGATATAGGCGCCGCTGTTCAAGCCGAAAATCGCTACGCAGGAAGCCACGGACGAAAGCTTCAGCCCAATCAGCGGAAGCAAAATGTAATACCCGACGAGTAGCTGCACCACGATCGGCGTACCACGGAAAAACGCCACGTAGACCGTGCAGATTTTCTGCGCATATCGCGTGATTTTTTTATAAGGCGGGATCACCTTGACAACGGCGATCAGCGTACCGATCACGATCCCGATCGCCAGCCCCGCCACCGCAATGATCGCCGTGTTTTTCATCCCCATCAGCAAACGGCGATAACCGTTGTTGGCTACAAAGTAATCGTAGAAAATGGCCCACTTTTTGGCGAACCCGAATTTCTGGTAGATCGAAACCCCGAGCAGCACCAGCACCGCCGCCAATACCACAATGACCAGGGCATCGATCCAGTGTTTTTTAAAAAATGATTTCATCGTTTCTTTCCTTTATAAAAGCCCCTGACCCGAAAAGCAAAGGGGAAGGCGGATCGCCTTCCCCCTCGACAAACGCATGCTTAGTTCGCCGCGTTCACGCGCGCAACGATTGCCTTGGCAGGCCCTTCGTCAATGATCACGTAGCTGCAGCCGCCGTTGATCATATCCTGAACAGCGAGCGCACCGTTGGAATAGCCTTTGGTGGTGAAAGCAAAGCCGTCGAACTCCCAGTCCGCATCGCCCTGGCAATACTTCTGACCGGTGGTGCCGTTCTGTACGCCGACGTTGGTCGTTTCCGTGAGACCGTTCAGAATCGCTTCGATCTCAGCGGCGGATTTGCAGGCGTCGAAAGTGGTGTCGTCCGCTTTCACGATCAGCATCTGCGAAGCGTTATAGTAAGATTCCGTGAAGTCCAGGATTTCCTTGCGGGTATCGCTGACAGTCAGGCCGGCTGCCGCCACGTCGCAGACGCCGCCCGCCACGGAAACTTCCTTGCCGTTTTCGTCTTCATAAGAACCGCCCGCAGCCGAAACCGAAAGACAAACCGCGTCGAATTCCATATTATTGATGTAGAGTTCTTTGCCAAGGTGCTCTGCAAAGAGCGCCATGATTTCCATATCCACGCCGTAGTAGTTTTCGCCTTTCATATATTCAAAAGGCTCGAAAGCGGCGTTGGTAGCCACAATCAGCTGACTGCCGTCTGTTTTCAGCGTACTGGCAGACTTCACCGCGGTGGGCGTACCGTCGCCGAAATATTTATCCACGATCTCATCGAACTTGCCGTTCGATTTGATTTCGGTCATAAATTCGTTGAGCGAAGCCAGAAGCGCGGCATTGCCTTTCTGCACGGCAAATGCATATTCTTCCTCGGTCAGCGCCACGTCCACGACCTTTACAACGTCTTTGCTTCCCCGGTTATCGCCGGCACAGGCAGAAAACAACGCCACGCAGAGCACCAGAGCAAGCAGCATACACAGTAACTTTTTCATGGTTTTGTTCCTTTCTTTCTTCTGAAATTGCTGTTTCAGCGCTTTCAGTATAGCGCATAAATATGCAACTGTCAAGGGCTTTTTCAAAATTCCCGCGGCCGGCCGCTTTTTCCTCGTTCTCCCCGTCAAAAAGATAAATAACGTAGGGAAAGCACGTTTTCTCTCACTCCGTCCGGCCGCCCTTCTTGGTCGCCTTTTATATTTATTCATGCAAACGAATAAATATTCTTTTTAGAAAATCATCAATGCCGGTATTGTAAACCAGAGCGAGCTTGATCCAAACGAAAGTGGGGATATCGTGCTTACCCCCGATAATTTTTCGGAGGTAATTTTGCGCAAAAAATGCAAGGGACAAAGAGACGACCCTTGCATTTTAAAAAGTCTGAAAGTCAAGGAAACTTTTAAAAGTTTCCTTGCAGGGCGGGGCCCCGTGTAAACGCCGCGCCTACCTCCGCTCGGCGATTTCGGTCTGCAGGAAAGAGATGAATTTCTCGGCCTTCATGGTTTTGGTTTCGGCGGTATCGCGGAAGCGCACGGAGATCGTGCCCTCCTCCGCTTCTTTCGCGCCGAGAATCAGCATAAAGGGGGCGCGGTCAACCATCTGCGCCTCGCGAATCTTGTAGCCGATTTTTTCGTTGCGGTCGTCCAGCTCACAGCGGAAGCCGGCGGCGCGCATCGCTTTATAAACGCTTTCGGAGTAATCCATACTCTTTTCGGAAACCGGCAGTACTTTCACCTGCACCGGCGCCAGCCAGGCCGGGAATTTCCCGGCGAAATGCTCGGTCAAAATGCCGATAAAGCGCTCAATGGAACCAAAGCACACGCGGTGGATCATGATCGGGCGTTCCTTTTCGCCGGCTTCGTTGACGTATTCCAGTCCGAAATTCAGCGGCATCTGGAAATCCAACTGAATCGTGCCGCACTGCCAGGTTCTGCCCAGACTGTCCTCCAGGTGGAAATCGATCTTCGGGCCGTAGAAAGCGCCATCGCCCTCGTTGATCACGTACGGCAGACCCAGTTTTTCCAACGCACCCTTCAGGCCCTCGGTCGCGGCTTCCCAATCTTCATCGCTGCCCATGCTGTTTTCCGGGCGGGTGGAAAGCTCTACCGAATAGCGAAAGCCGAATTTTTCGTATACTTCATTGATCAGGTGCACGACCTTCACAATTTCATCGGTCACCTGGTCGCGCCGCATGAAAATGTGCGCATCGTCTTGGGTAAAGCAGCGCACGCGGAAAAGTCCGTGCAGCGCGCCGCGCAGCTCATGACGGTGCACCAGCCCTTGCTCCGCCAAACGCAGCGGCAGATCGCGGTAGGAATGCGGCTGCGAACGGTACACCAGTACCGCGCCGGGGCAGTTCATGGGCTTTACACAGTAAATTTCATCGTCGATGGTGGTGGAATACATATTGTCTTTGTAGTGATCCCAGTGGCCGCTGGTTTCCCAAAGCTGACGGTTCATGATCAGCGGCGTCTGGATCTCACGGTAGTCCTCACGGTAGTGAATCTGCCGCCAGTAATCGATCAGGGCGTTTTTCAGCGCCATGCCCTTCGGCAGGAAAAACGGAAAGCCCGGGCCTTCCTCGCCCAGCATAAACAGACCCATTTCCTTGCCGATTTTGCGGTGATCCCGCTTTTCGGCTTCCTCCAGCAGCACCAGATACGCGTCCAGATCCTCCTGCTTGGCGAAGGCAATGCCGTTGATACGGGTGAGCATTTTGTTGTTTTTATCGTTCTTCCAGTAAGCGCCGGACTGCTGCGTTACCTTAAACGCCTTGAGCGCTTTGGTATACATCAGATGCGGGCCGACACACATATCGACATATTCGCCCTGCTGATAAAAGCTGATCGGCTCGTTATCGGCCAAATCGCCGATGTGCTCCACCTTGTATTTTTCCCCGCGCTCCTCCATGAGCTTGATCGCTTCCTCGCGCGGCAGGATCGAGGGGCGGATCGGCAGGTTTTCCTTGACGATCTTGCGCATTTCCTGCTCGATCGCGGCTAAATCCTCGTCGCCGAGCTTCTTTTCGCCGAGGTCTACGTCGTAATAAAAGCCCTTTTCGGTAGCCGGGCCGTAGGCAAAGATCGCTTCCGGATAAAGACGCTTGATCGCCTGTGCCATTACGTGCGCGGCGGTGTGGCGAATGACGTGCAGCTCCTCCTCAGGGGTCAGATCGTCGCGAACGGTGCCGTCTCTTTCTATTACTTTCATTTTCTGTTCTCCTTATCACCTGATATCAAAAACAAAACGCCCCGGTGGCGCTTTGCCATCGGGGTGAGAAAAATCCCACGGTTCCACCCGAATTCGGAAAAAATCCGCACTCTTTGGCTTTCTTTCGGGAAAGCAGCCGCCGCCATTTCCTGCGGAACCAGAGAAGGATGGTACGAAAAAGCGCCGTCCGGCAGTTTTCACCGTGCCTGCCTCTCTGGAGAACGGGCGTTCTCTTTCGCGTGTTCCTTATTTTTATTATAATCCCAAAACGGAATTTGTCAATCGTTTTCTTCTTTTCAAAAAATTAAAACTTTTTCGGTATTCTTTTTTGCCGATCTATGATACAATAGCCTATGGAAATTTTTTCAAAGGAGAGCACCCATGACGTTTTGGGAATTTTTAAAGATTCTGATTTTGGGATTCGTAGAGGGCATTACCGAATGGCTGCCCATTTCCAGTACCGGGCATATGCTGCTGGTGGATGAATTCATTCAGCTGGACGCCAGCGAAGAATTTAAAGAAATGTTCTTCATTCTCATTCAGCTTGGCGCCATCTTGGCGGTATTGGTTCTGTTCTGGCAAAAAATGTGGCCGTTCCAGCGGAAAACCGAAGGGCAGTCTGTTTTTAAAACCGCCACCTGGATCACCTGGCTCAAGGTAATCGTAGCCTGTGTGCCCGGCGCGGTGGTAACGATTCTCTTTGACGACTGGATCGAAGCGCATCTGCACACGCCGGTTGTAATTGCGCTGGCGCTGGTCGTTTACGGCTTTGCGTTTATTTTCATTGAAAAGTGGAACCAAAACAAAACGCCGCGCGTAGCAACTCTTGCGGAGCTTTCCTGGAGCGACGCGGCGCTGATCGGGCTGTTTCAGGTGCTTTCCATTATTCCCGGCACGTCCCGCTCCGGCGCGACGATCGTGGGGGCGCTTATCCTTGGCGTTTCACGCGTGGCGGCGGCGGAATTTACGTTCTTTCTGGCGGTTCCGGTCATGTTTGGCATGAGCTTTTTGAAAATTCTCAAATTCGGTCTGGCGTTTACCGGTACGGAGCTTCTGATTCTCGCCGTCGGCTGTGCAACCGCGTTTCTGGTGTCGCTGGCAGTGATCCGCTTTTTCATGAATTATATCAAAAAACACTCCTTTTCCCTGTTCGGCTGGTACCGTATCGCCCTCGGCGCGTTGGTACTGCTCTATTTTACTTTTGTGAATTAAACAAGGAAACTTTTCGAGAAAAGTTCCCTTGCCCCTCAAAAGCTTTCAGCCTATAAAAAAGAAGTTGTTGGGAATCCCCCCACAACTTCTTTTTTTATAGAAAAAGGTGATATTGCGCCCTTACGGATCCGGCGTCAACGCTGGACTCTGCCGGAGCCGTCGCCCTGAGCGAGGGCTTTGACTTCGGCTGCGGATACGCAGTTGAAATCGCCCTCAATCGAGTGCTTCAGGCAGGAAGCCGCCACGGCAAACTCAATGGCGTCCGCGCCGGACTGTCCGTCCAGCAACGCATAGATCAGCCCCGCGCCAAAGCTGTCGCCGCCGCCCACGCGATCCACAATATGCACCGAATAGGTTTTGGAGAAGTGAAAGCCTTCGGAGTCATAGAGCATTGCGCCCCAGTCATTGTCATTGGCAGAGAAAGAACGGCGCAGCGTGATCGCCACCTTTTCAAAACCGAAACGATCTTTGAGCTTCTGAGCCACTTCCTTGTAGCCGTCCGTATTGATCTTCCCCTTGGTCAGCTCGGTATTTTCGGCGTGGATCCCGAAAACGTCGCCGGCGTCCTCTTCATTGGCAATGCAAAGGTTCACATAGGGCATGAGCGTTGCCATGGCTTTGCCGGCTTCTTCCCGCGTCCACAGCTTTTTGCGGTAGTTTAAGTCGCAGGAAACGAAAATGTTTTTCGCCTTGCAAACCTTCAGCGCATCCAGACAGATCTCCGGCAATTCGCCGCCCAGTGCGGGCGTAATGCCGGTGAAGTGGAACCAATCGGCTCCGTCGAGAATGCTTTCCCAGTCGAAATCTTCTCTTTTCGCCAGAGCGATGGCAGAAGCGGCACGGTCGTAGATGACCTTTGAGGCCCGTTGACTGGCGCCTTTTTCACAGTAGTACACACCGAGTCTTTCCCCGCCGCGCACGATTTGGGAGGTATCGACCCCATAGCGGCGCATGGAATTCACACAGTACTGGCCGATCTCATGCGCGGGGATCTTGGAAACGAACGCCGCCGAATAGCCGAAATTGGCCAGAGAAACCGCTACGTTCGCTTCGCCGCCGCCAAAGGTCGCCTGAAAACGGTCTGCCTGCACAAAACGCAAATAGCCCTCGGGCGCCAGGCGCAGCATAATTTCACCGAATGTAATGACTCTTTTCATTTTTCCCTCATTTCTGCTCGATTGAGATTTTTACGCCGCCGAAGCGCGCGCTGAATTCAAACCGGCAAATTTTATTTTTTTCATTATACAGTTTTTCCTCTGCTATCCAGCCCAGCTCTTCCACGTGGGCGGCCACGCGGAACAAGATCTCCGACTGCAGCACGATTTCCGCATTCCCCTCGTCGGCAACCGGCAAGCTGTTGTCTGCCAGTTCAAACGGAAATTCCGCCAGCGCTTTTTCAGCTTCTTTTTGCGAAAGCCCGGAAACGCACTTCACGGAAAGGCCGAGCATATTTTTCACCGCTTCGCGGGAAAGCGCTTCGATCGTCTCGAAATCGCCCGCCTTCAAAGCGTCGCCCGGCACGATCCAGCTGCCGCCGCAGCAAAGAACTTTTTCGTTCTGCAGGTAAGAGGCAATGTTTTTCGCATGGATCCCGCCGGTGGGCATAAAGCTCACCATGGGATACGGCGCGGAGATCGCTTTGATCATTCCAAGTCCGCCGGAAGCCTCCGCCGGAAAAAATTTCAGGGTCGTCAACCCCAGGGAAAGCCCTTTTTCAATTTCGCTCGGCGTGCACACGCCCGGCACCATGGGATAGCCCTTTTTCTGTGCATACTGCACCACCTCCGGGTTCAGCCCGGGAGAGACCAAAAACGTCGCGCCTGCCTGCATGGCTCTGTCCGCCTGCTCGACGGTCAGAACCGTACCGGCGCCGATGAGCATATCGGGGTAGGCTTTTTTCATGCGCTCGATCGCCTCTGCCGCCGCCTCCGTGCGGAAAGTGACCTCCGCCAAAGGCAGTCCCGCCCGGCAAAGAGCGCCGGCGAGTTTTTCGGCTTTGTCCGCGTCTTCGATCTGGATTACAGGCACCAACATATAGGCGCGCAGTTTATTGAGAATGGATTCCATTCGCTTCATCCTTTCTTTCGGGGAACCCCGTCCCCTGTTTTTCTATTTGATATCACAAGTAAAAATCCTTGCCTGCAAGGGCATTTTTCCGCAGGGATGCAAAATCGCGGCCGTGCCGCAGGCACAGAGGAGCAAAGTTCCAAAGTCTTGCGCCGCAAGACTTTCCATATATATTATAAAAAAAATCATTCAAAATGCAATAGGAAATCGAAAAGAAACGCAAGATTTTGAAAGAAATAGAAAAGAGCAAAACGCGCGCCCTCTCTTTTTGCTTTTCGTCTTGCCAAACAGCAGGAAATGTGATAGAATATTCCCGCTGCCTGAGGCAGCGCCAGTGAGTTCGAAACCTTCCTCACTCAAAACAAAACTAAAGGAGAAACTGAATATGAAACACTCTCGTCTTGTCTTTTTGACCCAAACCGCCGCTATTGCCGCGCTTTACGCCGTTTTGACCTGGCTCGGTTCGTTTTTTGTTCCGCAGATCGGTCCGGTGGAATTTCGCTTTTCGGAAGCGTTGTGTATTCTGCCCGTCTTTACCCCGGCGGCGATCCCCGGTCTTTGGATCGGCTGCCTTTTAGGCAATCTTTTGTGCGGCGGCGTTATTTGGGATCTTGTTTTCGGGTCGCTTGCTTCGCTTTTGGGCGCAATCGGCACCTGTGTTTTCCGCAAAAAGAAATTTTTGCCCTACCTGTGTCCCGTTCTTTCCAACTCGCTTATCATCCCGCCGATCCTGCTTTTTGCCTACGGGTTCGGCGAAGGCCAACCAGTTTGGTTTTTTTATCTGGTTTTCATAGCCGGTGAAGCCGCGAGCGTATTTCTTTTCGGTTCTCTGTTAAAAGAAGCTCTGCAAAGAACCAAATTATTTTCATGAGGTAGTTTTATGCCGGCAACCATGATGCACCTGTACGCCGCCAAAAAGCTCCTGCCCGGAGGCTCGGACGCTTTTTTCCTCGGCTGTATCCTGCCCGACGCGATCGATACCGACCGTGCCTGGAAGGATCATCTGCATTTTCGCGACATCCCCGCCGAAGAGCGCGTGCCGGCCATGATCGCCTTTGCAAAAAGCACGCTGACCCTGACGCGCGATTTTGATTTCGGCGTGCTGTGGCATTTTTATTTGGATTATTTATGGGATATCGGCCCGCAGCAGCGCCACCGCGATACCTATACCGGCACGCAGTGGTTTTTGGATTACCGCGCCGAAATCGCCAAAGCCGGGTCCGCCCTTGCCCGCGAAAACGCTTGGGCAAAGCCGCTTTGGCAGCGCCTTAAAGATCCTGATCCGGCGCTCTACCAAAACAGCATCGGCATGCCGGAAAACGAGATCCGCCATTTTTTGGATTACAATTTTCACTGGCACACCGAAAAAAAGCTCGGCCCCTCGGAAATTTTTGATCCCGCTCTGGTAGAAGGTTTCACAAACCGGGCGGTTTCGGAATTTAAAGCGTTTCTGAAAACGTATTTTTCCGAGGCTTTGCGCATATATTTTCATAACGAAATCCAATAGGAGCATTTGATAAAATGAGAACGGAAAAAATTCTCGTGGTGCTGGGCGGCACCTCTACGGAGCGGGAGGTCTCCCTGCGCAGCGGCGCCGCCGTGGCCGAAGCCCTGCAAAAAGCGGGCTTTCAGGTGGAAACGCTCGATCTGCAGCCGGATAACCTGCACAAAATTGCCGAAATCCGTCCTGATTTGGTATTCCTCGCGCTGCACGGCAAGGGCGGCGAGGACGGCTCGGTGCAGGGGGTGCTCGAATGGATGCAAATTCCCTATACCGGCTCCGGGATTCTGGCAAGCGCCGTTTGCATTCACAAAATCCTGACCAAAAAGCTCCTGCGCGACAGCGGGATTCCCACGCCGCGCTTTCTGGAGATCGGCAAGGAAGCCAAAGCCGACCCGCAGAAAGCGGCGGAAAAGGCCATCGAGGCCCTGGGGCTGCCTCTGGTGCTGAAAGCCTGCTGCCAGGGCAGCAGCATTGGCACGGTGATCGTGCGGAAAAAAGAAGACGCCGGCTCGGCGCTTTCTTCCCTGTTTGGCTACGGCGACGCAATTTTAGCCGAGGAATTTCTCTCCGGCAAGGAATTGACTGTGCCGGTCTTGGGGAACGACGTGCTCGAAACTCTGCCGGTGATCGAAATCACCGCTGAAAATGAATTTTACGATTACGATTCCAAATATACCCCCGGCAAATCCCGCCACATCATCCCGGCGCGCATTTCCCAAAGCGTGCGAAAGGAGGCCGAACGCCTTGCCAAAGAGGCTTACCGCGCCTGCGGCTGCCGCGGCTTCGCGCGCGTGGATATCATGCTGGACGCGGCGGAAAAGCCCTTTGTGATCGAGATCAACACCATTCCGGGGATGACGGCGCAAAGCCTTTTCCCCGACGCCGCCCGCGCCTGCGGGATCCCTTTTCCGGAACTGGTCGCCAAAATCGTCAATTTTGCCTTAGAAAAATAAAACCAAGACGGACAGCGGTTGCTGTCCGTCTTTTTGTTGAAAACCTTTTCGTCAGAAGCCTTTTCAAAAGCTCCCAAAAATCAAATTGTGGTTTTCCCTCTTCAAAACTTTTCTTTTTGATCTGAAAAGTTTTGGGAGATGGCAAAGAACCTTTTTTCAAAAAGGTTCTTTGCCGGGGTTTGGGACGGCGCCCCATAAAACGGCGCGGCTCGCTGCAGCGAGTGTGCAGCTTTTCAGCAACGGCACCAGAAAAGAAAGGGTGTCGAACAGCGCCACGGAATCAGGATGAGGCTGCAGCGGCGAACTGGGTGAAATTTTTTCGGTGGAAGCGCAGATGAACTGCTTTCATAAACAGCCAAAGCGCCAGTGGATAGCCAATTTCCCCGGCGGTATGATGTTTTATTTGGACTGCCACCTGATCAATATCATCCTGCAGGTCAAGGGCGTGCCCTTGAAGATACATCCCTTTAACCGTTGCACGGGCTTTGAGGACGTCACGGGCGAGGATTCCGGCTGGCGCTTTTGAAAGTCGGACGGCGTTTCCCTTGCCAAATGCACCATATTAAAACCGGCAGCTACGCGCGGCGGCAGCTCGTGGTGGTCGGCAGTAAAAAAGCCGTGGAATTGAAGCCGTGGAAATATCGCTCCACGCTCACTGAATTTTTTACCGATACCACCGAATATACCTCCAACGCCGTTACCGAGCGCGGTCAAACCACGGCCTGCGAAAAATACGACCGCTACTCGGCGATGCTGCACGCCTTTGCCGAAGTGGCGGCGGACGAAAAGGGAACTCCCTGTTCCTGCAACTACGAGCTTTCCCTCTACAAAACGCTTCTGCAGTGCTGCGGCGTACCCGTGGAGGAAGCTAACCATTAAGCAAAAAAGACCACCGGTCGGTGGTCTTTTTTACATTCTGTGAGTTTCAGATCGTGCCGGTCACCACAATCATAGCGGTTCCGGGGACAATCGTGGAAATGCCGGTAGCGGCGTCCTGGGTGATTGTCGCCGCCGGAATGGTGATTTGGTTCGCTTCGGTCGTAAAGACGCCGGTGTTGTCGGAATAGGCGTACTGCGTGCCCTCCGTCCAGGCCGTGCCGTTGTAGGTAACGGTAAGGTCGGTGAGGATCGGATCGAAAGTATCGCTCAGTACCGCGCCGTCAGCCGCCGTATTGCCACGGTTTTCCATTACGAAGGTGTAGGTCACGGTTCCGTTCTCCGCGACGCTGGACGGACAGATCGCTTTGGAAATGGAAAGGATCGGCGTGCCGTTGACGGGAACCGTATCCGTCGCCTCTACCGTTTCCGAAAAACCGCTTCCGGTGATCCGCGCCGTGTTTTCAATGGTACTGCCACTCGCTAAAGGCGCATATTCATTGACGGTTGCCTGGTATAAAAGCAGAGCGTTGCCGTTTGCCGGAACGGTGATCCCCGTTATCGTGAGGGGCGAAGTCGGCGAAACGGTGGGATTCTTTTGCAAAGCACCGTTCACATAATACTGAACGGAATCCGCCGCGTAGGTCAGCGGCGTGACGTTCGTTCCGTCGCTAAGCGCGTAAGAACCGAGATCGTCCGTCACGGTCAGCCCGGTAAACGGCGTCGTGCCGGCATTGACGATATTCACAGCGTACGTCAGCGTCTGTCCGGCCTGGTAGCTGCCGTCCACCACTTGCTTGGAAGCCGAAAGAACCTGCACCAGCTCCCCGGTCACGATATTGGAATTTACGGTTGTATCTTGATAACTCAGGGTTGCCTGATTATAAAACGTTGCCATCGTTTTCCTCTCTTTCTTGTTCTTGAAGAAATGGTTTTCTTCACTTCATTCTATGCGGAAGCTTCTTTGAAAGTGCGTGCACAAGAAAAAGCGCTTGCCGTGGCAAGCGCTTTTTTTATCATTTCAATCGCGATTATCGTTCACCCGCCGTAGGCTATATTTTCATTCGACTTCTTTCAGCATTTCTACCAGCGTATCGGAAAAGGACACGGCGCACATTGGTTAAGGCGTTGGGGTCAAAGTCGAACACCTCCATCGCCTCCTCATAGTCCTCGATCCAGTCCTTTTTGACCGGTTTCTTCTCGCACGTCCTGAACCGCTTCCGGCCGACGCAGGTGTAATAGTAAAATTTTCTGCCGCTTTTCCCCGTGCCGCTCTCGCCGGTCATCGGACTTCCACACCGGCCGCAGAACAGCTTCCCCGTCAGCAGATAGTCAACGTCTGTCCGCTCTGCTGCCGGCGCTTTCGCGACAATTCTAAGACGATTCTGCCCCACCGTATCTACGAAGTACCCCCTGCACCAAAAATTTCGCCTCCCGTACTTGTATTTCAGATTGGCGTGCCGGTCGAAGATCATCAGACTGCTTTTTCCCTTGAGATATCCCATGAA
>CANQBV010000021.1 GCA_947589595.1 uncultured Clostridia bacterium
ATCGAACTCTCGAGGGCAGGAAGCGAGGAAACGCCATGATATGGCGTTTGCGAAGATTCCCGGCCGCAAAATCCCACTGAGCGCAAGCCGAAAGGCGCAGCGGGAAGTGCGGTTTTTTGCGGTGGCAGCCGAAGAGCGACCTGCACCGCAGTGCAGGTCGATTCCCGTACGGCACTTTTAAAGTAAACGATTTTACATAACATTTGTTTTATTGTGGATTCTTCTTGCATTTTTGAAAGGGTCATGTTATAATTTCTTTACCACACGATATTTAATGCAAAAATTGCGAGTAGAGGCGTTTTTTAGGTAAAAACGCTTCTCCGTCTTTGCGACTTTCTCTACTCGTGAAAGCGTTAAAGTATTGTGTGGTAGCAATAGGAGTTATGCGTTTTTCGTGCGCAGCTCCGGCTGCGCACTTTTTTTGTTGGAGGAAATGAATGCCCAATCGGATTGATAAACTGGGGCGGCTGGTGATCCCGAAAAGGATCTGCATATCTTGCGATCTCTCCATTGAATTGGAAGCACGTTTTTGAGACAAATTAGCCCTTGCAAAATTTTCCTTTCAATGATATAATTCTTTTGCCACGTAATTCAATAATCGACACTATCGTCGCGAACAGAAGCGTTTTTTTGGTAAAAACGCTTCTCCGTCTTTGCATCTTCTGTTTGCGGAAGTGTCGAAGAATTGCGTGGCTGCATGAGGAGTTATGCGTTTTTCGTGCGCAGCTCCGGCTGCGCACTTTTTTGTTGGAGGAAAAGAATGCCCGATCGGATTGATAAACTGGGGCGGATTGTGATCCCGAAAAGGATCCGCATATCTTGCGATCTCCCCATTGGAGCGGAACTTGAATTTGTACCGGCGCCGGAATCGGGAGGCGTTCTCGTGCGGAAGAAGGAAAAACATACTTGCGCGTTCTGCCATGCGGGCGAGCAGTTGACCGAAATCGACGACGGGATTTTTCTCTGTCGCAATTGTATTCGGAAGCACGTTTTCCCAAAATCTTGCAAAAAAACGGCCGAAGCGAAAAGCTTTGGCCGTTTTTTGTGTAATTGACACGTCAACCGATTTTTGTTATACTTTCCCCGTAGAAAGGATAGGAAAAGAATGTTTCAATTGATCGTTTTTGATTTGGACGGCACCCTTTTGGATACGCGCCCGGCGATGGCGCGCTGCGGTAATGCGGCTTTGAAAGCATGCGGCTTGCCCACCTTTCTGAAAGAAGCGTATGCCCGTTTTTCCGGCGGCGGCGTGGAAGATTTTGTCGGCGGGATCCTGCGTGCCGCCGGCGACCGGGAAGGAAAGTATTTCGATTTGTTTTGGAAAACCTACCTGGCGGAACAAAACCGAGATCCCCAGGCCGGAAATACGCCGTTTGCAGGCGTTGCGGAGCTGATTTTGGCCTGCCGCCAAAAGGGCCTTAAAATTGCCGCCCTTTCCAACAAGGATCACGTGTCCTGCGTGGAGATTCTCGAAAAAAATTTCGGGAAAGATGCGTTCGATCTGATCCGCGGCAATCTGCCCCAAGTCCCGCCCAAGCCGGATCCTGCCGGAGCGGAAGCGATTTTACGGCATTTTGGCGTTCTGTCGCAAAATTGCCTTTATGTGGGCGATACCGAGGTGGATATGCAGACCGGCAAAAACGCCCGCCTTTTCACGGTGGCGGCGCTGTGGGGCTACCGTACGAGGGAAGAACTGCATAGGTTTGCCCCGGATTTTGAGGCGGAAAGCCCTGCGTCGATCCTTTCTTTGCTGCCTGAATAAAAACAAGGGGAGAACCTGCAAGATGAAAAAGAACCTGAAAAAATACGGTCTGTACGTCGGCGAGATCGTACTTCTCTACGTCTTTTCCTTGTTGTGCTGCAAGCTTTCTCTGAAGTCGCCGCTGTACGAGCTTTCCACCATGGACGTTCAGAAGCTCCGGGGCAGTATGCTCTTTCTGAACGTCCTTTGCTATTATCTTTGCCCGTGTATATTCTATATGATCTTCCAGGAATTCCACTGGGATAAAAAATCCCGCATGGCGGCGCTGCACCGCGAAAAGCCAAAGCTTTCGGCGCTGTTTGCCGACGCCTTTCGCTCGGTCGATTTCTGGAAATACGGCGCGCCGCTGCTGGCTCTTTTGACCCTGTTTGACAACGGCTATCTGGATCCGATCGTGTTCAGCCCGTTCCGCTCGCTTTGGATTTTGCGCTTTTTGAATAAAGCGCTACTGTACGCCCTGCCGATGGTGCCGGCCTTGCTTTTGTCGGAAAGCCTTTTACGGCGCGATTGGCACCGCCAGTGGAAAGCCAGTGGTCTTGCCTATACCGAAACGGGCTTCGCTTCCATTTTGCCGGTGGCGAAATGGAAATTGCCCGTCAATGTGTGCTGCGTGTTCCTGGCCGTGTTTTTGCTGCCGGCGGTGACGATCTATTTTACGGCTGCCGTGGCTTTCGTTCTCCTGCTCGGGATGTCCCGAAAATTGATTTTTGCACTTTTGTTTCTTGCTTTCCTCGTGTGGCTCTGGCGCCTGTTTCGCGTCGTCAGGAGCCGGAAAAAGCTAAAACGCGAGCTGAAAAAGGTTTGTGCCGAGCGGGGGTATTCGCTCACATGGCGCGGCGCTCCTTTCCGGGGCGTTTTTACCGGCAGCCGCAAGGTGGATCTTGTGGTGGAGACGCCGAAAAAGGTGTTCGTCGGGGCCCTCGTGCCGATCTACGGCGTAGTTCCGCTGTATGTGCAAAACGACTCCTATCGATATGCGATCCGCTTCTTAGCGTGGCACCTGCCTTTTCCTAAGCATCGCTTCGGCTTTTCCGGCTATGAGCCGGGGAAAGGAAAAGAAGTGCAGAAGGTTGCGGTGTTCAGCCGCGAGCCCAATCGGATCCGTCTGGGAAAACCGGGCGCCAGCGACGAAATTTTCTGCGGCGACCGCACGGGAGAAGTCCTTTTGCAGTCCGGCGAATCGTTCTGCCATTGGCTGGATCGCCTGCACCTGATGAAATAATCGTTTGCAGCAGAAAGCGGCGGAGGATCGCAATGCGATCCTCCGCCGCCTTTTTTCAAAGTTTCCTAAACGGGTTCCGGGCGGCGCCCGGAGTTCAACTCAATTCAAACATTCCGGTATACAGCTGATAGTATTTGCCGCGCTGGGCGATGAGGGAATCGTGGTCGCCGCGCTCAATGATGACGCCGTTTTCCAGTACCATGATCGCGTGGGAATTGCGCACGGTGGAAAGCCGATGCGCGATCACAAACACCGTTCTGCCGTTCATCAACTGATCCATGCCCTTTTCAATAAGCGATTCGGTGCGGGTATCGATCGAGGAGGTGGCTTCGTCCAGAATCAGCACCGGCGGATCCGCCACGGCGGCGCGTGCAATCGCCAAAAGCTGTACCTGCCCTTGAGAGAGGTTCGATCCGTCGCCCTCCAGCTCTGTCTGGTAGCCGTCCGGCAGATGCCGGATAAAGGAATCGGCGTTGGCAAGCTTTGCGGCGGCAATGCATTCCTCGTCCGTAGCGTCCAGTCTGCCGTAACGGATATTATCCAGAACCGTGCCGCTGAACAGATGCGAATCCTGCAGTACCATCGAAAGCGAACGGCGCAGATCGGCTTTTTTAATCTTATTGATATTGATGCCGTCATAACGGATTTTGCCGTCCGGCACATCGTAAAAGCGGTTGATCAGATTGGTGATCGTGGTCTTCCCGGCGCCGGTGGAACCAACGAAGGAAATTTTCTGACCCGGCTTGGCGTAGAGTGAAATATCGTGCAGTACGGTCTTTTCCGGCACATAGCCAAAGGTCACGTGATCAAATTCCACCTTGCCCTTGACCTCCGTATAGGTCAGGGTGCCGTCGTGGTGCGGGTGCTTCCACGCCCAAATCCCCGTACGGTGATCCGTCTCGCACAAAACGCCGTCGCGGTATTCGGCGTTGACCAGCGTCACATAGCCGTTGTCCTCCTCAGGCGTTTCATCGATCACGGCAAAAATGCGCTCCGCACCGGCAAGCGCCGTGAGAATGGAGTTGATCTGCTGCGACATCTGCCCGAACGGACGGGTGAAATTGCGCGAATAGGTGAGAAAGGTCACCAGAGATCCGAGCAAAAAGGTTTCCGAGTTGATCGCCAGAATCGCACCGGCAATGGCCACGATCGCATAGCTGATATGCGAAATATTGTTCATGATGGGCATGAGAATATTGGCAAAGGTGTGGGCATTCGTGGCGGCGTGACAGAGATCGTCGTTGAGCTTTTCAAAATCCATTTTGGTTTTCTCTTCGTGGCAGAAAACCTTGACGACCTTTTGCCCTTCGATCATTTCCTCCACAAAGCCGTTGACCTTGCCGAGCGCCGCCTGCTGCTTGACGAAGAACTTGGCGCTTTTGCCGCCCACGATTTTGATCACAAACATGATCACCACCAGCATACAAAGCACCAGAAGCGTCAGAATCCAGCTTGTCATGACCATTGCCACAAAATACCCGACCACGGTAACGACGGCAGAAATCAGGTTGGCAATGGAATTGGAAAGCATATCGCGGATCGCGTCCACGTCGTTGGTGTAAAGGCTCATCAGCTCGCCGTGGGTGTGTTTGTCAAAGAAAGGGATCGGCAGCTTTTCCATTTTGCGGAACAGATCGGATCGGATGCGGAACAGCGCGTCCGTGGAAATAAAAATCATCAGGCGCGCATAGAGCCACACCAGCGCGCCGCTGGCAATATAAACCAGCGCCATGCGCACCAGAATCATTACAAAGCCGCTCATCAATTCCTGATTCTGCGGATCGCTTACCAAGGGCGTGATGAAGTTGTCGATCGTGGGCTTCAATAAATAGCTGCCCACTACCTGCAGACCGGAGGAAGCGATGATCGCCGCGATCACAACCAGAAAAAGTCCGAGATGTGCGGAAAGGTATTGAAAAATTCTGCCGACGGTTTTTCCCATATTTTTCGGCTTCGCCGGCGCCCGTTTCATAGGAGGCATCAGGCTTCAACTCCTTTCTGCTGGGAAGTGTAAACTTCCTGATAGATCTGGTTGGATTTCAACAGTTCCTCGTGCGTGCCGATGGCATTGATCTCGCCGTCGTCCATAACAAAAATGCGGTCGCAGTCCTGCACGGAGGTAATGCGCTGGGCAATGATGATCGTGGTTGTATCGCCCAGGTTTTGGCGGAACGCCGCGCGGATCGAAGCGTCCGTAGCGGTATCTACCGCACTGGTGGAATCGTCCAAAATCAGCACCTTCGGCTTTTTTAAGAGCGCCCGGGCAATGCAAAGGCGCTGCTTCTGCCCGCCCGAAACGTTTACGCCGCCCTGGCCGAGATCGGTTTCAAACCCTTTCGGAAAGGAGGTAATAAAATCATAAGCGGCGGCGTTCTTTGCCGCTTCCTCCATTTCCGCACGCGTGGCGTTTTCGTCGCCCCACAAAAGGTTTTCCTCAATCGTGCCGGAAAAGAGCACGTTTTTCTGCAGCACCATGGCAACCTCATTCCGCAGGGCGCCGAGCTTGTAGTCCTTCACGTTGTGGCCGCCGACCAGCACTTCGCCGGAGAGGGTGTCGTAAAGCCGGGGAATCAGCTGTACGAGCGTTGTTTTCGCGCTGCCCGTACCGCCGATGATACCAATCGTTTCGCCGCTTTGAATGTGAAAGCTGACGTTTTTCAAATTCAGCTTGTTTTCATCGCCGTGATAAGAAAAGTTGACGTTTTTAAATTCAATGCTGCCGTCTTCGGGAGAGAGCGCGGGATCGGCTGCGTCGTCGGTGATATCCAGCTTTTCTTCCAGCACTTCGTAAATTCTGCGGGCGGAAGCCACGGAAATAACCATCATCATAAAGAGCATCGAAAGCATCATCAGGCTCATCAGCACCTGGGTAATATAGGTGATAAAGCTAGCCAGCTTGCCGATTTCAAAGGTGCCGCCGATGATCATTTTTCCGCCGAACCACAAAACCGCCAGAATGCAGGAGAACATTGTCAGCTGCATGATCGGCTGGTTCCAGATGATGATTTTTTCGGCTTTGACCTGCGCTTTGCGCACTTCGTCGGCGCTGATATCAAATTTTTCAATCTCATGGTCTTCGCGCACAAAGGCCTTTACCACGCGAATGCCGATGAGGTTTTCCTGTACCGAAGCATTGAGCTTGTCGTACTTTTTCAGCATTTTTTCAAAAAGCGGGTGCGCAAATTTCATGATCAAAATAAGCGCTATGACCAAAACCGGCAGCGCGATCAGAAAGATCATGGCCAGTCTGCTGTTCACCGAGAACGCCATGAACAGCGCGCCTATCAGCATAAAGGGGCTGCGGATGGCGCCGCGGATCAACATCATAAAGGCGTTTTGCACGTTGTTTACGTCGGTGGTCAAACGGGTGATCAGGGACGCGGTGGAAAACTTGTCTACGTTGGCAAACGAATAGTCCTGCACCTTGTCAAACAGCCGTTTGCGCAAATTTTTTGCAAAGCCCATGGCGCCGCGCGCCCCGAAGGCGCCGCCCAAGGCGCCGCACAACAGCGAAAAAAGCGCCATTGCCACCATCAGAGCGCCGCGGCTCATGATATAGCCAATGCCGGCGCCGTTTTCAATTCCTTCATCCACAATTTGCGACATAACAAACGGAATGAGGATTTCCATCAAAACTTCCCCGATCATAATCAGGGGGGTGAGCAGGGCGTACTTCTTGTATTCGCCCACGCTCTCTGCTAATTTTTTCAGCATAGATCTTTCCTTTCCAGTCTCTCGAGATTCTCCGATATTCGCCATAAAAACGAGCGGAATAACACTTTTTCTTCTTCAGAGAAACCGGCGACGATCTCCTCCTCCAAAGTGTGTATGTAGCTTTTTAATTCCCGGTCTAATTCCTTTCCCTTATCGGTCAAAAGGATCCGTTTGATACGAGCGTCTTCCGCCGCGCTTTCCCGGAGGATGATACCGCTTTTTTCCATGTTCTGCAAAATCGCGGTAATGCTGCTTTTCCGCACCTCAAAAGATTGCTCCAGGTCCCTTTGCAGCACCTCCTCCTTTTCCTCGCGGCGGGAGACGTATGCCAGAATTTTCAGCTGCGCAAAGGTGATGTCGTGCTTGGCAAGGTTTTCGTCTCCCATCCGTTTAAAACGATTGGCGATCATTTGGAAAACTTTGCCGTAGGGAGCGTCCTGCAAAAAATCCCGGCTTTTTTTACACTCTTTCATGGCGGCTCCTTTCGTAAAATCGTTAGAACTCTAACTTTTTACAGTATACCGCCGCGCGACCTTTCTGTCAAGGCCGTCAGGACCGATTTTTGCGCATTTCGGAAAATTCGGAAAAATCACAAATTTCCGGCGGAAATTCCAAGTTCTACTTGTGCTTTTTGGAAAAATGCGCTATACTATACTATCAGGAAAGAAAAAGGAGAGGACGGAAGATGCCGGAACAAGGCGCGGCATGCGATAATTGCCTGTATTTTGATTACGATGACGAGACGGATACCGAAATCTGCTGCCTGGATCTTGACGAGGACGAGAGAGAACGTCTGCTCACCATGCGCTATTCGGCCTGCCCGTATTACCGTTTTTATGACGAATATAAATTGGTGCAAAAGCAGAATTGATTTTTGAGGATAAAAAAATGAGAATTGTAGTAAAAGTCGGCACCTCCACTCTGACGCATGCCACCGGCGGGCTGCATATCCGCCGTGTGGAGGAAATGTGCCGGGTGCTGAGCGATTTGAAAAATTCCGGGCACGAAATCATTTTGGTTTCCTCCGGCGCCATTTCCATGGGCGTTGGGAAGCTGAATTTAAAATCCCGCCCCGAGGATATTCCCACCAAGCAGGCCGCCGCCGCCGTGGGTCAGTGCGAACTGATGTATACCTACGATAAGCTGTTTTCCGAATACCGGCACAATGTGGCGCAGATCTTACTGACCGGGTTCGATCTTTCCAACCCCGCCAGCCACGAAAATTTTCGCAATACGCTGGTGCGCCTTTTGGAGCTTTCCGTTTTGCCGATCATCAATGAAAACGACAGCATTTCCACCGACGAAATTAAAATCGGGGATAACGATACCCTGGCTGCCATTGTGGCGGAAAGCGCCGAGGCGGATCTTTTGGTGCTGCTCTCCGATATCGACGGGCTTTTCACCGCCGACCCGCACCGGGATGCCGGCGCCCGCCTGATCCCGCTGGTGGAAAAGATCGATGAAAATATTCTTTCTCTTGCCGGGGGAAAAGGCTCGGAGCTTGGCACCGGCGGCATGATCACAAAAATTCACGCCGCTGAAATCTGCACCGCCGCCGGGTGCGATATGATCATCACAAACGGCAGCCGCCCGTCTGTTCTCTATCAAATTATGGAAGGCGAAGAAGTCGGAACCCGGTTTCTTGCCGCGAAGGAGTAAATCCATGCTGGAAAAAACACAGGATATTCTGCTGGCTGCCAAAGCGGCCTCACGGAAGATCGTCGCGCTTTCTTCGGAAGAAAAAAATCGCGCGCTGCTGCAAATGGCCCGGGCGCTTGTTGCCGATACCGACCTCATTCTGGCAGAAAACGCCAAGGACCTGGAAGAAGCGAAAGGGAAGATTTCCGACGTCATGCTGGATCGCTTGGCGCTTTCCGCCGCGCGGATCGAGGGAATGGCCCATGGAATTTGCCAAGTCGCCGCACTGCCGGACCCGGTAGGGAAACTGCTAAAGGAGTACCGCCGTCCGGACGGACTTGTGATCCGGAAAAAATCCGTGCCGCTGGGCGTGGTGGGCATTATTTATGAAAGCCGCCCGAATGTGACGTCCGACGCTGCTTCTCTGGCGCTCAAAAGCGGCAACGCCTGCGTTTTGCGCGGCGGGAAGGAAGCGTTTCGCAGCGCCGCCGCCATTGTGACCGCGCTGCAAAAAGGACTGGAAAAGGCGGGTGTTCCCGCCGAGGCGATCCTTCTGATCCGCGACACCAGCCGTCAAAGCGCACAGGCCATGATGCAGGCCGAAGGGCTCATTGATCTTCTGATTCCGCGCGGCGGCGCCGGATTGATCCGTGCCTGTGTGGAAAACGCTCTGGTGCCCTGCATTCAGACCGGCACCGGGATTTGCCACGTTTTTGTGGAAAAATCTGCAGATATGGAAAAGGCGCTGCGGATTATTGAAAATGCCAAAACCAGCCGTCCTTCCGTGTGCAACGCGGAGGAGGTGTGCCTGGTCGACCGTGCCATTGCCGCGGAATTTTTGCCGAAGCTGCAAAAGAAATTGGTCACCGACCGGGAAGCACAGGGACTGCCGCCCGTGGAGCTGCGGCTTGACGAAGCGGCGCAGAAAATCATCCCCGGCACTCAAGCCGGTGAAGCGGACTTCGATACCGAGTTTTTGGACTATATTCTCGCCGTTGCCGTGGTAGACGGCACGGAAGAAGCGATCGAACATATCTTAAAGCATTCCACCGGGCACAGCGACGCCATTCTGACCGAGGACTCTGCGGCCGCCGAGCTGTTTTGTCAAAGGGTGGACAGCGCCGCCGTTTACGTCAATTCCTCTACCCGCTTCACCGACGGCGGCGAATTCGGGCTCGGCTGCGAAATGGGCATTTCCACTCAGAAGCTCCACGCGCGCGGGCCGATGGGGCTGGAAGAGCTTTGCACCTACAAATACGTCATTACCGGAAATGGGAATATTCGATAAAGGAGGAAGAATATGGAATTCGGATTCATCGGCGCCGGCAATATGGGCGGCGCATTGGCGCTGGCTGTCTCAAAAAAAGTAGCGCCGCAGAAAATGGCGCTGGCTGACAAAGATACTGCCAAGGCCGCATCTCTTGCCGAAAAAATCGGCTGCAAGACCGCGGATAACAAAACCTTAGCTTCTCAGTGCCGCTTTTTATTTCTCGGGGTCAAGCCCCAGTTTTTGGACGGACTTTTTCGGGAGATCGCGCCGGTTTTGGCTAAACGCAAAGAAAAGATTGTCATTGTCAGTATGGCGGTCGGGGTAAAGATCGAAGCCGTCCGCAAAGGACTGGGGAGCGATCTCCCCGTCATCCGCATCATGCCCAATACGCCCGCCTCGGTGGGAAAGGGCGTGATTTTGTATCACGCGGAAGGCACTTCTGAAGAAGACGAAGCGGCGTTTTGCGAAGCCATGTCCGCCGCCGGCATCTTAGATCCTTTGCCTGAAAATTGGATCGACGCCGCCAGCGCCGTTTCCGGCTGCGGCCCGGCTTTTGTATATTTATTCATCGAAGCGCTGGCAGACGGGGGCGTTCACTGCGGTCTGCCGCGGGACAAAGCCCTGCGCTATGCCGCCGCTACGGTAGAGGGGGCCGCCGCTTTGCTGCTCTCTTCCGGCAAGCATCCCGGGGAACTGAAGGACGCCGTCTGTAGCCCCGGCGGCACCACCATTGAAGGCGTGCGCGTTTTGGAAGAAAGCGCTTTCCGCAGCGCCGCGATGGATGCTGTCATCGCTGCCTACGAAAAAACACGTTCCCTCGGAAAATAAATCAAAAAGAAGCAGACGCATTCGCGTCTGCTTCTTTTGTGGCGCCATCTCGCTGAAAGCTTTTATGAGGAATACGCCGTGTGGTAAAAGCTATCGACCCCGAAATAGGTTTCCATGGTGATCCAGTCCCCGTTGTTATAGAGGGCTTCGGCAAGCTCGGTGCCGACGTAACGATAGTGCCACGGTTCGTAAATATAGCCTGTTTCCTCGGTTTTGTTTTCGGGATACCGCTGGATGAAGCCGTATTTCCAGGCGTTTTTATTCAGCCAGTCCAGCACGGCGGCGGTCGCCGGCTGTTTGCTTTCTTCGGCGGAGGAGGTCAGAATATCCATGGCAAGCCCCGTGTGATGCTCGGAATAACGGGGGCGGGCACTGTAGGTGAGGGCATTTTCCAGCCCGTCATTTCGCACATAGTTGTTGAAGATCACCGTCTGGTCCGCAATATTCCGCACTCCGCTGCGGATTGTAATGTTGGCCCGGATGGAAGCGGGAGCCGCGTTTCGCATCCGCTGAAAGGCTTCCATGACCTCGGGCACCATGGAGCGGGTGCAGTCTCCGGTGGAGCTGAAGCCTTCCGGAACGGAATAGCTTTTATTCACCAATAAATACCCATCCACATAAGCAAGGCCGCCTTTGATAGCCAAAGAATGGCCGTTGTCGGTTATGTACTCGCCGTCGATAAGAGTGCCGTCCGCGGCAAAGGGCGAAGCCAGAACCGTCAGCCGCAGCGCCTTTTCGATACGGCTGCCGTGGTTGTCTGTGATCACATAAGAAAGGGCATACACGCCCGCTTTGGAAAGATCGTACTCCCCCTCCAGCGTAACGGGGTAACTTTTTCCCGTTTCGTCCGCGGCGCTTGCCAGCGCAAGCAGATCCTGCGGATCGTCCTGTTCCCATGCGCCGCCTGTAACCGCGCGTACGGAAATCTCCTCGGGCGCGGTGATTACCGGCACGGCTTCCTGCCCGCTTGTCTGCGCGCCGGTTACCGGGGACTCACCGGTCGGATCGGTCATGGGCGAAACCGGATCTTTTTTTATCACAATGATCAGGCAAATTACCACCGTGCAAAGAAGAATCGCCAAAAGAGCGATCGCCTCCGGACGGATCGTTTTCCTTCTTTTTTTCATGCTTTCTTCCTTTATTTTTGCCGGAGCATATAGTTCCAGCCGTCGCGGCACATTTCCTCGATCCCGAATTCGGCTTTCCAGCCGAGCAGCTTTTTGGCTTTTTCGGTATCGGCGAAGCAGGCGGCAATATCGCCGGGGCGCCGGTCGACAATGCGGTAACGGATCGGCACGCCGCTTGCCTTTTCAAAGGCGTGCACCAGTTCCAAAACGCTCGTCCCGCGGGAGGTACCGAGGTTGATCGCTTCCGTGCCCGTGTGCTTTTCGGCATATTCAAGGGCTTTTAAATGGCCGTTTGCCAAGTCCACCACATGAATATAATCGCGCACACCGGTTCCGTCCGGGGTGGGGTAGTCGTTGCCGTATACGGAAAGACAAGGGAGCTTTCCGACGGCGACCTGGGCAATATAGGGAAACAGATTGTTCGGGATCCCGTTGGGATTTTCTCCGATGAGCCCCGAGGGATGCGCGCCGATCGGGTTAAAATACCGCAGCAGCACTACGCTCCATTCCGGGTCGGCGGCGGCAACGTCCGTTAAAATCTGTTCCAGCATCCGCTTGGTCTGCCCATAGGGGTTGGTCGCGCCGGTGGGCATATCCTCCCGAAACGGCGCTTCGTTTTCCATGCCGTATACCGTGGCGCTGGAGGAAAAGACCATTTTTTTGCAGCCGGCGTCTTTCATGACTTCCAGCAAAACAAAGGTGCCGGTCAGGTTGTTGTGGTAGTATTCCAGCGGGATCTTTACCGATTCGCCCACGGCCTTCAGTCCGGCAAAATGGATGACCGCGTCGATTTTATTTTCACTGAAAATTTTTTGCAGCGCCGCGCGGTCGCGGGTATCGGCCTTATAAAACAGCGGCTTTTTGCCGCAGATCGCTTCAATTCCGTCTAAAACCTTGACGGAGGAATTGCAAAGATTGTCTACGATCACAGCCGTATGTCCGGCCTCGATCAATTGCACAACGGTGTGGGAGCCGATAAAGCCGGTTCCGCCGGTTACCAGTACGTTCATGTTCTGTTTCTCTCTTTTCTATAAATTTATTTGTGGAAGAGTTTTTTGGTTTGATATTCGGGGTCGCAGGTCAGGTTGGTGCCGAGCTTGCGGAAAGTGCTGACGTCCACTTCCGAAAGGATCACAGTGGAATGCACCTCGCACCCTTTTAAGTCCGACAGGTGCTGCATGGCGTTTTTGGCGTTTTCATCGTGCGCTGCCGCAATCGAGAGGGCAAGAAGCACTTCGTTGGTGTGCAGGCGCGGGTTATGATTGCCCAGGTGCTTGGTTTTTAAAAGCTGCACCGGTTCAATGACCTCGCGCGAAATCAAATCCACGGAATCGTCGATCCCGGCAAGCGCTTTCAGCGCATTTAAGAGCAGTGCCGAGGACGCGCCGAACAAAGACGAGGTCTTGCCGGTCACAATGGTGCCGTCCGGCAGCTCCATGGCGGCGGCAGGCTGGGAGCCGGTTTCTTCTTTCTTTTTGCGGGCAGCGTCGCAAACCTTCCGGTCTTCGGGGCTAATCCCCGCTTGCTGCATCAAAAGCTCCAGCTTGGCGATTGAGGCGTCCGCCTTCGTGCCCTTTCTTTTTTCGCAGAGCGCGGTAAAGTAGCGGCGGATGATCTCCTTTTTCGAGGCTTCCCGGCAGGCTTCGTCGTCAATAATACAGTTACCCGCCATATTCACCCCCATATCCGTGGGGGAATGGTAAGGAGAAGAACCGTAAATTTTTTCAAAAATCGAATTCAGCACCGGAAAAATTTCCACATCGCGGTTGTAATTGACCGTCGTTTCGCCGTAATGCTCCAGATGGAAGGGGTCGATCATATTGACGTCGTTTAAATCGGCGGTAGCGGCCTCATAGGCAATATTGACCGGGTGCTTTAAGGGCAGATTCCAAATCGGGAAGGTTTCGAATTTGGCGTAGCCGGCCTTCACGCCGCGCTTGTTTTCGTGGTAGAGCTGCGAAAGGCAGGTCGCCATTTTGCCGCTGCCCGGACCCGGCGCGGTGATGACCACCAGCGAACGACGAGTCTCAATGTAATCGTTCTTGCCGTAGCCTTCTTCGCTGACGATTTTCGGAATATCGGAGGGGTACCCTTCGATCGGGTAATGCCGGTACACGCGGATCCCCAGCGCTTCCAGCTTCTGCTGGAATTTTTCGGCGGCGCTCTGTCCGCAGAAATGCGTCAGCACCACGCTTTCCACCAAAAGTTCACATCCGCGGAAAGCGTCGATCAGGCGCAGCGTATCCTGATCATAGGTGATCCCCAAGTCGCCCCGGACTTTGTTCTTTTCAATATCGTAGGCATTGACGACCAAAACGATCTCCGCTTCGGTTTTCAGCTGCATCAGCATACGGATCTTACTGTCCGGCTGAAAACCGGGCAGCACGCGGGAAGCGTGAAAATCATCAAAAAGCTTGCCGCCGAATTCCAGATACAGCTTACCGCCGAATTTGGCGATGCGCTCCTTAATACGCGCGGATTGCATGGAAAGGTATTTGTCGTTGTCGAAACCTTGTTTTTGCATAAAACCACCTTTTTCGCTCCGGACCGTTTGACGCAAAGCCGCGCCGGAGCCGCTCCATTTTTATACCAATAACAATATACAGTATATAATAAAAAATCCGTTATTTCAACAGGAATCTGGAAAATAACGGATTATTTTATGCGATTTTTTAAAACTGCAGGTCGGCAATACTCTTTTTCAGAACCTCGGCGCTGTGATGCAGCTCTTCCAGTTCATGCGGCAAAAGCGGCGGATCCACCTCGCGGTCAATCCCCTGCGGGGAAAGCACGCAGGGCAGGGAAAGGCAAACGTCGTCGATCCCATAGCGGTTGTGGATCATGCTGGAAACGGTGAGGATCGCATCGTTATTGCTGAAAATGGAATCCACGATCGAAGCCACTGCCAGGGAAACGGCATGGTAGGTCGCGCCTTTTCGTTTAATGATCTCGCCGCCGGCCTCCCGTACTTCCTTTTCCACGCCGGCAAGGAAAGCGTGCGCTTCTTCTTCGGTATATTTTTTGATATTGGTCAGGTAATGGAAAAATTCCATGCCGATCACGCTGGTGACCGACCAGGGGAAGGTTTCGGAATCGCCGTGTTCACCAAAAACATAGGCGTGTACGTTCCGGGCGCTGACTTGAAGCTTACGGGAAACAATGGTGCGCAGACGCGCGGTATCCAGCATGGTGCCGGAACCGATGACCTGTTTTTCCGGCAGACCGGAAAAGCGGATAAACGCATAGGTCAAAATATCCACCGGGTTCGAAACGATCACATAGACCGCGTCCGGCGCCACCGGCACGATATTTTTGGCAATGTCTTTGATGATCGCCGTGTTGATCGAAGCCAGCTCCAGGCGCGACTGCCCGGGCTTTCTGCCGATACCGGCGGTGATGATCACCAGATCCGAATCCTTGGCGTCGGCGTAATCGCCGGCGAAAATATTGATCGGCTTGGAAAACGAGGTCCCGTGAATAATATCCATGGCTTCGCCTTCCGCTTTGGCGCGGTTGACGTCGATCAGAACAATTTCCGAAGCCATTTCCTTTACGGTCAGGGTATAGGTGATGGTCGCGCCCACGTTGCCCGCCCCGATGATTGTGATTTTTCTGCTCATACTTTTTTCCTTTCAAATTCTCTCATATATAGTATGCCTTCTTTTTTCCTTTGTATTATAGCGGAGGTGCCCTGGAAAATCAAGGGATATACCGTTGATTTTTTCCAAATGATCTATATAAATTTTGGTATAATTACCATAACTTTAGCGAATGGATGAAATCTGATTTCCTCGTCCCGTTTTGACAAAAAAGCATTCCCGGTACGGGCTATACTTTTTTCGGAGGGAAACATGAGGCAAATTCTTTACGTGGATACTTATTTTTTCATCAATTTTATGATGGATCTGACTTCGCTTTTTATTACCGGGCTCATCCTTTCGGAAAAAGCGCGGCTGCCGCGCTGTCTTCTCGCCGCCCTCTTCGGCGGGGCGATCGCCGTCTTTCCGGTTGTTTTTTCCCTGCCGTACGGCGGGGCGGTTCCGCTGGCGCTTTTGTCTTTTCCGGGGATGATCGGAATCGCTTTCGGACGCAAGCCCTGGCGGCGCTTTTTCTTTTTGTGCCTGTTTTGTTTTTTGACTTGTCTGTTTTTAGGCGGCGCGATCGAAGCGATCTATTACTACGCCGGGAAATTCGGTTCCGCCCACCGGATCACGCTGGTCGTGTTTCTTATTGTCGTCTCCTTCGGCGCAACGGCGTGGAATTTGTGGGGAAAAAGCATGAAACGAAAAATGGATACGCGGGTGATTTCGCTCGTGATCCTGTTTGGCAAAAAAAGTCTTGATCTATACGGCCTTGTAGACAGCGGCTCGCTTTTGTGCGAACCCATCAGCGGCCAGCCCGTGATCCTTTTAAAAGCGGCGTTTGCGGATTCGCTGCTGTCACCGGAGGAAATGAAATCTCTGCAGGAGGGCACGCCCACCTCGACGTTTCCTTTGTATGCCATTCCCATGCGTACCGCTTCCGGTTCGCAGCTTCTTTTCGGATTCCGGCCGGATGGAGTAAAGCTGCATCACAAGGCCTTCCGGAAAAAATACAAAGAAATCAAACGCGTGGTAATCGCGCTGGACTTTTCCGACGGCGGCTTTGCCGGCTGTCCGGCGCTGGTGCCGCTGTCTATCGTATAAAATGGCAAGCAAAGGAGAATCTATATGCATCTGATCCGATTTCTCAAAAGACTCTTTCTTTCCCTGAAAAAGAAATGGGAAGAAAAACGCGACCGCCGCCTTTTCTATGAGGTGTATTACGTCAACGGCGCCGCGGAGCTGCCGCCGCCGCTCGGTGCCGAGCAGGAAAAAAAGTGCATTGAAAATATGGAAAACGGCGTGGACGTTCTCGCTTCGCGCAATCTTCTGGTCGAGCACAACCTGCGGCTTGTCGTATACATAGCCAAACGGTTTGAAAACACCGGCGTCGGTATGGAGGATCTCGTTTCCATCGGTACGATCGGACTCATTAAAGGCGTCACCAGTTTCCGTTCGGAAAAAAATATCAAATTGGCGACCTATGCCTCCAAGTGCATTGAAAACGAAATCCTCATGTTTATCCGCAAAATGAACGCCGCCAAGCAGGAGGTTTCCATCGATGAACCGCTGAACGTGGACTGGGACGGGAACGAGCTGCTTCTGGGAGACGTTCTCGGCAGCGACGGCGAGGAAATTCACCGCGACCTCGAGCGGGAAGAAGACCGTAATCTGGTGCTTTCCGCGGTGGAAAAGCTGCCTGCGCGCGACCGCGAGATCATTGCCTGGCGCTTCGGACTGTACGGCAAAAAAGAAATGACGCAAAAGGAGGTTGCGGAAAAACTGGGCATTTCCCAATCCTATATTTCCCGCCTGGAAAAAAAGATCATTTTAAAGCTGAAAAAAGAGATTCTTTCGCACACGTGAAAAGCCGTTGCATTTTTTTATCGTTTATGCTATACTGAACCTGCATAACAGGGAAAGGGGCTTTGCATGAATCGAATCACGTCTCATCTGATCCCGGATCTGATTTGCGAATCGGTTTTCGATATTCCGCAAACGTATTTAAGCCGCAAAAAGATCCGCGCGATCATTTTTGATATCGATAACACGCTGGTGCCGTATACCGCTGCCGTTCCGGACGAAAAGATCGTCGATTTTCTGAAATCGCTGGAAAAAAAAGGCCTGCGGATCGTATTGGTTTCCAACAATTCCAAAGAGCGGGTGGATCTTTTCAACGAAAAGCTCGGCTTTTTCTGTGTGCCGGACGCACATAAGCCCAAGAAAAAAGCACTGAAGCCTGCGCTCGAATATCTGAATGGGATCAAAAGAAAGCATATTTTGTTTGTGGGAGATCAGCTTCTGACCGACGTTCTCGTTGCCCGGAAAAACCGGCTGCACGTTATCGCCGTGAAGCCGATCGAAAAAAAAGAAAGTCTGTTCTTCCGCATCAAGCGCAGCATCGAAAAGCCGTTTATTCGCAAATATTATCATTTAAAAAAGTGGAAAAAAGGGAAAGGATCCGTATGAACGCGTGGAATCGTTTTCGCACTTCGTTTTCCGAAGGAGAGGGCGCGGTCATTTTCTCCGAGGTCAGCCGTCGGTACCTGACCGGCTTTGCTTCCTCCGACGGCGTTCTTTTCGTTATGCCGCAAAGCGCGCGGCTGTATTTGGATTCCCGTTATTTTGAAATGGCGTGTCTCGCGCAGAAAAACGGAAGGATTCCGCCCGATATCACCCTCCGCCCCTTTGTTTTTCAAAAAGAATTTTCGGAAACCGTTTTGTCCGGCGCGGTGAAAACCGTGTATTTTGAAGATCAAAGCCTATCCGTTGCCGAGTGGGAACGCTTAAAAAATCTCGCCCCGCAGGCGGAATGGAAGGGGCTGAGCAGCCGCATTGCGGATCTGCGCCTGGTCAAAACGCCGGCGGAGATCGAGCGCATCGCCGCCGCGCAGGAACTGGCGGAAAGTGCGTTTCTGCATATTTTAGATTTTATTTCGCCGCAGCGCACCGAAATTGAAGTAGCGGCGGAGCTGGAATATTTTATGAAGAAAAACGGCGCTTCGGCGCCGAGCTTTGAAACGATCTCCATTTCCGGCAGCAAAACCTCGCTCCCGCACGGCAAGCCCGAAAACCGCCTTTTGGAGAAAAACGCTTTTCTCACCATGGATTTCGGCTGTGTGCTGGACGGCTACTGCTCGGATATGACCCGCACCGTCTGCCTCGGCAAAGCCGATGAAGAAATGAAAGCGGTTTATGGAACGGTTCTCAGGGCGCAGCTTGCGGGTGTGGCCGCCGTAGCGGCGGGAAAACCCGGGTGCGATGTGGACAAAGCTTGCCGCAGCGTCATTGAAACTGCCGGATACGGCGCTAACTTCGGTCACAGCACCGGGCACGGAGTCGGGCTGCAGGTGCACGAAGCGCCCGCCTTCGCACCGCGCTACACGGAAAAAATTCCGGAAAACGCCGTGCTCAGCGTGGAGCCGGGCATTTATCTTCCCGGGAAATTCGGCGTGCGGATCGAGGATCTGGTCGTCGTGCAGCCCGGTGGCTGCCGGGATTTAAACCGCAGTCCGAAAGAACTGTTGGAGATCTGAAGACAGAATTTTAGCAAAAGGTTCTTGCAAAATCCAAAAGTCTGGTATATAATGGGGAAAATAGAACTTTTTTGTGTAAATTTGGAGGAAACTATGGCAATTACAGCAGGCGATTTCAGAAACGGCATTACTTTTGAAATGGATGGCAGCGCCATGCAGGTTATTGAATTCCAGCATGTAAAACCCGGTAAAGGCGCCGCTTTTGTCCGCACGAAGCTCAGAAACGTGATCACCGGCTCCGTGGTGGAAAGAACGTTTAACCCCACCGAAAAATTCACGCCCGCGTTTGTAGAGCGCAAGGATATGCAGTATTCTTACGACGACGGCGATCTCTACCACTTCATGGATACCGAAACCTGGGAAGAAACCCTCGTCGGCCACAACCTGGTCGGGGACAACTTTAAATTCGTAAAAGAAAACATGATCTGCAAGGTGCTTTCTTTTAAAGGCAATGTATTCGGCGTTGAACCGCCGATGTTCGTGGAACTGGAAGTGACCCAGACCGATCCCGGCTTCAAGGGCGATACCGCGACCGGCGCCACCAAGCCCGCCACGCTGGAAACCGGCGCGCAGATCAAAGTTCCGCTGTTTGTCAACGAGGGCGACGTATTGAAGATCGATACCCGCACCGGCGAATATCTGGAAAGAGTATAAGGAGAAACGTATGACGGTTACGGAAAAGGTTGCCTACTTAAAAGGCCTTATGGAGGGCATGGATTTCGAAAAGGAAACCAAAGAAGCCAAGCTCATTTCTTTCATGGCGGATATTCTGGAAGATCTTGCAAATGAATTGCAGGAGGCGGAGGACGATATCGACGATATCAACGAATACCTTGAAGCGATGGACGAAGATCTTTCCACAGTAGAGGAAGAGCTGTTCGAGGTCGACGAGGAAGATGACTGTTGCTGCGGCGACCCCTGCTGCTGCGGCGATGACGAGGAAGATGAGGAAGACTGCTACGAAGTCACCTGCCCGAATTGCGAAAACACCATCGTGCTGGAAGAATTGCCCGAAACCGATACGCTGGTTTGCCCGTCCTGCCAGGAAACCATTGAATTGGAGAAATAAAGAAAGAACGCAAAATTTCCGGAGCAATCCGGAAATTTTGTTTCAAAGGGAGTTGTATGGGAATCTATTCGCAAAAAGCCGGGGAATACTTTTTAGAAGGCTATAATTGTTCGCAGGCGGTTTTGCGCGCTTTTGCGCCGCTTTGCGGGATGTCGCCGGATCAGGCCGCAAAAATCGCCTCGCCTTTCGGCGGCGGGATCGGTCGGCAGCGGGAAGTGTGCGGCGCGTTTTGCGGAGCGGTATTGGTCCTGGGAATCCTCTTCGGTACGCCCAATCCCGGTCTGGATGAGCGCAAAGAGGTTTATGCCCGTACGCAGGAAATTTCCCGTCGGTTCCGCGAAGCCTTCGGCACTCTGGTTTGCCGCGAGCTTTTAAAGGGGCATCCTGCCCTTGCCGATTCCTCGCCCATGCCCGAAACGCGCAGCGAGGACTATTACCGTTCGCGTCCGTGTCTGAAAGTCATCCAAACGGCGGCGCAAATTCTGGAAGATTACGCCGGGGAAGAAGGGAGGATCCCATGAACGCACTTTCCGATCTGCAAAAAGAAATGATGGCCCGTCTTGCCGGGTACGGCCTTTCCCGCGAGGATATTTTTTCTGTTATGCTCATGCTTACCAAAGAAGAAAAAGCGCAGGAGCTTTTACAGTTTTTGCAGGAAAACAAAGAACTGACTTCCGATCAGATCCGCGAAAAGACCGCGCGGATCGCTTTTCACGACCGGGAAACGAGCAGGGAAGTATAAAGAGCGCCGAAAAATTTCGCAAAAAAGCTTGACAAATAAAAAAAATCCGCATATACTGAGACTACAAAGAAACCGCAGAGTAAGAAGAGTACTTCTTTTTCCGGCATTTCCAGAGAACCGCGGGTGGTGTGATCGCGGCAGTGCCTAAAAGAAAGAATGGGCTTACGAGGGCAAACCGAACCGGAAGGAGTTCCTTTCACAGTAGGGGAGACGGCAGCCGACCGTTATCTCGGATCGCGTATGTTTGTACGTCAGAGAGCACCGGCTATCCGGTGAATTTGGGTGGTACCGCAGGATGATTCCTGTCCCATGTTTTGCATGGGGCAGGTTTTTTTGTTTCATAAGGAGAATTCTTATGTTTCTACTCACACGTCGATGGCGGCAGAACCCTTTCATTGCCGTTTTTATCCCCCTGAATTCCATATGCGTTTTAAACCTTTCATTATCATATAAAGGAGAAAAATCATGAAAAAAATCACCGCAATCATTTTATCCGTTCTCTTGCTGGCTGCCTGTCTTCTTTCCGCAAGCTCCTGCAGCAGCTCCAAACCCACCATCGGCATCATTCAGTTCGGCTCCCACGCTTCGCTGAACAACTGTTACGACGGCATTATGCAAGGCCTGAAAGAATCCGGTATCAATCTGGACGATTACAACGTCGAATACGTTAATTCCAATTTCGACCCCACCGTTTCTCAGAGTCAGGCCAATACGCTGGTGAATAAGCATGCCGCCGTCATCATCGCCATCGCCACTCCCTCCGCCGTTGCGGCCGCCAACGCCGCGCAGGATGCGGGCGTTCCCGTGGTATTCTGCGCCGTTACCGATGCCACCGTCATGGAAAACTATGAAAATCTGACCGGCTCCTCCGATATTCCCAATTTTGATAAACAACTTGAAGTTGTTACCTCTGTCATGGGCAAAAAAGATCTGAAGATCGGCGTTCTGTACTCTACCGAAGAATCCTCTTCTCCCGTGCAGGTTGCCAACCTGAAGAAAGCCGCCGAAGCCTATAAGGGCATGCAGGTCATGGACTCCGTGGTTTCCGATATCACCACCATTGACGCCAAAGTCAATGAACTCATTGAGCGCGGCGTGGATTGCTTTATCAATCTTCTGGACAATACCATTGTCGGCAAGCTCGAAACCAATATCCTGCCTCTCACCAACGCGGCGAAAATTCCGGTGTTCGGTTCGGAAATCGAGCAGGTGAAGCTGGGCTGCGCTGCCAGTGCTTCTATTGAATACGTCCAGGTTGGCCGGGCCGCCGGCGATGCCGCTGCCAAAATCCTCGGCGGCGCCAAAGCGAGCGAAATTCCCGTTGCCATCATCTCCGATCCTTATGTTTACTACAACAGCACCGTCCTTGCCGCTCTGAGTCTGAATCGGCCCTCTTCCGCAAACGCGCAGGACGTAGCGTAATTTTTCTTTCACCAAAGGAAACGAGGTTCTATGCTCTTTTACTCCACCACCATTGACGGATTTCAGATGGGGCTCTGCTTTGCTATTTTGGCGCTGGGAGTGTATATTTCCTACTCCATTTTGGATTTTCCGGATCTTTCCGTAGACGGGACTTTTCCGCTCGGGGGCGTGCTTTGCACCATTTTTATGCTTCGTCTGGGGCTTCCCGCTGTTCCGGCCATTCTGCTCGCCTTTTTCGGCGGGCTTTTGGCGGGGGCGGTCACGGGTATTCTGCATGTGAAATTCCGTATTTCCAATCTTCTTGCGGGCATTATTGTCATGACGGCGCTGCTTTCTGTCACCTTGGCGGCAACAAAGCTGCTTACCCGCAACGGGCAGACCACCACCATTTTTTCCTACCGCAGTGAAAATTTAGTGGGGCTTTTTAACGGAGATCTGGCCAAATCCATCCCCACCGGCGCCCGGGATTATTTTATCCTGGGAATTCTGCTGGTGATCGTGATTCTGGTCAAAATCATCATCGATTTGTTTTTAAAAACCAAATTGGGGTATATGCTCCGCGCAACCGGCTCTAACGAAAAACTTGTGGTATCCTTGGGTAAAAACGCCGGGAATTACAAAATTCTCGGTCTTGCTCTGGCAAACGGGTTCGTGGCGGTCGCCGGCGCGATCTATGCCAATCTGTTCACGCAGTACGACAATACTTCCGGTACCGGCAAAGTGGTGCTGGCGCTGGCTTCCGTCATCATCGGGATTTCCGTGTTCAGCCACATCCCGTTTTTCAAAGATACTACCGCCGTTATCTGCGGCGCGCTGGTCTATTCTCTCTGTCTGAACTACCTGGTCCTGGTAGATACGAACGGGATTTATCTGAAGCTGCTCAACGCGGTCTTATTTGCGATCATTCTTATTTTTAATGAAAAAACCTCGTCGCTGCTTTCCCGGGCAAAACTCAGGAAAGGGGGCAAGGGCAAATGATCGAACTGCAAAAAGTCCATAAAGTTTTCAATGCCGCCACGGTCAATGAAGTGGAACTTTTCCGGGATTTTGATCTGCATATCCCCCGTGGGCAGTTCGTGTCTGTGGTCGGTTCTAACGGCTCCGGAAAAACCACCCTTTTGAATCTGATCAGCGGCACCATTTCCGCAGACGCCGGCAAAATTCTTTTGGACGGTGCGGATATCACCGCCCTGCCGGAATATAAACGCGCGCGCCGCATCGGCCGCGTCTTTCAGGATCCTTCCGTGGGAACCGTGCCGGATATGACCATTACGGAAAATCTCTCCCTGGCGGAAAACAAAGGTAAGCCCTATTTTCTGCGCCTTGCCGTTTCCGGCTCCGCCAAAAACCGCTATCGAGAACTTGTGGCAAGCCTCGGTTTAGGGCTGGAAAGCCGCATGGATGTCCCGGTCGGGCTCCTTTCCGGCGGGCAGCGACAGGCGCTTTCGCTGATTATGAGTACGCTCACTCCGGTGGATCTTCTGCTTCTGGATGAACACACGGCGGCGCTTGATCCCAAAACCGCAGATCTGATCATGGAACTGACCAATCGCATCATCCGCGAAAAATCCATTACCGCGCTCATGGTTACCCATAATCTGCGCTATGCGGTGGAGTACGGCGACCGCCTTCTCATGATGCATGAGGGAAAAACCGTTCTCGATCAGGCGGACGAAGCAAAAAAAGCCATTTCCATTCAAAACCTGCTCTCGATCTTCAATGAGATCAGCATCGAATGCGGAAACTGAAGCCACAAAAACGCAGGGGACTTTTACAAAAGCCCCCTGCGTTTTTTAAGAAAAGTTAAAGTTTTCCGAAAGGAACCATAAAACTCGTCTTTTTCACCATTTGCGCTCTTGTCAATCGGTTTATCTTTTTTTATACTAGGGGAGGAAAACCGATGCGGGTTCGGCTCTCCTCACTTTTAACATTACATTCTTAAACGCCGTGTCAAAAAGGAGTGTTGATCTGAATGAAAAAGCAAAAAAACGCTCATCCTAAAAAGACAGCACCGGAAAAGAAAATTTCGAAAGAAGAGAAAAAGCGAAAAAGGAAGGGGTTCATTATGATCATAGCGCTTCTTTTGTCAGGCATTTTTCTTCTTGTTCTCGGAATCAATTTGCACCTGTGTTTTTCCGTTCGGAAGGATATCCTGACCTTAGAGGAAGGAAAAAACGCCTCCTTTCAGGCCGATGCGATCCTCGTTCTCGGCGCCGGCGTGCGTGACGACGGTACGCCGTCCATGATGCTGGAGGATCGGCTCCTCACTTGCCTCGCTCTCTATGAAAGCGGCGTTTGCCCGAAGATCATCGTCAGCGGCGACCATGGCAGGGAAGACTACGATGAAGTCAATACCATGAAAAACTATCTGGTGGAAAAAGGCGTTCCGAGTGAAGCGATCTTCATGGATCACGCCGGCTTTTCCACCTACGATTCTCTCTATCGAACCAAAGCCGTGTTCGGAGCGAAAACGCTTTATATCGTCACACAGGAATACCACGCATACCGGGCTGCCTATATCGGCAAACGGCTCGGCATGGACTGCCGCGCCGTAGCGGCGCCGATCCTGGCGTCAAACGCCGCTTCTTACGCGCGCCAGCCGTATTACAATCTCCGGGAAGTTGTCGCCCGTACCAAAGACTATTTCTGTTGCTTGTTCAAGCCGCAGCCGAAATATCTGGGGGAAGCGATTTCGCTGGAGGCCAGCGGCGACGTGACCAACGACGGATAAAAAATAGAAAAAAATACGAATATTCATTTTTTGCTTGACTTTTCAGCAAATTGTGGTAAAATAAATCTACTGCACCGAATTTTTCCTGTCCGGGATTTTTTTTAAAATTTTTTCAAGTTTTTGAAAAAACCTCTTGACAAGGGGGGAGCGGTGTGGTAATATACTAAGGCTGCCCGCGCGGAAGCGGGGGGCGGCGGCGAACCTTGAAAATTGAACAACAAAGAC
>CANQBV010000022.1 GCA_947589595.1 uncultured Clostridia bacterium
GGGGCGCCGCCCCACACCCCGGTTCAGGGGGCTTTTTTAAAAGCCCCCTGAAAACCCGCAAAACTTTTTGAATGAAGACAAGGAAAGCCGCGCTACTGCGCGGCTTCACACAACTTCCGCCCCATCAGAACCCCCATGACGGACGCCATCATCAGGCCGCGCGTCCAGCCGGAGGAATCGCCAAGGCAATGCAGCCCTTTGACGTTGGTGTTGAAATCGGTGTCCATCTTGACCTTGTTGCTGTAGAATTTCAGTTCCGGCGAATACAGCAGCGTTTCCGTCGAAGCAAAGCCCGGTACCACCTCATCCATGGCAAGAATAAAATTGATGATGTTGGTCATGGCGCGGTAGGGCATGGCCGCCGTAATATCGCCGGCAACGGCGTCCGGCAGAGTCGGGCGCACGTTCGATTGCGAAAGCTCCTTTTCCCAGGTGCGTTTGCCGTCCAGAATATCGCCAAAGCGCTGCACCAAAATTTGCCCGTTCGCCAGCATATTGGTCAGCTCGCCCACCTTTTGCGCATAGGCGATCGGCTGATTGAACGGATAGGAAAAATTATGCGAGCAAAGAATGGCAAGGTTGGTGTTGCCGGATTTCAGCTCCTTATAGGAATGCCCGTTGACCACGGCAAGATTATTGTCGTAATTTTCCTGGCTGACAAAGCCGCCGGGGTTCTGGCAGAAGGTGCGCACCTTGTTCTTAAACGGCTTGGGGTAGCCGATCAGCTTGGATTCATACAGCACTTCGTTGACCTTTTCCATCACTTCGTTGCGGACTTCGACGCGCACCCCGATATCCACCGTGCCGGGTTCGTGCGTGATGTGGTGCTCGGCGCAAATGCTTTCCAGCCATTCGGCGCCGCGTCTGCCGGTGGCGATGACGGTGTGGGCGGCGCGGATCTGAATCTCCTCCTCGCCCTTCACCGCATAAACGCCTAAGCAGGTATCGCCCTCTAAAAGAATATTGCGGCACTGGTAGCCGAAAAGGATCTCCACGCCGTTTTTCAAAAGCTCTTTTTCGATTGCAAGATAAAGATCCTGCGCCTTTTCCGTGCCCAAATGGCGGATGGGACAATCGACCAGCTTTAAGCCGGCGCGGATGGCGCGTTTGCGGATTTCCTTAACTTCTTCGCCGTTTTCAATGCCCTCTACGTGGGAATCGGCGCCGAATTCCAAATAAATGCCGTCGGTATAGTGAATGGTTTCCTGGGTGAGCTTTTCCCCAATCAGATTCGGCAGGTCGCCGCCGACCTCATAGCTTAAAGAAAGCTTGCCGTCGGAAAAAGCGCCCGCGCCGGAAAAGCCGGTGGTGATATGGCAATAGGGTTTGCAGTTCATACATTTGCCGGTTTTATTTTTCGGGCAGGAGCGTTTTTCCACCGAAGTCCCCTGTTCCACCAAAATGATCTTCTTTTTGGATCCTTTGCGGAGCATTTCCAGCGCGGTAAAAATACCGGCGGGGCCTGCGCCGACGATCACAACGTCTGCGTTCATTGCGTTTCTCCTTTTCAGGTTTTTCCTGTTTTCATTATACCGTTTTTTCCATTCCTTGTCAATCAAAGCCAAAAAGCGGCGATTTTTAGTAAACTACACAAATTATGAACAAAATTTTCTACGTTTTTTTTACATAAGAAAGAGAAAAATATCGTTGACAGCACAAGATATGGTGGAGTATAATAAAAATGCTCCACAATATCTTGTGGTGAAAATCCCGATAGGGGAAGTTTGGAGGGAAGAAAATGAAGATCATCAAAAGAAGCGGCACAGAGGTTGATTTCGACATTACCAAAATTATGAACGCCGTTACCAAAGCCAATAATACGGTGAAGGACGAAGCAAAGCTTTCCGCCATCGATATCCGCGCGATCGGAGAAAACGTGGAAAACCACTGCAAAAAAATGAACCGCGCGCTCTCCGTGGAAGAAATTCAGGACCTGGTAGAAAAAGAAATTATGCGTCACGGCGCTTTTGAAGTGGCCAAGCGCTATATTGAATATCGCTATACCCGTTCGCTGGTGCGCAAAGCCAATACCACCGACGAACAGATCCTTACGCTCATTGAGTGCAACAACGAGGAAGCCAAGCAGGAAAATTCCAACAAGAACCCCACGGTGAACTCTGTCCAGCGCGACTATATGGCGGGCGAGGTTTCCAGAGATATTACCAAGCGGATCCTTTTGCCGCCGGACATTGTGGAAGCGCACGAGGCGGGGATTATCCATTTTCACGATACCGATTATTTTGCGCAGCACATGCACAATTGCTGCCTTGTGAACCTGGAGGATATGCTGCAAAACGGCACGGTGATTTCCGGCACCATGATCGAGCGGCCGCACAGCTTTTCCACGGCGTGCAACATTGCCACGCAGATCATTGCGCAGGTGGCTTCGAACCAGTACGGCGGGCAGAGTATTTCGCTGACGCATCTGGCGCCCTTTGTGCAGGTGAGCCGCGAAAAGATCAAAAAGCAGGTGCGCGAGGAAATGCGCGAGATCGACGCGGCGCCCTCCGAGGAAGTGATCAACCGCATGGTGGAAACGCGCGTGCGCGATGAAATCAGCCGCGGCGTGCAGACCATTCAGTACCAGGTCGTAACGCTCCTGACCACCAACGGTCAGGCGCCGTTTGTCACGGTGTTTATGTATCTCAACGAAGCCAAAAATGAGCGTGAAAAGGCCGATTTGGCGATTATTATTGAAGAAATGCTCAACCAGCGCATTATGGGGGTAAAGAACGAAAAGGGCGTGTGGATCACGCCGGCGTTTCCGAAGCTGATCTATGTGCTGGAGGAGGACAATATCCATGAGGATTCCCCCTACTGGTATCTGACCCAGCTTGCCGCCAAATGCACGGCCAAACGCATGGTGCCCGACTATATTTCCGAGAAGAAAATGCTCGAATACAAGGTCGACAAAACCGGCCGGGGCAACTGCTATACCTGCATGGGCTGCCGCAGCTTTTTAACGCCCTACGTGGACGAGGAAGGCAAGCCGAAGTATTACGGTCGTTTCAACCAGGGGGTGGTCACGCTCAATTTGGTGGACGTGGCGCTTTCCTCCGGCGGCGATCTGGAAAAATTCTGGAAGGTTTTTGACGAACGGCTTGACCTCTGCTACCGGGCGCTGATGTGCCGCCACAACCGCTTGAAGGGAACCCTTTCCGACGCGGCGCCGATTTTGTGGCAGCACGGCGCGCTGGCACGTCTGCAGAAAGGGGAAACCATCGACAAGCTGCTCTACGGCGGCTATTCCACCATTTCACTGGGCTATGCGGGGCTGTATGAATGCGTAAAATATATGACCGGCAAATCCCATACCGACGACGCGGCCAAGCCCTTTGCGCTGAAGGTCATGCAGCACATGAACGACCGCTGCAAGGAGTGGAAAGAAAAAGAAAATATTGATTTCTCGCCTTACGGCACGCCGCTGGAATCGGCAACATATAAATTTGCCAAGTGCCTGCAAAAGCGCTTCGGCGTTATCAAGGGGATTACCGATAAGTCCTATATCACCAATTCCTACCACGTGCACGTTACCGAAAAAATCGACGCCTTTACCAAGCTGAAATTCGAAAGCGAATTTCAACGCCTGTCTCCCGGCGGGGCGATCAGCTATGTGGAAGTGCCGAATATGCAGAACAACCTGGACGCGGTGCTTTCGGTGATGAAGTTTATTTATGAAAACATCATGTACGCCGAGCTCAACACCAAATCCGACTACTGCCAGTGCTGCGGCTACGATGGCGAGATTCAGATTATTGCCGACGAAAGCGGCAAGCTGATTTGGGAATGCCCGCACTGCCACAACCGCGACCAGAACAAAATGAACGTGGCGCGCCGCACCTGCGGCTATATCGGCACGCAGTTCTGGAACCAGGGCAGAACGCAGGAAATCAAAGAGCGCGTACTGCATCTGTAAGATATGAATTACGCGGAGATCAAATACTGCGATATTGCCAACGGCGTCGGCGTGCGCACCTCGCTGTTTGTTTCGGGCTGCCGCAACCGGTGCGAAAACTGCTTTAACCAGGTGACTTGGGATTTCTTTTACGGCTCTCTTTTCACCGACGGCGTGGCCCGGCAGGTGCTGGATTCTTTAAAGCCGGATTATATTGCCGGGCTCTCCCTTTTGGGGGGCGAGCCGTTTGAACCGGAAAACCAGGAGCCGCTTTGTGCGTTTCTGCGCCGGGTGAAAAAAGAGGCGCCGGGCAAAACCATTTGGTGCTACACCGGTTTTACGCTGGAAGAGCTGCTGGGAAAAGTTCCTTGCCGTGCGGTGACGGAGCATACGGCGGAGTTCCTTTCCTACCTGGACGTTCTGGTGGACGGCCGTTATGTGGAAGAAAAAAAGGACATTCGCCTGCGTTTTCGCGGTTCTTCCAATCAGCGGGTGATCGATATGAAAAAAACGCTTGCTGCGGGTGAGATTCATCTCTTTTTAGAATAGTTTTACAGCCGTGACGGAAAAAATCCGTCACGGCTGGAAATATATAATCAGGAGGAAAATATGGGCTACCGAATTCGGATGCGTTTCCCCGAAGGGAAAAGGAAAGCCTTTACTTTAAGCTACGACGACGGCATGACCTCCGATTTCCGTTTGGCGGAGATCATGCGGAAAAACGGTATTAAGGGCACGTTCAACGTCAATACCGGCTGCTTTCAGGCGGAGGATTTTGAAGATCCGCCCGAAAAGCACCGCCGCCGCATGAAAAAAAGCGAAATGCTGGCGTTTTACGAACAATACAAAGACGTTGCCGAAATGGCGGTTCACACGGTAACGCACCCGACCCTGAATACGCTGCCGACGGGCAGTGTGACCTGGGAGGTGGCGCAGGATCGGCACAATATTGAAGAACTGTTCGGCGTCGTTTGCCGCGGTATGGCCTACCCCGACGGCGCTTACACGGACGAAACGGTGAAGGCTCTCGAGGTCTGCGGCATCGCCTATGCGCGCACCACCAAAAGCGCCGGGTTCGATCTGCCCACCGATTGGCTGCGCATGCCGGCGACCTGCCACCACACCATTCCGAATTTGCAGGAATTGGGCGAGGAATTTTTAAATCTCAAGCTGGATACCTACCGCGATACCGCGAAATGGTTTTACCTTTGGGGTCACACCTATGAATTTGACGACAACAACGATTGGGAGAAAATCGAGCGCTTTCTCGAGCAAATGGGCGGGAAGCCGGAGATCTGGTATGCCACCAATATTGAGATCTATGATTATATCAAAGCTTTTGAAAGCCTGCAGTTTTCGGTAGACGGCAAGCGGGTGTTCAACCCTACCTGCCGGCCGGTGTGGTTCGCCGTTTATCGGAAATATCTGAAAGCCCCTGCCGATGAATACTGCGTAAACCCCGGCGAAACGATCACTCTGTAAATCACAAACCCCGGCGCAGGCTCTGCGCCATGATCAGAAAAGGAGAAGGATGATGAATTTTTTTGACGAACTGAACGCATTTGATCCGGAAGTTGCCGCCGCCTGTGGCCGGGAACTGCAGCGCCAGCGCCACAATATCGAGCTTATTGCTTCGGAAAATATTGTTTCCAAAGCGGTGCTCTTGGCGGCGGGCACGCCCCTGACCAACAAATATGCCGAGGGCTACCCCGGCAAGCGTTATTACGGCGGCTGCGAATATGTGGACGAGGTGGAAACGATTGCCATTGAAAGAGCCAAAAAGCTCTTTGGCGCGGAGCACGCCAACGTGCAGCCGCACTGCGGCGCCAGCGCCAATTTAGCGGCCTTTTTTGCTTTTGCACAGCCGGGCGATACCATTATGGGCTTGAATTTGGCTCATGGCGGACATCTTTCTCACGGGTCGCCCGTGAATATTTCCGGCAAATATTTTCACATTGTGCCCTACAGCGTCAGTGACGAAACGGAAATGCTCGATTACGAAAAAATGCGCGAGATCGCGCTGCGGGAAAAGCCGAAGATGATCATTGCCGGCGCCAGCGCGTATTCCCGTACGATCGATTTTGCGGCGATTTCCGAAATCTGCAAAGAAGTCGGCGCGATCTTCATGGTTGATATGGCGCACATTGCCGGGCTGGTGGCGGCGGGTCTGCATCCCAACCCCGTGCCGTATGCCGATGTGGTGACCACCACCACGCACAAAACCCTGCGCGGTCCGCGCGGCGGTCTGATTCTCTGCAAAGCAGAACACGCCAAAACCATTGATAAAGCAGTTTTCCCCGGTACACAGGGCGGCCCTCTGGAGCATATCATTGCCGCCAAGGCCGTAGCGTTTGGGGAAGCGCTGACCGAGGAATTCAAGACGTATCAGAAAAATATTGTGATCAATGCCAAAGCACTGTGCGAGGACATGAAGGCAGAAGGCTTCCGCATTGTTTCCGGCGATACGGATAACCACCTCATGCTGGTGGATCTGCGCCCGATGCACGTGACCGGTAAGGAAATGCAGGCAAGGCTCGACGAAGTGCATATCACCTGCAACAAAAATGCCATCCCGAACGATCCGGAAAGCCCGTTTGTGACCAGCGGTATTCGCCTGGGTACGCCCGCTGTGACGACGCGCGGCTTCGGCGTGGCGGAAATGAAGCAGATCGCCAAATGGATCCGCCAGGTTGCGACTGATTTTGAAGCGCAGAAAGAAACCGTCACGCGCGACGTGATCGCTCTGTGCGAAAAATACCCGATTTACGAATGAAACTGATCATTGCTTCAAACAACGCCGGTAAGATCCGGGAGATTAAGGCGATCTTAGGAGAAAAATTTGAATCGATCACCTCGCTGCGCGAGGAGGGGATCGACCATGAAACGGTGGAAGACGGCAAAACCTTTCTGGAAAACGCCCGCAAAAAGGCCAGGGAGATTATGCAGCTTTCGGGCTGTGCGGCGCTGGCGGACGACAGCGGTCTTTGCGTGAACGCGCTCGGCGGCGCGCCGGGGATCTATTCCGCGCGCTTTGCCGGCGTCCACGGCGACGATGAAGCCAACAACGACCTTTTGCTGCAAAAGCTGCAAAAGAAAACCGACCGTACCGCCTACTATGACTGCGCGATGGTGCTGGTATTCCCGGACGGCAGAGAAATCAGCGCGGAAGGGAAGTTTTTCGGCGAGATCACGCGCGAGCGCCGCGGCAGCGGCGGCTTCGGGTATGACCCGCTGTTTTACCTGCCGGAAAAAGGCTGCACCGTTGCCGAAATGGATGCGGACGAAAAGAACCGCATCAGCCACCGGGCAAAAGCGCTGCAAAACCTGTTAAAACAGCTTTAAATTTGCGGGGATCTTCGCCTCTTTTCCGCAAAAAGTCTTGACAGAAATGGATATCGCATAGTAAAATAAGAGGCAGAAAAGCAGACAACCGTGTTTGGACTGATTGCCCCGTAGCACCAGGCTGCGGGGCAAGTTTGCATTTATCGATTGAAAAGGAGAGAGTTGCTATGGAAATATCCATTACCAAAACCACTGCGCCGAAGGCGCTTCCCGAAGACGAAACGAAGCTCGGCTTCGGCAAGATTTTTACCGATCATATGTTTGTGATGGAGTGGGACCGCGGCGCCGGCTGGCACGATGCGAAAATCGTTCCGTTCCGGAACCTGAGCATTCACCCCTCTTCCACGGTGCTCCATTACGGCTCCGAAATCTTTGAGGGTCTGAAGGCATACCGCACCGCGGACGGCAGCATTCAGCTGTTCCGCCCCGAGGAAAATTTCAAGCGCATGAACCGCTCCGCGGAACGCATGGGCCTGCCCCAGTTCGACGGAGAAGCGGCGCTGAAAGCGCTCTGTGAATTGGTAAAGCTCGACGCCAAGTGGGTTCCGCACGGCAGCGGCACCAGCCTTTACATTCGCCCCTTTATGATCGGCGATGATGAACACCTGGGGGTGCATTCCGTTTCGCATGCGCGCTTTTATATTATTCTTTCGCCCTCCGGCGCCTATTATGCCAGCGGTCTGGCGCCTGTGAAGATCATGATCGAAAGCCACGACGTCCGTGCGGTACGCGGCGGTACCGGCGAAGCCAAATGCGGCGGCAACTACGCGGCGTCTGTGCGCGCCGGCGAAAGAGCCGAAGAAAAGGGCTTTGCGCAGGTGCTGTGGCTCGACGGTGTGGAGCAGCGCTATATCGAAGAAGTCGGCGCGATGAATATTATGTTCAAAATCGCAGGCAAGATCGTGACCCCGGCGCTCACCGGCTCCATTCTGCCCGGGATTACCCGTAAGAGTATTTTGGAGCTGCTGCGCGCGGAGGGCACGGAAGTGGAAGAACGCCGCATCAGCGTGGAAGAGCTCGCCGAAGCGCTGGAAAAAGGCACGCTTGAGGAAGCCTGGGGCTGCGGTACCGCGGCGGTGGTTTCCCCGGTCGGGCTTTTGGCCTACAACGGCAAGGAATATGTTGTCGGCGGCGGCAAGATCGGCGCTACCACGCAAATGCTCTACGATAGGATCACCGGTATTCAGACCGGTGTGCTGGAAGACAAAATGGGTTGGGTGAAGAAAGTCCTGTAAGGAAAGAAAAAGATCGGTATTTTGCCCCTTTTTCTTGCCCAAGCTCTATGAAATCAAAGGAGAAATCCCATGCCGATCAAAATTCCCAATGAATTGCCCGCCGTAAAGGCGCTGACAGAGGAAAATATTTTTGTAATGACGGATGAACGCGCGATCCGACAGGACATCCGCCCGCTCAAGATTTTGATCCTCAATCTCATGCCCACAAAAATCGATACTGAAACGCAGCTTGCCCGGCTCCTGGGCAATACGCCCTTGCAGGTGGAAATGGAGCTGCTCCACACACAGAGCCATTTATCGAAAAACACCCCGCAGGAGCATTTGTTTTCGTTTTATAAAACCTTCCCGCAGATCCGTGACCGGAATTTCGACGGACTGATCATCACCGGTGCGCCGGTAGAGAAAATGGCCTTTGAAGAAGTGGAATACTGGCAGGAGCTTTGCGAGATCATGGAGTGGTCGAAAACGCACGTCCACAGTACCCTGCATATTTGTTGGGGTGCGCAGGCGGGGCTGTATTACCATTTCGGGATCCAAAAGCACCCGCTTGCGGAAAAGCTGTTCGGAATTTTTCCGCACCGGGTGGAGCACCGCCGCTCAATTTTGTTCCGCGGGTTTGACGACGTGTTTTTCGCGCCGCATTCGCGCTATACCACGGTGCTGCGTGAGGAAATTGAAAAGGAAAAGGCGCTCAAAATTCTTGCTTCCTCCGAGGAGGCCGGCATTTACGCGGTTTCTACAAAAAACGGCAAGCAGATTTTCATTACCGGGCACCCCGAATATGACCCGGGCACGCTGCAAAAGGAATACGAGCGCGACCGCGCCGCCGGGCTCGGTACCGCGGTGCCGAAGAATTATTTCCCGCATGACGACGATCGCCTGCCGCCGCAGGTTTCCTGGCGCGCTCATGCCAATTTGCTCTATTCCAACTGGCTCAATTACTTTGTCTATCAAACCACGCCCTACGATCTGCACAAGATACGCTGAGGTGCGCGGAGTTTTGTGGGACGCCGTCCCACCCCCCGATTCAAGGGACTTTGAAAAGTCCCTTGAAAATTCCCAAACTTTTTCCAATGAAAAGAAAAGGAATCTGTTTCGAAACAGATTCCTTTTCTTTTGCCTGAAAAGCTTTGGAAAGTCGAGGAAACCTTTCCCGAAAGGTTTTCTTGCAGGTTTCAGGGCGGGCCCTGAGAAAAGCTATACGATTTGAATGCGAATATTGCCGCTGACGGTGGAGGCGCGGCAGCTGCCGCCGGCGGGATCGGGGGTTGGAGTGGAAATTGAGCCGGAAACAGAGCTTGTGATAAAGGTTTTGGAGCTGAGAAGCGTGGCGGAAATATTGCCGCTGGTACTGTGGAGTTCCAGTTCCCGCGCGTCGCAGCGCATAAGAACCTGGTCGCCGCTTACCGATTTGAGCGAGAGGGTTTGAAAATCCGTCGCTTCCTCGAGAGTAATTTCGCCGCTGGTCGTGGAAACAATGCAGTCCGAGCTGCCGGCGATTTCTTGCAATTCAATCTCCCCGGATGTGGTTTTGACTTCTAAGCTGTCTGTGATCCGGCAGCTTTTCAGTTCCACCTCGCCGGAAACGGATTTTGCAAAAAGCTTTTGCCCGGAGACCCCGGTAATTTCAAGATCGCCGGAGGTGGCTTGCACCGTGGCGTCCTGCACGTCGCAGGCCAGTTTGACGTCGCCGGAAGCAGTGGTGATCTTCAGCTTCTTTTGTGTTTCGGCGCTGTAGAGGAGATCGCCGGAGGCGGTATCCAGCTCCGCTTCCGCAAAGGTAAAAGCGTCCGGAACCGCAAGATCGCCGCTGGCAGTGGAAACCTGCAGAGATTGATATTCGGCCTCGGGCAGGGCAACGGTAACGGAAAGCTCGGAAAGCACACCGAATCGGAAAAAGCCGATTTTTTGCCACCAGGCGCGCGTGTCCGTTTGATTGATGACGAGCGTGTCGCCCCGCACCTCAATCTGGTGCGGATTGTCTTTCATTTCATGGAGCGTAACCGACACTTTGCCATCGACGGCGGAAACCAGACGAATATCGCTTGCTGCGACATGGATCTCCAAATTGGTAAAATTTTCGGAGACGATTTCGGTGCGGTCGTTGAGATCGACGCTTTGAAAAAGCCCCTCTCCGTGGAACGCTGCGGTTGAAACGGCCGCAATGAGTAAAATAAGACCGATCCCGACAAAAACGGCGGCGCAAATCAGCGCAATTTTCAGTGCTTGATTCATTTAGGATTCCTCCTTTTTGCGAATGAAACGGGATTTGCATTTTATAATGCACCATTTGATGCCTTTTACCAGGCCCTTTACGGCCAGAACGCCAAGGTAGAACAGCGGGATCGAGATTCCCAACAGCAAAAAACCGCTGCCCGCGGTAAAAAGAGCGGGCGCTTTTTCGCCAAATAGAAAGGCGGCGCCGCCGGCGGCAATAGCGGCAATTCCACTGACGAACAGGGCAAAGATCGTTATCAACAGGGAAATGGCCAGCGCCCAAATAACGATGAAAAAGCTCAGAATCACGACGATCGCTGCAAAAAGCAACGGTCCCCAAAGAGGGAAGCCGAGGAGGAGGAGTACGATCTCCCAGGCGTGCAGGGCCCGTTTGGGTTTGAAGTTGGCTTTCACGAGCTTTGGCAGGGGCGTATCCAAAAGGATCTGCCGTGCAACTTCTTCGGGATCGCCCATTTCCCGGACGGCCTCTTCCTCCGAATACCCGTCTTCCATGCGGTCGTCGATCATTTCTGCATAAAATTCCAGCGTTTTTTCAATATCGTGCGGCGGCAGCGCTTGGATGCGTCTACAGATCGCCGTCAAAAATTCCGCTTTCGTCATGCTCGCTCTCCTCTCTGTTAATAAATTCAAAAACGGTTACGATTTCTTTCCATTCTTCAATAAAGGCCTGCAGGCGCAAAAGTCCCGCCGATGTGATATGATAATATTTCCGCAGCCGTCCGTTGTGCTCTACTGCGTGCACCGTTAAAAGCCGGGATGCTTCCAGCCGCCGCAAGATCGGGTACAGGGTGGATTCGGAAAAACTCACGTAGGGCTTTAAGGTTTTGATGATCTCATAGCCGTAGGAAGCTTTTCTTTTGATCGCGGCCAAAACGCAGATATCCAAAAGCCCTCTTTTCAATTGAATATCCATAACAAGTCCCCTTTCCGCTAATACTATACATCGTATAGTATTGTTTGTCAAGAGGTATCATGAAAATCTTTTATAGGGAAGGCTAAGAGTAGCGAGGTCTTTCTTTTTTGGTCTGAAAAGCTTTGGAAAGTCAGGGGGCGGGGAGCGTCCCGCTTCAGTAAAAAAGGAGACGCTGCTTTGCAGCGTCTCCTTTTTTAGGGGAGGATTTATTTGCGGGTGTAATCGGGAAGGAGCTTGGGAGAAACGGTTTCGGTTTCGATCCCGGCTTTTGCGATTTCCTTTTCAAACGCATCGACGTGTGCCAGAGTCAGCTTTTTGAGCGTCACGCTCTTGGCTTTGTCGGCAGCGTTTTTCCCGGCGCTTCTGCCGAATACAATAATATCCAGAAGCGAATTGCCCATCAGACGGTTGCGGCCGTGAATGCCGCCAACGGCTTCACCGGCAACAAAGAGATTTTCTACGTTGGTCATATTGTCCGCCGAAATCGCCAGACCGCCGTTCTGATAGTGCAGGGTCGGGTAAACCAGAATCGGCTCCTTGCGGATATCAATGCCGTATTTTCCGAACATACGCATCATCGCGGGGATTCTCTTTTCGATCGTGCCCTCGCCGTTTTTCAGCTCGATCATCGGCGTATCCAGCCAAACGCCCTGACCTTCGGGGGTCTGCACGCCCTTACCGCGCTCTTTGCATTCACGAATGATCGAGGCGGCGGAAACGTCGCGCGTTTCCAGTGGGTGCATAAAGACTTCGCCTTCGCAGTTGATCAGCTTTGCGCCCAGCGAACGAACCTTTTCGGTAACCAGCGCCCCGAAAATCTGTTCCGGGAATGCCGCACCGGTGGGGTGATACTGCAGGGTATCGGCATAGAGGAGCTTCGCGCCGACACGGTAACCGAGGATCAGGCCGTCGGCGGTCGCACCGTAGTGGTTCGAGGTCGGGAAGCCCTGGTAGTGCAGTCTGCCGCAGCCGCCGGTCGCAATGATGACCGTTTTTGCACGGGCCACTAAAATTTCACCGGTCTCCATGTTCTGCAGAACCGCGCCCGCGGCCTTGCCGTCTTCATCGAGAATCAGTTCAATGGCACTGGTGAAATCCACCACCGGAATCTGACGGTTCAGCACTTCATCGCGCAGGGTACGCATGATCTCCGCACCGGAATAGTCCTTGGCTGCGTGCATTCTCTTGCGGGAGGTGCCGCCGCCGTGGGTGGTGATCATGGTGCCGTCCGGCGCTTTGTCGAATTCCACACCGAGGTTACTGAGCCACTGAATGGCTTCGGGCGCTTCGGTAACCAGACGGTACAAAAGCTCGGGCTTGTTGGCAAAGTGACCGCCGCCGAGCGCGTCCACGTAGTGGATCGCGGGAGAGTCGTTGGGCTTATCGGCAGCCTGAATGCCGCCTTCGGCCATCATGGTATTGGCGTCGCCGATGCGGAGCTTGGTGACGATCATGACGTTCGCGCCCTTTTCGTGCGCCTCAATCGCCGCCGAGGAGCCGGCGCCGCCGCCGCCGATGATCAGCACGTCGACGTCGTAATCCGGCGTTTCCAGATCGATCTTGAGATCCTTCACGCGCGAATGCGCCTGCAGGAGCTCGCTCAGTTCGATCGGCACCTTTTCGCCCTTATTGGGGCCGATGACAAGCGTTCTGAATTCCGATTCAATATAATCGGGGTGGAAGGTTGCCAGTAAGGTTTCTTTTTCCTCCGCGGTCATTCTGCGGGGTTCCAGAGTCGTATTCTTTTCACGGTTGGCTTCCACCTTGCGGATGGATTCCAACATTTTCTCATCATGATACATTCTTCCGTTCCCCCTTATTTCTCAATTTCACGGTTGTTGTAGAGTTCTTTGAGTTCTTCGATCGGCTTTTGCATCAGGTTTTCCAGAAGCTCCTGGAAGGTGCCGTCTTGGATTTCTTTCACGCGGGCCTCCAAATGGCCGCAGCCGGGTGCGAGGTATTTGCCGTTGAGTCGGCGTGCCAGCATGGCGACCTGCGGATGTGAAATACCGGCGGGGCAGCGGGAGGAGCACACGCCGCACATGACGCAGTCAAAGGATTCTTCGGCGCATTTTTCATATTCGCCGCGCTGCGCGTAGGCAATGTACTGCATGACGTTAAGCCCCTGCGTGCAGGCCTTGGTACAGGCGTTGCAGCCGATGCAGGCGTAAATTTCGGGATAAAGCTGCATCATGATCTGTTCGGTGGGTTTGACCTTTTCGATATCGTACACTTCCTTTACCAGCGGGAAGAAGGGAAGCGTGGCGATATACATGTCGTTTTCTACCTTGGTTTGGCAGGCCAGGCAGGCCTTGAGTTCGCGGTCGCCCTTAATGCGGTAAATCGTAGCGCAGGCGCCGCAGAAGCCGTTGCGGCAGCCGCAGCCGCGCACCAGCTTATACCCGGCGTATTCCATGGCTTTCATAATGGTGAGGTTCGAGGGAACCTCGTATTTTTTACCGTAAAGGAAGATATTGACCATCTGTTCCATTTTCGATTCGTTCCTTTCCAATCTTAATATTCATCGGGGAGTTCTGCCAGCTGATCCAGGCGGAATACGGGTCCGTCCTTGCAAATATACTGGTTGCCGATATTGCATCTACCGCATTTGCCGATCCCGCATTTCATGCGGAATTCCAGCGTGGTGAAGATCTGGCTCTTGGGGAAGCCCATTTGCTCCAGACCGGCAAGCGTAAATTTGATCATGATCGGCGGTCCGCAAAGGATGGCCGTTTTGGTGGGCTCAAAGGCAAGCTCGGTCACGAAATTCGGCACGAAGCCCACGTGGCCGTTCCATTCCGGCTGTTCGCGGTCAATGGTGAGATGGACGTTGACGCCCTCTTCCTTCGACCACTCCTCCAAAATTTCCTGATAGTCTACCAGATCCTCCATAGAACGGGAACCGTATACGATATCGATCGTCCCGTAGTTCTCCCGATAGTGACGGCAGTAATTGATCACCGAGCGCAGCGGCGCCAGACCGATGCCGCCGGCAACGAAAAGCAGATCCTTGCCTTTGAAGGCGCCTTCCACGGGAAAGCCGTTGCCGTAGGGGCCGCGCACCGTGACGTACTGGCCGACCTCCATTTGGTGAAGCCAGGAAGTCAGGCAGCCGCATTTTTTGATTGAAAATTCCATATATTCCCGATTCGTGGGGGAGGAAGTGATGGAAAACATCGCTTCGCCGACGCCGGGAATGGAAACCATGGCGCACTGGCCGGGGATATGTTCAAAAAGCTTTTGGCCGTCCGCCGCGGAAACCACGCGGAAGGTTTTGACGTCCGGCGTGTCCACGCGGATGTCCGTTACCACACCGAGATATGGGATCAGGGCTTCATTTTGCATCGCGTTCCCCTCCTAATTCTTTGATTACTTTCACGATATCCATGGAGATCGGGCAGCGGGAAAGGCATCTGCCGCAGCCGACGCACAAAAAGCGCCCTTCGTGATTGGCAGGGTAGTAAACCAGCTTGTGCATAAAGCGCTGGCGGAAACGCTCCAACTGCGAAAGGCGGGGGTTGGCCGCCGCCATTTGCGAGAAATCCCGATACATGCAGGAATCCCAGCAGCGGAAGCGCTGCACGCCGTGGCCGGTGTCGAAATCGCGGATATCAAAGCAGTGGCAGGTGGGGCACACGAAGGTGCAGGTGCCGCAGCCAAGGCAGGATTGGGAAAGGCTCGCCCACTTAGGATCGTTGAAAAAGTCCATGAGGTTTTCCGCTTTGAATTTTTCCAGCGGCAGGTTCTGCAAGGGCAGTTTTTTGGTGATCGCTTCGATCTCGGAACGGGCTTCCTCGGCTTTGGCTTCACCGCCCTCCTCCAGAGGGAGGGGGGCCAGCAGCTGCTCGCCCTTTTCGGTATTGGCGCGGAAAATGATCTCGCCGTCCTTGATCCAGGCGGTCACGTCGCCCGCCGGATCGGCGGCGCTGATGCCGAAGCTGTGGCAGAAGCAAGTCTCTTCCGGCTCGCTGCACGCAAGCGACACGATGATCGCGTTGTTACGGCGATTCTGGTAGTAGGTATCAACCGGATCCTGCAGGAATACGCGGTCGAGCAGCTCAAAGCTCTTTACGTCGCACCCGCGCACGCCGAAGATCACAAAGGGAGCGCCCTCGTCGCGCACGTCCATGATCTCGATTTTCTTGCCTTCTACCTTAAAGTGAACGAGTGATTCGGTCTGCGGAAAGAAGAAATCCTTCGCGGAGCGAACGGTATTGAGTGCCGAAGAAAGGGTTTTGCCCTCCTCCCATTTCTGGTACTGGGCGCCGGTTTCGGTATCGACCGGGAGATAGAGCGCTTTGGTTTCGGCGATCTCGGCAAAGAGAGCGTTTAATTTTTCAAGGGAAATTTTCTTCATCTTATTGATCTCCCTTCGTCAGGATCACGCTCGGCTCGCAGTCATCGGTTTGATAGTCTGTTAAGGGAGCGCGGGTCTCCATATCGGCGCCGGCTTGATATTCGCCGTAGAATTCATTGATGTCTTTAATGAATTTGCGGTTCAAGAGATGCAGCGGAATATTCTGCGGGCACACGCGGGAGCATTCGCCGCAGTCGGTGCAGCGACCCGCCACGTGGAAGGCGCGGATAATGTGGAACATTTTTTCTTCAAAGGAATCGGCCGCCGCTTTCTGATCGATCCCGGAGGCGGGATTGTCGAACACGCACTTTTCGCAGGTACAGGCGGGGCAGACGTTGCGGCAGGCGTTGCAGCGAATGCAGCGGGAAAGCTCGTTCTGCCAGAAGGCAAAGCGTTCTTCCTCGGACATGGCCTCAATCTTTTCCACCAGGTCAAAGCGATGGGAATCCAGCACGTCGCCCTCTTCGCCGATCAGCTCGTCGTAAACGACGTGCTTTTTGCTCTTGCAATTTTCACATCTTTCGGCCAATACGTCCTTTTTGGCGACTTCCTTTTTGCCGTAGATGGTGTCGATCTGAAGAACTTCGCCCGCTTCCGTAACGCCGGTGATGCCTTTGATCTTCTTCTGGCGAATTTTTTCGATATCCACCATGCCGTCGCAGGGGATGCCCACGGCGTAGACCTTATCGCGCAGGATGCGGTGCTCCTTTAAAAGCTGCTGGAACGAATAGGTGTCGCACGGCTTTAAGAACACGGCGATTTTGCCGTCCTTGCGGGACTCGGCCACTAAATATTTCGAAAAATTCGGGCCGCAGAACGCGTTGTAAACGAATTTTTCTTCGATCTCCTTGACGTCGGTGAAAACGGCGGGGGTGATATCGTAGAAGAATTCGCCCTCTTTCCAACCGAGCACACGGTCTGCTTTCCCGGAGGATAAAAGCTCGATCGCTTTTTGTTTGATTACTTCTTGCATCTCAAATCCTCCAATTTTTTATTTTCACCCAACCGGGTGATGGTCGCGACAAAATCGTTCATGGTGGCGGCAAATTTCGCGCCCTCCGCGGCGCTGACCCATTCCACGCGGCAGCGTTCTTTTTCAATGCCCAAAAAGCTGAGCATGGAAAACAGCAGCGTCATGCGGCGGCGGGCAAAATAGTTGCCGGAGGTGTAGTGGCAGTCGCCGGGGTGGCAGCCGCACAGGATCACCCCGTCCGCCCCTCTCTGAAACGCGCGCAGGATGAACATGGGGTTCAAGCGGCAGGAGCAGGGGATGCGGATGATTTTTACGTTGGCCGGGTATTGAATGCGGTTGTTGCCGGAAAGGTCCGCGCCGGCGTAGGAGCACCAGTTGCAGCAAAACGCCACAACGGTGGGTTCAAAATTCTTTTCTACTTGCATATTGCGTCTACCTCCGCCATAATCTGCGAATTTGAGAAGCCTTTCAGATCCATTGCACCGCTCGGGCAGGCCACCGTGCAGGCGCCGCAGCCCTGGCAGACCGCGGGGTTGACATTTGCCACGCGGCGCACGGCAATGGTGCGGTTGGGCATTTTGAATTCCTTATCGACGTAGCTGATCGCGCCGTACGGGCAAACCTTTTCGCAGGAGGAACAGCCGTTGCACATGAGTTCATTGGACTCGGCAACACAGGGGTTTCCTAAAAGCTTGTCTTTGGCGAGCAGCCCGATCACCTTGGCGGCACAGGCGGAAGCCTGCGAAACCGTTTCGGGAATATCCTTCGGCCCCTGGCAGCAGCCGGACAGGAAAATACCGGCGGTGGCGCTTTCCACAGGGCGCAGCTTCGGGTGCGCTTCGGTAAAGAAATCGTTGGTATCCATTTGTGTGGTCAGCATGGTAGCCAGCGGGCGGGCGGAAGGATCCGGCTCGATCGCGGCGGCCAGTACCACCAGATCGGCTTCGATTTTGAGCTGTTTGTTATCCAAAAGGTCGGAAGCCTGCACCATGAGTTTTCCGTTTTCGGGAGAAACTTTCCCCACCATTCCCTTGATATAGTGAACGCCGTATTCTTCCACCGCTCTGCGGTAGAATTCATCGAAGTTCTTGCCGGGGGTACGCACGTCGATGTAGAAGACGTACACCTCGGTATCCGGGTATTTTTCACGGGTGAGCATGGCGTGCTTGGCCGTGTACATACAGCAGATTTTGGAGCAATAGGTTTTGCCGCAGCCTTCGCCGCTTTCGCGGCTGCCCACGCACTGCACAAAGACAATGGTGTGCGGATGCTGACGGTCGGACGGGCGCAGCAGCACCCCGCCGGTGGGACCGGCGGCATTGGTGAGCCGTTCGAATTCCAGCGAGGTCACCACGTCCGGCGACTGGGAATAGGCAAACTCATCGTAGTTTTTCAGATCGATCGGGTTGTAGCCGGTCGCGACAACGATGGCGCCGTACTGCTGCTGAACCAATTCGTCCTGCTGCTTATAGTCGATCGCGCCGGCGGCGCAGACCTTGGAGCACACGCCGCATTTGCCGGTTTTCAGCATCATGCAGTAGTCGGGGTCGATGGTGGCGACCTTCGGCACGGCCTGCGCAAAGGGAATGTAGATGGCGTGCTTGTTGTCCAGCCCCAAGTTGAAATCGTTCGGCACTTTTTTCTGCGGGCACTTTTCGGTGCAGGCGCCGCAGCCGGTGCAGAGCTCTTCCTTTACATAGCGGGCTTTTCTTTTAATGGTGACGTCGAAATTGCCGACAAAGCCTTTGACAGCGGCAACTTCGCTGTAAGAATAAATATGGATCTTTTCATTCTGCGCGACGTCCACCATTTTCGGGGTGAGGATACAGGCGGAACAGTCCAGCGTGGGGAAGGTTTTGTCGATCTGGCTCATTTTCCCGCCGATGGTGGGTTTCTTTTCGACGATGTCCACTTCAAACCCGGCGTCGGCAATGTCCAGCGCCGTCTGAATCCCGGCGATCCCGCCGCCGATGACCAGCGCTCTCTTGACGACCGGGCTTTCGCCGGCCTGCAAAGGCGTGTTGAGATGAACTTTCGCAATCGCAGCGCGGCCGAGAATGATGGCCTTTTCGGTGGCGGTGGCCATATCCTTATGGATCCAGGAGCACTGCTCGCGGATGTTGGCAATCTCCACCATGTAGGGGTTCAGGCCGGCCTTCTGCGCCGTCCGGCGGAAGGTGGCTTCATGCATTCTGGGCGAACAGGAGCAGATCACAATACCGGAAAGCTTGTGTTCGTGGATCGCGTTGATAATTTTGTTTTGCCCTTCTTCCGAGCACATGTACTGATAGTTTTCGTAGTAAACGACGCAGGGTTCCTTGCCGAGCGTTTCCGCGACTTTTTTCACGTCTACGGTCGCCGCAATGTTACTGCCGCACCAACATACGAATACACCGATTCTTTGCACGGTTTTCTCCTCCTATTTCGTAAATTTGCGGAACGCGGAAACGATCGCCTGCTGCGGCAGATCCTCGTCCAGCATTTCCGGGATCTGATCGGGCTTTAAGTGGTTTTGACCGGCCTGGCGGATGACGCACAGGCGCACCGCTTCGATCAGCTTGGCGGGCTCGACCTGGCGGGGGCAGCGCTCCACGCAGGCAAAGCAGGTGAGACATTTATAAACGGAAGGAGAAGTCATCAGCTTTTCGATCTCGCCGTTTTCTACCATAGAAACGAACTGATGCGGGTGAAATTCCATTTCGTCATAATTTGGGCAGGCGCCGCTGCATTTGCCGCAGCGCATACATTTTTTGGGATTGACTCCGCTGATGCGAAGCACAGTTTCTTTGAAATTGTTCTGTTCCATGCTTCCTCCTTATTTCAATCCCAGCGCTTCGGCCAGAAGCTCGGTAATATAGACGACGGGAATTTCGCTTCCGCCGTTTTTCTGCAAATTATACAGGCAAAGCGGACAGGCGGTGGTCACAACTTCGGCGCCGTGGTTTTGGGCGCTCTGCAGAACCGTTTCGCTTCTCTTTTTCGGGATTTCAGGATCTTCCAGGGTCAGATACCCGCCGCAGCATTCGTTGCGCGCCGGGTAAAGCACCGGCTCCGCGCCGAGCGCGCGGATAAAATCTTCCAGAATCGAGGGATTTTCGGGGTTGTCAAATGCCATTACTTTGCCGGGGCGCAGCAGAAGGCAGCCGTAATAGGCGGCGATTTTTTTGCCGGCGAGGGGATTTACCACTTTTTCTTTGATCTTGTCGAACCCCACAAGATCCCGCAGCATTTCAATATAATGCAGCACATTCGTTTCCCCTTCGTAGGGTTCGTCCGGCGCGCGGTAGCGATTAACTTTATCGCGGATCTCTTCGTCCGTCTGCATATCGTGGTTCACGCGCTTGATGACGTTGTGGCAAGCGGAGCAAACCGTTACAAGCGTTTGCCCTTTTTCTTTGGCAGCGGCGAGCGCGCGCACGGAGCTGAGCTTGGTGGCGATTTCATCTTTTGCCACCGGGTAGCAGCCGCCGCAGCACTGCCATTCGGGAATTTCCTCCAGCGCAATCCCCAAAGCCTCGGCGCATTTTCTGGCATACAGATCCAGATTCTTCGCCTTGGTTTTCAGCGTGCAGCCGGGATAGTAACTTACGGTCATGTTGTTTTCCTTTCCGAAACGTATTTTGAAAATCAGACCATCTGTTCGGGATGGAAGACCTCATCAAACTTTTCTGCGGTCAAAAAGCCAAGCGCAACGCAGGCCTCTTTCAGCGAAATGTTCTCTTTGAATGCTTTTTTCACGGTCTTGGCGGCGTTTTCATAACCGATATAGGGGTTCAGCGCGGTGACGAGCATCAGCGAATTGTGCAGGTTATGGTGCATCTTTTCGCGGTTTGCCACAATGCCCACGGCGCAGTTGTTATTGAAAGAAACCATCGCTTCCGCCAAAAGACGGACGGACTGCAGGAAGTTGTAAATGCAGACCGGCATGAAGACGTTCAATTCGAAATTACCCTGGCTGGCCGCCATACCGACGGCGACGTCGTTCCCCATGACCTGCACGGCGACCATGGTCACCGCTTCGCACTGGGTGGGGTTGACCTTGCCGGGCATGATGGAGGAGCCGGGTTCGTTTTCGGGGATCTGAATTTCGCCTAAGCCCAGACGCGGGCCGCTGGCCAGCCAGCGGATGTCGTTGGCGATCTTCATCATATCGCAAGCGAGCGCTTTCACGGCGCCGTGCGCAAAGACAAGCTCGTCCTTCGAGGTGAGCGCGTGAAATTTATTGCCGGCGGTCACAAAATCCTTGCCGGTCAGCTTCGAAACAGCTTCGGCAACCTTTTCGTCGAAGCCCTTGGGAGCGTTCAGGCCGGTACCGACGGCGGTACCCCCCAGCGCCAGTTCCTTCAGCGGGGGCAGGGCGCGCTCCAGCATTTCCCTGTCTTTTTCCAGGGAAGATCTCCAGCCGGAAATTTCCTGAGAAAACTGGATCGGCGTGGCGTCCTGCAAGTGGGTTCTGCCGCTCTTGACAATCCCCTCGTTTTCTTTTTCCAGTCTGCGGAACGTTTCGACCAGAAGATCGATCGCCGGGAACAATTTATCTTCGACTGCGGTCACCGCGGCAATGTGCATGGCGGTGGGGAAGGTGTCGTTGGAGCTTTGCGACATGTTGATATCGTCATTGGGATGCAGAAGCTTTTTGCCGGCCAATTCGTTGGCGCGGTTGGCAATGACTTCGTTGGCGTTCATGTTGGACTGCGTGCCGGAACCGGTCTGCCACACGACCAGCGGAAAATGATCGTTCAAAACGCCGCTCGCCACTTCGTCGCAGGCTTTGGAAATGACTTCCAGCTTTTCAGCGGTCATTTTTTCGGGCTTGAGCGCATGGTTGGCGATTGCGGCGGCTTTCTTCAAAATGCCGAAAGCGGCGGTGATTTCGCGCGGCATGGTTTCAATCCCGACGCCGATCTTAAAGTTTTCGTGGCTGCGTTCGGTCTGGGCTGCCCAGTATTTGTCGGCAGGGACTTTCACTTCGCCCATCGAGTCGTGTTCAATGCGATATTCCATTAGAGAATCCCCCTATGATATTGAATTTAAAATCTTTAATTTTAACAAATTGATTATAGCAAAAAAACGCGCGTTTTTTCAACAGGAAATTGCAGCCTTCCGATAATTTACAAACGCAGCTTTTCCCTTTGAAACAGGCGTTTTTCGGGAAAGGGGCCCCCGGTTTTTTTCGGCAAAAAGCGCATCCGCCAAACAGGCGCCGGGAGATTTCGTTTCCATTCTCCCTATTCTAACAAATGAAAGAAGTTTTTGCAAACATATAATATTTATGACCGATATATTGTTTTTGTTATATGATCCTGTTAAAAAAAGGAAAATTTTACAAAATTTTGCCGCGTTGCGAAAAAGGAGAAAAAGAAGACTTTTTTGGCTGAAAACGCGGTGGATTTTTCGTTGACTTTCCGGGAAAGAAACCATATAATGAAAGTGAATTTTCAAGCTTTGGGTCGCAGGAGAAAAGAGAATGAAAAAGGTTTCGTTTGCCATCATGGGCATGGGCAACCGCGGGTCTGCCTACGCCGCCAAGCAGCTGAAATATCCCGGGGAAATGGAGGTTGCGGCCATTGCGGACAATCGCCGTGTGCGGCTGGAGGCGGCGCAGAAATATCTGCACCTGCCAGAGGAGCGCGTGTTCGACAGTGCCGAGGCCTTACTCGCCGCGCCGAAGCTTGCGGATCTTATGGTCGTCGCCACGCAGGACGCGCAGCACAGGGAGCACGCGATCCGCGCCATGGAAAGAGGATACGATCTTTTACTGGAAAAACCGATCTCCAACCGCCTGCAGGATTGCAAGGCCGTTGTCGAAGCGGCAAAGCGCCTGGGACGCCGCGTGATCATTTGCCACGTGCTGCGCTACACGGTGTTTTACCAGCAGATCAAAAAGCTCATTGACGAAGGCGTTGTCGGAAAAGCGGAGACGATTCAGGCCGCCGAGGCGGTGGGGTATTACCACATGGCACACAGTTACGTGCGCGGCAATTGGCACAAACAGGCTGATTCCAGCCCCATGATTCTGGCAAAGTGCTGCCATGATCTGGATATTTTTCTGTGGCTGACCGGCAAAAAGTGCCAAAGCGTTTCTTCGTTCGGCTCGCTGGATTACTTTAAAAAGGAAAATTGCCCCGAGGGCGCCAAGGCGCGCTGTTCGGACGGGTGCGAGGTGGATTGTCCGTTCCACGCGCCGCGGTTTTATCTCTCCCGCCTGCCCGGTTGGCCGACCCATATTCTGAATCCCGAACCGACCGAGGAAAATATTAGGGAAGCGCTCCGCACCACCGACTACGGCCGCTGTGTTTTTCAAATGGACAACGACGTGGTGGATCACCAGGTGGTCAATCTGCTCCTGGAGGGCGGCGTTACGGTCAATTTCAGTATGACCGGCTTTACCAACCGCCAGACCCGCACGATCGATGTGATGGGAACACAAGGAGAGATCTGGGGCGATTTCAAGGACAATAAAGTATATTATCAGAAATTCGGGAAAGAAGTGCATGAGATCGATCTCAATGCGCTGTGCAGCGATTTTTCCGGGCACGGCGGCGGCGACGCACGCCTGATTTACGACGTGATCCGTCTGTACCGCGGCGATGATTTCGATCACAGCTCGATCACGACCATCGACCGCAGCGCCGAAAGCCACTATGTGGCGTTTGCCGCGGAAGAATCCCGCGTTAAGGGCGGGGAGCTTGTCCGCATGGAGGAGTTTATTGCCAAGGCGTAAGAAGAGGCGGGACGCCGAAAAGCTTTTCAGACTCAAAGGAGGGGATCGATTTGGGAAAGCCAGATAAGGAAGTAATTATGTAGGGGATACGGTGCAGAGCCGAAAATGGCGCTGCGCCGTATTCTTTTGTTATGCTACGAATTTGAATTCCTGCGGATTTTTCCGCATTTCCTCCATCATCGCACAGATTTCCTTCTCGGTGGGAATATCAATCATCCCTACCGCAGTAAAGTAGATATCCACCTTGACATGACAATGGCCGTCGTACTTGTCGTTGTTGTGAACTTCAATACGCTCAATCAACGAATTCACAAGGGTCGGCGTAAGTTCTTTCACATCGGTCATCTCCCGCAGAGTCCGCAATACCAACCGCAAATCCAC
>CANQBV010000023.1 GCA_947589595.1 uncultured Clostridia bacterium
AAAACGGTGTTCTGCGCTTGACTTTGCCGAAGAAACAGGAAGCACTTCCTGAAGCCAAGCATTTGGAAATCGAATAAACGAGAGGCGGCGCACAGTTACTGTGCGCCGCCTTTTGTTGATAAGGTTTCAAATCAATTTGGCAAGCGCTTGAATGGCTCTCTCTTCTTTCGAAGATATCGCAAGCATTTTTCTTGATAAGACATGACCTTCTTTACTTGACAAATCCTCAATTTTTTTCTATAATGCAAACAATGTTTCCGTAGCTCAGCAGGATAGAGCGACCGCCTCCTAAGCGGTAGGTCGGGTGTTCGAATCACCTCGGGAACGCCAAAACCCTGCCGAAAGCCTCGATTTTTCAAGGTTTTCGGCGTTTTTTATCATATCATAGCTACAAGAAGTTTTCTATATCACACAAAAAACCGGCAAAGCGCGAAAGCGCTTTGCCGGAGTTCTTAATGCGATTTCTATTACTGCTTTTCTGCCTGCATATCTGCCAGTGCTTTGGCGGATAAGAGGAAGATGAGAAAGTAGAAGACAATGTTTGCCACAGAGCCGAGAAGGAAGATGCGGGAAATATAGAGGAATACTAAGAAGAATCTTGAGATGTAGAAGTAAGAAACGCTGATCATATAGCAGATCAAAGCGACCGCAAAGGCTGCGGCATGAATCCAGATCGCCTTGATATTCATCTTGTGTTCATAGCGGGAAAGTGCGTAAGACAGGCTCTTTTCGCCCTTGAGTTCTTTGCCGATTTTGTTGAGTATGAAGAAATAGAAGCCCCAGGCAAGAATGATGAAGCAAACGAGTGCTGCGAGAGTTGCATATTCAAACTGGAAGCCGCCGTTCGCTGCGGAAGTTAAAAAGACACAGATATCGGCAAGCAGAGCCAAAGAAGCAAACAGACCGGACATTTTTCCTTTGCTCACAAGCACTGCACAGAGAACGACAAAAACAACAGCAAGAACGGCCGCAATACCGATAATGGCGCCGTTTGATAATTTAGAAGGAAGAACTTCCGAGGAAACGACCTTCAGCGTCGAGGGAAGCTCACCGTACTTCAAAATCGACGCTACAAGCGAGGGATCCATGGCCTGAGACTGGAAAGAGTAGGTATCGCGGTTCACCGGCTCGTTGATCGTAATAAAGCTGGCGTACTGGCTATCAATCGTCAAATACATGTATGCGCTTCCGGAGGCCGCTGCGACCGAAGTGCTGTTATAAAACTTCTGCCGACCTGCTTCCGTAAAGGTAACCTCTACCTGGTATGATCCGTTTTTTACAATGAGCCTGGCGTCGGAGATATCAGCCGCCACCAGGAGCTCCTCCATACTGGAGTTCGTGATCGCCCAATGACCGACGATCCCGTATTGCGCTACAATATCATCGATAAAGGAAGAGCTTGCGATATCCAGGCGGAGCTGGTTATCTTCTGCCACGCTGACATCCGTATCGGAAAGCCCAAGCGCACGGAAACGTTCCTGCAAAGTAGTGGCTGCATTTTGAAGCGTTTCGTCTGTCAGCTCCAATTCGTCGTTCTCCTCGTTTTCTTCAAAGGCAAGGAGCGCCGAAATGCCGTCGCCAAACTGCCGGTTGGTTGCCACGGCATTCTTTTCGAAAATGCTCGGGGAATCGTAATAGGAAACTCCCACCAACGGAACAAGAATCAAAGACAGCATCAAAAGTGCAACGAAAATGAATTTTAATACGTTTTTAGTCATAAGAAAATGACCAACCTTTCTGCGGTTTTACAAGTATACCTGAATATTATACCGATTTTTTGCTTTTTCGTCAATACTAAGTTCGATTTGTTATCGCAAAAACCGTTTTTTGTGAAGAAGCAAAGCGTTTTACGCCTTTTGCAGTAATTTTTCCAAAGCGGCAAGCTTGGCGCAAACACAAACGTATTTGGCGATTGTGCCGACGTCTTCTAATTTTACATTACTGGGGGCAATTCTGAGGTTTTCGTTCTTTGGATCCTTGCCGTAGGGAAAGGTAGCGCCGACGTTTGTCAGTGTAACACCCGCTTCATGCGCCAATTCCCAGGTTCGCTTGGCGGTGTTTTCCATCACGTCCAGGCTGATAAAATAGCCGCCGTGGGGGGTGTGCCAGTGCGCGATACCGGCGTCGCCCATCCCGGCTTCGAATTCACGGATCACCGCCTCAAATTTCGGGCGCAGGATTGCGGCATGCTTCTTCATGATCGCATATACGCCTTCCTTGTCGCGGAAAAAACGATAGTGGCGAAGCTGGTTGACCTTGTCGTAGCCCAGGCCTTCCATGGAAAGCTGTTTGGCAAGACGCTCGATATTGGCTTTGGAAGAAGCCACAAAGCACACACCGCCGCCGGCGAGGGTCACCTTTGAGGTGGAGCAGAATTCAAATACTCGATCCTGCGTGCCGCATTTTTTAGCCTCGTCAAGCAAATTCAAGAGCGAGTCCGCTTCGTCGTACAGATCGTGGATCAGATAGGCGTTGTCCCAAAAGATCTTGAAATCGGGCGCCTTGGTTTTCATGGCGGCAAAACGGCGTACGGTTTCATCGCTGAAAGTGATGCCGGTGGGGTTGGAATACTTCGGCACGCACCAAATACCTTTGATTGTTTCGTCCTCACCCGCCAATTTTTCAATCAGATTCATGTCCGGGCCGGTTTCCAGCATGGGGACCGGGATCATTTCTATACCAAGGTGCTGGCAAATGGAAAAGTGGCGGTCATAGCCGGGGGCGGGGCAGAGGAATTTGATTTTGTCATAGCGGCACCACGGCTTTTCCGATTCAGCAAAGCCAAGCAGCATGCCGTCGGCAATGATGTTGTACATCATATTAAGCGAGGAATTGCCGCCGGTGAGAATTTCGTCTTTTTCCACGCCCAAGATTTCGGCAAAAATTTCCTTCAATTCGGGAATGCCGGTCGGCAAGCCGTAGTTACGGGTGTCAAAGCCGTCTCGGTTTTGGCAATCAACGTCGTTTTTTAAAACACAAAGCATATCAAGGCTCAAATCCAGTTGTCCCTTTTCCGGCTTTCCGCGGGACATATCCAGTTTTAGGTTCTGATCCTTAATTGCCTGCCAATTCTTCTTTTGCAGCTCGTATTCCGCCTCAAGCTGCTCTTTTGTCATATCAAGATAGCGCATTGTTTTCTCCTTCATCAAAATTCAGCGTTGCCAACCGTGCGCGGGAAAGGTTCCACGTCGCGAATGTTGGAAATACCGGTCAGATACATGACCAGTCTTTCAAATCCGAGTCCGAATCCGGAATGGGTCACACCACCGTACCGGCGCAGATCCAGGTACCATGCGTAGGATTCCTTTTCCATACCGAGCTCTTCGATCCGTTTTTCCAAAAGATCAAGGCGCTCTTCTCTCTGACTGCCGCCGATCAGCTCGCCGACGCCCGGCACCAGCATATCCATGGCTGCCACGGTTTTGCCGTCGTCATTCAGACGCATATAAAAGGCCTTGATTTCCTTTGGCCAATCGGTTACAAAAATCGGTTTTTGGAACACCACTTCGGTCAGATACCGCTCATGTTCGGTTTGCAGGTCTTCACCCCAGCCAATGGGATATTCAAATTTTTCCCCGCTCTTTTGCAGAATTTCGATCGCTTCCGCATAGGTAACCTTGCCGAAATCGGCGTCAATCAGCTTGTGCAGCCTTTCCAGCAAACCTTTATCGATAAAATTGTTGAAAAATTCCATATCCTGCGGACAGGTTTCCAGGACGTAGCGAATGACGTATTTTACCATTTCTTGCGCCACGCGCATGTCGTCCTCCAGGTCGCAGAAGGCCATTTCCGGCTCAATCATCCAGAATTCCGCGGCATGGCGGGGCGTGTTGGAATTTTCGGCGCGAAAGGTGGGACCGAAAGTATAGATATCGGAAAACGCCAGGGCAAAGCATTCGGCGTTGAGCTGGCCGGACACGGTCAGGTTCGTGCTTTTTCCGAAAAAGTCCTGTGAAAAATCTACGCTGCCGTCTTCGTTTTTCGGCAGATTTTCGAGATCCAGCGTGGTCACACGGAACATTTCGCCCGCGCCTTCGCAGTCGCTGCCTGTAATGATCGGCGTGTGCACATAGGTAAAACCTTTTTCCTGGAAAAATTTATGGATCGCATACGCCGCCGCCGAACGCACGCGGAACACGGCGTTAAAGGTGTTGGCGCGCGGGCGCAAGTGCGCGATTGTACGCAGAAAATCGAGTGAGTGGCGCTTTTTCTGCAGTGGGTAATCGGGAGTAGAGGTTCCTTCTACAAAAATCTCGTTTGCATTGATCTCAAACGGCTGTTTGGCTTCCGGCGTCAATACCACCGCCCCGCGAATTTTCAGCGCTGCGCCGATATTCTGCTTGGCGATCTCCTTATAATTGGAAACCTTCTCATTTTCAAAAACGATCTGCACCGATTTGTGGCAGCTTCCGTCATTGACCTCAATAAAGCCGAACTGATTGCTGGCGCGGATCGTCCGCACCCAGCCGGCGACACAGATGGTTTTTCCTTCCCATTCCTTTGCATTCAGATAAAGCTCTGAAATGCGCGTCCTTTTTTCATACATATGGCAAATCCTCTTTTAGCTTCTGAAAAAATTCTACTCTATAGTATACTATAGAATTTTTGCCATTTCAAGCCAAAACTGCTCATTTTCCGGAAAAATTCTGTTTCAACCTCAATCTGTTGCTCACGGAAAAAGAATTCAGCTACGAGAACGGGCGCGCCACTATCACGATCGATATCAACGCCAATCTCAGTCACAAATCTATCCTGGCGTATACCCTTTCTCACGAGCTCACCCATTTTATTCGGGACTGGTCGCCCGCCAAATATGAAACTTTCACCAACTTCCTGCTGGAAAACTATCAGGAGATCGGCGATGGGGAAACGGCAGCGGCGCTGATTGATGAGAAAATGGCAAAGGGAATGAGCTATGATCTGGCTCTGGAGGAAGTGACGGCGGAATCCTGTCAGAAATTCTTGATGGACAGCAACGCTATGGGGATGATCCGGAAGCTTGCCCGGCAGGATCAGAGCCTGGTTAAGAAGCTTGCCTCCGGAATCAAGAGTCTGGCAGATCGCTTGCGCGAATCATTCAAAGGGCACAACCCCCAGAAATTGGAATACGTTCTTACCCAAAAGATGGTGAAATCGCTGGATCAAATGCACCAAATGTGGATGGACGCCCTGGAAGACGCCGCCTTGAACTATCGCGCCGCATCGCAGGGTACCATCGACAAGGCGATAAAAGGCAAAACTCGGAATCAGGACTCTTCGGAAGAAGACTCCCGCTACTCCGACTACGATAAGCCAATCACTATGCAAGACGTGAAGGTTGTCCAAAGCATAGCGGAAAAATATCCGAAAGGCACAAGCATTAAAGAAATTGCCGCAGGCGACGTCCCCACGCTTCAAAAATGGGCGTATAAGTTTTATAAAGAGCTTGGCGTTAAATCCCCTTTCTTTACCGCGTGGTTCGGCGATTGGCGCGCACATGATACGACGAAAACCAAAGTGGCTTCTGTCCCGACAATTGACCTTGAAAACATCGTCTATTCCAGAGGAAATTATCAGAACGGCGATACTGGCTGGATGGTGCAGGCGGGCGGCATACTGCTAAGAGAAACCAGGCATTATTCTGGACGTGAAAAAATATCGGTCAAAGCGCTTGCGGCTATCAGGGATATTCTGCAAAATGGCGTGTTGCTGGATACGGAAGTTTCTGCTATTTCGAGCAACGAAAAAGCTACCGGAACAGCCTTTATGCACAAGCTGTATACGCCAATCCGCTATGACGGCCGTTTGTATATTGCCAAAACCTCCATTGAAGAATATCTTAGCAAAAGTTCTGGCCGTGTAGAACGTCGAGGATATCATTTAAGGGGAATCCAAGTTGAGAGTATACAGGAAAATGACATAAAAAGAGAACCAGCCGGCGAAACTGCGACGGAAAAATCCGCCTCCGGTTTGGTGCCAGACACTGGTTCTGAGATCAGTATATCCAATCTTTACGATCTTGTCAAGCAATTTGATAAAGATTTCACGCCGGCAAAATCTGTCAATCCCGCTTTGCTCAACGAGGACGGGACGCCGAAAGTGTTCTACCACGGGACGGACGCGGAGTTTACGGCATTTGATCCGGGCGAGACTGCCGCGCGAGAGGGCTCGTTTTTCTTCACGGAAAACAGAGAGGACGCGCAGAGCTACGGCAAAAACGTGCTGCCTGTATATCTGACGGGTGAAAAGCTGGCCGATTACGACAACCAGCCGGCGGAATTTTACCGGTTGGAAAACAAGCGGGCACAGGTCGATTACCTGAAGAACAAAGGTTATGACGGCTGGTACTCGGATATGGACAGCGGCGGCTGGGGCGAGGTATCGGTCTTTTCTCCCACGCAGATCAAATCCGCGACGGACAACATCGGCACCTTTGACAGAGAAACCTCCGATATTCGGTATCAGGAAGCTTTTGAGGAGGACAAATATTTTTCCCGCAAAATGGACCATTGGGAAGATTTAGATCCGACTTCGTACACAACCGTTGGAAAATTCAAGAAATCGTCTCCGCTTGTGCTTATCGGTATGCCGGAAGGAAAACTTTATTACGACAATTCCGCGATCGCATCCGACATGACAAAGCATTCGGATCACCTGACACCCGAATTGATGAAGATGGTTCCCCGTATGCTCGCAAATCCGATTGCAATTACGGAATATAAGCCGGGAGAAGGAAAGAATACCGTAAGTGTTTTTGGCGATTTGGATCTAAACGGCGTCCCCGTAACCGTTGGTATTGTTGCCAAATTTGGTCGAGGCGGCACTGTAATAACAAAAGTGACCACAACACACGCGCGGAGAGACATTGACACCCAAATCACGGATGAGTCCATTCTGTATCTTAACGAAAACAAAAAAGAGACCAATGCTTGGTTCCAAGCCAAAGGGCATCGTGTGCCGGTTGGGGGAACCAAATATGGTCTCATACGGAGTATATCACTTTCGGAAGACCTTGTCAATACCCGCGACCAGGAAGCGAGTGAGGACGACTATTCGCCCCGTCAGCTTCTTGCAGGCGCTCTTCGGCTGCCATCGTAAAATCCAGCGCTTCGCCCTGCGCTAGTCAGCTTGGGTTTCGCGGGATTTTACGACCGGGATCTGTCGAAAACACCATAACATGGTGTTTTCTTCGCTCCTTCCCTCGAGAGTTCGAATCCCACGCAATTTCGTTATCATCAAAAAAACACTTGGCATGAGCCAAGTGCTTTTTTGGCGGAAAGACAGGGATTCGAACCCTGGATCGGGTATTAGCCGATACACGATTTCCAGTCGTGCGCCTTAGACCAGCTCAGCCATCTTTCCAGTTCCGTGCGGAACGATTGTTATCTTACCATATCCTAAACAAAAAATCAAGAGATTTTTCGAAATTTCTGCAAAAAAGCACCTCATGCCGCCGATTTCTTGATCAGCGGCATGAAAAAAGGATTATTCTTCATCTTCGGTTTCTTCTGCGTTCGCGGGGATCTCTACGGAGCGGATCGCCCATTTGAAGACTTTGATCTTGTTTTTATCCGAACCGGTTTCAATGGTAACGATATCGTCCTTGATCTTGACGATGCGCCCCAAAATGCCGCCGTTAGTGGAGATTTCATCTCCGATCTGCAGGTTGTCTCTCATTTGATTGACTTCTTTTTCCTGCTTTTTCTGCGGACGATAAATGATAAAATAGAATATTAGGATAAACAACACGATCATAATAATCGTGGAAATCATGCTTCCAGCGTTTCCGTCCATTTTTTATACCTCACATTACATTCTTTTTTGGTAGTATAACCCATTTTCAGAAAGATTTCAAGAGCAAACACTAAATTTTTAAAATATCTTTTCTTGCGTTTCGCCGGTAATTTTGCTATATTATTCTAAAGAAAAGAAAAAGGAGCCGATATGATTACGTTGGGAATAGATTTCGGAGATAAACGCATGGGCGTTGCCGTGTGCGACCGCGAGGAAAGAATGGCGGTGAGCATTGGCACTGTAGAGGTGCGCGGTGCGAAGGACGCTGCGGAAAAAACTGCAAAAATTGCCGCGGAGCGCGGCGCGGAAAAGATCGTTGTCGGCATGCCCACCCGTGCAGGCGGCTACAGAGGGGAGCGCTGCGAAAAGAGCGAAGTCTATATCGGCTTTTTAAAGGAGCGTGTTTCGGTAACGGTAGACACCATGGACGAACGCTTTACCACCGTACAGGCGCACTCTATGCTGTATGATGCGGGACTCGGCGGAAAAGAGCACAAAAAATGTGTGGATGCACTTTCCGCTCAGCTCATTTTGCAGAGCTATCTCGATCAAATTCATCAGAAATAGGTTTGCACAAAATAGTAAAAAATGTATAAAAAACCGTATTAACTTCGGTAAATCTGTCAATAGATTTTGCGAAATTGCAATGCTATAATGAAAGAACCAAAAGGATATTCTTTTGGAAAACAGGTTTTAAGGAGTTATTATGTGCGGTATTATTGGCTATTCCGGTGATCAGAATGCGGTTGATATTTTGGTGGACGGACTCCAATCTTTGGAATACAGAGGATATGATTCCGCTGGAATCGCCGTATTTTATGAAGATCATATTCAGGTCGTAAAAGCAATGGGAAAGCTTCAGAATATGAAGCGCATCATTGAGGAAAAGGGAAGCGATTTTCGATCAAATTGCGGAATCGGGCATACGCGTTGGGCAACCCACGGAAAGCCGAGCGATGTGAATTCCCATCCCCACGGCACGGAAAATCTGACTCTGGTGCACAACGGAATTATCGAAAATTATCTGGAATTAAAAGAAAAACTAATCGAAGAGAATCATTATCGTTTCCAGTCGGAAACGGATACGGAAGTGGCAGCAAAGCTGATCGATTCATTTTATCTGACCCACCGCGATCCTTTTCGGGCGATTACCCAGGCGCTGCCGCTTTTGCGGGGTTCTTATGCTTTCGGGATCGTTTTTAAGGATTTTCCCGGTACGATTTTTGCCGTCCGGAAAGACAGCCCGCTGATTTGCGCGCTGGATGATACGGGGTATTACATTGCTTCCGATATTCCCGCCGTTCTGAAACGGACGAACCGCTATTATACCTTGATGGAAGGCGAAATCGCCGTCGTCACGGCAAGCGGGATTGAGTTTTTTGATTCGGAGCATCGCCCCATTACCAAGGAGATCAAAACCGCAGACTGGGATTTTCAGGCGGCGGAAAAAGGAAATTTTCCGCACTTTATGCTTAAGGAGATCATGGAGCAGCCCGAGGTTGTGGAAAAGACGGTCTCCGCCCATGTGAAGGACGGCCTGCCTGATCTTGGAGTAGAGGGATTGTCAGACGAGGAACTAAAGGCTTTTCACCGCATTATATTTGTTGCCTGCGGCACGGCTATGCATGCGGGGATGGTCGGGAAAGCCATCATTGAAAGCCTGGCGCGCATTCCCGTAAATGTGGAGATTGCTTCCGAGTTCCGTTATAATAATCCGGTTTTATATCCGGACGATCTGGTGGTGGTCATCTCGCAGTCCGGTGAAACGGCAGATACACTGGCTGTTTTGCGCTTGGCAAAAAGCCGTGGCTGCAAAACCTTTGCCGTGGTAAATGTAGTGGGATCTTCGATTGCCAGGGAAGCGGACTCTGTTATGTATACGATGGCGGGGCCGGAAATTGCCGTGGCCAGCACCAAGGCCTATTCCTCTCAGGTTTGTGCCATGTGCATATTTGCACTGAAGCTTGCTTTGTTGCATCAGCCGCAATTGACCGAGCAGGTTCGCCTCTACACGAAAGAATTGCTTACGCAGATCCCGTATTTTGTCAGCGCAATCGTCAATGAAAGCGATAAAATTCGCTACATCGCCGAAAGCTTTAAGGATGCACGCGACCTGTTTTTCATCGGCCGAGGGATCGACTACGCGCTTTCTATGGAAGGATCGCTGAAGCTGAAGGAAATTTCCTACGTTCACAGTGAAGCTTATGCCGCCGGAGAACTCAAGCACGGTACCATTTCGCTGATCACCGAAGGAACCCCCGTGATCGCCATTGCCACCGGCGACGAATGCTATGAAAAAATGATTTCCAATATGAAAGAGGTCAAAGCGCGCGGTGCGAAGATCATTTTCATTACCAAATACGGCGCGCCCGGCGCGGAACAGATTTCCGATCGAACCATTTACCTGCCGCATTGTTCGGAAATCTTTATGCCGCTGATCGCCGTTCCTGTGATGCAGCTTTTTGCCTACCATGTTTCCGTTTTGCGCGGGTGCGACGTGGATAAGCCCCGCAATCTTGCCAAATCCGTAACCGTTGAATAACGCCTTGCCCGAGCCGTCCGGCTCGGGCGTTTTTTGCATTTTTCAACAAATTTCGTAAAAATAGTTCTCAATTCGCAAAAAGAATGATATACTATTTGTGGGAATCAAAATAATAGTTGGAGTATGAAAATGGAACCGATGTTTCGCAGTGCCATGTTTGGCTTTCACAAGCAGGACGTCAATGATTTTATTTTGAAAATCAGCAAGAAGCACGAAACCGAGATCGCCGAAAAAGACGCGCAGATTTCTTCTTTGCAGACGGAGTATGCGCGCAGTGAAGAACTGGCTTTGCAGCGGGAAAGAGCGTGCGGTACTGTTTTAGAACAAAATAAAAAAAATCTTGCGGTGTCCCGTGAGCTTTCCGCCTCGCTTGAAAAATTTTTGACGGCAAAGGCCGCTTTTGTCGCTGCCGGCGAAGACCATGTGCGTTTGCTGAAAAGTTTGCAAAAAAGCGTGGAAACTCTTTCCGCTTCCAATGAAAGCATGAAGTCCTATCAGAAAAAAGCCGAAAAGTTCGACAAGCTCGCTTCCGTTTTATCCAGCGTGGTAAACGGCGAGGAAATCAAAGTAGAAGCGGAAGACCCGGAAGAGCCGGCTCCCGTTTGCGTGCTTTCCGAAGAGGAAGCAAACGCTGTCATTGAAACGCAAAATGCAGCTCTGCAAAATCTTTTAACCTCTTTAGACGAACTTCTGGCGCAGGTAGAAAAGTTTCAATTCGAAAATTCGTAAGATGAAAAAGGTTTTCATTACCGGCGCAAGCCGCGGGATCGGCAGAGCTATGGCGCTTCTTTTTGCCGAAAACGGGTATGAGGTTGGCTTTTGCTATCGGAAAAGCCATGCGGATGCCGAGTCTCTTTGCAAAGAAATCAGCGCCTTTACCAAAGCCAGTTCTTTTTGCTGCGATCTGGCAAATATGCACGACGTAATGGCATTGCCCGCGCAAATCGAGGCTCGGATGGGGCATATGGATGTGTGGATCAATAACGCGGGCGCTTCCCATTTTGGCCTGATCCAGGATGTGAGTGAGGAAGAATATGACCGCCTGTTTAATGTTAATTTCAAATCGATGTTCTTTTTAACGCAGGCGGCTGCCGAAAAAATGATCGCAGTCAAAAAGGGAAGTATTATCAATCTTTCTTCCGTTTGGGGGCAAACCGGCGCTTCCTGCGAGGTGTTGTATTCCGCCTCCAAGGCGGCTGTAGTCGGGTTTACCAAAGCACTGGCAAAGGAATTGGCGCCCAGCGGGATCCGGGTAAATTGTATTGCTCCCGGGGTGGTGGATACCGATATGATGCAGCGCTTTTCGCCTACCGAAAAAAAGAATATCGCCGGCGAGATCCCGATGCAGCGCTTTGGTCGTCCACAGGAAATTGCACAGCTCGCGCTGTTCCTGGCCGACGAAAGATCAAGCTATATCACCGGGCAGGTGCTTGCTGTCAACGGCGGTTTTATCTGCTGAAAAAAGAGATGCCGATTCGGCATCTCTTTTTCTGTCTTTAGCAGTGGCAGCAGCAGTTTTTGCAATCGGCTGCAAACTTCTGTTTTGCGCTGTCGATTTTATTCTGCGGTGCTGCTTCGGTGGGATACCAGCCGCGTTTTTCCATTTCCTGAAAAACCTCGTGCTGGATCATATGCTCATCATCCAAAATAGACATCAATGTGTTTTTTACAGCGGGGTCTTTTGCTTCGTTGGCGTTGTTGTTATATTCGCCGGTAATGAACTTCTGCGTGGAAAGAACATCCGTGATCATATCCTGATCGGTAAAAGAAGTGTTCGCCATGTTGCCTCCTTAACCCAAAAGGGAATAGAGCTTATCAAAATGCTCCTGGTGTTTGGTTGCGATCTGCTCCAGCTTTGCTTTCAGCTGCGCGTCCTGAGTGGTATTTGCGTACATCGAATACTTTGTAATCAAGATCTTTTCCGCATCGAGCTGATCTTCAATGCCGGAAAGCTCTTTGGAAGTAAGATTGGCCATATATTTTGCCTTCCTCAAAATAAAATTATCGCTTTTCGCGACACAAATAGTTTGGCGAAAATGCATGACGGCTATGCAAAAAAATAATGGTAAATGCGGCGGCAGAATTCTTGACATTTTTTACATATTGTGTTATCTTGTAACAAGAGATGTGAAATTTAACATGTTGTGGCAATGAGAATTTTTGTTAAAATTTACAGATCGAATTTTCAAAAAGAAAGGTGCACCAATGAATTATCCCAGAAAAGTTCTTGTAAGAGAGATTTTGGTTTCCAAACCGTTCACTTCGCTGAAGGAATTGGAAGAACGCTTTCCTGAGGTTTCAAGCATGACCCTGCGCCGGGATATCGAATTCTTTGAACGCCAGGGAGATGTAATTAAGGTTCGCGGCGGCGCTCGCTCCATGAAGTTTATTACAACTTCCATGGAAGAAAGCTTCAGTACGCGCTCCGGTGCCTATACTTTTTCCAAACAAAAGATTGCGCAGGCCGCTTCTGTGTTCATTGAAAGCGGCAGATCGCTCTTTTTTGATTCCGGCTCTACGGTAATGCAGCTGATTCCCTTTATTCCCAAAACCCGGCTTTCCGTGAATACTACCGACCCGAACCTGGCTTTGGAACTGGTAAAGAAAGACAATGTGATGGTGCACATCGTAGGTGGGCTTCTGAGCCGCGACAATCTTTCGCTTTCCGGGATGCAGTCGATAGACTATATTAGTAAAACGAACATCGATCTGGCGTTTATTTCGCCTTCCGGTTTTTCGCTGAAATACGGATTTACCAGCGGCAATTACACCGAAAGCGAACTGAAAAGCGCCATTGTGAAAAAAGCGGGCTGCGTGATCATGATGATCCATTCTTCTAAAATCGGCAAAAGCCTGCCTTATACGTTCTGTGAGCTTGGCAACGTGCAGAAGTTGGTGACCGACCAGATGCCCGACAGCGAAATTTTAGACGCCTGCCGTCGATGCGGGGTCGAAGTGATTGTCGCCAAATAAATTTGTTCAACTTTATTTTTAATATATATGGGAGGTGTTGCTATGGCAACCGCAGTTATTATGCCGCGCCAGGGACAGAGCGTTGAAAGCTGTGTCATTACATCCTGGAGCAAAAAAGTAGGGGACGAAGTAAAAATCGGCGATATTCTTTTCTCCTATGAAACTGATAAATCTTCCTTCGATGAAGAAGCGACCGTTGAAGGTACGCTGCTCGCCATTTTCAAGGAAGAAGGGGAAGACGTTCCTTGTCTTGAAAACGTATGTGTAATCGGAAAGCCCGGCGAGGACTTTTCACAATTTGCACCTAAAGAGGAAAGCGCCGCTCCTGCAGAAGCAGCTCCCGCTGCCAAAGAGGAAGTGAAAGCTGCGCCGGCTTCTGTGGCGGAAAGTACCGCCGAAGCCGGCAGTGAAAAAATTTCTCCCAGAGCCAGAGCGCTTGCCGAAAAAACCGACGTTGATCTTTCCAGAGTGGTTCCCACCGGCCCCGAGGGCAGAATCATTGAAAGAGACGTTCAGGCTGCGCTCGACGCCGGTTTTCTGAAAGGCGCCGCCGCACCCGTGGCCGCTGCCGCTCCTGCCGCCGTTGTTTCCACCGAACCGGAATATGTGGAGGAAAAGATTTCCAACGTCAGAAAAGTGATCGCCAAATCCATGCATGCGTCGCTCTCCACCATGGCGCAGCTGACGCTCAACGCTTCTTTCGACGCTACCAAGATCATGGAATATCGCGCTTCGCTGAAGGCTTCCGCCGAAAGTATGAATCTTGCCAATATTACGCTCAATGATATCGTGCTCTTTGCCGTTTCCAGAACGATCGGTGATTTCCGCGATCTGAACGCGCACTTCCTGGATGATAAAATGCGCTATTTCAACCATGTCAACCTCGGAATTGCCGTGGATACGGAAAGAGGACTGCTTGTTCCCACGCTGCCCCATGCAGAGGAGCTTTCTCTGAACGCGCTCTCTACTCAGGCAAAGGTGCTGATCACCGAAGCGCAAAGCGGCAAGATCAGCCCCGATAAACTTTCCGGCGCCAGCTTCACGGTCACGAACCTCGGCTCGATGGGCGTAGAAAGCTTTACTCCTGTGGTCAATCCGCCGCAGGTCGGCATTTTGGGCGTATGTACGATTACCCGCAGAATCAAAATCACCGCGGCCGGCGACGTCAGCTATCCGGCCATGGGCCTGTCGCTCACCTTTGACCACAGAGCGATCGACGGTGCGCCCGCCGCAAAATTCCTGCAGGCGCTTTGTAAGAATCTGGAACACTTCGATCTCTTGTTAGCAAAATAAGGAGGCAATGATGTACGATTTGGTAGTGATCGGCGGCGGCCCCGCCGGGTACAACGCAGCGGAAAGAGCTGCACACAAGGGCTTTAAAACCTGCGTGATCGAAGAAAGAGCATTGGGCGGCACCTGCCTGAACGAAGGCTGCATCCCCACCAAGACGCTGCTTTATTCCGCAAAAATTTACGATTATTCCAAGCACGGCGCGGACTACGGCGTGAATTTTGCCGGAGCGACTTTGGATCACGCCAAGGTCATTGACCGCAAAGACAAAGTTGTGAAAACTCTGGTCGGCGGCGTCGGCATGAAAATGAAAAAGGGCGGTATCGATGTGGAATATGCCACCGCCAAAATTCTCGGCAAAACCGCAGACGGTTTTCAGGTTGCCGCCGGAGAAAAGACCATCGAAGGCAAACGTCTTTTGATCTGCTCCGGTTCGGAAGCCACGCTTCCGCCGATCGACGGTCTGAAAGAATCTTTGGCAAACGGCTTTGCTATGACCAACCGTGAAATCCTCGACAGCAAAGAAGTTCCCGGAACCCTTTTGGTTGTCGGCGGCGGCGTGATCGGTCTGGAAATGGTCAGCTATTTCAACAGCATCGGTTCTAAGGTTGTGGTTCTGGAAATGATGGATCACATTGCCGGCCCCACCGACCGTGAAATTTCCGAGCTTTTGAAAAAAGAATATGAAAAACGCGGCGTGGAATTTATCCTCGGTGCGAAGGTTACCTCGATTAAAGACGGCAAGATCGCCTATGAATTGGACGGCAAAAGCCTCGAGATCAAGGGCGACAAAGCGCTCGTTTCCATCGGACGCCGTGCTAGAACGCAGGGCTTAGGTTTGGAAGAAATCGGCGTGGTGCTGAACCGCGGCGCCGTTGTGACCGATGAGTTCTGCAAAACCAGCGTGCCCGGCGTATGGGCTGCCGGCGACGTAAACGGTAAGATCATGCTGGCGCACACCGCATATCGCGAAGGGGAAGTAGCAGTCGACAATATGACCGGCGGCCACGACCGTGTGGATTACAACTCCATTCCCTCCGTTATCTATACCAACCCCGAAGTAGCGGCTGTCGGTGAAACCACCGAGTCCGCTAAGGAAAAGGGCATCAATTTTGAGATCCGCACCCTCCCGCTGAGCTACAGCGGTCGGTATCTGGCAGAAAACGAGGGCGGAAAAGGCATTATGAAGGTGATCGTAGACAAGGATCACAACAAGATCATCGGCTTCCACATGATCGGCACCTATGCTTCCGAATTGGTCTACGGTGCCGCCATGATGGTCGGCAAAGAAATGCGTCTTTCCGAAATTCAAAAATTTGTATTCCCGCATCCCACCGTGGGCGAAGTACTCCGTGAAGCCATTTTTTAAACCGTAAATTATAATTTTATTAAGGAGAAATCATTATGCCTAAGAGTCAATACGTCGATCCGAAAAAAGCATTTGAGCCAGGATTTATTCATTTTGAAGATATTCCGGTTTGCCAGTACAATAAAACGATCGAAGAAGAAAAGAAAATTTATTCCAACGAAGACCTCATGCGCATTTATCGCGATATGGCGATCATCCGCGAGTTCGAAACTATGCTCAACGACGTCAAAACCAAAAGCAGCTACAACGGCGTTGAGTACAATAACCCCGGCCCTGCGCACCTTTCCATCGGTCAGGAGGCCAGCGCCGTCGGCCAGGCTTACAGTCTGAATATCAACGACCTTACCTTTGGTTCTCACAGAAGCCACGGCGAAATTTTGGCAAAGGGCCTATCCTCTATTCAGAAGCTGGACGATAAAGAGCTTTATGACGTCATGAAAGAATTCCTCGACGGAAGCGTGCTTGCCGTTGTGGAAAAACATATGAACGCCGGCGGCAATGTCAAGGAATTGGCGATCAACTTCCTGCTTTACGGCGCACTGGCGGAAATCTTTGCCAGAACCACCGGTTTCAACCGCGGTTTGGGCGGTTCAATGCACGCGTTCTTCATTCCGTTCGGCATCATGCCGAACAACGCCATTGTCGGCGCTGCCGCTCCGGTTGCGCTGGGTGCTGCGCTCTACAAAAGGTCCAACCACAAAAAAGGCATCGTAGTCGCCAACTTTGGTGACGGTGCTTGCGGCCGCGGCCCCGCGTTGGAATCCTTCAACTTCGCATCTATGGATCAGATCACCAAGCTTTGGAACGACGGCAAAGGAGAAGGAATGCCGATCCTCTTCAACGTATTCAACAACCACTATGGTATGGGCGGTCAGACCCGCGGCGAGACCATGGGCTTTGATATGGTTGCCCGCCTCGGCGCCGGCTTTAACCCCACCCAGATGCATGCCGAAAGAGTCAACGGCTACGATCCGCTCGCCGTGATTGACGCAGTTGCCCGCAAGAAAAAGCTGCTCGAAGAGGGCAAGGGCCCTGCGCTTCTGGATGTTGTGACCTACCGCGTATCCGGCCACTCGCCCTCCGACTCTTCCACCTACAGAACGCCCGAAGAAATTCAAGCCTGGAAAGATGCCGACCCGATCCCCGCATTCAAAGCAAAACTCATTCTCGGCGGCATTGCCAAGGAGGAGGATTTTGCCGCCCTGCACGAAGAGATCACGAATCGTATGACCGCGATCATGAAGCTGGCGATCAACGATGAAATCTCTCCCAGAATGGATCTGGAAAAGAACCCCGCCGCGATCTCCGGCATGATGTTTTCCAATCTGCACGTGCCGAATCTGGAGCCCGACCGCGAACCGGAAATGCTGGTTCCGAAGGAAGAATGCCCGCGCGTCAGAGAACTCAAGACCAAAGTCCGCACCGCTACCGACGCCAACGGCAAGCCGGTATCGAAGATGAAGGTCTACAATATCCGCGACGGTCTTGCCGAGCCGATCATCGATAAATTCTACGAAGATCCTACGCTCATTGCTTACGGCGAGGACAACCGCGACTGGGGCGGTGCATTCGGCGTTTATAAGAAAATGACTGAAGCCATCCCGTATCATCGTTTCTTCAACGCTCCGATCTCCGAATCCGCGATCGTCGGCTCCGCTGTGGGCTACGCGATGTGCGGCGGCAGAGCAATCGTGGAACTGATGTATGCCGACTTCATCGGCTGCGCCGGCGACGAAATTTTCAACCAGATGGCAAAATGGCAGTCCATGAGCGCCGGTATCTTAAAAATGCCGATCGTCCTGCGCGTTTCCGTCGGTTCGAAATACGGCGCCCAGCACTCTCAGGACTGGACGGCGCTGACCGCGCACATTCCGGGCCTGAAGGTTGTGTTCCCGTCCACACCTTACGATGCGAAAGGCCTTATGCAGGCCGCGCTGAACGGCACCGACCCGGTCATCTTCTTTGAATCTCAGAGAATTTACGACAAGGGCGAAGAATTCCACGAGGGCGGCGTTCCTGCCGAACCCTATGAAATCACTTTCGGCGATCCCGACGTTAAGCGCGTCGGTAAAGACGTCACCATTCTCACGATCGGCGCCGTGCTTTACAGAGCGCTGGAAGCTGCCAAGATTCTTGAAGAGAAATACGGCGTTTCCGCCGAAGTAATCGATACCCGTTCCATTGTACCGTTCGATTATTCCAAGGTTGTAGAATCGGTAAAGAAGACCGGTAAGTGTGTGATCGTCGGCGACGCGGTGGAAAGGAACTCCGTCATGCGCGACATGGCCTCCAACATTACCGAAATGGCTTTCGATTACCTCGACGGCCCGGTAACAGTTGTCGGCTCCCGCAACTGGATCACGCCGTGCTTTGAGCTCGACCATATGTTCTTCCCGCAGGCGGAATGGATCATCGACGCCATTCACGAAAAGATCATGCCTCTGCCCGGTCACGTTGCGAAGAATAACTTCACGACCATCGAAAAGATCGAAAGAGCGAAAAAAGGAGTATAAACCCAAAAATCGGGAACGGAAAATTCCGTTCCCGATTTTTCTATCTTTTTAGTTAGAAGGAATTGACAAAATTTTGTTTCTGTGGTATAGTATAAAAAATTAAGCAAAGGATCCGCGCAGCAATTTTTAAGCTGGTACCGAGATACCGGCAAGATTGAAAGTAAAATCTGACAGAGAAGGGTAAACAGGCGCTTTCTCTCTCTTTTTATAGCTTCATCTTGCCGTACAGGCAGGATTTTTTTGTTTTGGAAAGAGGTCGTCTATGGTATTGAAAAATCGAACCGAAATTCAAAACTTCGCCCGTGAGTTTCTCAGCCATAAGGGATCCTTTTCCCATTTTTCCGATGAGGTCGTTATTTTGCCCGGTTTCTGTGATGTGCATGTGCATTTCAGAGAACCGGGTTTTTTATATAAAGAAACCATCCGCACCGGTTCGCTGGCGGCGGCGCACGGCGGCTATACCGCAGTATGTACCATGCCCAATCTTTCGCCCGTGCCGGATTCTGCGGAAAATCTTCAGGTTCAGCTTCGCGCCATTGAAAAAGACGCTCTCGTCCGGGTGATCCCGTACGGAGCCGTTACCGTAGGCGAAAAGGGCGAAGCGCTCTCCGACATGGCGTCCATGGCAAAAAGTGTCTGTGCATTTTCCGACGACGGAAAAGGCGTGCAGGACGGCGCCATGATGGAAGAAGCCATGAAAAAGGCGAAATTGCTTGGAAAAATCATCGCCGCGCATTGCGAAGTCAACAGCCTCTTGCGCGGCGGCTATATTCACGATGGAAAATACGCTCATGAGAAATGCCACCGTGGGATCTGCAGCGAAAGTGAATACGCGCAGATCGAGCGGGATCTCTACTTGGCAAAAAAAACGGGCTGCGCCTACCACGTCTGCCACGTTTCGGCCAAAGAAAGCGTAGAGCTGATCCGGAAAGCCAAAAAAGACGGTGTGGATGTTACCTGTGAAACCGCGCCGCACTACCTTGTTTTGTGCGAAGACGATCTGCAGGAAGACGGCCGCTTTAAAATGAATCCGCCGCTGCGCGGCAGAAAAGACCGGGAGGCGCTCATCGAAGGAATTTTAGACGGCACGATCGATATGATTGCGACCGACCATGCTCCCCACAGCGCCGAAGAAAAATCCAAAGGACTGGAGCATAGCCTGATGGGCGTTGTGGGCTTGGAAACCGCGTTTCCGATTCTTTATACGGAGCTTGTCAAAAAAGGCGTCCTTTCTCTCGACCGATTAGTGGAGCTTATGAGTGATCGTCCCAAAAACCGCTTTCAAATCGACACCGGTTTCGATTTTACAGTGTTTGATCTCAGCGCTTCCTATCGTGTCGATCCGGAGCGTTTTCTTTCCAAAGGGCGGGCGACTCCCTTTGCCGGGCATTTGGTTTTCGGGCGCTGCTTATGCACGGTGCACAATGAAAAAATAATCTACCAAGAATAAATAATTTCGGAGGAAATTATGGCGAAAAGACAGGATTTGAAGAAAATTATGATCATCGGTTCAGGGCCGATCGTGATCGGGCAGGCGGCGGAGTTTGACTACGCCGGTACGCAGGCTTGTCTGGCTCTGAAGGAAGAAGGGTACGAGGTGGTGCTTTGCAATTCCAACCCCGCCACCATTATGACCGATACTTCCATTGCGGACAAAGTTTATATGGAACCGCTTACGCTGGAATATATTGCTAAAATTCTGCGCTATGAGCGGCCCCATGCCATTATTCCCGGCATCGGCGGGCAAACGGGGCTGAACCTTGCCATGCAGCTCGAGAAAAAGGGCGTTTTGAAAGAATGCTCCGTAGAGCTTTTGGGCACCAGCAGCGACAGTATTGAAAAGGCGGAAGACCGCGAAAAATTCAAAGAACTCTGCCAGTCCATCGGCGAGCCGGTCATTCCCTCCAAAATCACTTATTCTCTGGAAGAAGCCAAGGCGGCGGCACAGGAGATCGGCTACCCGGTGGTACTGCGTCCGGCGTTCACCCTCGGCGGTACCGGCGGCGGCTTTGCCAATAACGAAGAAGAACTGGTGGAAATCGGCATCAACGCTTTCAAGCTTTCTCCGGTACACCAGGTGCTTATTGAAAAGAGCGTAAAGGGCTATAAAGAAATTGAGTTTGAAATGATGCGCGACGGGGAAGACCACGTTATCACCATCTGCGGGATGGAAAATGTGGATCCGGTGGGCGTACATACCGGCGACTCCATTGTTGTTGCGCCCATTCTTTCCCTGAATGAGCACGATATGAAAATGCTTAACGACAGCGCGATCAAGCTGATCCGCGCTTTGAAGATCGAAGGCGGCTGCAACATTCAGTTTGCACTCAATCCTCATTCCAGCGAATACTTCCTTATTGAAGTCAATCCGCGCGTTTCCCGCTCTTCTGCATTGGCTTCCAAAGCCAGCGGTTACCCGATCGCCAGAGTAACCGCCAAGATCGCCATGGGCATGACGCTTGAGGAGATCGGAATTTCCAATACCACCGCGGCTACCGAACCCTCTTTGGATTATGTGGTGGCAAAGCTTCCGCGATTCCCGTTTGATAAATTTACAGCCGCTTCCAACCGCCTCGGCACGCAGATGAAAGCGACCGGCGAAGTCATGGGAATCGGCTCCACCTTGACCGAGTGTCTTTTGAAATCCGTGCGCTCACTGGAGATCGGCGCTTCGCATTTTTATCTGCCGAAGTTTGACAGCCTGTCTAAGGAAGAACTTTTAGAATATATCAAGGATTTCAAGGATGATAATATTTACGCCATCGCTCAGCTTTTCCGCATGGGTGCTACGGTGAAAGAACTCTATCCTATCACCATGATCACGCCGGTTTTCCTGGAAGCCGTGCAGAGCATTGTGAAAATGGAAAACATCGTGAAAGAGAAAAAAGGCGATTTGAAAGCGCTGAAAGCCGCCAAACAAATCGGCTTTTCCGATAAAATCATCGCTCGCTTCTGGGGGATGAAGGAGATTGAGGTTTTCAATCTGCGGCGCGATCATAGGATCATGCCCGTATATCGTATGG
>CANQBV010000024.1 GCA_947589595.1 uncultured Clostridia bacterium
GTTTCCGCAGTCGGGCTTGGCTGCATGGGACTGTCGCAGAGTTATCCTCCTTTCCCGGAAAAGTCGGAGTGCATCGCTTTTCTTCGCCGGGCGGTCGAGATGGGACAGACCTTCTTTGACACCTCCGAGGTCTACGGCGTATATGCCAATGAGGAACTTGTGGGCGAAGCGCTGGAGCCGGTGCGGGATCAGGTGAAGATCGCCACAAAATTCGGTTGGGACATCCACGATGGAAAATCATGGGGACTGGACAGCCGCCCGCAGACCATCCGAAAAGCGGTGGAGGGAACGCTTGGCCGTCTGCGTACCGACCATATCGACCTCTACTATCAGCACCGGGTCGATCCCGATGTCCCCATTCTCTCATACAACAGCGAGGCGGACGGAGGCACATTTGATATAGCGGAAGGTGAAACAAAAACATTTGTGCTGGTTATGGATTTGACTAGTACTTTTGGTGAAGGTGCAGGTACCGCAAGTAACTTTATATATCTTTCTAATAATAATTCGGATGACGATCCGAATATTCACGCAATCACCGTCACGGCGGAACAGGCGACGGAAGAGGAGGCTTACTAACAGATGAAAACCACCTGTAACGTGCGCCGAAAAAAGGGCTTCCCCGCGCTTTTGCTATTGCTTGTCCTCACGGTCGCTCTCTCGGTCGGTACGACCCTGGGAAAATACTATGAAGAAATTCCGATTTCTGATCTTGATACCGGGGAGTTGGAGGTCGAATTGATTTTATACGATCCCCCCTCCGGCGAAGGTCCCGGCATCGTGGAAGAAACGCCGACCACGGTTTATCAGGTGCAACCCGGCGATACGCTTTCCTCTATTGCGGAGAAGTTCCACACAACCGTGGAAGCCCTTGCCGCCTATAACAACATCGCAGACCCCGACAAAATCCCGCCGATGTGCTACTGTATTTTCAGACGCAAAAACAGGGGCGCTGAGGGGATCCTTGGCTGAGATTGGGGTAAATTGCAGCCCCAGGTCGCCTTGAAACCTGATCCGGGTAATGCCGGCGTAGGGAGTTTTGTCAAAAGCCGTTAAAAGAAACGGCGGTTATCCCCGGATTGTATTGCCTGGCGCCTGTATTTTATGCAGGCGCTTTTCTTGTTTTTACGGACTATCATTTTACAGAGGTGTTTTTTATGTCAACCACCGTTTCCCGCACTCGCACACTGGTCGAGTGTGCGATTATGATCGCCTTTGCCAGCGTCCTCAGCATGATCAAGCTGATCGATCTGCCCTATGGCGGCTCCGTCACCATCGCATCCATGCTGCCTATTATCATCATTGCGTACCGTCACGGCCTCGGCTGGGGCTTAGGCAGCGGCCTGGCATATGGCGTGATCCAGCAGCTTCTGGGACTGAATACCCTGAGCTACGTATCCAGCTGGCAGTCCGTTCTTGCCATCGTTCTGCTCGATTATATCGTCGCTTTTGCCGTGCTCGGTCTGGCCGGCGTCTTCCGCAAAATGAAAAACCAAAGCGCCGCGCTGGCGTGCGGGTGCCTGCTTGCGGGATTGCTGCGCTATATCTGCCACGTAATCTCCGGCGCTACGGTTTGGGCAGGACTTTCCATACCCGACGAGGCGGCGCTCCTGTATTCCCTTGCCTATAACGCCACCTATATGCTTCCCGAGGTCATCGTGCTGTTGATCGTCGCCTATTATCTGAGCACCGCTCTGGATTTGCGCCGGGATCAGATTACCCGGGTGGCTCGTACCGAATCTCCGAAAAAGTTTACCGTGAAGCTCGGCAGCGGACTTCTATTGACCGGTATGCTGGTTTATGACGTCGCTGCGATCTTCTCCAAGCTCCAGAATGAGGAAACAGGCGATTTCTTCATCCAGGGTCTGGCCGACGTAAACTGGCTTCGGGTGATTGTGATTTCCGCCGTCTGTCTGATCGGCATCTGCGCTCTGTTGATCTACGGCAAGAGCAAAACGACCGAGGAAAAGGAAAGCGGCCGCTAAGGAGGATCAGGAAGGCTTGAAAGGCACGCCGACAGCAGCGGAATAAAAGAAATACGGCGCGCTCATGCGCCATGGCTTGCCGGAAAGAGAGCATCCTCAAAGTCGCCGGTAGGGAAGCCGATCTTTCGTTAAAAACGCATTTTTTTCAAAAAATACATTGACTTTTTTGGTTACAAATGCTATACTAAACAAAATTCTACAAAAGGAGAGTTGGATCATGAAAAAACTGATCGCACTATTCTTAGTCCTTACCATGATGTTCGCGGCGGTTGCCTGCGCCGGCGAAACCAACGATAAAAAGGTTTACCACATCGGTATTTGCCAGTTGATTCAGCACGAGGCGCTGGATCTTGCTACGCAGGGCTTCCAGGATGCGCTGAAAGAAAAGCTCGGCGACAACGTCGTTTTTGATTTTCAGAACGCTTCCGGCGAAGCGACCAACTGCACTACCATTACTTCGAAATTCGTTTCCGACAAAGTCGATCTGATCATGGCCAACGCGACCGACGCCCTGGTGGCTGCCGCTTCCGCGACCGATACCATTCCTGTTGTTGCGACCTCGATCACCGACTATGCCACCGCGCTGAGCATTTCCGATTGGAACGGCAAAACCGGCTACAACGTTACCGGTACTGCGGACTTGGCCCCTTTGTCCGGCCAGGCGGAAATGATTCAGGAATTGTTCCCGGATGTGAAAACCGTGGCTCTTCTGTATTGCTCCAACGAAAAGAACTCCAAGTATCAGATCGACGTGATCACCAAAGAACTGACCAAGCTCGGAATCGGCGCCAAGGAATATACCTTTACCGATACCAACGACCTGTCTGCTGTGGTGGAACAGATCGTGTCCGACAAAAACAAAGTCGTCTATATCCCGACCGATAACACGGCCGCCAACAACACCGAAGCGATCAACAACATTCTGGAGCCCGCCAAGATTCCGGTAGTTGCCGGCGAAGAAGGCATCTGCAAAGGCTGCGGCGTCGCCACCCTTTCCATCAGCTACTATGATATCGGCTATAAAGCCGGCGAAATGGCATATGAAATTCTCGTGAACGGCGCAAATCCCGCTGAAATGGAAATCGAATATGCGAAGGATCTGACCAAAATGTACCTGGCAAGCAGAGCCAATAAGCTCGGTATCACCATTCCGAACGGTTACACCGCTATCGCTGAGTAATCGAAACGGCCGCAAAATGAATTGATTCAACAAAAAGTGGTAACATCCATTGGTTATTACCACTTTTTGTTTGTCCTGGGAGAGTTTTATCATGAATTTTTTGGAAAACATATGGCAGTTTATCCAGTCGCTGCCGTCTCCGATCGCACAGGGGATGATCTGGGGCATGATGGCGATCGGCGTTTATATCACCTATAAAATTCTGGACGTCGCCGATCTGACGGTAGACGGTTCGCTGGCAACCGGCGGCGCCGTTTTGGTGGTTCTGACCACGCAGTATGGCGTCAACATTTATCTTGCCATGCTGGTTGCTTTTGCGGCAGGGTGCCTTGCAGGATTTGCAACCGGCATTCTGCACACCAAAATGGGCATCCCGGCGATCCTTGCCGGAATTCTGACTCAGCTTGCCCTGTATTCTATCAATCTTCGCATTATGGATGACCGCGCGAACGTTACCATTAACCGCCGTACGTTTCAGCTGATCGTTTCCTCCTATGCCGGTGAGAATCAGCTCTATTGGACGATCGGAAAATGCGCCCTGTTTATTGTTGTCATTGTCGGCGTGCTTTATTGGTTTTTCGGAACCGAAATGGGGCATTCCATCCGTGCGACCGGGTGCAACCTCAATATGGCGCGTTCCAACGGGATCAATACCGATTCCCGTAAAATCATCGGCTTGACGATCTCCAACGGGATCGTGGCGATTGCCGGCGGTTTACTTGCCCAGTTCAGCGGTAGCGCCGACGTCAACATGGGTCGCGGCGCGATCGTGATCGGCCTGGCGGCGGTGATCATCGGGGAAGTTATTTTCGGGAAACTGTTTAATCACTTTATTTTGCGCCTGCTTTCCGTGGTAATCGGCGGCGTTCTTTATTACATTGTCATTTCCCTTGTCTTGAAGCTCGGCCTGAAGACCAACGATCTGAAGCTCTTTTCCGCTTTGATCGTGGCCATCTTCCTGGCAATCCCGCATTTTAAAGCAAAACTGGCTCCGCGGCGTCCCAAGCCCAAAAAGGAGGTCGAGTAATCCATGCTGAAAATTGAAAACGTTCATAAGACCTTCAACCCGGGCACCATCAATGAAAAAAAAGCGCTGCAGGGCATCAATCTCACCCTGGAATCGGGGGATTTTGTTACGGTAATCGGCGGCAACGGCGCCGGAAAATCCACACTGCTGAATATGATCACCGGCGTCTATCCCGTGGACTGCGGCACGATTGAGATCGATGGGATCAATCTCACCAAAATGCCCGATTATAAACGCGCAAAGTTCTTCGGCCGTGTTTTTCAGGACCCGATGATGGGCACCGCTGCCGATATGCAGATTGAGGAAAATCTGGCGTTGGCTTTGCGCAGAGGCAAGCCCAGAACCTTGCTGCCGGGGATCACCCGCAAAGAGCGCGCCATGTTTCGCGAACTTTTGGCCGCGCTAGATCTCGGCTTGGAAAACCGATTGACTTCTAAGGTCGGCTTGCTTTCGGGGGGACAGCGGCAGGCGATTACGCTTTTGATGGCGACGCTGCAAAACCCCAAGCTTTTAATGCTGGACGAACACACGGCGGCGCTCGACCCGCAAACTGCCGCCAAGGTGCTGGAGCTTACCGATCAGATCGTCAACCGAGACAAAATCACCACCATTATGATCACGCATAATATGAAAGACGCAATCGCCCACGGCAACCGTCTGATCATGATGGACAGCGGCAGGATCGTCTACGACGTTTCCGGCGAGGAGAAGCAAAGGCTTACGGTTCCGGAGCTTATTCAAAAGTTTTCCGAATCGGGCGGAGGAATGCTCAGCGACCGCACCTTACTGCAAAGTTAAATTTTCCAAAGAGCCACGGAATTTCCGTGGCTTTTTTGCGGGGAAGGCGGTTTTCCGGCATCGGACGAAAACGAACCCCTTTGTCAGGCGTGATATTGTCTGACAAAGGGGGTGCCGTTCCTCTTTTGTGCCAATCGCTTTTTTCCCTTTCCAAAAGCTTTTGAAAGGGGTCGGAAAACCTTTTTAAAAAGTTTTGCGGGGTGTGGGACGCTTTTTCAAGAAGCCCCCCGTTTTTATGATTGCAGCTTTGCTTCAACCTCGCCAAGGCTCAGATCCTGCTCGCGGGCAATGCGGGCAAGATCTTCGTATTCCAGCTTTTCGCGGGTGACGCCATATCCCGAGGAGCATTTCTTCGTCACTTTTCCGTAAGGCGTATCGATCGTTTCAAAGCTGCGGTCGAGAATATAGCGCTTCACCGCGCTTTCGCGGATGCCGATCGTCGTTGTGAGCTTGAAAATCAGCCGGATCATTTCCGGCTTTTTTTCTTCCTTGCACAAAATCTTGATCAGCGTACCCGGACGGGATTTCTTCATTCCCACCGGAACCGTAAAGACTTCGTTGGCGCCGGCGGCTAAAAGGCGCTCCGTGGCAAAAGCAATCCGTTCGGCGGCCATATCGTCTACGTTGCAGGAAAGCTCATACAGAAAATCATTCTGATCGGCGCTGTCTCCCAGGAGGGCGCGCACGCAGTTTGCCGCTTCAAAATCTTTTTTGCCCATTCCGTAGCCAACCGCCCGCACCGTCATCAGTGGCTGTGCGCCGAATTCCGTGCAGAAATATTTCAAAATCGCCGCGCCGGTGGGGGTGCAGAGCTCGCCGCGGATCGTACCGCCGTAGCTGGGGATTCCTTGCAGAAGGTGGGCGGTCGCAGGCGCCGGTACCGGCAGAACGCCATGCGCACAGCGCACCTGCCCGCTGCCGACGTGTACGGCGGAAGCGGCAATTTTCTGCGGCGCAAGCCGCTCCATCAAAAGGCAAACCGCGGCTACGTCCGCAATCGCATCCATTGTGCCGACTTCGTGAAAATGAATCTCGGTGACCGGCCTCCCGTGGGCATGGCTTTCCGCTTCGGCAATGAGGGTGTAAATTGCCAGCACGTCTTCCTTCACCTTTTCGCTCACCTGCAGCCCGGAAACCATTTCTTCAATATCCGCAAGACTCCTGTGAGAATGCCCGTGACGGTGTTCGTTCTCGTGCTCATGAGGATGCTCGTGTTCATGGACGTGTTCATGCTCATGGACGTGTTCATGCTCATGGACGTGTTCATGCTCATGGACGTGTTCATGCTCATGGGGGTGTTCATGCTCATGGTGATGATGCGGCGCTTCCTTTTCTTCCTCGCCATGCACAAGCACCTGCATCTGTGTGCCGGTAATTCCGCATTTGACGCTTTTTTCAGATGCAATCGAAACCCCTGGAATGCCGATGTGATTCAAGCTGTGCACAAATTCCGCTCGCTCCGCTTCGGGCAGCAGCTCTAAAAGAGCAGCCGTCAGCATATCGCCGGCAGCGCCCATACTCAGGTCAAAATACAAAATCTTCATTTCTTTTCTCCCATATGATTGATCCGGCTGGCAGAAAATCCGGCGCCGAAGCCGTTGTCAATATTCACTACCATAACGCCCGAAGCGCAGGAATTGAGCATCGACAAAAGCGCGGAGACCCCGCCGAACGAAGCGCCATAGCCGATGCTTGTCGGTACGGCGATCACCGGGCAGTCACACAGCCCGCCGATTACACTGGCAAGCGCCCCCTCCATACCGGCAACGGCAATCACAACGCCTGCGCACATAATTTTCTCCATGTGGGAAAGCAACCGGTGCAGTCCCGCTACGCCAACGTCGTAGAGGCGTACCACTTCATTGCCGAACATTTCCGCCGTCAGCGCCGCTTCCTCCGCAACCGGAACATCTGAAGTGCCGCCGGTCGCCACTACGATCGTGCCGATCCCGTCCGGCTCCGGAATTTCTCCGATCCTGCCGATGCGGGCGATTTCGTGGTAATGAAAATCCGCAAAATGCGGCGCGATTTTGCTTGCCGATTCGGCGGAAAGCCGGGTGATCAAAATGGATTTTTCGCCGTTTTCCCGCAAGGTTTTGGCAATCCCAATGATCTGCTCGGCGGTCTTTCCCGCACCGTAAATGACTTCCGCGGCGCCCTGCCGCACTTTTCGGTGCAGGTCCACTTTGGCAAAGCCTAAATCGGCAAACGGCTGGGTTTTGAGCTGCAAAAGCGCGTCCTCCACCGAAAGAGCGCCGCTTTGAACTTGCTCCAGGATTTTTTGAGTCGGATTCATGTGTGCCTCGTTATTCTTGTGTTCTGTTTCGATTTTACCACATCGTCCGCCGCGCGTCAATTCGATCTTTATAGCCGTTTTTCCTGCTGTGGCAGAACGATTTCCGCGTCGCCGCGGATCGCGGGGTCGTGCGTAGCGCAGATCACAAGATGCGCACGCGCAAGCGTTTTCATTTCTTCAATCACAAGACCGGCATTTCCGGCGTCCAGCTCTTTGGTGGGTTCATCCCACAGGAAAATATCGCCGCCAAAGAACAGAGAACGCGCAATAGCGGCGCGTTCCTTCATGCCGCCGGAAAGAGTGTCCGGGTATTTTTCCGCCGCTTCCCGCAGCGCGAATTTTTCCAGAACGGCAAGGGCTTCTTCTTTCGTCTTTTTCGGCGCAACAAGCATGAGGTTTTCCAGCAGCGTGTAAAAGGGAAGCAGCCGCGCTTCCTGAAAGACGACGGAGATTTTCGCCTGATCCGGCTTTTGGATCGCGCCGTCGTCCGGCGTTTCCAGCCCGGCAATCAGTCGCAGAAGCGTGGTTTTGCCGCTGCCGGAATTCCCGCGCAAAACGAAAAGGCCCTTTTCCGGAAAGAAATACGAAAAATCTTTCAGCACCGGCGCACCGTACGATTTCGTCAAATGCTCAATTTGCAGCATGGCTCTCTCCTTTCCCGCGAAACAGCAGTGAAAACAGCTTTTCCAGCACAACGCTGATGAGGATGATCGCGATTGTCCAGGCGTAAAGATCGGTGCTTTCTAAATATAGCTTGGCGTTGTAGATCATGGTGCCGATCGAAACTTTCGGCAGCGCCAGAACCTCCGCCGCCACGCCCGCTTTCCAGGCAAGTCCCAGCGAAACCTTGGACGCGGAAAGAAAATACGGCAAAATGCTCGGCAGTTCTACTTTAAAAAGCTTTCTTTTGCCGGTGATTTGAAAAACCTTTGCCATTTCCAGTGTCTGCCGATCGATCGAGCGGATCCCCAAAAGTGTATTCTGCCACACGATCGGCAGTACCATTAAAAAGCTGATAAACGCGGGCACGCGTCCTTTTTCGATCCAGAGCAAAACAAGGATGATAAACGAGGCTACCGGCGTTGCGCGGATGATGGCCATCAGCGGTGAAAACAGTGCGTCCAAAAGCCTTACCTTCGCGCAGCCGAAAGCCAGCAGCACCCCTGCGAGGATGCCGCCGCAAAACCCCGCCGCAATACGCAGGAAGGACAGCAGGATCGTTTGGTAAAAGTCTGCCGTTCGGCACAGTGAAAGGAGCCGCCGGAATACGGCAATCGGGCCGGGCAGAATGAATTCCAGGTGAACGGCTGCGGCGCAAAGCTGCCACACCAGCCCCCAGAAAACGAGAGCGGCAAGGATCCTTGCCGCTGTAACCAGTTTTTTCTTCATGGTCGTTTTTGTTTACGGGAGGTAATAGATTTCATCCGAGGGGATCTCGCCGATCGAAGAAGGCTCGGCCGCAAACAGCACCTCAAAGCAGCGGGAAACGCCGGCCTTCATTTCTTCGCCGGTCACGCAGGTAATGTGGCAGCCGGGGATGGCCTTTGCCGCAATCGGCTCGCTTGCCAGAATACCGGTTTCGACGACCGCTTTCGCAGCGGCGGCAGGATCGGCGTTCACGGCCTTCTGGCTTTCGTCATAGGCTTTGATAAAAGCCCGGACTGCTTGCGGATGCGCTTCGATAAATTCTTTTCTGGCAATATACACGCCCTGCACAAGGTCTGCCTTTCCTTCGGTAACCTTGTTCCATTCCTCAGTGATATCCAGCGCTTTGCGGAAAGAGGGGTTGCTGCTTAAAACCACGCTCACGTTCGGCTCGGGTAGCATACCGAGCGAGGTCAGATTGCTCGCCATCATACTGGCAAGCTGGGTGTGGTCGGCAACGAATTCCAAGGTCACGTCCTCGGCAATGCCGGTTTCCTGCAAAAGATAACGAAGCACGTATTCCGGCGTAGAGCCCTGGCCGGTGGCGTAAATGGTTTTGCCCTTTAAATCTTTAAAGGAGCCGATTTCATTGCCGTTTTCCAAAATCGAAAGCACGCCGAGCGTATTCACGCAGAGAATCTGCACGCCGCCGTCGGTCTTTTTATAGAGCTGCGCCGCCAAATTCACGGGTACGGCGGCAATGTCGCAGCTGCCGTTGGCAATAGCGGCGGCAATGTTGGAAATTTCCGCGCTCGTCACGATCGTCGCTTCCAGGTTCAGGTCGCTTTCACCGGCGTTACCTTTTTGCAAAAGCGGCGCCAGCCCCATACCGGTGGGACCCTGCAGCGCCATCAGGCGGATGGGGGTTTCGTCTTTCGGTTCTTCGGTGACTGTCTGTACCTCTGAGGTCTTGTCTGCCCCGGTGGTTTTTTCCGGCGCCTTCTGGCAGGAAGCCAAAAGGGAAGTGATGACCAGTACCAGAGCCAATAAAGTGAAAAGGGTGCGTTTCACATTCATTCCTTCTTTCTTGTTATAGGGTTTTATAGGTTTTCCGATCGCTTTTCCAATCGTTTGGGATCGGTTATCAAAATGGTTTTTCCGTCTTTGCGGATAAGTCCCTCGTTTTCCAGCGCTTCCAGCGCGCGGTAGAGACTGGCTCTGCCCAAAGATAATTCCCGCGCCAGCGCCGTGTAGGAATCCTGAATTACCGTTTCCTTGCCGCCGCTTTTCTCCCACAGGAAAAAGGCAAGCCGCGTTTCGGCACTCGGTGCGGTAAAGGCGCAGATTTTGCGGTTCAAAAAGCGGATCCTGTCCGCCAAAAACGAAATCAGATTTTTGGAAAATTTTGTTTCACAAAGAAGCTCGTCAAAATCGCGGGCGCCGATAAACAGAACGCTTGTTTCTTCCAGGCATTCAATGCGGGTCGGGACTTTTTGCTGAGCGCCGTACAACTGCGCCACGCCGAAGCACGATCCCGGAACAAGCCGGTTCAAAAGCGCTCCCTTGCCGTTTTTGCGTGCGTACACCGCCGCGGAACCCGACAATAAAAAGCCGATCCTCGCCGCTCCGTTTTTTTGAAAAGGAATTTCCCGCAAAGGTGGAAAACGTTCCTCATAGGCGTTTCCTTTTTGCAAAAGCAGAGAGATTTCCCGGATGCTGAAAGAAGAAAACAGCCTGTTTTTCAGCAAAACAGAAAGGGAATTTTCTTGGATCGGCATTCTTTTCTCCTTCTTTACAAAAAAGTGTCTCATTTGATACAAATTGATTGTAGCACACACAAAGCCCTCTTGTCAAGAGAACGGAAAAATTTTCCGAAAAATTCTGTTCCCGTCTTGCCAATTTGCGGAAAAGAGTGTATGATAGAAATGCAATGAAAAATAACGGAGGACAAAATCCATGTCTATGAAACTGAGTACCGAATTTGCTGAAAAATTCTATTCCGAAAAAGCGCTGCAAGATCTGGTTCCGGAAGTGGAAAAGGCGTTTGCTACTGTCAAAGATCATTTCAAAAAAGGGGAAGACCCCATCGGCTGGTTCTCTTTGCCGGAGGATTATGACAAAGAAGAATTTGCCCGTATCAAGACCTGCGCCGAAAGAATCCGCAAAATGTGCGACGTTTTTGTGGTGATCGGCATCGGCGGTTCCTACCTCGGCGCGCGCGCCGCGATCGAATTCTGTCAGGGCGTTTTCCATAATCAGCTCCGCAAAGACGGCCCGGAGATCTATTTTGCCGGTACCAGCGTGGACGGCGATTATCTGGCGGAGCTGCTTCAGATTTGCGAAGGCAAGGAGCTTTGTGTTAACGTGATCTCCAAATCCGGTACTACCACCGAACCGGCCATCGCGTTCCGCGTATTCCGTGAACTGATCGAAAAAAAATACGGCAAGGAAGAAGCGAAAAACCGCATTTTCGTGACGACCGATCAAAAGATCAAACCCGGCACACTCAAGGAATTTGCCACTGAGGAAGGGTATGAAAGCTTCGTCGTTCCCGGCAACATCGGCGGGCGCTTTTCCGTGCTCACCGCCGTTGGCCTTTTGCCGATCGCGGTTTCCGGCGCGGATATCGATAGCATGATGCGAGGCGCAAAGGAAGCCAAAGAGGAATTTGCCGACGCCGATTTTTCCGCCAATACCTGCATGCAGTACGCCGCTCTGCGCAACCTTTTTTATCGCCAGGGAAAAAAGTTTGAAATGTACGCTTTCTATACGCCTGCAATGGAGCTGATGGGCGAATGGCTCAAGCAGCTCTACGGCGAATCCGAAGGGAAGGACGGTAAGGGAATTTTCCCGGTATCGGTCATTTACTCGCGCGACCTGCATTCGCTCGGCCAGTACGTGCAGCAGGGCGAAAGATTGATGTTCGAAACCGTTTTGCAGATTGCTCACCCCAAAGTGAAATTCGATATTCCCAAGTCCAAAGCCAATATGGACGGCCTGGGGTATCTCGAAGGCAGAGACATGGATTTTGTCAATAAAAACGCTTTCCGCGGCACCGCGCTCGCCCATCAGGACGGGGGCGTAGCGACGCTGGTTCTTGAGCTTGAAAAAGAAGATGAAGCCAATTTCGGCTACATGGTCTATTTCTTCGAACTGGCCTGCGCGATCAGCGGCTATATGCTGGGCGTCAATCCTTTCAATCAGCCCGGTGTGGAAGCCTATAAGAAAAACATGTTCCGCCTGCTCGGAAAACCCGGCTATACCAACTGATTTGCTTAAATTTTTAAAAATCCGAAATCACTATTGCAATTTTGTTCAAAATATAGTAATATATTCATGAAGAACAACGGCTCCGCCGTGAAAGGAAAGGTGCAAATATGTTAAAATTGATCGTGGGCTTGAAGGGCAGCGGGAAAACCAAAACTCTCATTGAGCTGGCAAATAGGGCGGTAGAAACTTCTCCCGGTCATGTTGTCTGCATAGAAAAGTCCAATAAATTGATTTTCGATCTCAGCCACAAGGTTCGTCTGGTAGACACCGAGGCATATACAGTGGAAAACGCCGATCAGCTCTACGGGTTGGTTTGCGGCATTCTCGCCACCAATTACGACGTCAAGGATTTGTTCATCGATTCTTCCTTAAAAATCTGCCGGGACGATCTGGCGACCTATGTAGAATTTGTCGGCAAGCTGGATAAGGTTTGCCAGAAATACGAAATCAACTGCGTTACCACCGCTTCCATTGATCAGGCGGATCTGCCCAAGGTATTGGAGCAGTACGTTTACTGAGAATGGACTATGTTGAGCTGAAAATATCCATGCCGCAAGAAAAGGTCGATCTGGTATCGACCTTTCTTGTTACCGGGGGATATGATACCTTTGAAGTCTGCGATTACAGCGATATGCTGGAAAACGCCGGCGAAATGTTTTATGACTATATTGAAGACGAGCTTTTAGAAAAAAAAGATCAGCCGCCCTGCATCAAATTCTACTGCGAGCCGGACGGCAAACGCGCCGGGGAGATTCGCGCCTTTGTGGAGGGCGTTGCCAAAAATTTAGGTTGGGACGACGTTGTGTGCGAACAGGCGCTCGTTACCGGCAGCAACTGGGACACCAAGTGGAAAGAATTTTTCTTCCCGTTCCCGGTGGGTGAAAAGCTTTTCATCAAGCCCGGCTGGGAAACGGTTTCCGAAGAGGTCGTCGGCAGCCGCCGGGTCATTGAGATCGACCCGGCCGCCGCGTTCGGCACCGGTACTCACGCCACGACCCGGCTTTGTCTGGAGGGAATGGAAAAAATCCTTTCCGGCGGTGAAACGGTTCTCGATATGGGCTGCGGCTCCGGTATTTTAGGCATCGGCGCCGTCAAGCTCGGCGCGGCGAAAGTCGTCGCCGTGGATATCGATGAGCACGCCGCCCGCACCGCGGCGGAAAATTTCCGTACCAATCAGATCGGCGAGGAGCAATTTGAAGTCCTCTGCGGAGACGTTCTTTCCGATCCCGCGCTTTGCGAAAAAATGGGCAAGGGCTTCGATTTGATTTGCGCCAATATTGTGGCGCAGATCATCAAAGACATGGCGCCGCTTTTGTTTGCGGCCTTGAGACCCGGCGGTTCGCTTTTAGCGTCCGGAATTCTTGTGTCCCGCAAAGAAGAAGTGAAAAAAGCGCTTCTGGCGGCTGGTTTTGTCTGCCGTGCCGTTTGGGAGGCAGACGATTGGGTCTGTATGGAACTTACCCGCGAAGCCTGATGCATGCAAAAAGGACTTGGCTTTTCTAAGCCAAGTCCTTTTTTGCAGGGCGCTGTCCTGCAGTTCCCGTTCAGGGAGCTTTTGAATCGGTTCCTTGAAAATCTTCAAAACGTTTTCGTTCGAGGAAAATTTTATTGTTTTTCAACATCGTCCCGGAACGGGGAAACGTGGAAAAGATCCGAGCAAACCACGGGAAATTTCTGCACGCCCCACGGTAGGCGCCACTTCATACGGCCGGCAAGCCGCTTTTCAGGGTCATACACGCCGTACTCCAGCCGGCTTACGGCAGGAGCGGTGGGCACGCCGTGCTCGTCTTCGCCGGTTTCAATAGGCGTGATCAGCCCCGCCACATGGCAGGGATTGGGCATCAGTTCCTTTTCCAGCATCGCATCGCCCACCATTTCCGACAGGCAGAAATGGGAATCGGAAATGGCCACGCGGTTGCAGTTCTGCAAGTCGAAAATTTGCCTTTTGTCCAGTTGTTGTCGTTAGCTGGCGCGGCGATCATCGCCAGGGGCGCGCTTCGGGGTCGTGCTCCTCCGGCGCTTCCAGTCGGAAAAAAGATAGGTGTTGCAGGTCGGCAGGGTGCCGAATTTCGTGCTTCTCTTGGCAAAGCGCGGAATCCGCTGCTGTTCGGCCTTGGTGACCACGTGGTAGGTCATCATGATCGCGCAGGGCATTTCGCCCTCCAGCATAATATTGTTTTTTTCCGGGCGGGATCACGAGCTGTGCGCGCACCGGCGCGCCGTTATATTCCTCGCGTCCGGGCGATGCAATCCGGTAGCCCGTTTTGGTATAGGGAAGCGGTCAGCGTGTCGTTCGGGTTGCCGCCGCGGGGAAGGTCATACTCGTGCGATTGGTCCGGATCGCGCCGCCACACGGGCTACACGTCCACGCAATACAAAAAATCCGTCCTTTGATTTTATGTTTTAAAATCTGCGGCCAAATGAGCTTTTAAGAGAAAATCAAAGAAAAAGCGAGAAAATCGAAAATTTATTTAATTTTTTTGAAAAAACACTTGACAAAGCGGTTTTGTCCCATTATAATGACAAACGGAAATTAAATTGATTTGGAGGAAATCTCATGTCCACATTTATGGCAAAGGCCGAGACGCTCGAGCGTAAGTGGTATGTTCTCGATGCGGCCGGAAAGCCCCTCGGAAAAGTTGCAGCCGCTGCTGCTGCCATTCTCCGCGGCAAAAACCGTCCCGAATTTACCCCCCACGTGGATTGCGGTGAATTTGTGATCATCGTCAATGCTTCTCAGGCTGTTCTGACCGGTAAAAAACTGGAGCAGAAAAAATACAGATATCACACCGGCTATATCGGCGGCTTAAAGGAAATCGGTTATAAGCAGCTGATGGCGAAGAACCCCGAAAAGGCAGTCTATCTTGCCGTGAAGGGGATGCTTCCCAAAAACACCATCGGCAGAAAGAGCCTGACCCGTCTGAAGGTCTATGCCGGCGAAACGCATAATCACGCTGCCCAGCAGCCCCAGAGCCTCGAGTTCTAATCAGAAGAAAGGAAGAAAACTATGAATTATCAAAGTGCAAAGCCGTACTTCTATGGAACCGGCAGAAGAAAGAAATCAATCGCCCGCGTTCGCCTTTACCCCGGTACCGGTGCGATCACCATCAATAAAAGAGATATCGACGAATATTTCGGTCTGGATACCTTAAAGCTCATCGTCCGCCAGCCTCTGGAATTGACCGGCAACGTGGGCAAATTCGACATCGTCTGCAACGTAGCGGGCGGCGGTGTTTCCGGCCAGGCCGGCGCGATTCGTCACGGCGTAGCCAGAGCGCTTCTGCAGGCCGACGCGGAAACCTTCCGCCCGGTGCTGAAAAAAGCCGGCTTTCTCACCCGCGACCCGAGAATGAAGGAAAGAAAGAAGTACGGACTCAAGGCCGCCCGTCGCGCTCCGCAGTTCAGCAAGCGTTAACAGAGCGGAGAAATTCAATCAAAACAGCTCAAAAACCCCGA
>CANQBV010000025.1 GCA_947589595.1 uncultured Clostridia bacterium
TGGAGCGGATTACGGGGCTCGAACCCGCCACCTCGACCTTGGCAAGGTCGCGCTCTACCAAATGAGCTAAATCCGCACGTCAAACAAGCGAAAAGGGGTGGTGCCTCCGGTCGGAATCGAACCAACGACATAGAAATTTTCAGTCTCCCGCTCTACCAACTGAGCTACAGAGGCGTAGCCCTTTTCGCTTGCGACTCAATCAATATATCATAATTGCTACCTGATGTCAAGCCTTTTTTCAAAACTTTTTTCGCTTTTCGGACAAAAAATCGAGGGTGTTTTGCCCTCGATTTTTTATACATTTTATTCGGATCCCTTCTCGCCGGATTCCGCTGTTTCGGGGTCTGCGAACGCTTTGGGCCCGGTCTCCGGCTGCGCCGGCGTTTCGCTTTCCGCGCTTTTCTGCACGGGCGTTTCAGACTCCTTGCTCTCCCGCACTTCGCCGTTATCGAAGCCAGGCGTCCTCTTCTGCAGGAGCAGCGTCGGCAGACTTGGAGATGCGTTTTCCCTTAAACACGCACACCAGAATCAGCGCGACCACAAGCAGAACGATACCAATCAGCAGGGCGATTGCAATAATCTCCCAATGGGTGGCGTTTGCTTCGGCAAATTCTTTTTCGCGCACCAAATCGAGCGTGGTCATGCCCTCCATCACCTCAAGATCTTCCCTGTTGGCAGCGGCAAAATACGGCAAAAAGGAATAGGTTTCGGCGTTGAAATAATAGAAGCCGATCTTGCCGTCCTGGCGCATGGCATAGACCAGATAGATATTCATTTTCTTCAGCTTTTCCGTTTGATAGACGGTTAGCTCCTCTTCTTCCAAAGAAAGAGACGCTCCCGTAAAGCCCTGCGGCAGCTCTTCGACGGGCGCGGGGAGGATGACGTAGTTATCCTGCGGCTGCCCGAGCTGCACGAAGGTTAAAAAGCTTTCGTTTTCCCGATTATACACATACCAGGAGGCGTTTTCGCCTGAGATCAGATAGACGAGGCAGACCCCTTCCCCTTCGGAAACAAAGGCCAAAATCTCTTTGCCCTGATAGGTGGAAAAAGACGCCGTAAAGCCCGGAGGCGGCGTAAGCTCGGCGGGGTCGTAGGCAAATTCATATTCCTGCCCGTTCATTTCCGCAGTCACACCGGCATAGGCGGATTTCTCGCGCGTGATGTGGATCGTATAGGTCCTTACAGCGCCGCTTTGCGCCGTAACATGCACAAGAATCTGGTTTTCACCGACCTGCAGCAGCTCCGCTTGCTCCAGAGTAACCGTTGCCTTGCTGTCGCTCGGGGTGGCGCTGACGGCAACGGAAGTCACTTCATACGGCACGGTAGCACTGTACTCCAAGATGCCGCTCTGAAACTCCGGCGAAAGCTCACCGGGCGAGACCAGCAGTGAAGAAAGGGTGTTCACCGTGGAAGCAGCCGGCGGGGCAACGATATTGATCGATTTGCTGGCATTGCCCGCGTTCATTCGAGAAGGCATTTGCCCATCGGAAGCAAAATCACTGATATTCGGATTATTGATAGAAAAAGTTGCCTTTCCGATCTTCTTTGCTTTGAACACTAAAGAAAACGATTTTGAGGAAACGCCGTAATCAATAGAATCCTTTAAAATCACAGCCCCGCCGCCGCCGCCATCGGCGCCGGAAACATAGTCCAAAAGAGCGGCGTCATATTGCAGCGCAATATCCCAACCGCCGATTTTTTCGGAGCCGGACAAATTGATCGTTACTGTGACTTGGTACCCTGTCGTAACGCTATTGGGCGCATTTATGGAAATTGTACAAGTTCCTGCGGCGTCCGCAGAAAAATGAAGCGAAACAAAAAGAACGCAGCAAAAGAGCAACACGGCAACGCTTTTCAATTTTTTCATATGCTAACACCTCACTGTGGGACAGTCAAAAGTCCTAATAGCGCTTTACGTTCTGCGACAAGATCTACAATATCCACGGCCTCATCGTGGTTAATATCCGCAGCCTCCAAAGACGCCGGATCCAGCGAAAGCAAACCTAAAAGATACTTTCGAATTGCTACCAAATCCACAATATCCACAGTCGAATCTTGATTGACGTCGCCATAGATAACAATTTTATATTCGCTGGTGGTAACCCCGTTGAAATAGATCAATTTCCAACCGGTGCGAATCGCTCCGCTGACAGCGTTTTCATTTTCATCGGTAAGAAGCGCATAGGCGTTTCCATAAACGCCAAGAGAAGAAAGAAACGCATTCGCATCGGTCCCGGGAGCAATTCCGTGAATAAAGTCTCCTTTCATTTGGAACGTCGGGTTCCAGCCGGAGGGAATCGGCGGCTCCTCTCCCCCGCCGCCGGAACTGCCCTGGCCGTTGAGAACAAGCTTGATATGATAGGTCTTCGGGCTGCCGGAGGCGCTGGTACAGGTGATAAACAGATCGTTGTCGCCGGTTTGCAGAGAAACCGTGCCGACGTCGCCGGAAACCAAAGCCGTGGCGCTGATTGCCGGAGCGGAAACGGTGACGGCGGAAAAATTGCCGTTGAGGATGAGGCTGTACTCGGTCGTTTGCGGCTCGAAGGTCGGGGTCAGGGCAAAGCCGACGACCGAAAGATCCTCAAGCCAGTTATTGGGACTGCCCGCCGGGGCGGGTGCGGCGCAGATTGCTTCGGGCATATTGCGGTAGACCGGGATCTTAAAGGTAAAAGCCGTATCCAGAAGCCCGAGATCCGCGTAGCCGTTCCGCATGATCAAAGCTTCCGAATAGGCGCCGGAAATATTGGTCATGTACTGGTGATAATACAAACTATTTCCAACGACGCAGAATTTTTGCAGATAGAGCGTATCCTGCCCTCGATTGATGTAATTGGAGCCGATGAAAACACCGCCGCCCATGATGGATTTATACTGCGTATCCCACGGACGGAAATCGGCCGCGTTTGTCTGCATGGCATATTTCAATCCGGCGATCGCACCGGTGTTGGCGCCGACGCTGAAGAAATTATAATACCCTTCATAGCCGGAAACCGTGCCGCTGGTGCCGGCGGCGTTGCCGCTTCTGCCGACCTCCTGAATGCAGCGCGCAATGAGATGATACAGGCTGACGTTGGCGTTTTGGGCGGACTGCATGAAAGCGTTGACGTAGTTAGAATCGTTGCCGTCTAAGTCTTTGATGGTGGCATTTTCCATAAACGAACCCGCCAGCATGGCGCGGGCGCCGTCCTCGGTCTGCATGACCGGATCATAGGAAAGCTTTTCGAACTGGAAAATGTCTTTTTCGTTCAAAAAGTTGCGCGGATCCATATAGTAGGCGACAAGCGCCGGCGCTGCCTGATAAAAAATACCGGCTTCCAGAGGAAAATAGGTGTCGGTATCCCAGGAGTAGGAACCGGGCGCCGTCGAGCGGTAGGAAAGAATGGAAGAATTCACAAGGCTCCGGCCGAGGACGTTTTCGTTGTCCTGCACCACGCTCCAGTCGAGCCCGGTATCCAGCAGTTCAAACCGCCAGGCGGGGTGCTGCTCGTGGAGCGTACGCAGATAGACTTTGTAATCCTCGGGGAAAGCGGCGATCGAGGTTTCGAAATCTTCGTCCGACGGATCGGTGCTGGTTTGGATGAGGGTCATATAATCCGAACGGAAATAGCCGCGATATTCTTTGTTCTGATAAGTAAAGGAAACTTCATACCAGGGTTCTTTTCCGCCGTCTTCGGAGGGTAAGGGGTCGCTCAAAACGGTAAGCCGATGCCCAATGTTCAGGTAGATGAAGCTGCCGCCGTCGTCTTTCAGCGCGTCATAATTGGTACCGGGGCCGGAACGAACGCGCACGGAAGTGGCGTTCACAACGGCATAGACCTCCGTTCCTTCCGCGAAGGCCATAAAGGAAAAACCGGAGGAGAGCACGGCGAAAAGCAGCACGAGCGCCGTCAACCGAAGACAGCATTTTCGAACAAGGTTTTTCATGATTCTCCTCCTTTCAGCATATTACGAACAAATCCATCCTACCACACGGCTGTGCAATTGTCAAGAAAATACCGCTGGCAATCCGCGGAAAATTGCGAAAATTGGACAAAAAGATCAATACATAAACGGCCCTTGCCGCAAGGAAAAATTGGCGTTTTGCGGCGTAGGAAAGCCGAGTGCAAAAACGCCGTCCGCCGAAAAAGCACGGCTGCCCTGGCGCAGGATCTCTTTGTTTTTACTTTTGCATACGTGGCTCGGCTTGGTGAATACGGCAAGCTTTTCGTTTTCCCTTACAGAAGCCAAAAGCCCCCTTCCCCTTTGCGTGGCGGACAAAACGAGCGTGTAGGCCGGCAGTTCCTTTTCGATTTGCTTCGGGATCGAGCAAAGCAGCGCCAACAGCCCCCGGCGAATGCGGGAGGCGGTAAAGCGCGGGGATTGGATTCTGGCAACAAGCTCCGGCAAAGTCACAGCTTCCGCGGCGAAGGCTTTGGCGCGGTCGCCGAGCTGGGAAAAACCGTACAGGCGGGAAAATTCCGCCCGCGGCAGCGTGCGCAGCAAATACAAAACCACCGGGGTCAGCCGTTCCATGGAAACCGGCAGTTTTCCGCGTTCGGATTCCTCCCGCAGAATATCGAAAGCCGGCGGCGGCACCAGAGCCCGGATTTTCTGCCATTCTCCGTTTTGCAGCAAAACACGCAGAAAGCTTGCCGAGGCGACGCCGTCGTGGTCTTCCATTTCGTCGAATCCCGCTTTTTCGCGCAGGAACGGCACGGGGATGATTTCGGAGCCGAATTTTCGTAAAGCCCTTATATATTCCACGCCGAGGCTTGCATTGGGAAAGGAAAAAAGCGGCGTCTCTCCGAATTTTTGCCGATACAGCCTTTCCCGCAAGGCCGGGTAGCCGGTGGTTTTTTCGATGTGAATGGCTTCTTGCAGCGCGGCTTGAAAAGCTTCGCCGGAAAGACGCTCCGCCACCTTTTGAAATTCTTCGGGCTCCGTTACCTCACTGCCAAACGCCAGGTGCGAAACGGCGCCGAGCCGATCCAAAATCGAAACCGCGCTTTCGGCAAAGCTTTCCGCGGAGAGGCAGGAAAACGGAAACGGTAATTGCAGCACCAGATCCGCGCCGCCAAGCGCCGCCGCCTTCGCGCGGGCGTACTGATCCAAAATCGCAAAATCGCCGCGCTGCACAAAATTTGAACTCATCACACAGACGATTGGCTTTTCCGGGAACCTTTCGCGGATGCGGTTTAAAAGAAGCGCGTGCCCGTTGTGAAACGGATTGAATTCGCAAACAACGCCGACGGCCTTTTCCATTTTTGCACGCTCCTTTTCTTGAAACATTACGTTTTCCATGGTAGAATGAGAAAAAATGATTGACGATCTGAAAAAAATGGAAACAGAAGCTTTTCTTTGGGAATATTTACAAACCGTGCAAAAGCCCGTTGTGATCTATGGGATGGGCGACGGCTGCGAAAAAATCCTCGCCGCCTGCAAGCAGTATAAAATCCCGGTTCGGGGGATTTTCGCCAGCGATGAATACGTTAGAAAAAAGGTATTTCACGGTTTTGAGATTCAAACCTTTTCTGAAATAAAAGAAAGGCTGGGCGACGCGGTGATCCTGCTGGCGTTCGGCGCCTTTCAAAAAGAATGGATCGACAAAATCCGCGCGCTGGCACAGGAAAACGAGCTCTACGCTCCGGACGTGCCGCTTTTCGGCGGCGCTCTTTTCGACCGGGCGTTTCTGGAGCAAAACCGCAGCAGAATCGAAGCGGCATACGCGCTTTTGGCAGATGATTTTTCCAAAAAGGTTTATGAAAACCTGCTTCGTTTTAAGCTGTCGGGAAAGATTGCGTATCTATTGGACGTTCAAACCGAAAAAAGCGAGGTTTTTGAAAGACTGATCCCCTTTTCCGCGAACGACGTTTTTGTGGATCTCGGCGCTTATAACGGCGACACCGCGTTGGAATTTGCCGAAATGCGGCACGGCGAGTACCGGGAGATCATTGCTTTTGAGCCAAATCACAAAAGCTTTTTAAAACTTTTGGAAAACACACGCTCCCTGCTCCGCTGCCGGGCTGTGGAGGCCGCCGCCTGGAGCCGGAACGAAACGCTTTTCCTGAATGGAAAAACCGGGCGCAGCGCGGCGATTGAAAGGAACGGAAAAACAGAGGTGCGCGCCGTTCGGGTGGATGAGACCGTACCCGTTGCCCACCATATTAAATTCGACGTAGAGGGGGCGGAAAAAGAGGCGATCGAGGGATGCGAAGGCATCATCCGCCGGGCCAGGCCTTCTTTATGGATCAGTGCTTACCACCGCACGGAGGATCTTTTTGAACTCCCTTTGCAGGTGCAGAAAATCGCGCCGTACCGCTTTCATTTGCGGCACCACCCCTACCTGCCGGCATGGGACACCGTTTATTACTGCACACCGAAGTAAAAGGCGGCTTTGCAACACAAAGCCGCTTTTTGCATGAAAAAGACTTTATAGCCGAACTTCGTCGATATTTTTGGTAAAGGAAGCAAGCTCGTGCTCCATAAAATAATCCACCTCCGGAACGCCCAGCGCTTTCAGAGAAGCCTCGTTATACGTTTTCGCGGAGGAAAACTCGCGGTTGCCGCGGCCAAGCTCCTGCAGACATTTGATATAGGCGCAGAGCTTATCCGCCCCTTTGACAATCCTTTCTTCCTCAGGTAAAAGGGAGAGAAGCGCACGGTATTCCCGCGCCGTTTCTTCGGAAAGAAGCGAGAGCATCTTTTCCCCGGAGATCCGCTCGATCTCCTTATAGGAATTTTTAATCGATTCGTTGTAATATTTCACGGGCGTGGGCAAATCGCCGGTCAGCACCTCGTTCATATCGTGAAACAAGCCGGCTGCCAAAAGGCGCAGCGGGTCGTAAGCCTTCCCGAATTCCCGGTTGCCGATCAGCGCCAGCGCGTGGCAAAGGATGGCGCACTCCATGGAGTGTTCGCTTAAATTTTCCGCACGGGTATTGTACATCAGTCCCCAGCGGACAATATTTTTCATTTGAAACAAAAGCGCGTAAAAATCGCCGTTATGGTGTTTCATTTTGCTCTTTCCTTTCTTCCGCCAGCGCACAAAGCCTGGTAAAACGGTGGTTCAGGCCGGATTTGGTGATTGGTTCCTCCGAACGGCTGCACAGCTCCTGCAACGTGGCCTCCGGGAACGCTTCCAAAAGCTTGGCGGTGCTTTTTAAGCTTTCCGGGAGCGATTCGAAAATTTTTTCTTCCTTTAAGTAAGAGATAGCCGCCAGCACCTTTTGCGAACGATCCACCGCCCGCTGCAGATTGGCGTCATCGAAATTCTGCCGGCGGTTGACGTCATTGCGGATGCTTTTTTCGATTTTGCGGTTCATGAGCTGAATGGCGTATTTCTGCGCGCCCACGAGCGCCAGCAGATCTTCGATTTTGCCGCTCTCTTTCCAATACAAAAGCGTTCCGTCTTTTCTGCGGTTCACCGCCGCCGGGAGCGCCAGCTCCGCAAGCAGATTCTGCAGCGCGGCGGTTTGCCCGGCTGTCCGGCAAAGGAACGCCGCGTGATACCCCCTTGCGGCAGGGTCCTGCACCGTGCCGCAGGCCAGAAACGCCGCCCGTAAAAAGAATCCGCGGCAGGCGGGACAGCGAAAGCCGATTTCTTTCGTCCGGGAAAGCAGCGTTTTCTTTTGCGAATCGGAGACGAGCAGAGTCATATGCTCGCCTTTTTTTGTTTTCTGCCCGACGATCCGGGCTTCCAGGCCGAAATCGCGGATCATGATATATTCCAGAATTTCCAAAAACAGCGGCAGCTCCGAAGAAAACGAAAGGCCTCCGTCTTCTTTTTTGCCTGAGAAAAGGAGCGCCGCCGAAAAAAAGGAGTCGGCACAGCAGTCTTTGACCTTAACGCGCTCTTTTTCATTCATGCCGAGCTCGGAAAAAGTTTTGCTGCAAAGAAAATCTTTTACTTCGTGCGAAAAAGTCGGCATAGCATCCGGCACCTATTCGATGGTGCGTACCTCACATTCAATGGCAATTTTTTTCTTTTCCCAGACCGCGGCTTTCACCTTTTCGATCAGCGCAAAAATATCGGCGCTGGTGGCATGGCCGTAATTGATGATAAAGCCGGCGTGCTTTTCCGATACCATGGCTCCGCCGACCCGGGCGCCCTTCAACCCTAAATCATCGATCAGCTTGGCCGTAAAATACCCCTCGCAGCGCTTGAAGGTGCTGCCGGCGCTGGGAAATTCCAACGGCTGCTTTTCGCGGCGACGCGCCATAAAATCTTCCATTTTTTCGCGGATCTTTTCTTCGTTCCCTGTCTGCAGGGAAAACACCGCCGACAGAATAAGCGCGCGGTTTTCGATAAAAACACTGTTCCGGTAGCCAAAGCCGCAGGCCGCCCCCGCAAAGATCTGGATCGTTCCGTCCGGCAAAACGGCGCGCGCCTCGCAAACAATATCCTTTGTTTCGCCGTCGTAGGCGCCGGCGTTCATAAACACCGCGCCGCCGACCGTACCGGGAATGCCGTATAAAAATTCCGCGCCGGCAAGGGCGTTTTTGCGCGCCAAAGAGGCCAGCGCCGTCACGGGGACGCCGCTCTGCGCAGTAATCCGGTTCCCGGAAACCGAGATCTCTTTTAATTTTGCTAAGGAAAACAGAATGCCCCCGTATCCCTCGTCCCTGGCGATCACGTTCGTGCCGCCGCCGAGTACAAAAACAGGAAGCCCCGCCTTGCAGAAAGCGGGATAGGAAAGCGTTGCCGCTTTTTCGGTAAGCGGATAAAAAACCGTGGCATTTCCTCCGGTTTTAAAGGAGGTAAGGCTCGCTAAAGAAACGGATTCTTTCCATTCAAATTCGGATTCGGAAAGCTTTTTCTCCCGGCAAAGCCGGCTTGTGATTTCCCGTGCCGTTTGAAAATTCAGCATTCACATCTCCAAAGCAAAGCGGCGCCGATGATACCGGCATCGTTGCCTAGCTCTGCATTTTTCAAAATAGTTTTCTTTTTGCAGTGGCGGGAATACTGCTCTTTTTCCAAAATTTCGCGCACAGGGGCGAGCAGCGTTTCCCCCTCGGCCGAGATGCCGCCGCCGACGGAAATGATCTCCGGCTGGAAAATATTGACCATATTGGTAATACCGCAGGCAAGATAGCTGCAGAACAGCTCGATCACGCGCTTTGCCGATTCATCGCCCAGGCGCATGGCGTCGAACGCGGTGCGGCCGTCCACCTTGCCGTCGTTTTTCTCCGCGCACTGCCACATGAGGCTTTGCGGATTTTTTTCCATTTCCTCGCGGGAAAATTTGATCAGAGCGGTCGCCGAGCTATACGCCTCCCAGCAGCCCCGCCGCCCGCAGGAGCACTCTCTGCCGCCCTTTTCAATCACGGTGTGCCCCAATTCCGCGCCGGCGAAATTAAAGCCGTGGAAAATTTTGCCGTCCAGCACCACGCCGCCGCCTACACCGGTGCCGAGCGTGATGAAAACCGAAGTGCGGCAGCCTTTGGCGGCGCCGGCTTCGGCTTCGCCCTTGGCGGCGCAGTTGGCGTCGTTTTCCAGGACTACTTCCATGTTTCCGAGGCGTTTTTTTAATTCCTCCACCAGAGGCAGCCCGAGGAAGGTGGGCAGGTTACAGGAATATTCAATGACGCCTTCGTCGCTATTGGCAACTCCCGGGCAGGCAACGCCGCAAAAATGCACCTCGTTTTCCGAAACGCCGCTTTCGGCGATCACACTTTTGACCAGAAGGGCCATATCGTCCAAAATCTGGGCGGCCGGACGGTGAGCAAGCGTTTTACAGCTTTTTTTGAGAAGGAGCTTTCCTTCTTCCGTAACAATGCCGCAGGCAATATTGGTACCGCCGAGATCGATTCCGATGCTAACCATCCTTTTATTCCTTTTCGAATTGATTCATGAGTTTATCGCTCAATTCCTGAGCAGTATTGAAGCCCATCAGCTTCTGACGGCTGTTCATGGCGGCGATTTCCACGATCAGCGCCAGGTTCCGTCCGGGGCGAACGGGGATCGTCATCGAAGGAACGCGGATCCCCAGAATTTCGGTGTATTCCGTATCCATTCCCAGACGGTCGTAAAATTTCCCCTGCACCCAGGGCTCTAAATGGATGATGAGATCGATTTTTTCCGTGACCTTCACCGCGCCCATCCCGTAAAGCCGGCGGATATCCACAACGCCGATCCCGCGCAACTCCACATAGTGGCGGATCATTTCCGGCGCGGAGCCGACCAGGGTTTTATCGGACACTTTTTTGATGATGACCGCGTCGTCGGCCACCAGGCGATGGCCGCGCTTGACCAGGTCGATCGCCGTTTCACTTTTGCCGACGCCGCTGTCGCCCAGCATCAGCACGCCTTCGCCGTATACCTCTACCAAAACGCCGTGCCGCTGCACCCGTTCCGCCAGCGCCACGTTCAGCTCTGCGATCAGCGCCGCCATAAAGTAGGAGGTATCTTTTTCTGTGTTCAAAAGCGGGATCCCATGGCGGCGCGCCGCTGACTCCGTTTCCTCCGACACGTTGTGCCCGTGGGTGACGATCACGCAGACCGGCTTTTGCTGCATGAGAAAATCGATGCTTTTGGCTCTTTCTTCCTTGGAAAGTCCGAGCAAATATTTACACTCGGTTTTTCCGATAATCTGGATCCGTTCGGGATCAAAATACTCATAAAACCCCGCCAAAAAAAGCCCCGGCCGGTTAATTTCCTTGTGGCAAATGTGTTTTTCGCGGTCTTCGGCGCGGCAGACAATTTCTTTCAGCGAAAATTTATCAATAATTTCCCCTAAGGTAATATAGTATTCTTCCGGCATGGAAAAGGCTCCTTTTCAATGATATCGTTTCATTTTATTTTAACATATATTTTTTTCCATTTCAATATGCGGCGTATAAAAATTCTTTTGGCGCGGCATAGTAAAAACAGAAAAAGGAGGCGTCAAAATGCTGGAGCCAAAAAAGACGAAAATCAACCCGCGCGACCGTAAGAAACCGCTCGTGCCGATCGTGCCGGAGGGCGTGAGCGACATGATCCGCTTCCCTTCCAGCCGCACGGATCCGGACGGCTGGTACACGGGCAATCCTCTGAATCCCTTTGAGAAGCCGGTGCAGGACGCGGACGACCTGTAAAAAAGAGAAAGAAGAGGGCGCTTCCCCCTTTGGGAAGCGCCCTCTTTCATGCGGGAACGGAAAGCGCCGCCGAAATCGTTCGCCAAAAAACAAAAAATACGTCGTAAAGGCCCTTGACATTCCGTTTCGTCCGTGTGAGAACAGCCGGCTGCGTTTCTTCCCTTTTATTTTGTTTTTTCCATGGGGGTGAAAATGAAATCCTCTTCCTCGCGCCGGTCGCCGACCTTCAAAAAGCCGCGCTTTTCGTAAAAAGGAACCGCGCTGTCAGAGGCGTTTACCGTTACGCGCGCACCCCGGCAGCGGGCGAGCATATGGGAAAGCAGCGCCGAGCCGATTCCTTGGTGAAAGCATTCCGGCAGGACGTACAAAAGCAGGATATGGTTTTCCCCTTTGACCGCGCCGACTCCGCAAAGCACATCGCTCTCAAAGGCGCCGTACAGGCAGATCTCCCCTCGGAAAAGACTCATCGAAAGAGAGACGGCGCCGGTGGCGTCGCGGAACTTTTCCATCCCACGCAGGGAAAAATTGTGCTTTTCCGTCTCATAAAAGCTTTTCCACAAAAGAGCGGATGCGCGCTCTAAATCGGCATATTCCAAGCTGCGGATCTCCATAGAATGCTCCTTTCTCTTTTGATGGTACAAAACAGAGGAGATTTTGTCAAGAAATCCGCGCGATTTCCCAAATTCCCGATAGACAAATGAAAATTTTCGTGTTAAAATAAGGCGACATCAATCTCCGGGGGTGCGATATGGAAAAAGTTTTAGTGCTTGATTTTGGCGGTCAATACAATCAACTGATTGCGCGGCGCGTGCGTGATCATCATGTTTTTGCGGAAATTCTCCCCTATACGGTTCCGATCGAAACGATCCGGGAAAACGGCTACAAGGGCATTATTTTCACCGGCGGGCCGAATTCGGTTTTCGATCCGGCCTCCCCGCATTACGACCCGGCCATTCTGGACTTGGGCGTGCCGGTTCTGGGCATCTGCTACGGCTGTCAGCTCACTGCGTGGATGGCAGGCGGCACGGTGGAAACGGCGGAACAGTCGGAATACGGAAAAATTGATTTTTCGGTGCAGAAAAGCGATTCCCCTCTCTTTTTCGGCGTTCCCGAAAAAAGCGTTGTCTGGATGAGCCACACGGATCGCATCAAAACGCTGCCCGCGGGCTTCGAGATCAGCGGCAAGACCGAGGCCTGCCCCGTTGCCGCTATGGAAAACCGCGCCAAAAAACTTTTTGCGGTACAGTTTCACCCGGAAGTGACGCACAGCGAATTCGGCAATCAGATGCTGAAAAACTTCCTCTACCGGGTCTGCGAATGCCGCGGCGACTGGCAAATGGATTCATTCATTGAAGACACCGTTGCCCGCCTGAAAGAAAAAATCGGCGATAAAAAAGTCATTCTCGGGCTTTCCGGCGGCGTGGATTCCTCGGTGGCGGCCGGACTTCTGAGCCGTGCGGTCGGCAAGCAGTTGACCTGCGTTTTTGTGGATCAGGGCCTGATGCGCAAAAACGAAGGAGATTTTGTCGAAAAAACCTTCACTTCCCTTTTTGATATGAATTTCGTCCGCGTCAACTGCCGGGAGCATTTTCTTTCTGCGTTAAAAGGCGTGACCGACCCCGAAGAAAAACGCAAGATCATCGGCACGGAATTTTACAAGGTCTTTTGGGACGAGATCCGCAAGCAAAACGAAAAGGGCTTTTTTGCTCAGGGCACCATTTACCCCGACTGCATTGAATCCGGTAAGGGAGACGCCGACAAGATCAAAACCCATCACAACAAAGTAGAAATGCCCAAGGATATTGAATTCTTAGGCGTCATTGAGCCGCTTTGCGATCTCTTTAAGGATGAGGTTCGCCGCGTGGGCGAAAGACTCGGCATTCCGAAAGAACTGGTCTGGCGGCAGCCTTTCCCCGGCCCGGGACTGGGCGTGCGCATCATTGGCGAAATTACCCAGGAAAAGATCGAAATCCTGCAAAACGCCGACTGGGTCCTGCGCGATGAAATGGCAAAATGCGGCTACGAACAGCACCTTTCCCAATTCTTCTGCGTCCTGCCCGGCGTGAGCACGGTCGGCGTCATGGGCGATCACCGTACCTACGACCACCTGGTTGCCATCCGCGCCGTCACCACCGACGATTTCATGACCGCCGACTGGGCCAAGATCCCCTACGACATCCTCGCCCGCGTTTCCACCCGCATCACCAACGAGGTCAAACACATCAACCGCGTCGTCTACGACATCACCACCAAGCCCCCGGCAACGGTCGAGTGGGAATAAGTTGAGAAGTCGTAAAAACCCAGTATTTATGCGGGTTTGCAGACTTTCGAGAGGTCTTTTGAT